>NZ_JBIRVJ010000011.1:0-274757 GCF_044386705.1 Streptomyces sp. NPDC020422 | reverse complement strand
CCGAAACCGGCGTACTGGCGCATCGTCCACGGCCGGCCCGTGTACATCGACGGATACACACCACGGGTGAACGGATACCCACCCGGCTCACCCAGTTTTCCCGCCGGATCCCAGCCCTCCAGCGACCCCGGCCCGTACACCGGCTCGATGGGCAGCCCCGACTCCGACTCGCGCGCCATGTGATTTCCCCCGTCTTCCCGGCTGCTGTGGCCGTCTGTCGTCTACTGGTCGTGTCGTGGTCAGGAGCGCACGTCGAGGACGTACTTGCCCGTGGAGGCCCGCGTCTCGAGCAGCTCGTGGGCGCGGGTCACGTCGGCCAGCGGCAGCACGGTCACGTCGACGCGCACGCTTCCCTTGGCGACCTCGGTCAGCGCGTGCTCCAGGTGGGCGCGGAGCAGCTCCGGCGCGCGCCCGGCGACGCCGCCCAGGTTGTAGCCGGCCAGGGAACTGTTCGTGTACCAGGGGTGGTTGCCCTCGAAGGTCACGTCCTCGGCGGCCGCGTTGCCGAAGATGACGTGCCGGCCGAAGGCGGCCAGGATCTCGGTCACGGAGGACCGGAACGCGCCGCCGACGGAGTCCAGGACCAGGTCCGCGCCCTTGCCGCCGGTGCGCTCCTCGACCTCCTGCTTCAGCTCCTCGTACGACACGACGCCGTCGTAGCCGAATCCGCGCGCGTACTCCGCCTTGGCGGGCGAGCTCGTCACACCGATGACCGTGCCCGCGCCGAGCGAGCGGGCGAGCTGCGCCGCCGCCGTGCCGACGCCGCCCGCCGCGGCGAGGACGACCACGGTCTCGCCCTCGGCGAGGTGGCCGGCGGAGGTGAGCACGCCGTAGGCGGTGGTGACGTTGCACAGGGCGCCGGCCGCGAGGGCCCCGTCCAGGTCGGCGAGTGCGCCGTCGAGGCGGACGGCGTGCTCGGCGCCGACGGCGACCACCTCGGCGTTGCCGCCGCCGCCCAGGGTGAGCGCGGCCACCCGGTCGCCCGGCTCGAAGCCGCTGACGCCCTCGCCCACGGCGCGGACCGTGCCGACCGCCTCCAGGCCGGGGAAGTGCGGCAGACCGACCGGGAACTGGCCGCGGCGGAACATCACTTCGGCGAAGTTCACGCCCGCGTACCGGACGTCGACGGTGATCTGGCCGGCCTCGGGCTCGGGCGTGACGACCTCGCCGACGGTGAGGACGGACGGGCCGCCGAAGGAGTCGAAGCGGACCGTGCGCATGCGGCTGCCGGAGGTCGTGGGGGCGGCGGTGTTCGTCATCGGATTCCCGTCTGGTCGAGGAAGGTGGTGGGGCCGTGGCCGGTGAGCAGCCGGGTGTCGGCCGGGCAGAGGCCGGAGACCTTGCGGAGCGAGTCCGCCATGCTCGCGGGGCTTGCGGTCGGCGCGTCCGCGCGTCCCGGGCCGTTCGCGAGCAGGGTGTCGCCGGTGGCGAGGAGGGGAGCGTCGCCGCCCTCGAAGCGGAACATCACCGAGCCACTGGTGTGGCCGGGGGTGTGCAGCACGGTGACGGTGCCGGTGGAGAAGGCCAGCTCGCCCCCCTGCTCGGGGAGTTCGGTCACCTCGTCGGGCTCCTGGTCGGGGTGTCCGACGAGCAGCTCGCGGGGGAACGAGTCGGGCAGCCCCTTGGCGGGGGCGCCGAGCTGGTAGCGGTCGGCCGGGTGGATCCAGGCCGGGACTCCGTAGTGCCGCGCGAGCGGCACGGCGTCCCAGGTGTGGTCCATGTGGCCGTGTGTGATCAGGATCGCCTCGGGTGTGAGGCGATGGGCGCGGACGGCCCGCAGGACCGCCTCGCGGGAGTCGTGCCCGGGGTCGACGATGAGGCAGGGGTTTCCCGGCCCGGCGGCGACGATGTGGACGTTGGTTCCGAACTTGCCGGTGGCTGCGGACAGTACGAGCATAACCGCGACTCTGGCTGAGCCCTCGTACGTATGTCAATTGCCATAGGTGTCGCAGAACCCTGGCTTAAGTCTGCCCTATAGTGGCGGGGGCCGCCAGTGGTCCCTCCCCCGCGGAGGGCGCCGAAGGCCCGTACATCCACCGTCCCGTCAGGGGGTTCGCCCGTGAAGGCCATCGCCATCCAGCGCTACGGAGGCCCGGAGGTCCTGCAGCTCATGGACCTGCCCGAGCCGCGTCTCGGCCCGGACGTCGTGCTCGTCCGGGTGCGGTACGCGGGCGTCAACCCCGCCGACTGGAAGATCCGCGAGGGGTACATCGACGACTGGTTCGAGTCCCACTTCCCCATGGTGATGGGCTGCGACCTGTCCGGTGTCGTCGTGCGGACCGGCCTCGGCGTCACCGAGTTCGCCCCCGGCGACGAGGTCGTCGGCTACGTCCGCGCCGACCACATGCAGCGCGGCACCTACGGCGAGCTGGTGGCCGCGCCCGTACGCACCCTCGCACACAAGCCCCGCTCCCTCGACCCGCGGGAGGCGGCCGGACTGCCGGCCGCCGGCCTCACCGCGTACCAGGCGCTCCGCCGCCATCTCGACGTCCGGGCGGGCGATGTGCTGCTCGTCCACGCGGCGGCCGGCGGCGTCGGATCGCTCGCCGTCCAGATCGGCCGCGCCCTCGGCGCCCGTGTCATCGGTACGGCCAGCGAGCGCAACCACGACTTCCTCCGGTCGCTCGGCGCGGAGCCGGTGACCTACGGCCCCGGGCTCGCCGGCCGGGTGCGCGCGCTGGCCCCGGAGGGCGTCGACGCCGTCTTCGACCTGATGGGCGGGGACACCCTCCACGGCTCGCCGGCGCTGCTGCGGGCGGGCGGACGGCTCGCCTCCATCTCCGGTGACGTGACCGGACTCGGCGGACGCTATGTGTTCGTCCGCCCCGACCCGGTCGACCTTGCGGAACTCGTGGCGATGGCGGACCGCGGCGAGGTGAAGGTCCATGTGAGCGCCGAGTTCCCGCTCGCCGACGCGGCCCGCGCCCATGAGCTCGTGCAAACCGGGCATGTGCGCGGCAAGGTCGTCCTCGCCGTGGAAACGGCCTGAATCAGGCCCTCCGGCATCCCCCGACCGCCCGCCTCCACAACCTCACAGCTCCGAACGAAGAAAGGCCGTCCCTGGCAGGGGCGGCCTTTCTCGTATGCCCAGAAGGCTTGGTGACGGACCTTCAGTGAATCTCCAGCGGCTCTCAAGCCGACCCCATGTGAGGCCCCGGCCGACTACCCAGTCATTCGCAGACGAAACCCCAGGGGCGGCTGTGAGGCTTGAAACACGCCCTCTCGGGGGCCCGCCGAAAGCAGACCCACGGACGAAACGGAACCGGGCATGACCCTTGCTGAGCAGGAGCCGACGGAAGCGGCCCCGGCCGCGGCCGAACTCGCCTACCAGCGTCCTATGGACCGCGTCCTGGTGCACCGCCGGGCCGTCATGGAGGTCTTCGTCACCGACGCCGTACGGCACGGCGAGGACGCCTACGCCGTCGCCGTCCAGGCGCCCCGCGCCCACGGCTACTACAACGACCACACCCAGCGGCCCGCCCTGCTCGACCCGCTGTTCCTCCTGGAGGCCGCCCGCCAGGCGGTCACCGTCGTGGCGCACCAGTGGCTGGACGTCACGTACGACACCTCCTTCCTGATCAGCGACTGGACCACGGAGTTCACCGACCTCGCGGCACTGCGCTCCCGCGGTGACGCCCCGGACGAACTCGTCATCGAGGTCACCACGCGCGACCTCAAGCGGCGCGGCACCAAGCTGCTGGCCGCCACGCTCGACTGCGTGTTCCTGGTGGGCGGCCGACGGGCCGGGACGAGCGTCATCGTGGCCGGATACCTCAGCCGCGACGGCTACACCGCGCACCGCGCGAAGAGCCGCGGCTCCGTCCCGCCGCTCTCCTCCGACATGCCGGCCTCCCGCACGGGCACGCCCGTCGAACCCGCCCTGGTGGGCCGGGAGCGCACGGAGAACGTCGTCCTCACGGACGCGGAGCGCCACCCCGACGACACGACCGCGCTGCGCGCGCTCCTCGACGTCCCGGTGCAGCACGCGGCCATGTACGACCACCCCCTGGACCACGTACCGGCGATGGCCCTCATGGAGGCGGCCCGCCAGGCCGCCGTGCTCGCCTCGGGCGGGCGGGCCGAGCAGCGGTACGCCCGCGCCTTCGGCGCCACGTTCCGCCGCTTCGTGGAGCTGGACAGCCCGGTCGACGTCCTCGTGACGCCCTCCGAAGGCGAGCGCCTCACCGTCGACTTCCGGCAGGACGGGGAGTCCGTCTGCACGGCCGAGGTCGAGGTCGCGGCCCTGCCGCTGCCCGGCACGGACGGCAGGTGACGGCCCGTGAAACTGCACGCGCCCCTGGGCCTCTCGGCCACGGCCTGGTACCCGGACGGCATCCAGACCACCGAGGAGGCCGTCGCCTCCGGTGACATCGACGCCCGCACCGCCCGGGAACTCGGCTACACCTCCCTCCCGGTCAGCGAGCACACCGCGCCGCCGGACATGGCCGTCAAGGCCGCCAACTGCCTCTTCAAGCTCTCCGGCGCCCGCCCCGAAGCGCTCTCCCTCGTCCTGCACGCGAGCGTCCACCACCAGGGCCACGACGCCTGGTCCGCCCCGCACTACATCGCCCGCCGGATCGGCGCCGACCACGCGGTGCCGATCGGACTGCTCCAGCAGTGCAACGGCGGCGCCATCGGCATCGAACTGGCCGCGAGCCGGCTCCAGGGCGACCCGGCCGCCGGCCCCGCCCTGGTCACCACCGCCGACCGCTTCCTGATGCCGAGCTGGCACCGCTGGCGCAGCGACTACGGGATGGCGGCCGGCGACGCGGCCACCGCCGTACTCGTCCACCGCACCACCGGCACGGCGGAACCCGGCTCGGGACACGACTTCGCCCCGGACCTGATGCTGCACTCGCTCGCCACCCGCACGGCCTCCGAACTGGAGGTGATGCACCGCGAGGGCGACGAGCTCAACGCCACGCCGATGGGGCACAGCCCGATGATCGACGTGCGGCGCACCAAGCGCGCCTTCATCAAGGCGTACGGCGTCGAGTTCTTCGTCAAGACCGCCGCCGACCGCATCCGCGCCGTCGTCGAGGAGTGCCTGGCCGACGCCGGACTCACCGGCGACGACCCGCGGCTGCACTACGCCGTGATCCCGCGGCTGGGCACCAAGGCGATGAACGAGGCCTACATCCCCCCGCTCCGGGACGTCACCTCCGCGCAGGTGCTCGACCTGGGCCGGGCCACCGGGCACGTGGGGGCGGGCGACCTGAACGCCTCCCTCGCCGACCTGGCCCGCTCGAACCAGCTGCGGCCCGGAGCACACGCACTCGTGCTCAACGGCGGCGGCGGATTCACCTTCACCGCGGCCGTCGTCAGCAAGCGCTGACCGGCCGCACCACGAACCGATCACTCCGCATCACGCGAACACCCATCCCACTCCAAGGAGAACCCTCATGTCCGCCAACCAGGACCGTCTCTTCGCCCTCGTCTCCGACAAGCTCGGCGTGCCCGCCGAGGAGCTCGACACCACCTCCACCTTCGACCAGCTCGACCTGGACTCCCTCGCGCTGATCGAGCTCAGCGTCATCGTCCAGAAGGAGTTCGGCGTCCAGATCGACGAGACCGGGCTGACCCCGGAGAACACCTTCGCCGACATCCTCGCCGAGATCGACGGCAAGGTGGCGGCGGCCTGATGACCGGCATCCCGACTCAGCGCCCCGGCGGGCGCACCAAGCGCTTCGACGTGGCGGTCACCGGCGTCGGCCTGGTCACCCCGGCCGGCCTCGGCGTCGAGGCCAACTTCGAGCGGGTCTGGTCGGGACGGTCCACCGCGGCCGCCGACCCGGACCTGGCCGGTCTGCCCGTCGACTTCTCCTGCCGCGTGCCGGACTTCGACGCGGGCGCCCTGCTGGGGCGGCGCAGCGCCGTCCGGATGGACCCGATCAGCCACTTCGGCGTGGTCGCCGCCCGGCAGGCCGTCGAGGACGCCGGGCTCGACCCGGCGGCCTGGGACGGCCCCCGCGTCGGCGTCGTGGTCGGCACCTCGCTCGGTGGCTGGTCCACCGTCGAACGCGAACACGGCAAGCACCTCGCCGACGGGCCCGAGTTCGTCTCGCCGCTGCTCATGGTGATGGGCCCGGTCAACATGACGGCCGGCTACATCGCCATGGACCTCAAGGCACTCGGCCCCAACCAGGTCGTCTCGACCGCCTGCGCCTCCGGCAACACGGCGATCGGGTACGCCCGCGCGCTCCTCGAGTCCGGGGTCTGCGACATCGTCCTGGCCGGCGGTGCCGAGGCCGCGATGTCCCCGACCGCCATGGCGAGCCTCGCCCGGGCCGGCGCGCTGTCCACCCGGCGCGACGACCCGGCCACGGCCTCCCGCCCCTTCGACGCCGACCGCAACGGTTTCGTCGCCGGCGAGGGCGCGGCCATGCTGGTCCTGGAGCGGGTCGAGGACGCCCGGGCGCGCGGCGCCCGCATCAGGGCCCGCGTCTCCGGCTTCGGCGCCTCGGCCGACGGCCACCACGCCTCTGCGCCCGACCCCACCGGCGGAGGCGCCGAGCGGGCCGTACGCGCGGCGCTCGCCGACGCCCTGGTCGACGTCTCCGAGGTCGACCACGTCAACGCGCACGGCACGTCGACGCCGCTGAACGACATCACCGAGGCCGGGATGCTCCGCCGGGTCTTCGGCGAGAAGCCCGCCGTCACCTCCACCAAGGGCGTCGTCGGGCACCTGCTGGGCGCCGCCGGCGCCGCCGAGGCGGTCTACACGGTGCTCGCCGTGGAGCGGCAGCTCGTCCCGCCGACGGCCAACCTGAACAGCCTGGACCCGGGCATCGGGGTGGACGTGGTGGCCAAGGAGGCCCGGCCGATGCCGATCGGCGCGGCGGTCAACGACTCGTTCGGCTTCGGCGGCCAGAACGCGGTGATCGTGGTGACGCCGGCATGACCACGGCTCCCGGACCCTCGGGCCGCTCCGTCCTCGTCACCGGCGGCAACCGCGGCATCGGTCTGGCCGTCGCCCGGTCGCTCGCCGCGCGCGGCGACCGGGTGGCCGTCACGTACCGCACCGGAGAACCTCCCCGGGGACTGTTCGGGGTGCGCTGCGACGTCACCGACGAGGCGCAGGTGGAACGCGCCTTCAAGGAGGTCGCGGCCGCCCAGGGCGAGGTGGAGGTGCTGGTCGCCAACGCCGGCATCACCCGGGACGGGCTGCTGCTCGGCCTCGACGACGACGCCGTCGACACCGTCCTCGACACCAACCTGCGGTCGGTCATCCGGGTCGCCAAACACGCGGCCCGGGGCATGCTCGGCGGGCGCTGGGGCCGGCTGGTGCTGATCTCCTCGGCGGTCGCGTTCACCGGATCGCCCGGGCAGACCAACTACACCGCCGCCAAGGCCGGCCTCGTCGGTCTCGCCCGTTCCCTCGCCTGGGAGCTCGGCAGCCGCGGCATCACCGTCAACGTCGTCGCCCCCGGGCTCGTCGAGACGGACATGCTGCGCGAGGTGCGGCCGGCCCGCATGGACCAGTACCTGGCGATGACGCCGCTGGGCCGGGCCGGCACCGCCGACGAGGTGGCCGCCGCCGTGCGGTTCCTCACCGGCGAGGAGGCCTCGTACATCACCGGCGCCGTGCTGCCGGTCAGCGGTGGGCTCGGCATGGGCCACTGACGCCCCGCGCCGTACGACCCACCACCATTCACCAAGCACAGGGAAGGTAAAACATGCCCGTCGGTGTCCTGTCGATCGGCTCCTACACACCCGACACGGTGGTCGACAACCAGCAGATCAGCGCCTGGACGGGGATGCCCGAGTCCTGGGTGACCGAGCGGACGGGCGTCCTCACGCGCCGGTACGCCGAGCCCGGCACCACCACGTCCGACCTGGCCCTGCACGCGGCCCGCGAGGCACTGGAGGGCGTCTCGGACGAGGTCCGCGAGCGGCTCGGCGCGCTGGTCGTGGCGACCAGCACCCCGGACGTGCCGCAGCCCTCGACCGCGGCGATCCTCCAGCACAAGCTGGGTCTCTCCACCCTGCCCGCCTTCGACATCAACGCCGTCTGCAGCGGCTTCCTCTACGGCCTGTCGGTCGCCGAGGGGCTGCTGAAGGCCGGCCGGCACGGGAGGCACGTGCTGCTGGTCGGCGCCGACATGTTCTCCACGATCATGGACAGGTCCGACCGGCGCACCGTGAGCCTCTTCGGCGACGGCGCGGGCGCGGTGCTGCTCGGCGAGGTGCCCGAGGGCTACGGCCTGCAGTCGGTGCACCTGGTCACCGACGGGGAGTTCCACCACTACGTGGGCGTGGAGGGCGGCGGCACCCGGACACCGCTCGACGCCGAGGCCCGCGAGGCCGGCAAGCACTACTTCCGGATGGACGGGCGCGCGGTGCGCGACTACGCCCTCGCGGTGTTGGCCAAGCTGACGGCGCAGACGCTCGACGACACCGGCCTCGCCCTGGAGGACATCGACCGGTTCGTCTTCCACCAGGCCAACACCCGGCTGTTGGAGACCTTCGTCAAGGAGGCCGGCATCGACCCGGACCGCGTCGCGTACACCGCGCCGCACCTGGGCAACACCGTCGCCGCCTCGGTACCGCTCACCCTGCACGCCACGCACCGGGAGCGGCCGCTGCAGCGCGGCGAGCGGGTCCTGATGGCCTCCGTCGGCGGCGGCATGACCGCGGGCGCGGCGCTCCTGAACTGGTACTGACGCCCCGACCCGGTGCGCCGGCGGGCCCCTTCCCCGCCGGCGCACCGGCCCCCCCCACACGCACACCACACGCAGCATCGGATGGAGGAGCCATGAGGCTCGACGGACAGACGGCCGTCATCACTGGCGGCACACGGGGCCTGGGGCGGGCGATAGCCGAGTCCTTCCTGAGGGAGGGCGCCTCGGTCGTGGTCGCCGCGCGCAACCCGTACGACATCAAGGAGCTCGCCGACGAGCACGGCGACCGACTGCTCTTCCACCACACCGACGTCACCGACGAGGCCTCGGTGGACGGCCTGATCGCCGCCGCGACCGAGACCTTCGGCGGAGTCGACGTCCTCGTCAACAACGCGGGCGTCAGCCGCGACGGCAAGATCGCCCGGCTTTCGGTGAACGACTGGAACACCACGCTCGCCACCAACCTGACCGGCGTGTTCCTCTGCACGCGCGCCGTGATCGCCCCGATGGCGGCCCGCCGCGAGGCCACCGGCATCGGCGGCCGCATCATCAACGTGTCGTCCTGCGTCGCGGGCCGGGCGGCGATCGGTGCCGCCGCCTACAGCGCCAGCAAGGCCGCCGTGGAGATGTTCACCCGGACCTCCGCGGTCGAGCTCGCCCCCAAGGGCATCACCGTCAACTGCCTGTCGCCCGGCTACATCGACGAGGGCATGGGCAAGGAGCTGGCCTCCAACGAGCGCGCCTGGGAGAGCTACCGCGGCCGCCTGCTGTCCGGGCGCCTCGGCCGTCCCTCCGAGGTCGGCGCGACCGCCGTCTTCCTCGCCTCGCAGGAGAGCTCGTACGTCAACGGCAGCGTGGTCGAGGTCAACGGAGGCCTGATGTGGGCGGCCTGACGGACACCCGCCCCGGGCAGTCGGTCCTCGTCGTCGGCGCCGGCCCGGTCGGCCTGGTCGTCGCGTGCGAACTGCTGCAGCAGGGCATCGCGGTCCGTGTCGTGGACGCCGGCCGCGGACACACCGCGCACTCCCGCGCGAACGTCGTCTGGCCGCGCAACCTCGAACTGCTCGACCGGATCGGGGTCACCGAGGAGCTGCTCGACACGGGGCACCGCCTCGCCGGCACCGCCTTCTACGCGCGCGGCCGGCGACTGGCGACCGCGTGGATGAGCAAACTGCCCGACTCGCCCTACCCGTTCGCCCTCACCCTCTCGCAGAACGACACCGAGGGGGTGCTGCGCCGACGCCTCGTCGCGCTCGGCGGCGAGGTCGAGCAGGGCGTCCGGCTCACCGCCCTCGACAACGCGGCGGACGGCCCCAAGGTCAAGCTGGAGCACGAGGACGGCCGGATCGAGGAGCTGGAGCCGGACTGGGTCGTCGGCGCGGACGGCGCGCACAGCACCGTCCGCAAGGAGCTGGGCATCGCCTACGACGGCCCGCCGGTCGACGTGTCGTTCGCGATCACCGACGCCCGGCTGACCACCAGCCTCTCCGAGGACCTCTCGCACTACTGCTACGCGCCGAGCGGCGCCATCGTGCTCGGCCCGATGGGCGACGGCGTCCACCGCATCGCCCTGAACGTGCCGCACGAGGCGTACGACGAGGACAACCCGCCGCCCCGCGAGATGTTCCAGCAGGTCGTCGACGACCGGGCGGCCGGCCGCAGCCATGTCGAGGAGCTGCTGTGGAGCGGCTCCTTCCGGGTGCGGGTCAGGATCGCCTCCGCCTTCCGCAGCGGCCGCTGCTTCCTCGCGGGCGACGCCGCCCATGTGATCAGCCCGGCCGGCGGCCAGGGCATGAACACCGGCATGCAGGACGCGTTCAACCTGGCGTGGAAGCTGTCCGGCGTGCTGCGCGGGGAGTTCGGGGAGTCGATCCTCGACTCGTACGACTCCGAACGCCGCGCCGTCTCCCACGAGGTGGCCCGTTCGACGGCGCTGCTGACCAAGGCGGGTCTGGTCGACACGCCCGCCAAGGTCGCGCTGCGGAACGCCGCCTTCACCGCGGCCGACCGGACCGGTCTCTTCCAGCGCAAGCTGGCTCCGCAGCTGAGCCAGACGGCCGTCAGCTACGACGGCGACCGGCATCCCCGGATGCCGCTGCGGGTCAGCGGGTCCGCGGCCCCCCGCCTCGACGGCGGCGGCTGGCCCGCGATCGACCGTGACCGGCACACCGTGCTGCTGTGGCCCGGCACCCGGACCCCGCCGGCGGACTGGCAGGGGACGCGCGACCTGGTCCGCAGGGAGCTGCCCGAGGGCACCCCCGTACTCGATCTGTCCCGTGCCGTTCCCCGGGGCCTGGCCCGGGCACTCGGCCGGGGCCCCGTCGTGGCGGTCGTGCGCCCCGACGGCCATCTGCTCGCGCGGGTCGACCCCGGGCGCCCGCAGGACATCACGCGACTGCTCACCCGAGCGGCACACCTCAGGAGCCGGTCTTGACCACCACCCCCGCCCTCCCGCCCCTCGTCACCGGTCACTCCCGCCCGGTGGTGGCCTTCTTCGACGCCGACGAGACGCTCGTCGCGATGAAGACGCCGTTCTCGCTGCTGCGGCACCGCATGAAGCAGGAGGGAGACGTCACCGGCGCCGCGTACGAGCGGGTCGTCGAGCCGCTGCGGCGGCTGGCGTCCATGGGCGTGACGCCGGTCGAGGTGGTGGCCAAGTTCTACGAGCTGTTCGCCGGCGTCCCCTGGGACGACCTGGTCGACGAGGCCCGGCAGTGGTACGTGCACCTGCGGGAGCGCGGGGCGCCGTTCATCGAGCCGACGGTCGCCCGGCTGCGCCAGCACCAGGAGGCCGGGCACCACACGGTGGTCATCTCCGGCTCCTGGCCGGCGACGCTCCACCCGATCACCGACGACCTGGGCATCGACCTCGTGCTGTGCACCGAGCCGGACCTGGACGCGGACGGGCGCATGACGGGTGCGATCCGGCACGCGATGTTCGGCGAGGCGAAGGCCGACGCGGTCCGGGAGGCGCTGGCGAAGTTCGGTGCGGATCCGGCCGACTGCTACGCGTACGGCGACGACCCGGGGGATCTGACCATGCTGGGCATGGTGGGTCACCCGACGGTCGTCGGAGGGAACCCGCGGATGACGGCCCACGCGGCCGAGAAGGGCTGGCCGGTCGTCCCCGCCACCCTGATGCCGGGCACGCGCCGCCAGCCGGTGTAGCCGGCGGGAACGAGCACGAGGGGGCGCCTCGGACGAGGCGCCCCCTCGGCGTGTGCCGTGGAACGGAGCGGGTCAGCGGGCGCCGACCGCCTCCGGCAGGTCCGCCAGTTCGGCGAGGGCCTCGGGCGGCAGGGTCAGGGACCCGGCCTCGACGTTGTCCTCCAGGTAGCGCCGGGTCTTGGTGCCGGGGATGACGCCCACGTGCTCGCCCTGGGCCAGCACCCAGGCGATCGCCACCTGCGCGGGCGTCGCGCCGAGGCGGTCGGCCAGGTTCCGCACCCGGTCGACGATCTCCTGGTTGGCGCTGATGGCCTCGGGCTGGAAGCGCGGGATGCGGTGCCGGCCGTCGACCTTCGGCAGGTCCTGCGGGCTGCTGATCAGCCCGGACAGGAAGCCGCGGCCGAGCGGGGCGAACGCGACGAAGGCGATGCCCTCGCGCCCGCAGTACTCGACCACGCCGTCCTTCAGGGCCTCGCGGGTCCACAGGGACAGCTCGCTCTGCACGGACGCGACCGGGTGCACCGCGTGCGCCCGGCCGATCTCGTCGACCGAGGCCTCGGAGAGCCCGATCGAGCCGAGCTTGCCCTCCTTCACCAGCTCCGCGAGCGCGCCCCAGCTCTCCTCGACCGGCACCTCGGGGTCGATCCGGTGCAGCTGGTAGAGGTCGATGTGCTCGACGCCGAGCCGCTGCAGGCTCGCCTCGACGGCGGAGCGCAGATACTCGGGCCGGCCGTCCCGGTGGCTCTTGTAGGTGGCCGGGTCGTCCACGACGAGCCCGCCCTTGGTGGCCAGCAGGGCCCTGTCGCGGTGGCCCCGCAGCGCCTTGCCGACCAGCACCTCGTTGGTGAACGGGCCGTACTGGTCGGCCGTGTCGATCAGGTCGACGCCGAGGTCGAGGGCGTGCCGTACGACCGCGATGGACTCGTTCTCGTCCCGGCCCAGCTCGTCGTACCCCCACGACATGCCCATGCAGCCGAGGCCGACGGCCGCGAAAGTCCTCTGCGAACCGCCCAGTTGGATCCTGCGCATCTGCGTGCGCACCGCCTCTCCCGTTGTGCCCATTGACGTCCCGCCCTCTCGATTCCTGTGACAGGACCTCGTCTTCATGCAGAACTCTGCCATACGACATTGACAGCCGACATGTTCAGGCCTCTACTCTATGACAGAGTTCTTACACATACCTGCTTACGAACAGACAGAACAGGGGTGATTCTCCGTGACCACCGGCAACCCGCGGGCGACACTCGCCGCGGCGTGCGTCGTCGGCCCACTGATGACCTTGGTGGTGACCGGCCCGTCCGTGGCCGTCCCCGACATCGGCGCCGACCTGCACAGCTCCCTCGCCGCTGCCCAGTGGGTGGTCGACGGCTACATGCTGACCGCGTCCAGCAGCCTCGCGGCGATGGGTTCGCTCGCCGACCGCGTGGGCCACCGCAGGATGTTCACCTGGGGCATGGCCTTCTTCGCCTTCTGGATGACCGTCTCCGGTCTCTCCAACAGCATCCTGCTGCTCGACGTCTCGCGCGCCATCTCCGGCTTCGGCAGCGGTGCCGCCCTCGCCTCCATCACCGCGATCGTCGCCCAGGCCTTCGACGGCCCCGCACGGGTGAAGGCGTTCGGACTCTTCGGCACCTTCCTGGGCGCGGGCCTCGCGTTCGGCCCGATGTTCGGCGGCGTCCTGGTCAACCTGTGGGGCTGGCGCTCGGTCTTCCTCGTGCTCGCCGGCGTCGCCGCGCTCGTCCTGCTCAGCACCCCGCTGCTGCCCCGCACCGAACCGAACCGCGGTCCCCGCTTCGACTGGGCCGGCACCTTCGTCTTCGGCTTCGGCATCGCCCTGTTCGTCCTCGCCCTCGTGGAGGGCCCGGGCCGCGGCTGGACCGACCCGATCGTGCTCGCCTCGGCCGTCGGCTGCGTGGTCCTGCTCGCCGCCTTCGTGGGGGTCGAGCGCCGCTCCGAGAACCCGATGTTCGACCTGGGGCTCTTCGCCCGCCCGCAGTTCCTCGCCGTCTGCCTGGTGCCGCTGGTGCTGGCGTTCAGCTTCGTCGCGCTCGTCATCGTGCTGCCGCCGTACCTCACCTCCACCAGCGGCATGTCGGCCGCCCGGATCGGCCTGGTCCTGCTGCTGCTGACCGGCCCCTCGCTGGTGATGCCCGCCCTCACCGGCATGGTCGCGCAGAAGGTCTCGCAGCGCGCGCTGTTCGTCGTCCTGCTCGCCTTCTCCGCCGTCGGCGCCGCCTGGCTGACCGTGGTCGAGCCGGGCGCCTCGACCGCCGTGCTGGCCGGCCCGCTGCTCTTCCTGGGCATCGGCTACGGCATCTCGCTCGGCATCCTGGACGGCGCGGCCGTCTCGTCCGTCGAGCCCGAGCGGATGGGCATGGCCGCCGGCATGTTCAACACGGTGCGCCTCACCTCGGACGCGGTCTCCATGGCCGGCCTGGGCGCTCTCGTCACGGCGCTCACCAAGAGCGCCCTCGACGAGAAGGCGGTCTCCGCCTTCCAGGGCGGCGCGGACGCGCTGACCTCGCGCGCCCTGCAGGGCGGCCTGAACGCGGCCGCCGAGACGCTGCCGGCGGGCGAGGTCCGCGACCGCGCGGTGGCCGCGATGTCCGACGCCTACGCCTCCGGCCTGCACACCACCATGTGGATCGTCGCGGCGGCCTGCGCGGTCACCGCCGTGGTCGTCGGCAGCCTGCTCAAGGGCCCGGGGGCGGCCGAGGCCGCGACCGAAGCCGCCGGCGAGCCCTCCGCGGCGACGCCCGAGCCCGCCTCCGCGCGCTGAGGGGGCGGCTCATGACACAGACCGCCCTCGGACCCGTCGAGGTCCTGTCCCCCTACGTCGACGAGCAGCTGGTGGAGCGCCTCGGCATCGAGATCGAGGTCTGCGAGCCGGACCTGGTGATCGGCACCATGCCGGTGGCCGGCAACCGCCAGCCGATCGGCCTGCTGCACGGCGGGGCCAACGCGGTGCTGGCCGAGACGCTCGGTTCGCTCGCCGCCTGGACGCACGCGGGCGCCGACCGCATCATCGTCGGCCAGGAGCTGTCCTGCACCCACCACGGCGGGGCGCGCTCGGGCCGGGTCAGGGGTGAGTGCCGACCGCTGCACGTCGGTACGCACACCGCCACCTACGAGATCGTCATCCGTGACGAACAGGGCCGGCGCACCTGCACCGCGCGGCTGACCTGCGCGATCCCCCCGGCCAGGCGTCGGGCGGTCCGGTGACCGTCCGCGCCCCGGGAAACGGCGGTCGGCCGGGGCGGCGGAGACAATGCACGACTACTGCTTCGTCTTCTGCGGTATGCGAGACTATTGATATGGCGAAGACGACGACGGAGACGGTCGCCGCAGGTCGACTCGGGCACACGATCAAGAGGGCCGAGCAGGCCCTGATCGGCTGCAAGACGGACGTGCTGCGGGAGTACGGCCTGACGGTGCCCCAGTACTCGGTTCTGCTGCTGCTGTCGGTCTCGGACGGCATGTCCGCGGCCCAGCTCGCACGCGAATGCATGGTCACGCCCCAGACGATGGCGACGGTGCTGACCAACCTGGAGAAGGCCGACCTGGTCTTCCGGGAACCCTCGGAGCTGCACCAGAAGGTCGTGGTCAACCGGGCCACCCGGGCCGGCCGTGCCATCGCGAAGAAGGCCGACAAGGCGGCCCTGGCCGTCGAGGGTGCGCTGGGCGCCGAGTTCACGCCCGAGGAAAGGGCCCAGTTCGAGGAGTACCTGGAGCGGAGCATCACCGTTCTCGGCACTCTCAAATAAACCCCTCGGGGGTATATCTCCGAGAGGTGCGGAAGGCCGCATTGAATTAGCCGACAGGCAATTCAATGCGGCCTTCGTCTTTTCGTCTGTGAGGCAGGTAACAGCGAAGGTTCCAGCCCGTAAACATTGCGTTCGAGGAGGGGCTGAAAAGCGTCTTCTGGCGAGTTCCTGCTAAGCTGGTCATGACTCGTGTCAGGTACATACACCGGGGGGAATGGGTGGACCGTTTCCCCGTAGAGTGGTGTGGATGTGCCAATGAGGGGGAAATTGTGCAGATTCATGTCCTGGGACCGATGGCCGTATTCGACGATGACATGGAGTTGGTCGCTCTCGCGCCCAAGCCGCGCCGTCTGCTGGCTCTCCTTGCTGTCAATGCCGACAGCGCGGTATCGGTCAACGCGCTGGTTCAGGAGCTGTGGGGGAGCAATCCTCCCCGTACGGCCACCGCAACGATTCAGACGTATATCGGGCAGGTCCGCCGTATCTTCGCGGAGGCCCTCAAGAAGACCGTCAACGAAATTGCCGAAGAAATCCTCATCACCGAGGGCAGCAGTTATGTGCTGTCCACGCAGAGGGTCAAGCTCGACATCTCCGAATACGAGACGCTGACCGCGGCCGGCAACGCCGCGGTCCAGCGCGGCGAATTCGTCGAGGGCTCCGATCTGCTCCACCAGGCGGCATCGCTGTGGCGTGGACCGGCGCTTGTCAACGTGGAGGCCGGAGAACTGCTCGGCGCCCGGATCGTCCATCTGGACGAGTCCCTGCTGTGCACCCTGGAGCAGCGTATCTACGCGGACCTCCAGCGCGGTGCCCACCACACCCTGGTTCCGGAGCTTACCGGGCTCGCCGCCCGGCACCCGCTCCACGAGAACTTCCACCGGCACCTGATGCTCGCGCTCTACCGCTGTGGCCGGCGGGCCGAGTCGCTCGCCGTGATGCGGCGGCTGCGGGCCCGCCTCGTGGAGGAGCTGGGCCTGGAACCCTCGCCGTTCCTGGTCCAGATGGAGCAGGACATCCTGCGCGGGGAGCCGTCCCTGGACACCCATCGGCCCGTTCTGCCGCGGCAGGAGCGCCGGGGCATGGGCAGCACCCTGCGCACCCTGGCGTCGGCGATGTAGCCGGCCGGCGGGGGCCGTTCGGGCCCGCGCGACGCGCATATGGCGATCGGCCGGGGCTTCCCCCGGCCGATCGCCATATGTGGGCGGATCCATAGAGAATCTGTCAGGTTCCGCTGACCAGCAGGCACGACCAGGTGAAGCCGGCGCCGGCACTCACCACGAGGGCGTACTCGCCGGGGCCCAGCATCCGCCGGGCGTGCAGCTCCGCGAGGCTGGCCGCGGCGTCACCGGCCCCCAGGTGCCCGGTCTCCTCGCCGGGCAGCAGCAGCTCCGCCCCGGTGAGCTTGGACAGCGGCGGCACATAGGCCAGATCCAGGGTCTTGCGGCCGAGCCGCGGCGCCACCACGTAACGCAGCGGCGTGTCGCCCGTCGCGGAGAGCCCGGCGGCCGCCAGGCAGGACTCCACGGCGTTCTGCAGCGACCTGGCGCTCGCCTCCGCGAAGGCCTCCATGCCTCCCGCCTGGAGGAACGCCTTCTTGGTGCGGCGGATGTCGACCCGCGGCCCGAGCGAGCGGGCGGCCGGGCTGAACGGGTCGTCGCCGCGGTGCATGCGCTCGAGCGAGGGAGCGGCGACCGTCGACACCGCGTGCAGGACCAGATCGGCCGGCCGGCCGCCCTCGTGATCCGGCAGGTGGTGCAGGACGAGGGCGGTGGCCCCGTCGCCGTAGGCGATGCCGTAGTCCCCGCTCCAGCGGTCGAAGCCGGGCTCGGCGAAGGCGTCGGCGGTGGTGAGCAGCGCGTGCCCGAGCCCGGGCTCGACGAACAGCCGGGCGGCGGCCAGCTCCACGGCCGCCGCGCCGCCGTTGCACACCTGCTGGACGCCGAGGGGCAGCGCGTCGTGGGCCCCGACCCGGTCGGCGACGTAGTGCGCGGGGGACCACAGGTCGTGCCCCTGGTAGTGGATCCAGGCGTGCATCAGGAGGCCGACGGAGCCGGGGTCGACCCCGGCCGCGGCGAGGGCCTCGCGGCCGGCCTCGACCGCCATCTCCGGCGGCGCCAGGTCGGCCACCGGCAGTCCGGAGTGCCCGAGTTCGGCGGCCGTCTCGGCGTCCGTCAGTCCACGCGCGACCGCGTCCGCCGCGCTCTGCCGGCCGGAGGGCAGCCAGAGCGTGGGGCCCGAGATGCCCAGCGGGCTCGGCAGACGCATCAGTTGGCTCCGGCGCTCTTGCTCTTGGGCTTGATCTTCGCGATCGCCGCGTCGATGTCGCAGCCCGGGTCCGGCGCGGCGGTGGTCGGGCCGGTGGCCGTCGTGGGGATGATGTCGACGACGTACAGCTCCACGGGCTCGGTGCCCTTGTTGATGCCCATGTGCACGGTGTCCGGGCCCACGGGCTCGACGAGCGACTCGCCCGGGCCGTACGCCTTCGCCGTGCAGTCCGAGCCGTCGATCCGGGTGAACGTCCCGGAGTTGATGACGGCGATCTCCTCGCCCAGGTGGTAGTGCCAGCCGGTGGAGGCGCCCGGCTGCACGATCGCCTTGCGGTACAGGACCTTGCGGTTGCCGTCGGCCCTGATCTTGAAGGGCGCCGAGGTGGTGCCCTGGCTCAGCGTGACCGAGCTGACCGGGGGGAGGTCGCCGGTGGCGCTGGCCGAGGCGACGGGCTGGCTGGTGAATCCGACGCCGAGCGCCACCGCGGCGGCGGCGCCTGCGGTGATGAGCCTGCTCTTCTGGAACACGGGATCTCCTCTGCTCACGGGAACCGATCGCAGCCATGTGTATCAGAGCATTGTCACTGAGGTGAGGTCTGTCTTGACTTTCCGAGCCGGTCTCCACCGGGGCTTCAGTCGTTCTCTTGTGAGACCTCCGAACGGCGCTCCCACCAGGGCTTTTTGTGCCGCTCAGCCCGCCTCGACCAGGGAGATCCGGCCCTTCCGCTCGTCCCGCCCGAGCAGTTCCACGACCTTCTCGCGGGTCTTCGTACCGGCCTGCGCCGTGTGCAGCATCAGCCTGATGCCCGGCCGGTCCGGAATCTCGAGCACGGAGTGGTCGAAGATCATCAGCCCCGCCCGCGGATGGTCGATCGCCTTCGTGCCCCGGTTCGTCGCCGAGAGCTCGTAGCGGGACCACAGCTCCGCGAACTCCTCGCTCTCCTGCGTCAACCGGTCCGAGATCGCCGAGAACCGCGACTCCGCGGGGTAACGGGCGGCGTCCCTGCGGAACTCGGACACCAGGCCGGGGGCGACCTCCGCCCAGTACCGATGGCGGGCCCGGAACGCCGGGTTGGTGAAGAAGGACACCAGGCAGTTGGTGTCCCGCTCGTCGAAGCCGAAGACGAGGCCGGCCGCCCGGTTGAGCCCCACGATGTCCCAGCACCGGTCGATCACATACGCCGGACTGGGCATCCAGCCCTCCAGGAGGGCGGTCAACTGCGCCGTGTCCGGGAGCTCGTCCGCCGCGCGCTGCGGCGGGTTCATCCCCACCAGCAGATACAGGTGGTCCCGCTCCACCGGGTCGAGCAGCAGCGCCCGGCTGATCGCCGCCACGACCTGCTCCGACACCTTGATGTCCCGGCCCTGTTCGAGCCAGGTGTACCAGGAGGCGCCCATGCCCGCCAGCAGCGCGACCTCCTCCCGGCGCAGCCCCGGTGTGCGACGGCGCGCGCCCGGGGGAAGGCCCACGTCCTCGGGCCTGAGGCGGGCCCGGCGTGCGCGCAGAAAGTTCCTGAGCTCCTCCCGACGACGGGGCTCACGTACCGCGTTGAGACTGGTGGTCATAAACCCAGGATACGTTCGGGCTCCCCACAGCATCTTGATAATTGCCAGCCTTCTGTCATGACCTCCGAATCCGTCACTCCGATGACCGGCAAGACGCCGTTCACGACCCGCCAGTGGCTCATCATCGCCCTGCTGTGCGGCGCGCAGTTCATGCTCGCCCTCGACTTCTCCATCCTCAGCGTCGCCCTCCCCGCGCTCGGCGAGGACCTCGGCTTCAAGCTGAGCGACCTCCAGTGGGTGGTCACCGCCTTCGCCCTGCCCTCCGGCGGTCTGCTGCTGCTCTTCGGCCGCGTCGCCGACCTCTACGGCCGGCGCAACTGGTTCATCGTCGGCATGACCCTCTTCACGGTCGCCTCCCTCGCCGGCGGCCTCGCCCCCACCCCCGGCTTCCTGCTCGCGGCCCGCGCCGCCCAGGGCGTCGCGGCCGCCATGCTCACCCCGGCGGCGATGTCCCTGCTCACCACCAGCTTCGCCGAGGGCCCCCAGCGCGACCGCGCGCTCGGCATCAACGGCGCCCTGCTGTCGCTCGGCTTCCTGTCCGGCGTGGTCCTCGGCGGCGTCATCACCGACTTCACCAGCTGGCGCGTGACGCTCTTCATCAGCGTCCCCGTCGGCGTCCTCGCCGTCATCGCCGCCCCGATCCTCATCAAGGAGAGCCGCAACGAGGAGACCCCGAGGCTCGACCTCCTCGGCGCCGTCACCGTCACCGGCGGCCTCCTCTCGGTGATCTTCGGCATCACCTCCGCCGAGCGCAACGGCTGGAGCTCCACCACCACCCTGGTCTCCCTCGCCGCCGGACTCGTCCTCCTCATCGCCTTCTTCGCCATCGAGTCCCGGGTCTCCGCACCCCTCGTGGACCTGAAGGTGCTGCGCCGCCGCACCGTCAGCTGGGGCAACACCACCGGCCTGATCACCTTCGCGATGATGACGGGCATGGTGTTCCTGCTGACCCTGTACATGCAGCAGGTGCGCGGCATGAGCCCGCTCAACGCCGGCTTCTCCTTCGCCTCCCTCGGTATCGCGGCCGTCCTCGGCGGCGCCTTCGCCGCCAAGATCATCGGAGCGATCGGCGTCCACCGCGCCCTCGTCTACGGTCTGCTGCTGCAGGCCGTGAGCACGGCCTCGCTCTTCTTCCTCGACGCCGCCCAGGGCATGCCGCTGCTCCTCATCGCCACCGCCACCGGCGGCTTCGGCCACCTCCTCGCGGTCGTCGGCTACATGATCACCGCCACCTCGGGCCTGCCGGACCGCGAGCAGGGCCTGGCCACCGGCCTCGCCTACACCGGCCAGCAGCTCGGCGTGACCGTCGGCACCCCGGTCCTCGCCACCGTCGCCGCCGCGGGCATCGAGTCCGCGGGAGGCAGCGGCCCCGCCGCCGTCCTGAACGGCGTCCAGAACGGCGTGCTCATCGCCGCCGGCGCGCTGCTGCTCGCAGCCGTCGCCGCCATCGCCTTCCTGCGGCCGGGCCGGACCGCGGCGGCCGAGGCCCCCGCGGCCGAGCACCGGGTGCCCGTCGAGGCGTCCTGAGCGACCCTCCCCGCCGACGCGGAACACCGAACACCGAAGGAAACGATGCACATGCGTATGCGCTACCTGGGCCGCACCGGCCTCCAGGTCTCCGAGATCTGCCTCGGCACCATGACGTTCGGGGGCCGCCACGGGTTCCAGCACATGGGCCAGCTCAACACCATCGAGGCCCGGCGGCTCGTCCACGCGAGCATGGACGCGGGCGTCAACTTCTTCGACACCGCCGACATGTACTCCGCCGGACAGTCCGAGGAGGTCCTCGGAGCCGCCCTCGGCACCCGTCGCGACGACGTGATCATCGCGACCAAGGTGCGCTGGCAGATGCCCGACGGCAGCAGCGGTCCGAACGACCGCGGTCTGTCCCGGCACCACATCGTGCGCTCGGTCGAGGCCAGTCTGCGCCGGCTCGGCACCGACTACATCGACCTCTACCAGACGCACGGCTGGGACGGCCGCACCCCGTGGGAGGAGACCCTGCGGGCCCTGGACGACCTCGTCCGGGCCGGCAAGGTCCGTTACGTCGGCGCGTCGAACCTGACGTCCTGGCAGCTCACCCGCGCGCTCGCCACCAGCGAGCGGGCCGGTCTGGAGCGCTTCGCCTCGCACCAGATCCAGTACAGCCTCGCCGCCCGCGAGGTCGAGTGGGAACTGCTGCCCATGGCCGAGGCCGAGGGCGTGGGCGTCATGGTGTGGAGCCCGCTCGCCGGCGGTCTGCTCAGCGGACACCAGGAGCGCGGCGCCACGCCGCCGCCGGGCACCCGGCGGGCGGTGGGCTGGTTCGAGCCCGTCGACCCCGAGCGCACCTTCGACACCATCGACGTCCTGCGCAAGATCGCGCAGGAGCGGGAGGTGAGCCCGGCCCAGGTCGCGCTGCGCTGGGCGCTGGACGGAAGGGGCGTCACCTCGGTCGTCATCGGCGCCCGCAACGAGCGCCAGCTGACCGACAACCTGGCGGCGACGACCTGGTCGCTGACGCCCGAGGAGCACGCCGCCCTCGACGAGGTCAGCGCCCCGCGACTGCCCTACCCGTACTGGCACCAGGACTACTGCGACGCGGACCGCGTCCGGGAGTCGGACGGCGGATCCTGACGGGCCGCCGCGACGGTGACGCGCCGAAGCCCCGCGGGTCCACGCGACCCGCGGGGCTTCGGCGTTCTCCGGCTCGGTCGGCCTGGTCGGCCTGGTCGGCCTGGTCGGTCGGTCGGCTGGTCGGCCTGGTCGACTCAGTCGGTTCGGTCTGCTGGTCGGCCCAGTAGGCCCAGTAGGCTCGGTCTGCTCAGCCGGCCGTGCTCGCCTTCGGTTCCGCGTCCGGCGTCACGTCGCGCAGTCCGCGCAGCGGCGAGAAGTAGACCCACAGGCCGCCGAGGCTCGCGCCGACGAGGCCGATCCAGATCGTGGTGCGCAGGCCGAACCAGGTGGCCAGCGCGCCGCCCAGGAGGGCGCCGAGCGGGATGGTGCCCCAGACGATCCACCGGACCGCCGCGTTCATGCGCCCCAGGAGATCCGGCGGGCAGATCTGCTGCCGGTAGGTGACCTGCGCCGTGTTGTAGACGACGGCGCCGAAGGTGAAGGCGAACCAGCCGACCCCGTAGAGGACCACCCGCCAGTCGGGGTACGCCAGCGGGGCCAGGTACGAGGGCACGCCCAGGGCCAGCGGGGCCAGCCAGATGATGCGTGCCGAGCCGACCCGGCGGGCGAGCCGGCCCGCGAGCAGGCCGCCCACGACGCCGCCTACGGGGCCGAGGGCGAGCAGCAGACCGGCCTGGCTCGACGAGAGCCCCAGCTCGCGGATGAGGAACGGCATCTCCATCGCCGAGGCCATGTGCGCGAACAGGTTCACCGTGCCCGTGCAGGCCACGATCCGGCGCAGCACCGGGTGGCGGACCACGAAGCCCAGGCCCTCGCCCATCTGCTGCCGAAACGGCGGGCGCGGCCCGTCCGGGAGGCTCGGCTTCGCCTCCGGGGTGCGGATCAGGAACAGCGACACGGCGCTCATCAGGAACGACACCGCGTCGGCGACCAGCGCCCGCGCCCCGCCGATCGCCGCGACCAGCACGCCGGCCATCGTGGGCCCGAGCGTGGCGGCGGCCGAACTGGTCGTGCCCAGCTTGCCGTTCGCGTCGATCAGGGCCTCCTTGTCGACGAGGCTCGGCAGATAGCTCTGGTACGCCACGTCGAAGAACACCGTCAGCGAGCCCGTGACCAGCGCCACCGCACACAGATGGGCGAGCGTCAGGGTGTCCAGGTACCAGGCGACCGGCACCGTCGCCACGACCACCGCGCGCAGCACGTCGCACCACATCATCAGCCGGTGCCGGGCGACCCGGTCCACCACCACGCCCGCCGGCAGCGCGACGAGCAGGAAGGCCAGCGAGCCGAGCGCCGTGAGCAGGCCGACCTGGAAGTTGGAGGCGTTCAGCGCGGTGACGGCCAGGAACGGCAGCGCGAACGGGGTGATCATCGAGCCGACTTCGCTGATCGTCTGGCCGCTCCACAGCAGCATGAAGTCACGGTGGCGCAGCAGGGACGGGCGTCCGGCGTCGGCTGTCTCGGATACGGGCTCGGTCTCGGTCACGGCATCGGTCCGATGGGTCGTAGGGGCTCGGCGGCGGCTCCGGCGAGCAGGGTCACGTACCGCGCGGCGAGCCGCCGTGCGGTGGAGTCCTCGAAGAGGTCCGAGCTGTACTCCAGGCGCCCGGTGCAGCCCGCGCCGTCCCGGGTGAGCGACAGGGACAGGTCGACCTTCGCGGTCCTGGTGTCCCCGAACTCCCGCACCACCCGGCAGCCTTCGAGCCGCAGGCCGGGCGCCTGCGCCGGCTGGTAGCTGAACATCAGCTGGAACAGCGGATTGGCGCCCGGGTCCCGCGCCGGGTTCAGCTCCTCCACCAGGAGCTCGAACGGCAGCGCCTGATGGGACAGCGCGGCCCGGCTCTCGTCGCGCGCCCGCAGCACCAGCTCCCGGAAGGGCGACCCGTTCGGCACGTCGAGCCGCTGCACGACCGTGTTGCCGAACATGCCGACCAGCGCGAAGTGGCTCTCGCGTTCCCGCAGGGCCACCGGCGCGCCGACCACCACCTCCGGCCCGCCGCCCTCCTCGCGGACCAGCGCGGCGAACGCGGCCAGCATCACGGCGTACGGGGTGGTGCCGCAGGCCCGGGCCAGCAGGTCGACCCGGGCGACGGCCTCCGGCCCGAGCTCGAAGGACACATGGGCGCCCGCGAAGCTCCACACCGCCGGGCGCGGGCGGTCGGACGGGATGCCCGCCAACGCGGGGACACCGGCCAGGTGCTTGCGCCAGTAGGCGCGCGACCTGTCCAGCGCCGCGCTCGCCACCCGGTCGCCCTGCCAGCGGGCGAAGTCCGCGTACTGCTCGGTCAGCGGCGGGAGTCCGGACTTCCGGCCGGCCCGGAACGCCTCGTAGCACGCGGAGAGTTCGCTCTCCAGCAGCGCCAGCGACCAGCCGTCGCAGACGATGTGGTGGAGGGTCAGGCACAGCAGATGACGGGTCGCCGACGTCGTGATCAGCAGCGGGCGCAGCACCTCGCCCCCGCGCAGGTCGAACGGCCGCCTCGCCGCGGCCGCCGCCCGGCGTTCCGCCTCCGCCGCCGCGTCCTCGTGCCCGGTCAGGTCCACCCGCCCGATGGCCACCGGCTCCGCCGGACGCACCGACTGGCGGAGCGCGCCCCTGGCCATCCGGTAGCCGGTCCGCAGCACCTCGTGCCGGCGGACCAGCTCGCTCAGGGCCGCCTCCAGGGCCGCGACGTCCGGCTCGCCGTCGATCCGGTAGACGACCGGGACGGTGTACGCCGGGCACTCCGGGTAGAGCCGGTCGAGGATCCACAGCCGCTTCTGCGCGAAGGAGACCGGGTGGTCACCCGTCACGGGGACACCTCTTCGGACACCGCTTCCGACCCCGGCGCCGACGCCCCGCCGGACAGGCCGGCGGACACCTCGGCCGCGAGCCGCTCGACCGTCGGGTCGTACAGGTACTCGCCCAGGTCCACCCGTACCCCGAAGGCGGCCTCGACCCGGGAGAGCAGCCGCATCGCGAGCAGCGAGTGCCCGCCGAGGGCGAAGAAGTCGTCGGTGACGCCGACCGAGGCCAGACCGAGGAGCTCGGCGGCGATCGCCGCCAGGTCCCGTTCGAGGTCGGTACGGGGGGACACCGCGGCGGCCCCCTCGCCGTCCGCCGGGACCGGCGGCAGGGCCGCCCGGTCCACCTTGCCGCTGGACGTCAGCGGCAGCTCGGACACCACCACGAAGGCGGAGGGGATCAGCCACTCCGGCAGCGCACCGGCCAGGAACTCCCGCAGCCCGGTCGGCGTCTCGCCGGGCACGGCCGGGGACAGGTGGGCCACCAGCCGCCGCTCGCCCGCCGAGTCGTCGGCGACCACCGCCACCTCGCGCACCCCCGGGTGCAGCCGCAGCGCCGCCTCCACCTCGCCCGGCTCGACCCGGTAGCCGCGGATCTTCACCTGGTCGTCGACCCGCCCGAGGAAGTCGAGCCGGCCGTCCGGCAGCAGCCTCACCAGATCGCCGGTGCGGTACATCCGGGCGCCCGGCTCCGTCGCGTACGGATCGGGCAGGAAGCGCTCCCGGGTCAGCTCCGGCTGCCCCGCGTACCCCTGGGCCACCCCCGGGCCGCCGATGAACAGCTCGCCGGTCTGCCCGGCCGCGACCGGCTCCAGGTCCTCGCCGAGCACATAGCAGTCGGTGTTCGCGATGGGCCGGCCGAGCGGCACCGAGCGGGCGTCCTCGGGCAGCGAGCTCACCTCGCCGCACACGGCGAAGGTGGTGGCCTCCGTCGGGCCGTAGCCGTTGACCAGGCGGGCCGGACGGAGGGCGGGGTCCGCGTCGAGCAGCCGGCGCACGGCCGCGACGTTCAGCACGTCACCGCCGACCATCAGGGTGCGCATCCCCGCGAAGGAGTCGGGCCGGTCGGCCATCACCGTGGTGAAGAGCGCGGAGGTCAGGAACATGGTGGTGATCCGGTGCTCCGCGAGCGCCGCGGCCAGCGCCCCCGGGGCCAGCACCGTCCGGGTGGGGATCACGACGACCGTCCCGCCGTTCAGGAGCGCGCCCCAGACCTCGAAGGTGAAGGCGTCGAAGGAGGAGTCGGCGACCTGGGCGATCCGCACGTCGGGGCCCAGCTCCGCGTAGTCGGTGTCGCGGACCAGGCGCAGCACCGAGCGGTGCTCGACGACGACACCCTTGGGGCGGCCCGTGGAGCCGGAGGTGAAGAGGACGTACGCCGGGACCCGGGAGCCGGTCGCCGGCCGCGGCGGCTCGGGCGCGTCCTGCGCCCGCTCGGCCTGGCGCAGCTCCTCGCCGGTGACCGTCACGACGGCCTCGGCGGCGGCCAGCATGTGCTCCCGGCGCTCCCTCGGATACGCCGGGTTGACCGGCACGTAGGCGCCGCCCGCCTTGAGCGTCGCGAGCAGCGCCGTGACCAGTTCGTGGCCGCGCTCCAGGAGCACGCCCACCCGGGAGCCCACGGTCACGCCCCGGTCGCGCAGCAGCCGCGCGAGGCGGTCGGACCGGGCGTCGAGCTCGGCGTACGTGAGGGTGTGCCCGCCGTCCACGACGGCGGGCGCGTCCGGCCTGGCCCGCACCTGGGCCGCGAAGACCTCGGGCAGGGACGCGTCGGCGGGATAGGGGGTCACGGCCCCGCGCAGGATGCTCACTTGTCGTTCTCCCGTTCGCTGTCGAGGGACTCGGCGTGGGCCGTGGCGTGTGCGCGCAGCTCGCCGTCGTACCGGATCCGTCCGCCGGGGCCGGCGAGCCGCGGGGCGGGCACGGCGGTCCGGCGGATCATCGTGACGCTGTTCTGCCGGAGCTTGTGCGGCTCGAGGAGGTTCAGCACCTCCAGCTCGCCCGGCCGCGCCTTCTGCAGCCCGGCCAGATAGCGCAGGATCGCCTCGCCCTCCGGATAGGTCATCAGATAGTGCAGGACCACCACGCCGCCGGCCGGGTTGATCCGGTCGAGGTAGTGGTCGAGGAAGTACAGGCAGTCCCACGCGTCGACCCAGGCGAAGTCGATCGGCTCGAAGTCCTCCGGCAGCGCCCCGTCGGCCTCGCGCAGCGGCGCGTCCACGACGGTGACCTGTCCGGCGAGGCCGAGCTCCGCGAGGACGTCCTCCACCCGACCGGCCGAGGACTCGGGGATCGACCGGTCGTCGACGGCCACGAACCGCGGCCGGTACGGCTCCAGGTAGGAGGCCGGGGTCGCGAGCGCGGGCTCGGCGCGCAGCCACGCGTCGTCCAGCGGGGCCCCGGATGCCAGATACGGCCGGGTCTTCGCGGCGAGCAGGCGCGACTCCTCGTCGGCCTGCTCCCGGGCCTCGGCCAGGGCGGCGGCCAGGAACGGGGTGGTGTAGCCCATCCCGACCTCCAGGACCCGGCGCGGCCTGGTCATCCGGACGAGCCCGGCCAGGAAGGGGGCGACCGCCTCGGTGCCCATGCCGGGCACCCGCAGCGGGGCGACCGCCTTCGCGAACGCGGGGCCGTCCGTCGTCATCGCGGTGTGCTCAGCCATCGGCGTGCTCCAGGGCGTTCAGGTCGGCGATCCGTTCCAGGCCCTTCAGGACGGTCTCCGTCGGCAGGCCGAAGTCGATCAGGCAGGCGATCTCGTCGACGCCGATCCCGCGCAGCCGCTCCACCGCGCGCGCCGCCGTCGCGGGCGAGCCGAGCAGACCGCAGTCGTCGACATAGCGGTCGAAGGAGCGCCGGACGAGGAACTCCAGGTCGTCAGGGTGGAGTTTGGCGGGGTCGATCCGGCGCCTGCCGTCGAGGCCCGAGCCCAGCAGCAGCCCGAGCGAGCCGCGCAGATAGCGCAGCAGCGGTTCGCGCACCAGCTCCCGGACCCGCTCCTCGTCGTCGTCCAGATAGGTGTGCACCATCAGGACCACGTGCCGGCCCCCGGCGGCCCGGTACTCGCCGATCCTGTACGCGAGGTCGTCCAGGCTCTGGCCGAGCAGGTGGGTCAGGATGCCCGCGCCCATGGCCCCGGCGGCCCGGAAGGTCTCCACACCGCCCGCGCTGGTGATCCAGGTCGGCAGCTCCCGCTGCACCGGCCGCGGGTGCACGGACACCTCCCGCTCGGTGCCGGTGCCGTCCGGGAAGGCGAGCGACTCGCCCCGCCACAGGGCCCGTACCTGTGCCACCTGCTCGGTCATGAGCCGCCTGCGGTCGGCGTACGCCTCCGGGCGCAGCGCGAAGTCGGCCGCGTGCCAGCCGGACGCGAAGGAGACGCCGACCCGCCCGCCGGAGAGGTTGTCCACGACGGACCACTCCTCGGCGATGCGCAGCGGGTGGTGGAGGGGCGCCACGACGCTGCCCGCCCGGATCGCCACCCGCTCGGTGACGGCGGCGACCGCCGCGCCGGTGACCGCCGGGTTCGGGTACAGGCCGCCGAAGGGGTGGAAGTGCCGCTCGGGCGTCCACACGGCGGCGAGGCCGTGCGCGTCGGCGAACCGGGCGCCGTCGAGCAGCAGCCGGTAGCGGGGGCCGCCGGAGCCCGCGCCGCCGGTGTCGTCGCCCTCGCTGTCGCTGGCGAAGTAGAAGAGGCTGAAGTCCATGCCGCGCCGCGGTGCCGCCGCGGCCGGGGGCTCAGGCGAGTGCGCCATCGTCGACCTCACTGACGATTCGGCGGACCGCGCCCCGGTCCACCTTGCCGTTGGCGTTGCGGGGCAGGGCGTCGAGGTGGGCGAAGCGGCGGGGCACCAGATGGATCGGCAGCGCGTCGCGCAGCGCCCCGACCAGCTCGGCCCGGCCGGTCTCGCGCCCGGTGTAGCAGGCCACCAGATCGGTCACCCCGCCCTGGGCGACCCCGAGGACCACCGCCTCCGTCACCGCGTCCAGCCGGCGCAGCGCGGCCTCCACCTCGCTCGGCTCGACCCGGTAGCCCCGGATCTTCACCTGGTCGTCCAGCCGGCCCCGGTGGACCAGCAGCCCGTCCTCGACCCGGACCCGGTCCCCGGTGCGGAAGTACCCGTCCTCGGTGAACCGGCCCTCGTCGTCGCGCGGGTCGAGATAGCCGTCGAAGCGCTGCGGCCCGCGCACCCACAACTCGCCCGTCTCCTCGGCGACCCGGTGCTCCAGGCCCGCGTAGACCGAGCCGATGGGGACGGTGCCGTTGGAGGTCGCCGGCCACCGCGCGGGGTCCTCGGGGAGCCGGTACTCGCTGCAGGCGATGGTGAGTTCGGTGGGACCGTAGAGGTTGTCGAGCGTCGCCCCGGGGGCCACCGCGTGCCAGGCCCGCGCCTGGTCAAGGGTGAGCTGCTCGCCGCAGAAGACGCTGTGGCGCAGGGCCGAGGGCAGACCGGTGGCGAGCTGTCCGAAGCCGGCGCTCACCGAGACGGCCGACGGCACCGAGAACCAGTGGGTGAGCCCCCGGCCGGTCAGGTAGTCGACCGGGGCGAACAGCTCGGCCCGGGACGGCACCACGAGGGTGGCGCCGGCGCCCCAGGTGACGAACAGGTCGTACACCGACAGGTCGAAGGTCAGCTCGAAGGTGTGCGACATCCGGCAGCCGGGGCCGACCCCGAAGCGCGCGATGTTGTGCGCCAGGAACGGCAGCACCTGGCGGTGCCGGATCGGGATGCCCTTGGGCCGCCCCGTCGTGCCCGAGGTGAACAGCAGATAGGCGAGCGCGTCCGGGTCCGCCTTGTGCGGTGCGAGCCGCCCCTCGGGCGCGGCGGCCCGCAGCTCCGCGCCGTCGAGCGGCAGCACGGGACGGTCGCCTGCCCACGCGGTCCCGCCGCGCGGGGCGGCGGCCTCGGCCACCACCACGTCCACGCCCGCCGCCGCGCAGATGTCCTGGTTGCGCGCGGCAGGGTACTCGGGGCCCAGCGGCACGACCGCGGCGCCGAGCCGCAGCGCCGCGAGATAGCCCGCGTACGCGACGAGGCCGCGGGCGGCGAGCAGCCCGACCCGCTCCACCGGGCCGTGCCCGGCCGCGATCCGCTCCGCGACCGCCTCGGCGGCCCGCAGCAGCTCGCCGTAGGTCACCACGTCGGCACCGGACCCGCCCGTCCCGCCCGTCCCGCCCGTCCCGCCCGGCCCGGCCGGGAACTCCACGGCGGGGGAGTCCGGGTGCCGCTCCGCGGTGGCCGCGAACACCTCGTACAGGCTTCCGGTCATGCGACGCTCCGCAGGAACGCCGCCTGCCCTCGTACGGTCGGGTGCTGGAACAGGTCGGTCGCGCGCAGCTCGCCCGGCGTCAGCTCGTTCAGCTGCTCCCACAGCAGCAACAGCAGCAGCGAGTTGCCGCCCGCGTCGAAGAAGCCGACGTCCAGGGGGATCTCGGCCTCGTCGTAGCCCAGGGTCTCGGCCCACGCCGCCCGCACCGGTCCGAGCAGCTCGTCCGCGTCGCTCACTTCTCGTCCTCCTGTCGCCGGCCGTCGCCGGTCAGCGCTGAAATCCTGGTCTCCGGAGCCGCGGTCACCGCGGCGAGCAGCCGCTCGTACCGCGCCGCGGCCCGGGCGACGGTCGCCGCGTCGAAGAGGTCCGCGTCGTACTCCCAGATGAACTCGACCGCCTGCGTCGTCGCCCGGTCCCGCTGCCCGATCGTCTGCTCGGCCCGGGGGATCGCGATGACGTTGAGGTCGAACTTGGCGCTGCCGTTGCTGACGCCGGGCGTCACCTCGACCTCGAGACCGGGGATCGGCACGGGGCGCGACGGCGAGTCGTGGAACGCGAACAGCACCTCGCACAGCGGCTGCCGGCCGCGCACCCGCGGCGGACGCAGCGCCGCCACCACCCGGTCGAAGGGCAGCTCCTGGTGCCGCAGCGCGCCGAAGGTGGTCTTCCGCACCCGGCCGAGCAGCTCCCGGAACGTCGGGTCGCCGCGCAGATCGGCCCGCAGCGCCACCGTGTTGACCAGCATGCCGAACATGCCGTCGACCTCGGGCCGGGTACGGGCCGCCATCCCCGTGGCGACACAGAAGTCGTCCTGCCCCGACCAGCCGGCGAGCAGCACCTCGAACGCGGCGAGCATCACCGAGAACAGCGGCACCCGCTCCCGCGCGGCGAGCGCGCGCACCGCGTCGGCCAGCTCGGCCGGCACCGTGAAGCGCGGCGCGTCACCCGTGAACCGGCGCTTCGCCGTGCGCGGCCGGTCGGTGGCCAGATCGAGGAAGTACGGCACGCCGTCGAGCTGCTCGCGCCAGTACGCGAGCTGCGCCGCCGCCTCCGGGCCCTCCAGCCAGGACCGCTGCCAGACCGCGAAGTCGGCGAACTGCACCTCCGGCTCCGGCAGCGGCGAGGGCTCGCCCGCCGCGAACGCCCGGTACAGCGCGCACAGTTCGTCGACGAAGAGGTTGAAACCCCAGCCGTCGTGCACGAGATGGTGCTCCAGGTGCAACAGCACATGGCGGTCGTCGGCGGTCCGCAGCAGCCGCCAGTGCACCAGCGGCAGCCGGTCCACCGGGATCCTGGCGGCCACCGCCGCACGGACGACCTCGGCCTCCGTGGGGGCGCCGGCCCCGCGCAGGTCCTCCACCGGCAGCTCGACCCGGTACGGCGGGTGCACCACCTGGACCGGGCCGTCCGGCCCCTCGTCGAAGGTCGTGCGGTAGGCCTCGTGGCGCCGCACCACCTCGGTGAGGGCGGCGGCCAGGGGCCCGGGGTCGAGCGTCCCGGTGAACTCGATCTTCGCCTGGAACTGGTAGGCGAGCATGCCGGGGTGCAGCCGCTGCATGAACCAGAGGCGTTCCTGCGCGCTCGACAGCGGCAGGGTCACGCTGCCGTCGCGGGGCACCGGCCGGATCGCGGCCCTGTCGTTCATCCGTGCTCCTCGGTACGGGCCGCCGGCGCCGCGGTGCTGGCCGCCGGCGCCTCGGTGGGGGCTGACGGCTGCGCGGGGTGGACCGGCGGCTCCTCGGTGGGGGCCGACGGCCCCGCGGGGTGGACCGGCGGCTCCTCGGTGCCGGCCGGCGGCTCCTCGGCCAGCGCGGACCAGTCGACCGCCGCGCCCGCCGCCCAGAGCCGGCCGGCCGCGGCGAGGAGCAGCTCCCGCTCCGGGCGCCTCTCCAGGCGGCCCGGCAGGGTCTGGACGACCGAGGCCAGGGCGTTCGCCGGGCGGTCCGGGTGCCCGAGGGCGAGCCGGGTGAGCGCCTGACCCGGGCCGAGCTCGACCAGCAGCGGATCCGGCAGCCGCCAGACCGTCGCCAGCTCGTCCGAGAAGCGGAGCGTCCGGGACAGCTGACGGGCCCAGAAGGCCGGACTCGTCGCCTCCTCGTCGCGCAGCCAGGTGCCGGTCACGTTGGAGAGCAGCGGGATCGCCGGCCGGGCGAGCGGCACGGTGCCGAGCAGCTCCTCCAGCGGACCGGTCAGCGGCTCCGTCATGGCCGAGTGGTAGGCGTGGGCGGTCGCCAGCCGCTGGCAGGGCAGCCCGGCTCCGGTCAGCCGCCCCAGGGCCTCCTCGACCGCCTCGACGGGGCCGGAGAGCACCGTCTGCTGCGGGCCGTTGAGCGCGGCGAGCGACAGCGGGCCGGGCAGCAACCCTGCCAGCGGGCCGTCCAGGGCCTCGCGACCCGCCGCGACCGCGAGCATCGCGCCCGGCGGCAGCTCGTCCACGAGCCGCGCCCGCCCGGTCACCAGACGCAGGGCGTCCTCGACCGGGAAGACCCCGGCGACGCACGCCGCCGTGTACTCGCCGACGCTGTAGCCGGCCAGCGCGGCCGGCGGGGCGCCGAGCGCCGTCAGGGCACGGGCCAGGGAGTACTGCAGCGCGAACAGCAGCGGCTGTGCCACGACCGTGCGGTGGATCTCCTGTGGCGCCGTGTGCCGGTCGAAGGGGTCGGCCGAGCCCTCGGCGGCGGCCCCGGCGGCCCCGGCGGCCCCGGCGGCCTGGGCTTCCCCGGCGTCCCCGGCGGTGGGCGGCGGGAACAGGACGGGGCGGAGGTCCAGGCCGTGCTCGTCGGCCAGCAGCCCGAAGCAGCGGTCGAGCTCGTCCCGGAACGCCGGCAGACACCGGTACAGACCGGCCCCCAGCCCCGGATACTGGTCGCCCACCCCGGAGAACAGGAACACCCGGGACGACCCGTCGCCGGCGCCGCCGAAGACCCGCCGTACGTCCCGCTTGCGCAGCCAGCGCGCCGCGTTCGCGGCGGAGTCGGCGAGGACGGCACGCCGTACCGCGCCCGGCTCCGCCCGGGGAGCGGGCACGGCCGGCAGCCGCGCGAAGCCCGCCTCGCCCGCCGCGTCGAGGCGGTCGGCGAGCTCGTCGGTGGCCCGCTCCAGGGCCTCCACGGTCGGCGCGGACAGCGTCAGCAGGCGCGCCGGCGCGGGGTCGGGAGAGGAAGCGCGTACGGTCACGGCGCCACCGCCGCCCGGACGGACTCCGGCCAGTCCCTCGGGTCCAGGCCGTGGCGGCACAGGAACGCGTAGGCGAAGCGCTCCAGCCCGAACCCCGCACACCCGGTGAAGACCGGCTCGCCCGTCTCGCCGCCGATCCCGAAGGACCGCCCGAAGAACTGCTCGTGGTAGTTGAACGAGCCCACCGAGACGTCGCGTTCGGCGTCCAGCGGCAGCCGGAGCTCGTACTTCAGCTCCAGGAGCCGCTGCGACCAGGCGCGCGCCGCCGTCGTGTCGTTGAGGAAGAACGGATCGCCCGCCACCTCGCACCGCCCGCCCAGACCGAGCGCGTCCACCAGCTCCTGCGCCCGCTCCATCAGCCGCCGGCGCGCGTCCAGCACGAACTCCGCGGTGCCGAGGAAGACGACCTCGCGGATGGTGAAGTCCCACAGGCGCTCCAGGGAGCGCCGGTAGCGCGACTCGTTGCGGAAGGACTTGCCCCGCGCCGTCACCACCAGAGAGCTCTCCGGCAGCGGACCGTCGCGGAACTGGTGGTACGTGTGGAAGCACATCGTGGGCGGCAGGCAGTGGTCGAAGCCGCCGCTGTGCGCCGTGAGCGCCGCCTGGAGGTCGCCGCCGTCCGCGAGGTCGTCGAGGAAGCCGCGGTAGCTGTCGACGTCGCCGTGCAGCCGCGAGACCGACATCACCATCTGCGGGAAGGACTCGAAGTAGCCGGTGCGGCGCAGCGCGTCGGCGGTGATCAGCGTCGGGTAGCGGAACTCCCGGGCGCCGAACTCCGCCGCGACCAGCGCCCGCAGAGCCGCGTCCAGGTGGTCCATGAGCGACAGGACCGGCTCGCCGACCGCGATCTGGCCCGCGCCGGCCTCCACGGCGGCCCCGGCCGCCACCAGCTCGTCGAACACGTCCTTCGCCGGTCCGGTGTCGGCGGCGCGCCAGACCACCTTGGGTTCGAGGAACCGCTGCCCGAGCAGGTCGTTCGCGGCCACCAGGTTGAGCTTGCGGGTGAGTTCGGCCGTGAGGTCCGCGGGCGCCCGGCCCCCGGCGGCGTCCCCGTCGAGCTCGACCTCCACGGCCGTGACCGTGTCGCCCGCGTCCGAGCGGACCAGGCGGAACCCGGTGATCGTGTCCGAGACGAAGTAGACCCGCTGGGCCAGCTCCTGGGAGAGCTCGGCGGGCAGCACCGGGTCGAGCGAGAGCCTGGCAGTGGTCACCTGGCGTCGCCTCCCGACAACGCCCCGTGGACGCCGATGAGTTCGGCGAGGATGCCGCGCTGCACCGCGTTGGACCCGGCGTAGATCGGCCCGCCCAGCGCGTCGCGCAGTTCGCGCTCGATGCCGTGCTCCTCCAGATAGCCCCGGGCGCCGTGCAGCTCGACCGCGGCCCGCGCCGTCTCGACCAGGCCCTCGCTGATGAAGATCTTGGCCATGGTGGCCTCCTGGAGCGCCAGCCTGCCCTCCCGCTTCAGCCAGCCGACCCGGTAGAGCAGCATCCGGGCCAGGTCGAGGCGGATCTTCATGTCCGCGACGGGGTGCGACACCGCCTGGAAGGAACCGAGGCTCCTGCCGAACTGGCGCCGGGTGTTGGCCTGGCGCACGGAGGCCTCCAGGAGCCGCTCCATGGCACCGACGTGCGGGGCGAACATGAAGGACCGCTCCCACTCGATGGTCGAGGTGAAGACCGGGTAGCCGGCGCCCTCCGCGCCGAGCAGGTTCGCCGCGGGCACCGAGGCCCCGTCGAACTCGACGACGCCCATCGGGGTGCTCCGCAGCCCCATCTTCGGCAGCTCGCGCTTCTTCACCACCCCCGGCGTGTCCGCGGTGACCAGGAACGCCGACAGCTGGTCCTGCCTGCCCGGCCCCGTACCGGTGCGGGCGATCGTGACGTACACGTCCGCCACCGGGCCGTTGCTGATGAAGCACTTCGTCCCGGTCAGCCGGTAGCCGTCGCCGTCGCGCTCCGCCGTGGTGGTCATGGAGAGGATGTCCGAGCCCGCCTCCGGCTCCGACAGCGCGTGCGCGCCGACCAGCGAGCCGTCGCACAGACCGGGCAGGAAACGCCGCTTCTGCTCCTCGGTGCCGTGCAGCAGCAGGTAGATCACACAGCCCCAGAGGTGGTTGGTGACCGCGAACACCAGGCCGTTGTCGGGACAGGCGTAGCCCAGCGCGTCCAGGGCCATCATGGTGCTCAGCGGGTCGAGACCGCGACCGCCGTACTCCTCGGGCACCGGCCAGCCGAGCACGCCGAAGTCGGCGCAGCGCTGCCAGTCCTCCCGCGGGAAGCGCGCCTCGCGGTCCGCCTCGGCGGCGTCCCGGCCGAGCTCCTTCCGGGCGAACGCGATGATCTCCCGGCGCAGCCGCAGCTGCTCGGGCGTCGGCTCGACGATCACGCGCCGCCCCCGGCGAGGGCCTTCTTGCCCGCGACGAACTCCGCGATGGCCGTCACGGAGCGGAAGTTGTCGAGGGCGAGGTCCTCGCCCGCGACGGCCACGCCGTAGGTCCGCTCGACCCACATCACCATCTGCGCGGCGAAGAGCGAGTTCACCAGACCCGAGGCGAACAGGTCCTCGTCGTCCTCCACCTCCACGCCGTGCACGTGTCCGGCGAGGAACTCCCGGATCAGGGCCCTGTCTTCCTCGGAGGTCGCGTCAGCCGTCACGCCGGTCGTCACGTCAGCCATGGGGGTCACTCTCCCGACTCGTAGGAATGGAAGCCCTGTCCGGTCTTGCGCCCGTGGAGGCCCGCGTCCACCAGTCGGGTGAGCAGCGGGCAGGGCCGGTACTTGGGGTCGCCGAAGTTGTCGTACAGCACCTTCAGGGACAGCAGGACGGTGTCGAGGCCGATGAGGTCCGCGGTCTCCAGGGGTCCCATGGCGTGCCCGAAGCACTCCTTGAACAGGCGGTCGACGTCCGCCGCCGTGGACACCCCCTCGTGGAGCAGGAAGGCCGCCTCGTTGACGGTGAGCATGGCGACCCGGTTCGTGACGAAGCCCGAGGAGTCCTGCACCAGGACGTGCCCCTTGCCGACCCCGTCGAGCAGCGCCCGGGTGCGGGCGATCGTGTCGTCCGAGGTGTGGTGGCCGCGGATCAGCTCGACGGTGGGCTTGAGGTGCGCCGGGTTCATGAAGTGCATTCCGATCACGTGCTCCGGGCGGCCGGTGAGCCCGGCGACCCGCGTGATCGGAATGGCGGAGGTGTTGACGCCGAAGGGCACCCCCGCGCGGCAGACCGCGTCGAGCTCGGCGTACAGGGGGCGCTTGACGTCCCAGTCCTCGGTGACGTTCTCGACCAGGAAGTCGACGTCGCCGAGCCGCTTGAGGTCGAGGGTGAAGTCGATCCGCCCGGTCACGTCCTGCGGATCCCGTACGGGAGTCCCCGGGCGGACCAGCGGGGCGAACCGCACGTTCCTCGCGATCTCGTCCCGTGCGGAGGCCAGCGCGGCCTCGGTCACGTCCACGAGCACGACCTCGTGGCCGTGTTCCGCGAACAGCTCGGCCACCCCGCGCCCCATCGTCCCGGCGCCCACCACCCCTATGCGGTCCACCCGCGGTCTCCCCTCGTCGGTGTCGTTACGGATGCGCGGAGGGCCCGCAGGAGGTCGTCCCGCCCCTGCCCGCCGCGGAAGTGGAAGTGCCCGCCGGCCGCGATCCGCAGCTCGGTCCCGGCGCTCGTGTGCGCCGCCCAGCCGTCCCGCCAGGGCGCCCACGGCTCCTCGCTGCCGGCGAGGACGGTGATCGGGCGGTCCAGCGGCTCGGCCGGCTCCGGGGCGTACCCCTCCAGGAGGGCGTAGTCGGCGCGGAAGCTCGCCAGCGCGTGCTCCCGGAGGTCGGCGTCCTCCCGCAGATGGCCCATGGGCTCGCCCGTGCCCCGCTCGATCGCGTCCAGCAGCTCGGCGTCCGACAAGCCGCGCACCGGCCGCGCGACCGGCGGCAGCGGGGGAGCGGGGCAGGAGGAGACGATCAGCCGCCGTGGCAATTCCCGTCCGCGGGAACGGAGTTCGCGGGCCGTCTCGAAGGCGACCAGGGCGCCGAGGCTGTGGCCGAAGAAGACGAACGGGCGGTCGGCGTTCCGGTCGGCGTCCGGATTCCCGAAGTCGACGGCCGACACCAGGGCGTCCACCAGGGCGTCCATCCGCGTGTACGGCGGCTCGGCCCGGCGCGTGGTCCGGCCCGGCAGGTGCACGCCCCGGACCTCGATGCCGGGCAGCTCGTCGGACCAGCGGACGTACTCGCCCGGCAGGCCGCCCGCGTGCGGGAAGCAGTAGAGGACGGCGACGGCGTCCGGGCGGCGGTGCCGGCGGACGGTCCACCGCGTCACGGCGTGCGGTCCCGGTCGAGCCGCGCTTCGATCAGCGCGGCGAACTCCTCGGCCGTGGGCGCCGTGATCAGCTCCTTGGGCGCGAGCTCCACCGGGTAGGTCTCTCGGACCCTGGCCACCAGCCGGGTCGCGATGAGCGAGTCGCCGCCGAGGTCGAAGAAGCTCTCGTCGGGGTCGACCTCGGGCAGGTCGAGGATCTCGGCGAAGAGCTTCGCGACGACCTCGTACGTGGGCGGGGGGCCGTCCGTGGCGATGCCGGCGTACGGAGCGGGGGCGGACGGCGGGGTCACGTCGGCGTACGGGGCCGGGGGCGGGCTGCCGGCGGACGTCGGCGTGGATGCGGTCGCGTCCGTGCCAGTGGCCGTCGGCGTGGTCGTGGTCGTGGGCGTGGGTGCGGCCGTGCCCGTGGCCGCGGATGTGCCCGCGGCCGAGGCCACGGTCGTGGGTGCCGGTGCGGCCGTGCCCGTGGCCGCAGGCGTCGGTGTGGTCGTGGGTGCCGGGGGCGTCGGAGCGGTGGGCCGGGCGTCCCGGCCGACCGTGAAGAGCTGTCGCTCGAAGGGGTACGTGGGCAGCGCGACCTTGCGCGGGCGCCGGCCCCGGTGGAGGGCGGCCCAGTCGACGGCCGCACCGGTCAGCCAGAGCCGGCCGGCCGCGGCGGGACCCTCCCCCGGCGGTTCGGGCGCCCCGGCCCCGGGCCAGACCGCTCCGGGCGCCGTGACGAGCCGCTCCGGCTCCTCGCCGGCCAGCACGCGGACGGCGTCCACGGCGTCGTGCACGAGCGCGAAGCGCCGGTACGGCAGTTCCCGCCGCCCGGTCTGCAGCGTCCAGGCCACGTCGGCGAGCGGGATGCCGGGATCGGCGCGGAGCCGGTCCGCGAGGCGGGCCGTGACGGCCTCCAGGGCCGTCGGGGTCTTCGCCGACAGCGGCAGCACGTACGGGCCGCCCGCGCTCGGCGCACCGGCCGGTTCCGCGGCGGCGGCCGGGGGCTGTTCGAGGACCACGTGGGCGTTCGTGCCGCCCACGCTGAACGAGCTCACCCCGGCCCGGCGCGGCATGCCCTCCGGCCGCCACTCCTCCGCGCTCGCGACCACCCGGAACGGCCCGGCGCCGAAGTCGATCTCCGGGTTGGGCTCGGTGAAGTGCAGGCTGGGCGGGATCACCCCGTGCTTGAGCGCCAGCACGGTCTTGATCAGACCGGCCACGCCCGCGGCGGCGTCGGTGTGCCCGATGTTGGTCTTCACCGAGCCGATGCCGCAGAAGCCGGGACGGTCGGCGCCTTCGTTCCCCTCGGAGCGGAAGGCCTTGGTGAGGGCGGCGACCTCGACGGGGTCGCCGAGCCGGGTTCCGGTGCCGTGGGTCTCCACATAGGTGCAGGAGTCCGGCGTCACGCCGGCCACCCGCTGGGCCCGGGTGATGACCGCGGCCTGCCCGGCGATGCCGGGGGCGGTGAAGCCCATGCGGTCGGCGCCGTCGTTGTTGACCGCGGAACCGAGGATCACCGCGTCGACGCGGTCGCCGTCGGCCTCCGCGTCCGCGAACCGCTTCAGCACCACGACACCGACGCCGTCGCCGCCGACCAGGCCGCTCGCGGCGGCGTCGAAGGCCCGCAGCACACCGTCCGGTGCCTGGATCCCCACCTCGTCGGTGCCGCCCACCCCGGTCGGCAGCCGTACCGTGACGCCGCCGGCCAGGGCCAGGTCGCAGTCGCCGCTCAACAGCCCCTGGACCGCGAGGTGCACGGCGACCAACGAGGTGGCGCAGGCGGCCTGCACGGCCACGGTCGGGCCGGTCAGGCCGAGCCGGTGGGCCACCCGGCTGCACAGGAAGTCGGGCCCGTTGGCGACCCGGATCTCCCAGTCGGAGACCGAGGGCAGCTCGGCCCGGTGCGCCCTGAGCAGCTGCGCGTACGCGTTCTCGCCGCCGCCCCCGTACACGCCCACCGCCCCGGAGATCCGGCCCGGGTCCTGCCCGGCGTCCTCGAGCGCGGCGACGGCGCACTCCAGGAACAGCCGGGCCTGCGGATTGACGATGCGGGCCTCGCGGGGCGAGATGCCGAAGTATCCGGCGTCGAACCACTCCGGATCGTCGAGGAGCCCCCGTGCGGCGACGCCGTCGGGGCCGCTGACCCGGGTGATCGAATCCCGGCCCTCCAGCAGATTCCGCCAGAACGCCTCCGGACCGTCGGCATCGGGAAACCTGCAGGTCAGACCTATGACGGCGATACGCCGATCCACTGCTGACACGGCAGCGCCCCCGTTTCGTCCGTGATCAACGCGTGGATCCTATGCAACGCGCAGGCGGGGAACAAGAGTTCATCGGACTGGCCTTCGGGCCTCCGGTGGACCGGGTCAACTGGCTTGAAACTGACGGCATAGGGGACGGGCGGGGCGACCGGTCAGCCGGTCGCCGGGACCGTCACCGAGGTGAGGATCAGCCCGTTCCGCACCGCCCACCTGCCCGTCATCGCCGTGAGCGGCACCCCGCCCAACACCGGGCCCGCCTGGTGCAGTTCGGCGGTGAACGTGCCGTCCCGCGGCGCGAACCGCACGGTCGCGTCCTCGAATCCCAGCCAACGCCGCGCCAGCGGGAACCACGCCTTGTAGACCGACTCCTTCGCGCTGAACAGCACCCGGTCCCAGCAGACCCCGGGCCGCTCGCCCGCCCACCGCGCCAGCTCCGCCCGCTCCTCGGGCCGCGCTATCACGCCGGCCACCCCCTCCGGCAGCGGCGCGTGCGGCTCGGCGTCGATGCCCACCGAGGCGACGGATCCCTCGCGCGCGAGCGCGGCGGCCCGGTAGCCGTCGCAGTGCGTGATGCTGCCGAGCACCCCCGCGGGCCACAACGGCTCCCGGTGCGCCCCGCTGAGGATCGCCACCGGCGGCAGCCCGAGCTCGGCCAGTGCCTGCCGGGCGCAGTGCCGCACGGTCACGTACTCCCGCCGACGCTGCTCGACGGCCCGCGTCAGCGCCTCCTCCTCGCCCGGGAACGGCCGCGCGTCCGGGACGTCCCCGTACGACTCGACGACCACGACCTGCGGCGGCAGCAGCGCCCTCACGGAAAACCCACCTGGTTCATGGGGGCCAAGGTACGGGCCGGCCCTCCGGGCTCCCCGCTCCGGGGCCCCGCCGCCGCGGTCACAGCTCCTGGTCCGGCCAGCCGAGGAGACGGGCGCCGATGACGGCGGTCTGGAGCGTGTAGCGCTGTGCCGGATCGGTCGGGTCGGCCCCGGTCAGCCGGTGGACGCGGTCGAGCCGGTACGTGACCGCGCGCACGCTCAGGGACAGCCGGCGGGCGGCCTCGGTGGTGACGCAGCCGCTGTCGAAGTAGGCGGTCAGGGTGTCGAGGAGCGGCTGGGCGCCGCCCCGCGCCTGGCGGACCGGGCCGAGCACGGAGCGTACGAGATCGGCCATGGCCTGCCGGTCGCGTGTGAGCACCGGGTACACCAGCAGGTCCGATGCGTGCAGGACCGGCCCCTCCAGGCCCATGCGCCCGGCCAGGGCGAGGGCGTTCAGCGCCTCCTCGTAGGAGTGGACGACTCCGCCGGCGCCCGGATGGGGCCGCCCGACGGCGACCATCCCGCCGTCGGCGGCGGCGTACGCCTGCTCGGCGAAGTGGCCGAGGACCTCCGGCTCGTCGGCGGGCGCGACGCAGACCAGCCGCCCGTCCTTCGTGGCGAGCAGGATCCGCCGGTCCCCGAACCGGGCGAGCAGGGAGGACTCGACGGCCCGCGGGACCGGGTCGCCGTCGGCATACGTGCGGGGGCACTCGGCGACGGCCACCGCGTGCGCGTGCGAGAGCAGCAGGCCGAAGCGCTCGGCCCGCTCCGCGAGACGGCCCAGGTCGCTGCGGCCGTACAGCAGGTCGTCGACGAACTCCCGCCGTGCGGCCTCCTCCTGCCGTACGGCCAGGGTCTGCGCCCGCTCGTGGCCCTCGGCGAACGCGTCGACCGCCTGCTCGACCGCCGCCAGCAGGCGCTCGTGGCCGTCCCGCGGGTCGGCGGGCCGGATCCGCCGGGCGGCGGAGAGATGGGCCCGGACGAGGAACCGCAGCCCGAGCCCGGCCTCCGCGGCCCGCTCCCCGCGCGCCCGGAGCGCCTCCAGCTCCTCGCGGCTCAGCCGCCTGCCGGTGGCGCAGACGCCGCTCAGGATCTCGGCGTACCCCTGCAGGTACTCCTCCGCCGACTCCCGAACCGCCATGACCCCTCCCCGTCCCGTGCGCGCCCTTGACGAGTTCCTGACGCGCGGTGACCAAGGGTGGCACGGCGGTGGGCGCGGTCCGCCGACGGGGGCGGTACGCGGGGGGCTCAGCCCTTGGCGTACCGGTTCGCCGGACGGGCCAGGCCCAGGTGGCCGCGGAGGGTGTCGGCCGTGTAGGCGGTGCGGAAGGCGCCACGGCGCTGGAGCTCGGGGACGAGAGCGCGGGTGATGGCCTCCAGGTCGTGGGGGAGGGTCGCGGGGCGGAGCCGGAAGCCGTCGAAGCCGAGTGGCCGCCAGTCGAGGAGCAGGTCGGCGAGGCCGGCGGGGGTGCCGGTGAAGACGTGCGCGTCGGAGGCGAGTTCGGCACCGGCCAGGGCGTCCAGACGCGCCTTGCGCGCGTCGGCCGCCGCCTCCGTCTCGTCCAGCAGGACCACCAGGTCGGCGAAGCGCTTCAGCGGGCGGGCGCTCTCGTCGCGGTCCGCGACGCGGACCGCGACGTCGAGCTCCGCGAGCACACGGCGCGCGTCGGCGGGGCCGTGCGGGGTGACGAAGACCAGGTCCGAGGCGTGCGCGGCGAACTCGTACGGCGTCGACGCGTGCGCCAGGCTCGCCACCAGCGGCTGGCCCTGCGGCGGGCGCGGGGTGATCGAGGGGCCCCGGACGCTGAAGTGCGGGCCCTCGAAGTCGACCGCGTGGAGCTTGGCGCGGTCCACGAAGCGGCCCGTCGCCGTGTCCCGTATCTCTGCGTCGTCCTCCCAGCTGTCCCACAGCCGCCGCGCCACCTCCACCACGTCGACGGCCTCCGCGAACAGCGGGCGCAGCCGGGCGGCGATCGACTCCGGATCCCGTACGTCCTCGTCGGTGAGCTGCGGGGTGGTGCGGCGCCCGAAGTGCCGGGCGTCCGCCGCGCGAGAGGCGATCTGCGGACGCCAGCCCGCCCGGCCGCGGGCGGCGTGGTCGAGCGTCGCGATGCCGATGGCCACGTGGAACGGCTCGGTGTGGGTGACGTTAGTCGTCGGCACGAGACCGATGTGGCGGGTCAGCGGCGCCACCCGGGCCGCCACCAGGACCGCGTCCAGACCGCCCCTGACCTGGTCGGTGCGCTCGTCCGGCCGGTGGAAGGCGGCGGACTGCTGTCCGAGGGCGTCCTCCAGGGTCACGAAGTCGAGCAGCCCGCGCTCGGCCTCCGTCACCAGGTCCACCCAGTAGCCGGCGGAGAACAGCTCCGCGGGCCGGGCGTCCGGGGCCCGCCAGGCCGCCGGATGCCAGCCCGCGCCGTCGAGGGCGACGGCCAGGTGCAGGGTCACGATGCCTCCTTGGGCGTCGACGTGGGAGACGTGGGGGACGAGGCGGGTGCCGCGGGCGCGGCGGACGAGGAAGGGACGGCGGACGGGCGGGGCCCGGCGGTGGCGGGGGCGCCGAGGCCCAGGTGCTCGCGGAGCGTCGTGCCCTCGTACTCCTCGCGGAAGACGCCCTTCTCCTGGAGCAGCGGGACCACCCGGTCCACCACGTCGTCCAGCCCACCGGGCGTCAGGTGCGGGACGAGCACGAAGCCGTCCGCCCCGTCGCTCTGCACGAAGTGGTCGATGGCGTCGGCGACCGTGCGCGGGCTGCCCACGAAGGTCTGGCCGCCGTGCACCTCGATCATCAGCTCGCGGATGCTCAGACCGCGCTCCTCCGCAAGCTTCCGCCAGCGCCGGGCCGTCTCCTCCCGGCCCTTGCGGAACACCGAATGCCCCTTCAGGACCAGGGATTCGGGCTCCGGGTCCACGTCGGGCAACGGACCGTCCGGGTCGTAACCGGACAGGTCGCGGCCCCACACCCCCTCCAGGTGGGCGATCGCCGTCTGGGGGCTCACCTGGGCGCGGGTGATCTCGTCGGCGTACGCGGCCGCCTCCGCGTCCGTGTCGGCGACGACCGCCGTCGCCGTCGGCAGGATCTTCAACTGCTCGTGGCCGCGCCCGTACTTCGCCAGCCGGGACTTCACGTCCGCGTAGAACGCGCGGGCCTCGTCGAGCCGGCTGTACTTGCTGAAGATCACGTCCGCGTCCGACGCGGCGAACTCCCGGCCCGCCTCCGACTCCCCGGCCTGGATGACCACCGGATGCCCCTGCGGGCCGCGCGGGGTGGTGAACCGGCCCTCGATGTCGAAGTGCCGGCCCCGATGGGCGAACCGGCCCGCGCCCGGGCGCACGAACCGCCCCGACGCGGCGTCCGCGAGCACGTCGCCCGCCGCCCAGCTGTCCCACAACTCCCGTGCCGTGGCCAGGAACTCGGCGGCCCGGGTGTAGCGGTCGGCCTCGTCGAGGAAGCCGCCGCGGCGGAAGTTCTCGCCCGTGAAGGCGTCGAAGCTGGTGACCACGTTCCAGGCCGCCCGGCCCCCGCTCAGCAGGTCGAGGCTCGCGAGCCGGCGCGCCACCTCGTACGGCTCGTTGAACGTGGCGTTCACGGTGGCGGCGAGCCCCAGCCGGTCGGTGACGGCCGCGAGGGCGGCGAGCACCGTCAGGTTCTCCGGGCGGCCCACCACGTCCAGGTCGTAGATCTCGCCCTTGTGCTCGCGCAGCCGCAGCCCCTCGGCGAGGAAGAAGAAGTCGAACCTCCCCCGCTCGGCGGTCTGCGCGAGCCGTATGAAGGAGTCGATGGAGATCTGGCTCTCGGACCGCGGGTCCGACCAGACGGTCACGTTGTGGATGCCCGGCAGCTGCGCCGCGAGGTGCACCTGTTTCACCGTGCCTGCTCCTTCTCGGGTCGGTCGGGTGGCGGGCCGGGTCATGCGAGACGGGCGGGCGAGACGTACCGCACGGTGTTCTCGAAGGCGATCCCGTGGCTCTTCACGTCGATGGCGATCCGGTCCCCGTCGGCGATCCGGAACCCGTCGTGGAAGCTGGCCTCGTCCGCGCCGAGCAGCACGTAGTTGACGAGGCCGGGCCGCCGCACGGCGGGGAACGAGAACAGGTGCTCCACCATGTCCCGCACCCGGAAGTACAGCGCGTCGCCGCCGCAGTCGAAGCCGCCCTCCCACGCGGTGGCGCCGTCGCGCGTGATGGTCACCCGCCCGCTCGCCGAGCGCGGCGGCTCGCCGAGGAACAGCCAGGGCGCGAGCGCCGTGTCGCACAGCTTGCAGTACGGGTTGTAGCCCGGGTCCTTGCGGTGCAGGCCGATGTCGCAGAGGTCGTTGCCGAAGGTGTAGCCCGCGTAGTGCGGAGTGCCGTCGGCGTCGTTGACGTACACGAGGGCCACCTCGGGCTCCTCGATGAGCGCCACCGGCTCCGCCGGCACGTTCAGCGCCTCGCCGGGCAGGCGCACCCACTCCCCGAAGCCCTTGAAGAACCACTTCGGCGGGGTGAACTCCGCGCCCTCCGGCTGGGTCTCGCCGCCCCACTTCTTGCGGTGGGTGCCCATGAAGCCGCTCAGCAGGGCGTTGCCGGTGGCGGTCGGGAGCAGCGGCGGGAGCAGCCGCAGTTCCGGGTCGTCCGCGGCCACCGCGACCGGGGCCGCGCCCTCGGTCACCGCGGCCCGCACCGCCTCCGCCGAGCCGTCGGTGGCGATGAACGCGGCGGCGAGCTGCCCGTCGGCCACCGGGTAGAGGGTGTGCGTGGCCCCCGGCTCCCCGGGCCCGCCGAAGCCGACGTGACGGCGGCCCCGGTACAGGGCCTCGAAGAGGGTGGGGGTGGGGGCGGGAACGGGGGACGGCGTCGGGGTCGGAACGGACATGGGGAGGACCTCCTGATCGTTCGTGAGGTGAGGTGAGGTGAGGTGAGGAAGGGCGAAGGGGGGAGTGGGTTACGGGCGTTGCGGGCGTTACGAGGCCGTCAGCGAGGCGACCGCCTCGCCCACCCATGCGACGGACTCCCGGACCCAGGGCAGCGCCAGGGGGTCCTGTGCGGTGAGCGCGGTCAGGCGCTGTTCGTCCGTGTCCCCGTACAGACGGCTGGTCGCGACCCGGATCCGCAGCGCCTCGGCGGGTTCCCCGAAGGCGCTCGCCGGGAGCACGCCCACGCCGTGGCGCTCGCTGAGGAAGCGGGCCAGGTCGTCGCCGCTGTGGAGGCCATGGACGCGGGCGAGTTGCTCTCGCAGCGGAACGAAGTCCGGGTAGAGGTAGCAGGTCGCCCGGACGGGGGCGAGGAGGGCGCCGGCCGCGGTGAAGTGCCCGGCGACCGCGCGCACCACCGTCTCGTGCAGCCGGCGGCTCGCCGCGATGTGCGCGGTCACCTCCGGCGGCTCGCCGAACGCGTACGCGGCCACCGTCTGCACCGGCGCCGGCGGGCTGGACCAGATCTGGCTGGCGACCGGCACGAGCCGGGCGTGCAGCTCCCGGCCCAGCTCCCCGTCCGGCAGCCGGGCGACCCCCGTCCGCCAGCCGCCCAGGGCCAGGTTCTTGGTGAGCCCCGTGGTGACGACGGTCCGTTCGGGCGCGTGCAGGGCCGGGGACTCGGCCGGTGCCGACGTGTCGTACACGAGGTCGCCGTAGATCTCGTCCGAGACCACGACCAGGTCGAGCTCCCGGGCCACCGCCGCCAGCCGCCGTACGGTGCCGGGCGAGGCCACGGTGCCGGTCGGGTTGTCCGGCACCGTCACCACCACCGCACGCGGCTCGCGCCCGGCGGCCCGCGCCGCGAGCACCGCCTCGCGCAGCAGCTCGGGATCCGGCACCCCGCCCTCGCCCGGCGGCGTCGGCACGGGCAGCGGGCGCGCCCCCGCGAGCCGCGCCTGGGCCGCGTAGCTCACCCAGCTCGGCACCGGCACCACCACGTCCCCGCCGATCGCCAGGAGCAGCGCGAACAGCAGGGACTTGCTGCCCGGCCCGGCGACGACCCGCCCCGGGTCCACGCCGATCCCGCGCCGCGCCCAGTACCCGGCCGCCGCCTCCCGCAGGGCCGCGCTGCCGGGCACGGGGCCGTAGGCGTTCTCACCGGCCGCGGCGGCGAGGCGCTCGCGCAGCGCGGGCAGCACCGGGAGGCCGATCTCCCCGCTCGCCATCGACAGGACCCGCTCCCCGGCCAGCCGCCGCCGGGCCAGCGCCTCGTCGGCGGCGAGGGTCGCGGACATGGCGACGGGCGCGGGGCCGGGTCCGTCGGCGGTGGTCGTGGCGGTGGCGGGCACGGGGGCCGGGGGCATGTCAGGCTCCAGGGGTCGGGGGGAAGCGGCGGGGCATCAGCGGGCGGCCGACGAGGGCTGCGGCGGCCCGTACCGCTGCCGCAGCTCCACCTTCCGGACCTTGCCGGTCAGCGTCTTCGGCAGCGCCGGGAGGAGTTCCACCCGGTCAGGAAGGAATCGCGGATCCTGTCCGGCGGCGAGCAGGTGGGCGCGCACCTCGTCGAGGCCCGGTCCTGCCTCGGCGCCCGCGCCCTCGGGCACGACCACGACCGCGCAGATCACCGTGGCCCCGGCGTCCGTGGCGTCCGGCAGACCCACGAGCGCGGCCTCGACCGCCTTCGGGTGGCTGCCGATCACCGCCTCCAGCTCCGTCATCGGCGCGACCACCCCGTCCCGGACGATCGCGTCGCGCGCCCTGCCGATGATGCGGATGCCGCCGCGGCCGTCCTCCCGGGCCAGGTCGCCGGTGTCGAACCAGCCGTCCGCGCCGAACTCCGCCGCGAACGCCTCCTCGCGCCGGTAGTAGCCCAGGGCGAGGGAGGCACCGCGCACCCGCAGCCGGCCCACGCCGCCCGCGGCCTCGGCGTCGACGCGGACCTCCATGGCGTCGATGGGGCGCCCGTTGCTGTGCGCCGCCCAGTCCTCGGGGTCGGCGGGGCGGGTCATCGTCACCGGACCGTTCTCCGACATTCCCCACAGCGAGTACGTACGGGCGCCGAGCGCCGCGTGGACCTCGTCGGCCAGCTCCGCGAGCACCGGCGCCGAACCGATCACCACGTGCCGCAGCGTGCCGGTGTCGCGCTTCTCGGCGCGCTGCGAGGCCACCACGTCCGCGAGGGTGGCCGGCGGCCCGTACAGCAGGGTCGCGCGGTAGCGCTCCACCAGGTCGAGCAGCGCCTCGTTCTTCCGCACGTCCTGGAAGGCGACCGTCCCGCCGAGCATGACGCCCGCCAGGACGCCCTGCGCGAAGCCGGAGTAGTGGACGAGCGGGGTCGACACGGCGGCCACCCAGTCGTCACCGAGCCCGAAGGCCTCGACGTAGCCGCGCACGGCCGAGTGGACCGTGTTCTGGCTGTGCAGCACGCCCTTGGACTCGCCCGTGGTGCCGGAGGTGAACAGCACGACGAACGGCTCGTCGGCCGTGAGCGCGGCCCGGCCCTCCAGGGCCTCGGCGCGCTCCTCACGGGCGGCGGCCACGAAGTGCTCGTGGAAGGAGAGCGCACCGTCCGGCACCGGTCCGTCCACGACCAGCACGTGCTCCAGCGTGGGGAGTTCGTCCTTGAGGCGGGTCGCGATGTCGGCGAGCGGCGTGCCCGACCACTCCGGGAGCGTGATGCACACCCGGGCCCCGGTGAGGCCGAAGCGGTGGCGCAGCTCCTCCTCGGGACAGATCGGCGAGATCGGGCAGATGACGGCGCCGACCCGCATGCACGCGAACATCAGCGGCACCATCTCCCAGCGGTTGGGGAGCTGGACGGCCACGAAGTCGCCCCGCTCGACGCCGAGTTCGACGAGGGCGAGCGCGAAGCGGTCCGTCAGTGCGCCGAGTTCGGCGAAGTCGAGGGTGTCCGTGCGGGACTCGGCGATCCTGCGGCCGGCGATGGCGAGCTTGTGCGGCCGCTCGCGCGCCTGCCGGTACAGGTCGTCCAGGAAGGTCTCGTCCCGCCACCAGCCCCGCCGCCGGTACTCGGCACCCGCTCCCGGCTCAGGCGCGCCCCGCCCGGGCGCTCCCGACGCGGCCGTTTGCGGCACCGCCGTCCCCGACGACGGGGCGGGATCCGTCGTGGCGGCCGTCATCCCAGGAGCTCCTTCCGGCGCGTGGCCAGGAGCTCCGGCAGCGGGTCGCCCGCGCGGCCGTCCGCGATCTCCAGGAGGTCCCGGGTGTTCTGCCGCACCCGGTCGCCGACCCAGTCGAAGACCCACGCCTTGCGGGCGTCCGCCGCCAGCTCGAAGGGGACGACCCGGGTGACGGCGAGGGCCGCCGAGGCCGCGCCGCCGATGTTGGCTATCACGCCCGGCACCAGCGTGCCGCCCGAGGCCGCGACCTTCTCCTTCGCCGCGGCGGTGGAGGCGAGGTTCGCGCCCTCCACGACCAGGCCGGCCTTCAGGCGGTGGGCGTTCTCGGCGGTGAGCGCGTACTTCTGCGCGGCGAGGATCAGCAGGTCCGCGTCCACGTCGAGCCAGGCGTCCGGCGCCGTGGAGAGCGTGACGTCCTGCGGGAGCCTGGAACGGTCGATGCGCCCGAACTCATCCGTGATCGCCACGAGTTCGGCGACGGGGAGCCGGTCGGCGCTGATGGTTCCCTGCACGTCGGCGACGCCCACGACGATGTGCCCGCGCTCCTCGAGGAAGCGCGCCACCGCCCGGCCGACCGCGCCGAAGCCCTGCACCACGACCCGGGCGGCCTCGGTGCGGCCCCGGGCCTCCAGCGCGGTGAGCGCGGCGACGCCGACGCCGTGCCCGGTGCAGTCGATCAGCGGCTCGTAGTACGTGCGCCAGTCGATCGGCATGTCGGGCGCGCCGAGCCGGTAGCGCGGGTCGTAGCCGGCCTCGTCGAAGAAGACGGCCCGGTCGGCGGGGGTGACGCCCATGTCGATGCCCAGGTGGATGCCGCCGTGCAGCAGCGGCTTCACGGTGCGGCCGAAGGTGCGGAAGGTCCGCTCCCGGTCGGCGCCCTCGGAGTTGCCCGCGTCGGCCACGATGCCGGCCTTGGCGCCGCCGATGCGCAGCCCGGCCAGGGTGAACTTGTCGGTCATGTCGCGGGCGAGACCGGCCACCTCCTCCTCGGTGACCCCGGTCGTCATCCGCGTACCGCCCATGGCGAGGCCGTCGACGAGGGTGTCGACGACGACCCAGCCCTTGATCGCGCCGCGGCTGCCGTTGAGGTGGACGGTGAAGGCGGGTTCCTGCGGGTTCTCGACAACGCTCATGAGTGCTCACATCCTTTTTCACGGAGAGGAAGAAAGGGCCGAAGAGGCGGGTGCGGGCTCACTGGTAGAGCCCGGCGAAGCCGCGCAGGATCTCCAGGCCGTCGGGGCGGAACTCCACGTGCGCCTGCGAGCCGAGGATCCGGCCGTCGTCCGAGCGGAGGAACTCCACCGGCGCGTGCTCGGAGTGCCCGATGGACCGGAAGCCCGCCGGCGCCTCCCGGAGGTACAGGGTGTGCCGGTGGAAGACCGTCACGGTGGGCTTGACGTGGGCGAACAGCGGCTCCTGCGGGTCGACCGTCGCCTGGTAGCCGCCGACCCGCTGCGGCCCCTCGGCGAGCCGGCCGCCGTTGGCGACGGCGATGATCTGCATCCCGCCGCAGATGCCGTAGACGGGGACGTCGCTGCCCATCACGAGGTCGATGAGCGGCCGGTAGTAGTCGGTGTCGTAGGCCCGTACCTTCGTTCCGCTCAGCACGATGGCCTGGTGGCGGCCGTCGAGCCGGGCCGGCACGGACGCCGCGTCGACGACGTCGGTCTGCGAGCCCAGCTCCTCGAAGCGGGCGCGCAGCTGTTTCAGGGACAGGGTCCCGTTGTTGACGACGAGTACCCGGGGTTGCGCCATGGTGCCTTCGCTCCTCAGCTTCGCGTGATGACGGTGCCGGTCCGGCCGGCGAGCAGGTCGCTGACGGAGGCGCCGCCGAGGACGACCCGCGCCACCCCCGCGTCCAGGGCCTCCCCGGCCGCCCGCAGCTTCTTCCGCATGCCGCCGGTGGCCCCCTTGTCGCGGAAGGCGGCGGCGGCCTGGGCGTCGATCCGGGACACCGGCTCGCCGTCGACCAGGAGATGGGCGACGTCCGTGACCAGGACCAGGTCCGTCGCGCCGGTGGCTCCGGCGAGGGCGGCCGCGGCCCGGTCGGCGTCGGTGTTCACCTCGCGGCCCGCGGTGTTCCTGGCCAGCGGGGTGACGAGGTGGGCGTGGCCCGGCCGCAGGTCCTTGAGCAGCGCCGGGTTCACCCCGGTGATCGGCCCGACCAGGTTCTCCAGCTCGACGAGCTGCTTGTCCCGCCACCACCAGCGCTCGCCCTCGCCCGCGCTGACCAGGCCCTCGCTGCCGAGCAGCCGCTCGGCGCTGATGCCGCGCGCGGAGAGCCGGGCGAAGACCTCCTCGGCCAGCGTGGCGCTGACCGTCTTGATGTCCTCGATCACCTCGGGGGTGGTCCAGCGGCTCTGGTTGCCGTAGCGGTCGCGCAGCACCGCGGACGGCTCGCTGTAGCGGGGGCTGAGCCGCTTGAGCGGCTTGGACCAGCCGTGCACCAGGACCAGCGGATGCCGTGCGCCGTACGCGGCGAGGTCGTCCCACCAGGCGCCGGAGAGATCGTCGAGGCAGCTGCCGCCGAGCTTGACGACGGTGGGGACGACGGCCGGGGCGCCGCCCGGAGCGGCGGGCTTCGCGGTGGCGCTCATGCCGGCATCACCGGCTGCATGGTCAGCCCCGCGTCCTCGGGCAGCCCGAACCGCAGGTTCGCCGCCTGCACTGCCTGCCCCGCGGCCCCCTTGACGAGGTTGTCGAGCGCGGCGAGCACCACGATCCGGCCGTCCTCCTCGTCGTGGAGCACGGTCACGTCGCAGAAGTTGGAGCCCAGCACCGCCTGCGGGTCCGGCACCGGGATCAGCGTCTCGTTGTGCCGGCGCACCCGCACGAAACGGTGCTCCTTGTAGAAGCGGAGGTACGCCCGCTGCAGCTCGCGCTGGTCGACGGCCGCGTCCGTGAAGACGTAGCTGCTGGTCAGCAGGCCGCGGACATGCGAGACGCCGTACGCCGACATGCTGAGCGAGCCGATGGACCCCGGCCTGCTCCGGTCCAGGAAGTCCCGTACCTCGCCCGCGTGCCGGTGCCCGGTCGGGGCGTACGGGGCGATGGCGCCGCTGCGGAAGGGATGCAGGTCCGCCGTGCGCAGCTGGAGCCCGCCGCCGCTCGAACCGCTCTTGCCGTCGACCACCACGGTCTTCAGGTCAAGTCCGAGGCCCAGCGTGAGCGGGGCGAGGCCGAGGGTGATGGCGGTCGCGTAGCAGCCGGGCAGCGAAATCAGCGCGGCGTCCGCCAGCTGGTCCTTGACCAGCTCCGGCACGCCGTAGACGAAGCGGTCGGCGAGGTCGGTGCGCCGGCTGACCTTCGGGTACCAGCGGTCGTGCAGTTCGGGCGTGCGGATGCGGAAGGCGCCGCTGAGGTCGACGACCGCCGGGACCCGGTCGGCGAGCAGCGCCGACAGCTCGGCGGAGACCGGCGCCGGGGTGGCGAGGAAGACCACGTCCAGTGCCTCGGCGAGCTCGTCGACGATCTCCTCGTCGACCCGCCGGACGGTCAGGCCGCCCAGGTCGAGCCGGAGACCGGGGTGGAGCTCGGCCGGGCGGCGGCCGACGTTCGAGGAGCCGCCGAGGAAGGCCAGTTCGAGATCGGGGTGCTGGGTGATCAGCCGGATGAGTTCGCCGCCGGCGAGCCCCGAGGCGCCGACGACGCCCGCGCGGACCGGACGGGTGGTGCGTGTCATGCGAGCAGCTCCTGGAGGTAGCGGCCGACGGCGGCCGGGATGTCCGCGCCGGTCGCGGAGGCCACCGCCCGGAAACCGGGGGCGTGGTTGACCTCGTTGACGACGTAGCCGTCGGGCGTGCGGAACAGGTCGACCCCGTAGATGCCGGGGCCGAGTTCGCCCACCACCCCGTCGACGATCTTCAGGACGTCCGGGTCGTGGGCCACGGCGCGGCTGCTGTTGCCGAGCGCCGCGTTGTTGCGCCAGTCGGTGCCCGCGCTCTCGAACTCGGCGGCGCCGACCACCTCGTGGCCGACGACCAGGCAGCGCACGGAGGTGCCGCCGCCGATGTACGGCTCGACGAGGCAGGCCTGTTCGAAGGCGTGGCCGAGGTCCTCGACGTAGTCGTACACCGAGTGGGCGAGGTCGGCGTGCCGGATCAGCGTCACCCGCTTGCCCATGCCGCCGAAGACCGGTTTGAGGACCAGCGGGGGCGTCAGCTCGTCGATGGCCTGCTCGAAGTCCTTGCGAGAGAGCGCGAGCCGGAACTCGGGCACGGGCACCCCGGCCCTGCGCAGCTCGGCCCGCAGCACCGCCTTGTTCTCGCAGACGTGGATCGCCCGCGCGGAGTTGATCACCCGCGCCCCGGCGGCCTCGGCGAGCGTGGCGACGAGGCCGCCGCGGGTGTAGCTGCGACTGCGGACCAACAGGGCGTCGAAGCCCTTGAGGGAGGGGGCGTCCTCGTGCCCGAGGGTGAGGGACTCGTCGTTGACCCACTCGACGGCCAGGCCGAAGTCGGGTCCCGCCTGGATCAGCTTGCGCTCCTCCCAGCTGATCCGGTCGGCGACGATCGCGATGCGCCGGGTCATGTCACTGGCCCCAGTCGCGCAGCTGCACCTCGACCATCTCGAGGGTGAGCGTGCCGTCCTGGACGGCCTCGACGCGCAGGGTGAGCATGCACTCGGGGCAGGACAGGGTCTCGCCCTCGCCGATCGGGGGCACGGTCAGATCGGTCTCGCACTCGGGGCAGACGCCGGTGAGGGTGGCAGTGGGCATGGCATGACTTCCTTTCGGAGAGGAATGAACGAGGGGAATGACAGGCAGGGTGGACGCGTACGGGTGACGGGAGGCGCTCACGCGGCCTGGAAGTCGATCGCCGCCTTGCGGATCGCGTCCCGGTCGAGCAGTGGCGCACCCGTGCGCTCCTGGCGCTCGGTGAGCCAGGGGGTGAAGGCGTCCACGTCGACGAAGACGCCCGAACCGTCCAGCGCCCACTTCACGAGCGCCGGCGTGAGCCGGGTGCGGACCAGCAACTCGCGCGAGTTGCCGACCAGTTCGGCGGGAAGCGTCTCGTACGCCTCGGGGTGGGTGAGCTGCCCGGGGAGCTCGTACGCGAAGGCGTGCGACGTCGTCGGCCCGGACTGGAAGGCCTCGCCGAGGCCCGCGCCCTTGAGCGCGATGCGGGACAGCTCGGTGAGATGGGTCAGGTCGAAGCGGGTGTCGCCGTGGATCACCCGCAGCGAGGTGAGCAGTTCGGCCAGCGGGGCGTTGCCGCCGCGCTCGCCGATCCCGCCGACGGTCGCGGAGATCCACTGGGCGCCCGCCCGGACGGCGGCCAGCGAGTTGGCGACGGCCATGCCCAGCATGTTGTGGGAGTGGATCTCGATCTCCGAGCCGTCGATGGCGGTGAGGTCGCCGATCACCTCCTCCATCTGCCAGGGCGAGAGGTACGCGACGGTCTCGGCGAGCCGGAACCGGTCGGCGCCCGCCGCGAAGCCCGCCTCGACATAGGGGACGAGCCGCTCCCGCGGGGTGCGGGCACCGTCCTCGCCGCTGAAGGTGACGTGGAAGCCGCGCTCCTTGGCCTGGGTGATCGCGGAACGGGCCAGCGTCTGCAGGAACTTGGCACTGGGCGAGCCCAGCTTGAGGCGGGCGTGCTGCTCGGAGGTCGGGATCGAGTACATGATGTGGCGGACGCCGAGCCGCTCGGCCTCGTCGAGGGCCCTCGCGACCTGCTGGCGGTCCCGCACCACCACGAGCGTCATGCTCCGCTCGGGGGTGACGGCCTCGTGGGTGGCGAGGACCAGGTCGGCGTCCTTCGAGCCGGGCCCCGACACCATCCCCACCTCGACCAGCTCGACGCCGGTCCGCACCAGCAGTCCGGCGATGGCCGCGGCGTCCTCGGGGCCGAACTCGACGCCCGCCATGTGCGCCGAATCCCGCAGCGTCGCGTCGGATATGCGGGGAGGGGTCTCCAGCCTTTCGACTGCTGCCATTTCCTCACTCCTTCTCGGGATCCTGTGATCACCACACTCCAGCGAATACATGTAAGAAACAAGGGGATTCGGGTCAGGGCTCTGTGGGGGAATGTCAAGCAGTGTCAAGAACGAAAGGACGTGCAAGGCCGAGGTGAGCGGCGTGTCTTTTCGTCCCGCTTCCGCTGCCGGGCCCGCCGCCCGCGCCCTAATGTGCGCCCATGGACCTTTTCTCGCTGCCCCGACTCGGCGTCGTCGTCCCGCCGGAGAACCCGACGGCGGAACCGGAGTTCAACCGGCTCGTCGGCGCCGGAACGCACGTGTACACGTCCCGCTTCCCCGTCACGCCGGGCGTGGAGCTCAAGGAGATGCTGGAGACCTACAACCGGGTGCTGCCCGACACCCTCGCGGGCTTCGGCGGCATGCGCCTGGACGCCGCCGTGGTGGCGTGCAGCGCCTCGCACTACCTGCTCGACCCCGACGGGGACCTCGCCCTGTGCGAGGAGCTCTCGGAGCACGCCGGCTTTCCCGTACGGTCCTCGACGCAGGCGATCCTGGCCGCGTGCGAGGCGCTCGGCGTGCACCGGCTGACCCTCGTCTCCCCGTACCAGCCGTGGCTCACCGAGGTTTCGCGGGCCTTCTGGGAGCGCGCCGGACTCACGGTCGACGGCGTCGTCCTCGTACCGGCGGGCCGTACCGCCGACGGCGCCGACCACTTCGACCCCTACCAGGTGACCACCGAGCGGATAGGCGAGCGCGTACGGGCCCACCTGCGGGAACACCCGCTGCCCGAGCGCTCCGCGCTGCTCTTCACCGGTACGGGGATGGGCACGCTGGCCGCCCTGACGGAGCTCGCCGCCCGCCGGGACACCGCCGGCCGGCCGCTGCTCTCCTCGAACCTGGCCTCCGCGTGGTGGGCGTGGCGGGCCACGGGCGGACCTGCCGGGGCCACCGCCGGGGACGCCGGGGCAGCCGGAGCCGAGGGGCTCGGGCAGGCCGCGGCGGTGCACCCGCTGGTGCGGCGACTGGACGCGCAGGTGGCGGCGGCGGGGGTCCGCTGAGGAGCCGGCCGCGGCGGGCGGGCCCCGGCGCGGGGGCCGGGGCCTCAGCCCGCCGACGTCTCCGGGACGCGCGCGAACGCCGGGTAGTGCCCCATCCGGTAGCCCACCCCGCGGACCGTGAGGATCCAGCGGCTGCAGCCGAGCTTGGCGCGCAGCGTGCTCACATGGGTGTCGATGGTCCGGCTGCCGGCGGCCCATTCGCTGCCCCAGACCTTCGCCATCAGTTCCTTCCGGGAGATGACGCTCTCGGAATGCGAGGCGAGCAGATGAAGAAGCTCGAATTCCTTCGATGTCACCTCGATGAGACGCCCCCTGAGGCGTACTTCCCGCGCCCGGGAATCGATGTGCAGAGGGCCGAGGGAAATCACCTGCGGCGCCGCGGAAACCGGACGCCTGGCCCTCCGCAGAACGGCCTCGACCCGCGCCGCGATCTCACGGAAACCCCAGGTCTGCGCGACACAGTCGTCCGCACCCGCTTTCAGTGCGAGCACCCGCTCCAATTCGTCGTCGCGGCGGGTGAAGGCGATCAGCGGGACATCGCTTTCGGCGCGCAGGTTGCGGCAGACCTCGATGCCGTCGACATCGGGCAGTTCCAGCGAGAGCAGCACCAGGTCCGCCTCGCGGTAGGTGCGCAGGGCGTGCGCCCCGCTGTCCACGCTGCGGGCGGCGAAGCCCTGCCGGCGCAGATCGCGCACCAACGATGCGGCGGAGGAGGCTTCCCGCTCCACCACGAGTACGTTTCTCATCGGCCCGGACCCTTCTCGTCAGCCCGCGGCCCGGGCCGGCACCGGGGTGGGGCTGCGGGACGGCTGGGCGGGGACGCTGCCGCGCCTGCGCAGGTACTGGTACGCGTAGGCGGCGGAGGTCATCGTCATGTGGTGGTGCCAGCCGGGGTAGGACCGGCCCTCGAAATCCAGTACGCCGAACCGTTCCTGCAAAGTGGTGACGGTCGACCGGACCGTGGCGCGGCTGCGCATCAGCGCCAGGATCCGCTCCACCCGCCGGTCGGCGAGGCTGGTGATCCAGTAGCGCGCCGGCCGCACCCCGTCCGGGTCGGGAAGCTCCAACAGCCGGTAGCCGCCCGGACCGCCGTCGGCCCCGACCGTGCGCAGCGGAAGCCGGACCGTACCGGCGTAGGTGTAGAGCGGGGCCCGCGCACTGCCCCGGAAGCGGGCGTCGGTGGTGTGGCGGGTCGCCATCAGATACGGCTGCCGGGCGTTGCGTTCGTCCATCAGCATGCCGACGGTGGTGACGGTCGGGGTGCGGCGCCCGCCGAGGACGACCTGACCCGGGTCCACCTCGCACAGGATGTCCGCGCGGTGCCGGGCCAGACCGGCGAGCACCCCGCTCGCGTCCTCGCTGTGGGTGAGGTCGAGCACCCAGGGCAGCCGGGGCAGCCTGGTCCGGGCGGCGACGCCCGCCGCGTAGTCGAGCACACAGGTGCCGACCGAGCGCGCGGTCTCCTCGTCCGGGATCCGCGCGCGGAGCCGGCGCTCCGGGTCGTACTCCCACGGTCCGTCGAGCACGAGGCTCCAGTCGACCGGGAAGCAGTGGGTGTCCGTGACGAGGAAGAGCCCCACGGCCCGCTGGGAGTTGACGGTCCGTCCGGTGGCCGCGTCGGTCCGTCTGCGCACCCCGACCGAGTGCTCGCCGCGCTTGGGGATCAGGAGCTCCGTGGCGGTCCAGGCGTACGGTGCGGCGCCCGCGGCGACCCGCAGGGCGAGCCGGCGGCGCACCGGCTCCCAGTCCCATGTGCTGGTGTTGATGAACTGGTGCAGGCTGTGCGCCGCGGCGGGTGGTAACCGCTCGGTGCGGGCCATGCTCCGGGGTGTCTTCCGGCCGGAGACATGGATCAGGCCCCGTAGGTAGGCCCGGGCCCAGCGGCGCTGTTCGGCTCTGTGGAGCGGTCTGAAGACCTCCTCGAAGAACGTCTGCAGGTGCGAGTCCTCGTCGCCCGCGGTCGCCCGTGCCGTGACTGACGTGCTTGCCGACATGTGACGCTACGCCCCCTCGTACTTCCCTCGCTCGCACCCGAGTCGGTGCCCTGCGCTCCGTACGAAGCTCAAAAATACCGTCTCGAAGGAAAATTTCACGAGATGGTCGGCGACTTTGCTCATTCGCCCTCTGACCTGCGAAAACGCCCTCTGGAGAGGGGTGTGCGAGGCCGCCTCCCGGCGCTGCGCGACGGTGCGCGGCCGGGTGCCGGAGAACGGCGTGAAACGCCCCCTCCGGGCCTCCGTCCGCTGGTCACGCGGGTGCGGGTGCGGGGCGCTTCGGCGAGGGCGGACGGGGGCGCGGACGCATGTGTCAACAGCACATGAACAATCGGCTGTCGGGCATCAGGGGAGCGGCAGGAGGCAGGGGGAGGGGGACGGGGGCGACGGGAGTGGAGGGGGTGTCGGGTGGGTGTCGGGTGGGCGACGGGGGATCGGGAAGGCCGCCGAAGGCTCGGGGGATGGTGCGCCTTCGGCGGCCGTTCGGGGTGGGGCCGTGGCCGGATCGGGTGGGTGTCCGCCCCGGACCCGGGACTCGCCCTTCCTCGTTCCCGCCGGGCGGCCGCACCCGGGTCCGGGTGCGGGTCCGGGTGCGGGCCCTGCTGGGCGGAGTCAGGCGGTGGGGCGCTTGGCGGGGAAGCCGTGGGCACGGGCGGCCAGGACCACCACGAGCACGGGCGCCAGGAGCAGCAGCACCGTCCAGGGGAAGGAGTCGCTGCCGATCGCGTCGAGCAGGACGCCGCCGATGATGCCGCCGCCGGCCATCGCCACGTTCCACAGGGTGACGAGCATCGCCTGGGCGGAGTCGGCCTGTTCGCCGCCCGCGTCGGCCACCGCCGTCTGCAGCAGGGTCGGCACACCGCCCCAGCCGAGTCCCCACAGGGCCGCGGCGACGTAGACCAGGGCCGTGTTGTCGGCGAGCACGGCGAGGAGCGCGGCGGCGACGGCGACGAGCAGGGTGCTGGCGACCGTGAGGGCGCGCAGCCGGTGGTGGATCTGCGCGCCGACGATCCAGATGCTGGCGAGCGAGGCGGCGCCGAAGACGAGCAGCACGAGGTCGGTGCTGCCGCCCAGGCCCACGTCGTCGAGGAACGTGGCGATGTACGCGTACAGGATGGTGTGCGCCAGGACGAAGACCAGCGTCACGAACAGGACGGGGCTGACCCCCGGAACCTTCAGGGCCCGCAGCATCTTGGGCTTCTCGCCCGCCTCCTGGCCGGGGTAGTCCGGCACGGCGGCGGAGATCCAGAGCAGCAGCAGGACGGTGAGGCCGGTCATGGCGAAGAAGGCCACGCGCCAGCCCAGTTGGGAGCCGATGAAGGTGCCGGCGGGGACGCCGAGCGAGAGCGCGACGGGGATGCCCGCCATGGCGATGGCGATGGCCTTGCCCTGGAGGTGCACCGGCGACATCCGCCGCGCGTACCCGGCGAGCAGGGCCCAGGCGAGACCCGCGGCGACTCCCGCGACGAACCGCGCGACCATCGTCAGGCCGTAGATCGACGACACGGCCGTGACCGTGTTCGCCACGGCGAAGCCTGCCATGGCGGTGAGCAGCAGCCGCTTGCGCCGCCAGCGCGCGGTGGCGGCGGTGAGCGGGATCGCGGTCAGGGCGGTGCCGAGCGCGTAGATGGTGACGGTCTGGCCGGTCGCCGACTCGCTGACGGCGAGGTCCTTGCTCATCGCGGGCAGCAGGCCGGCCGGCAGCGTCTCGGTGAGGCTGGTGATGAAGACGGCGGTGGCCAGGGCGAGCAGGGCGAAGAGCGGAAGCTTCTGCGGTCCGTCGCCCTCGCCCGCCGCCGGTGGCGAGGCGGGAGCGGTGGTGGTGTCGGGTGAGGTGCTCATCTGGAGTGCTCCGGAGGATCGGGTGGGGTGCGGGGGCTGGGGGACAGGGGACTGGGGTCAGGGGACTGGGGGACTGGGGCCGAATGGAGGCCGGGGCCTGAGGGGCAGCGGGACTGACGGGCGGCGGGGCCTGCGTGGACCGATGGGCAGCGGGGCTGAGGGGACTGGGAGGAAGGCGGATGACGGGGGCCGGGGCCGGGGCCCGCGGACCTGACGGACTCGGCGGCGCCTACGAAGGGCCGAGGCCCCCGTCGACGGGGAGCTGGGCGCCGGTCGTGAAGGTGGCGTCCGTGGCGAGGAAGAGCGCGGCGCGGGCGACCTCCTCGGCGGAGCCGAGGCGGCCGAGCGGCGGCAGCGGCGAGGCGACGGCCGGCGCCGCCTCGATACAGCCGGGTGCCACCGCGTTGACCCGGATGCCGCGGGGAGCCAGCTCGGCGGCGAGCTGCCGTACGGCCGCCGAGGACGGGGCGGGCGCGGTGAGCACCACCGCGCCACCGTCCTTGAGCCGCGCCAACAGGGGGCGGGCGGTGGCGACGGCGTCCGCGAAGAGCAGGTCCGGGCCGTCCTGGTCCTCCGGGCCGTCCGGGGCGTCGGGGCCCGCGGCCGAGGCGGCGCAGGAGTCGTCGGGGCTCTCGGCGACACGGGCGGCGGAGCCCAGTTCGGCCCGGGCGTGGGCGCGCTCCGCCGCGGTACGCGCGGTCAGCAGGACCTGCGCCCCGCCCTCCACGAGCCGCTTGGCGATGGCCAGGCCGATTCCGGTGTCCTGGCCGACGACCACGGCCCTCCTGCCCGCGTACCTGGTCATGACCGCCGCTCCCTTCCGCCGTCCGCCGATGCGTCTTCGGCGACTGTGCGCGCGGCCGCTTCGGGGACGCTTCGGAAGCGCTGACGGTCCGCTGACGTGGGCACGCGGGTGGGTGTCGCCGGGGCCGGGACGGCATGCGGCGGGGCGATACGGGGCGGTGCGGGGCGGCGCCCGCGGGGTACGGTGGCCGACATGCGCTTTGGGGTACTGGGACCGCTCGTGGTGTGGGACGACGAGGGCGCGGCGGTCAGGGTCCCCGAGGTCAAGGTGCGGGCCCTGCTCGCGGACCTGCTCGCCCACGAAGGCGACCCCGTCTCCGTCGACCGCCTCGTGCAGGACCTGTGGGGCGACGAACCGCCCGGCAAGCCCGCGGGCGCCCTCCAGGCCAAGGTCTCCCAGCTCCGCCGGGTGATCGGCCGCGACCGCGTGGTCCACCAGGCCCCCGGCTACCGGCTCCGGCTCGACCGGGCGGTCCACGAGGTGGACGCGGACCGCTTCCGCGCGCTGGTCGCCGAGGCCCGCGCCGTACGCGACCCGCGCGAACGCGCGGCGCTCCTCACCGACGCCCTCGACCTGTGGCGGGGCCCCGCGTTCGCCGACTTCGCCGACGAGGAGTTCGTACGAGGAGCGGCCCAGCGCCTCGCCGAACAGCGCCTGTCCGTGCTGGAGGAACAGGCCGAGGCGCGCCTCCTCGCGGGCGACCATCTGCTGCTCGCGGGCGAACTCGCCGCCCTCGTCGACCAGCACCCGCTCCGGGAGCGCCTGCGCGCGGTCCAGATGCGGGCGCTCTACCTCGCCGGCCGCCAGAGCGACGCCCTCGCCACCTACGAGGACCTGCGCTCCCGCCTCGCCGATGACCTGGGTGTCGACCCGGGCCCCGCCCTGACCGCCCTCCACCAGGCCGTACTGCGCCAGGACCCGCGCCTGGGGGAGGGCGCGCCCGCGGCGCCGCTGCTGCGGAAGCAGGGCGAGACGACGAGCGGAACCGATTCCGCGGGTGCGGCGGCCCCTCTCCCCGCGCCCTTCCCGGAGCCGTCACCCGCCCCGCCCGCCGCGCCCGCACCCGCGCCCGCACCGTTGTCGTCCCCACAGCCCCTGTCGTCCCCGCAACCGCCGTCGCCCGATCAACCCCCGTCGCCCGCGCAGTCCCCGCCGGGGGCGCCCCGGCACTCCCCGACCGGGTCCGCCGCCACCCCGTCCAACCTCCCCGTGCCGCTGACCCACCTCGTCGGCCGCGCGGAGGCCGTCGCCCAGGTCACCGGGCTGCTGCGCGGCACCCGGCTCGTCACGCTCACCGGTGCCGGGGGAGTGGGCAAGACCCGGCTCGCCGTGGCCGCGGCGACGGCGGAGGCCGAGCGACAGCCGGACCAGGCCGAACTCCCGGACGGCGTATGGCTCGTGGAGTTCGCGGGCGTACGCGGCGGCACCGCCGCCGACCTCGCTCAGGTGGTCGCCGCCACCCTCGGCATCCGGGACGACGCCCCGGCGGCGCTGCCCGGTACGGGCGCCGGGGCGGCGGGCGCGCCCTCGCCCGCGCACCGGCTCGCGGCGGCCCTGCGCGACCGCCGCGCCCTCCTGGTCCTGGACAACTGCGAACACGTGGTGGACGCGGCGGTGGAGCTCGCCGAACTGCTGCTGCGGACCGCGCCCGGCCTGCGGGTCCTCGCCACGAGCCAGGAGCCGCTGGGGCTCGCCGGGGAGGCGGTGTTCCCGGTGGAGCCGCTGGGGACGGAGGACGCCGTGCGCCTCTTCGGCGAGCGGGTCGCCGCGCGCGACCCCGGCTTCCCGCGCGACCCGGCCGACATCGCCCCCGACGACCGCGAGGCCGTCGCCGAGATCTGCCGCCGCCTGGACGGCATCCCGCTCGCCCTCGAACTCGCCGCCACCCGCGTACGAGCTCTGGGGGTAAGGGAGTTGGCGGCGCGGCTCGGCGACCGCTTCCGGGTCCTCAACTCCCGGCAGCGCGGCGCGCCCGCCCGCCAGCAGACCCTGCGGGCCGTCATCGACTGGAGCTGGGAGCTGCTCAGCGCACCCGAACGCATCGTGCTGCGCCGCCTCGCCGTGCACAGTGACGGCTGCGACCTGGACGCGGCCGAGGCGACCTGCGCGGGCGACGGCGTGACGGCCGACGAGGTGCCGGACCTGGTGACGCGACTGGTGGACCGCTCCCTCGTGGTCGTCGTGGACGGGCCCGCCGGGCGGCGCTACCGCCTGCTGGAGTCCGTCGCCGCGTACGCGACCGAGCGGCTGCACGAGATGGCCGACCTGGCCGCCGTACGCGACCGCCACCTCCGCCACTACCTCGCGCTCGCCGAACGCGCCGAGCCCCACCTGCGCGGCGCGGGGCAGCGCACCTGGCTCGTCCGGCTCGACGCGGAGGCGGGCAACCTGCGCGCGGCGCTGGACGAGGCCGTACGGCGGACCGCGCACGAGCCCGCCGACGCCGTCCCTGCCGTCCTGTCGCGCACCGCGCACGAGCCCGCCGCCGTCTCCGCCACCCTGTCGCGCACCGCGCACGAGCCCGCCGACGCCGCCGTCCGGCTCGCGACCGCCCTGGCCTGGTGGTGGCTGCTGCGCGGCCGGCTCGCCGAGGGGCGGCGCAGTCTGTCCGCCGCCCTCGCCGCGACCCGGGGACCGGCCCCCGAACTCGCGCTCCTCCACAGCGCCTTCGCACTGCTCACCGGCGACCACGCCGAGGCGTGCGCACTCGCCGACACCGTCGCCACCGCCGACGGCGTGCCCGACCCGGCCCGCCGGGCCCGCGCGCTGTGGCTCTGCGCGTACGGCCTGTTCAGCGTGGGCGACCCGGTCGAGAGCGCGGCCCTGAACACCCGGGCGCTGAGCCTCTTCGACACGGCGGGCGAACCGTGGGGCACCGCCGCCGCGCTCGGGCTGCGCGCCACGCTCGCCCTGGTCAGCGGCGACCTCGCCGGGCTCGGCCGCGACGGCCTGCGCAGCGCCGCGCTCTTCCGCGAACTCGGCGACCGGTGGGGCGAGTTGCAGACCGTGTCACCGCTTGCCGCGCTCGCCGAGATCAAGGGCGACTACGCCGCCGCCGCCCGCCGCCAGCGTGAAGGGCTGGACATCGCACGTGAGTTGGGCCTGGAGGCGGAGGTGTCGGCCCGGCTGTCCGGGCTCGGCAGGCTCGCCCTGCTGGCCCACGACTGGGAGCGCGGCCGCGACCTGCACGAGCAGGCCCGCCGGATCGCCGCCGAACAGGGCTACAAGTACGGCGAGATCCACTCCGAGATGGGCCTCGCGCTCGGGGCGCGCCGCTCCGGCGACCTCGACGCCGCCGAGAGGCACCTGCTGCGCATCCGGGACGGCTACGCCGAGGTGTCCTCGGAGGCGGGCGACCATCTGCTCCTCGCCGAGTTCGGCTTCCTCGCCGAACTCCGCGGTGACGCGGCCGGGGCCGCCACCCACCACCTGCGCGGCTGGGCCGTCGCCCGCGCGCTCGACGAACCGCGCGCCCTCGCCCTCTCCCTCGAGGGCCTCGCGGGCGCGGCGCTGCTCCGCGACGGGAACGGCGGCGGGGCCTCGACCGCCTCCGCCACCTCGGCAGCCCTGCTGCTCGGCGCGGCGGACGCGGCGCGCCGGGGCGTGGGGGCACCGCTGCCGCCTGCCGAGCGGGGCGACGTGGACCGCATCGCGAGCGCGGCCAGGGCGGCGCTGGGCGAGGCCGGGTACGCGGAGGCGTTCGGGCGGGGCGCGGAGCTCACCCCGTGCGAGGCCGTCAGCGCGGTACACGGGGACGCCGATCCGCTGCCGGGCGATGCGGAGGAGGGAACGGGAGCGAGAACAGGAACGGGAGCTGGAACAGGGGCCCGCCTGTCCTCCCGGCAGTCCGCCACCCGGCCGGTCCGCCCGCCCGCCTGACCGCCCGCCAGTCCGCCCCCGCCGCCCTGCCCTAGCGTCAGCCGCGCGGGGCGGACGGACAGAGTTCGATGTCCTCCTCCGCGCACGGAATGATCGTGCGCACCACCGCGATCGTGCGTTCCGCCAGGTCGGCCCGGTTGTTGAGCACCCAGGAGATGTGCTGCGCCCCGAAGAAGGCGGAGACGAGGACCGTGGCGAGCGTGGTGGGCGAGGAGAGCGCCGTCGGCCCCTCGTCGGCGCCCCGGTCCTCCGTCCCGCCGGGTGTCGAGGCCTCCTTGGCGAGCCAGGAGGTGATGAGGTCGGTGTAGCCCTCGTAGGGCAGCGGGATCTGGGCGCCGATGAGCTGCCGTTCCAGTTGGAGCCGGGCCCCGGCCTGGAGCGCGGTCTCGTCGCGGAAGGCCACGGCCGTGCGGATGAGGAGTTCCGCGACGGCGCTGACCGGCGGGAGGCCCAGTTCCTCGACGGCACGGGCGATCTCGCCGATGCGCCGGTTGAAGAGCTCGGTCACCGCGACGGCGAGGGCGTCCTTGTTCTCGTAGTGGAAGTAGACCGCGCCCTTGGTCATCCCGGCCGACTGCGCCACGTCCAGGATGGTGACCGCGGGATACCCCTTCGCCGCGAAGGCCGCGGCGGCGGAGGCGAGGACCCGCTCCCGTGTCCGTACCGCCCGCTCCTGCTTCAGCTCCTTGGTGACGGTGGGAGTCGAAACGCTGAAGATGTCGCCCGAGTTGGCCATGACCGTCCATTTCCACAGCCGCTGATCCCCGTTTCGTACGGCCGGGAAGGAATCGTACGGGAGGGTGGCCGAAATCCGAAGGGCGCGCGGCCCTCGTGGGGAGGCCCCTGTCGGGGGCGTCTCCCGTATGGAGAGAAGCCGTCCCGGAGCGGCGGTCGAGGAGCCCGTTCCCGGCGCCGTGCCCGGCCGCATGCCGCCCCACGCCGTGGGCAGCACGGCTGCCCCGGAGCCCGGCCGCCGGACCCCGGGACCGCGCTCGCGACGCGGCCCGAATTCGCCGGTGGCCGGCCTACGCCGCCGTGTCTCCGGACTCCAGCAAGCGCCAGACCTGACATACCTGGCGCGTGCTGTGGGCGGAGGGGTCGTCGGTCGGCGCGGTGTAGTACATGCCGAACATCAGCGAGAGGAACATCGAGCCGATGACCTCGGGGCTGTGGGTCGAGGCCAGTTCGGCGCGCTCCTGCGCGTCCGCGACGAGCCGGGTCAGTTCGGCCGTCAGGTCCTTCACGGCCTGCGGGGCGGTGTCGCGCGCGGAGGCCTCCTCGTACACGAGCCGCAGCCCGGCGCGGAAGCGCAGGTCGGCGTGCATCCGGTGGACGAAGCCGACCGTGACGCGGTGCAGGACGTCGATCGGCGCATCGCCGTCGCCGACCTTCCCGAACAGCTCGCGCCACCCGGCGTCGAAGGCCGAGGTGAAGACGGCCGCGAGGGCGTCCTTCGACGCGAAGTGCCCGTACAGCGCGCCCTTGGTCATCCCCGCCTGGGCGGCGATCCGCTGCAGATTGGCCCCCGCGTAGCCGTGCCGGGCGAACTCCTCCGCCGACGCGTCCAGGAACCGCTCCTGCGTCCTCACCGCTCTCTCCTGCTTCGGCACGGTGCCCCTCCGGAGTCGATCGGTCACGGAAGATAACAGTCTCTGGAGAATTTTTTTCTCGTGGGAGCTCTCATACCCCGGTCTGCCGGACGATGGCAACCAAACGATCCCGTCGAGATGGTGACGGAACGCCACGTACCGCCTGGCCCGTCCGCGAGATCGGCGAGAAGGCGCGCGGGGTGTGGCCTGAAGCGGCGCACGGCCCGCCCGAAGTGACACGGCGCACCGCGGGGTGATCTTGTGTGAGGAGCCCGGCGCGGGGCGAGCCGAGTCCGCTCGTGTCGCTGTTGGGCCGAACGGGTGAGGAACGGGAGGATGGGTGCATGAGTAGGTACGAGAGGTACGACGTCACCGACGAGCAGTGGGAGGGCCTGGCGCAGGTCGTGCCCCTGCGCGGTCGTGACGAATGGCCGTCCAGGGTCGACCACCACACGATTCCCGAGCAGTACGGGGCGGTCGAGCAGCGCCGCATGGTCGTGCTGCGGGTCCAGGTCTTCGCCGACGCCCGCGAGGTCGCCGAGTACCTCATCGCCCAGATCCCGGTCCTCCTCGACCTGACGAGTGCCGACACCGAGGTCGCCAAGCGCATCCTCGACTTCAGCAGCGGCGTCGTCTTCGGCCTCGGCAGCGGGATGCACCGCGTCGACCGCAACGTCTTCCTGCTGGCGCCGGCCGGTACCGAGGTCGAGGGCGCCGAGGAGGCGGCGGAGGACGTCGACGAGGCCGGGGCCGCGGTCCCCCGTTCGTAGGAAGGTCATTCAGCCGTAACGGTTCCTCACGCGGGCGGCTGCGTACGGTCCGATCATGACCACCACCGGCGGCACCGCGCCCGACCGCACGTCAGATCGCCCGCACGCCTCCGTCCGCGATGCCTCGGTACGGGACGCCTCGGTACGGGACGCCTCCGTCCGCGATGCCCCGGCACGCGACGCCTCCGTCCCCGATGCAGCCGTGCGGAGCGTCCCCGCTCAGGGGCGCCTCCGCGCGCACGGCCCCGCCCCGTCCGCGCCCGAGGAGGGCGCCCGGGCGCAGCACCGGCCCGTCGTCACCGAGCTGCGCTTGTCGGCCTTCGCGGTGCACCGGGCCGTCGTGCTGCCGCTGGGGCCCGTCACGCTGCTGCGGGGGCCGAGCGGCAGCGGCAAGTCCACCGCGCTGCGCGCGTACGAGGCGCTCGCCCGGCTCGGTGCGGGGGCCGGACTCGCCGAGGCGCTGCCCGACGCCGCCGACCTGGTGCCCGAGCGGGCACGGCCCGACGCGCAGGGGCGGCGCGGGTTCCGCATCGGCTGCACCGTGGAGGGCCCGGCGGGCCCCGTCCACCTCGACGTCGCCGTCCAGGCCGAGCCGCGGCTGCGGATCGTCGGCGAACGGCTGACCTCGCGCGGGCGTACGCTCCTGGCCACGGCCCTGCGGGATCCGGAGCGCAGCACCGTGCAGGCCGAGTGGCACACCGCGGGCAGCACCCCCGTCACCCGGGCGCCCTTCCCCGACGACCTCCTCGGCACCGCCCTGCTGCCGCTGCGCGTCGCGGGCAAGACCCAGGGGCAGTTGGAAGTCCTGGCGGCGGCCGAGCAGGTGGTGGTCGGGCTGCGTTCGGTCTTCGCGTGCGACCCGAGGCCTGCCGGGATGCGGGCTCCGGTCCCGGTCGGCGAGGGACGGCTGCGGCGCGACTGCCGCAACCTGGCCGAGGTGCTGCACCGCACCGCCACCGAGTGCCCGCGCCGCCACGCCCGGCTCGCGGCGATGGCGGGCGCCGGCTGCGCCGGCCCGGTGACGGCGCTGGCCCTGCGCGAGTCGGCGGAGGGCATGGTGCAGGCCGTGCTGGAGCGCGGGACGCGGCCCGCGACGCCGCTGGGCCGGCTCGGCGAGGGCGAACTGCGCTATCTGGCCCTCGCGCTGGTCCTGCTCACCGGCCCGGGCGTGCTCGCCGTGGATCCCCTCGCGGAGGTGCCCGAGGCGATGCGGGCGCTCACCGTCCTCGCCGACGGCCTCGACCGCGGTCTCGACGGACGGCAGCTGCGCGAGCTGGTCTCCCTGGCCGCCGGGATCTGCGCCAACGGGCACCTCAGGCTGGTCGGGACGGTGGGGGAGGGCGGCCCGGCCGGCCCGGCCGGGACGGGCTCCGGGTGGCCGCCCGGCGTGACGGTGGTAGACCTGAGGCCGTGACCGAACTTGATGTAGCAGGCCTGCAGCGCCGCCTCGCCGACTTCGCCGCCGCCCGCCAGTGGCAGCCCTACCACACGCCCAAGAACCTGGCGGCGGCGCTGAGCGTCGAGGCGGCCGAACTCCTGGAGATCTTCCAGTGGTTGACGCCCGAGGAGGCGGACCGGGTGATGGCGGACCCCCAGACCGCGCACCGGGTCGGCGACGAGGTGGCCGACGTCCTCGCCTATCTCCTCCAGTTCTGCACCGTGCTCGGGATCGATCCGCTCGCCGCGCTCGCGGCGAAGATCGACCGGAACGAGCTCCGCTTCCCGGCGCGGGGCCACCGGCCCGAGGAGGAGGCCGCCGGAGGGAGCGAGAACGACACTCATCGTCACTCTTCGGAGTGATCGAGTTCTCCCCGTGGCGCTTCCTGTCCACAGATTTCCGAATTCCCCTGGTGTTTGTGCTCAGGCGGTCTCACGCTGGGTAATGAATGAGTGGGCAGTAAGTCATAAGAACGGGGGCGGCGTTGATGGAAGCGGAGCGACTCATCGCTACCGGTCGGCATGCGCTGGCCGAGAGCCGCACGGCGCTGGACATCGTGGCGGAGGCCTGGCAGGCCCAGGCCCTCGCCCAGGCGATAGGGAGTCATCTCGTGCTCTGCGGACCGCTGGAGCTGCGGAGCGAGGCGCGGGGACTGAGCGAGATCGGCTGCGGCCGCGGCCCGATGGAGCACCCGGCACTGCGGAACGGGGGGCCGAGGGCCGCGCAGCTGACCGAAGTGGGCGATCCGCGGACCGCGTTGACCGCACTCGGCGCGCTTCTCGGCGAGGTGGGAATCGCCCTGGTCGGGGTGGCCTGCGACACGGACGAGGACGGGCTCTACTGGCAGTGCATCGAGGCGATCGACGCCGCCGACGAGGCCGGCGACCGGGTGAGCGGGATGCTGCGCCGCCTCGCGGTGCGGGAGCGCGACCGGCCGCCCGACCCGGCGCGGGGCCGCGCGGGCCCGAGACCGGGCCCGCGGTGAGGGACGCCCCGGCCGTGCCGTGAGGCCGGGGGTGCCGCCGCGGGCGTCAGGCGAGGGAGCCGCCGCGGTGGTCCGTGGGACCGGCGGGCTCGACGGCCCCGGCGGCCGGGTCGGCCGTGCTCGCCTGACGGTCGGCGGAGGACTGCAGATCGGCGTCGAGCTGCGAGAGGTCGGCGGTGAGGGCCGCCATGAGCTCCTCCATCTGCTGCAGCAGCCCCTTCGGCGCGCCACCGCCCTGCTCGGGCACGGAAGCGGCGGACTGCGCGGTCGGTGCGGACTGCTGTACAGGCGCTACGGGCTGCTCGGGCAGGGCCCGCTCCGGCGCGGCTTCCTGGGACATGGCGGCCTCCTCGGCCAGGCCCCTCCGGTGAGGGATGGGGCCACAAGAGAGAGCGACGCACCGGCAGCGGCCGCCGGCACGCGGGCCGGGCGGTCCGGCTCCGCCCGAGCCAACGACGGGTCCCGGGCCCCGGTCACTGGCCGGGCCGGACGCCGCCCGCCCAGGGGGCGGATATTCACCCGCCCGGGCCGGTGGTGATCGTCTGCTGACCGAAGAGGTTGACGCACACCCGCGATGCGGGAGGAAGGAGGAGCGGCAGGTACGGTGCACAGAAGGGTCCGGAGTGCCCGGAACCGATCTCCGCACAGGTCCTGACGCAGCTGGGGTGACCCGATGAAACCCGACCGCTCGCTCGCCGACGCCCTCGCCGAGCAGGTGCTCGTGCTGGACGGCGGGCTCTCCAACCAGCTCGAGGCACAGGGCTGCGACCTGTCCGACGCGCTCTGGTCCGCACGGCTGCTCGCCGACGGCCCCGAGCAGATCGAGGCGGCCCACACGGCCTACGTACGGGCGGGCGCGCAGGTGCTGATCACCGCCAGCTACCAGGCCACCTTCGAGGGCTTCGCCCGGCGCGGGACCGGGCGGGAGGAGGCGGCGCGCCTGCTCCGGCGCAGCGTGGAACTGGCGCGGGAGGCGGGCGAGCGGCCGGAGCGGGAGATCTGGGTCGCGGCCTCGGTCGGCCCGTACGGGGCGATGCTCGCGGACGGCAGCGAGTACCGGGGGCGGTACGGGCTCTCGGTGGGCGAGCTCGAGCGGTTCCACCGGCCGCGGATCGAGGCCCTCGCCGAGGCCGGGCCCGACGTCCTGGCCCTGGAGACGGTGCCCGACGCCGACGAGGCCGAGGGGCTGTTGCGGGCGGTCGAGGGGTGCGGGGTGCCGGTCTGGCTCTCGTACACGATCGACGGGACGCGCACCCGGGCCGGGCAGCCGCTGGCGGACGCCTTCGGGCTGGCCGCAGGGAACGACCAGGTCGTCGCCGTCGGGGTGAACTGCTGCGAGCCCCGCGACGTCGGGCCCGCCGTGGAGATCGCCGCCGCGGCGGCCGGCAAGCCGGTCGTCGTCTACCCCAACAGCGGAGAGGAGTGGGACGCCGAGGCCCGCGGCTGGCACGGCGGCGCCACCTTCGCCCCGGGCACCACCGCCCAGTGGCGGACGGCCGGTGCCCGGCTCATCGGCGGCTGCTGCCGGGTCGGTCCCGACCTCGTCGCGGAGCTGGCCAGGACCGTCCAGGGCTAGCCCGGGCGCCGGAAATTGCCTGGTCGGTGACGGGCGGCGTGGCCATACTCGGACAGGTGTTCCTGACGATCAGTACTACCGGTACCCCCGAGCGCCCCGCGACCGACCTCGGCTTTCTGCTGCACAAGCATCCCGAGAAGGCGCAGGCGTTCTCGACCGCGCACGGCACCGCGCACGTCCTCTACCCCGAGGCGACGGCGGAGCGGTGCACGGCAGCGCTGCTCCTCGAAGTGGACCCCGTGGCGCTCGTGCGGCGAGGCAAGGGCAAGGGCCGGGGCGGTGCACCCGACTCCGCGCTCGCGCAGTACGTGAACGACCGGCCGTACGCCGCGTCCTCGCTGCTCGCCGTCGCGCTCGCCAAGGTCTTCAAGAGCGCGCTGCACGGCGCCTGCGCCGCCCTGCCCGAGCGGGCCGCCGCGCCGCTGCCGCTGCGGATCGAGATCCCGGCGCTGCCGGCCCGCGGCGGCGCGGGTCTCGTCGACCGGCTCTTCGGCCCGCTGGGCTGGACGTCGGTGACGGCGGAGCCGGTCGTGCTGGACCCGGAGTTCCCCGAGTGGGGCGACTCGCGCTACGTACGGCTCGTCCTGGAGGGCGAACTGCGGCTCGCCGACGCGCTCAACCAGCTGTACGTGCTGCTGCCCGTGCTCGACGACGCCAAGCACTACTGGGTCGCCCCCGACGAGGTCGACAAGCTGCTGCGCGCCGGTGACGGCTGGCTCGCCGGGCACCCCGAGCAGAAGCTGATCACCAGCCGTTATCTGTCGCGCCGTTGGGGTCTGACCCGCGAGGCGACCGAGCGCCTGGAGATGGTCCGGCTCGCCGAGGCCGACGGTCTGGAGGTCGAGGACGTCGACAACGCCGTCGGTGCCGGCGAGGGCGACACCGCGGCCGATGCCGTCGACGCCGTCGGGGAGGCCGGTGGTGCCGAGGAGCGGTCCGTGCCCCTCGCCGAGCTGCGTCGCGAGGCGATCCTCGGGGCGCTGCGTGCCGCCGAGGCGGCCCGGGTGCTCGATCTCGGCTGCGGCCAGGGGCAGTTGGTGCAGGCCCTGCTCAAGGACGTGCGGTTCACCGACATCGTCGGCGTCGACGTGTCGGCACGCGCTCTGGCCATCGCCGCCCGCAGGCTCCGTCTGGAGCGGATGGGCGAGCGGCAGGCCGGCCGGGTGACCCTGCTCCAGGGTTCCCTCACGTACACCGACAAGCGGCTGACCGGCTATGACGCGGCCGTCCTCAGCGAGGTCATCGAGCATCTGGACCTGCCGCGGCTGCCCGCGCTCGGTTACGCCGTCTTCGGTTCGGCCCGCCCCCGCACCGTGGTCGTGACCACGCCGAACGTCGAGTACAACGTGCGCTGGGAGACGCTTCCCGCCGGGCACGTCCGGCACGGCGACCACCGTTTCGAGTGGACCCGCGAGGAGTTCCGCGCCTGGGCGGCCGACATCGCCGGCACCTACGGGTACGGAGTCGAGTTCGCCCCCGTCGGGACCGACGACCCCGAGGTCGGCCCGCCCACCCAGATGGCCGTCTTCACCCGTACCGACACGACCCCGAAGGAGGACGCGGCATGACCCGCACGCTTCCCGTCACCGACCTGTCCCTCGTGGTCCTGATCGGTGCGACCGGTGCCGGCAAGTCGACCTTCGCCCGACGGCACTTCAAGCCCACGGAGATCGTCTCCTCGGACTTCTGCCGCGGTCTCGTCGCCGACGACGAGAACGACCAGAGCGCCAGCAGGGACGCCTTCGACGTCCTCCACTACATCGCCGGCAAGCGCCTCGCGGCCGGGCGGCTGACCGTCGTCGACGCCACCAGCGTGCAGCGCGAGGCCCGGCGTCAGCTGGTCCAGCTGGCCCGCGAGCACGACGTGCTGCCCATCGCGATCGTCCTCGACGTGCCCGAGTCGGTGTGCGCCGAGCGCAACGCGGCCCGCCCCGACCGGGCCGGGATGCCCCGCCACGTCATCCAGCGGCACCGCCGCGAGCTGCACCGTTCGCTGCGCGGGCTGGAGCGCGAGGGCTTCCGCAAGGTGCACGTACTGCGCGGCGTCGAGGAGGTGGAGGCGGCCGAGGTCGTCCTGGAGAAGCGGTTCAACGACCTGCGTCACCTCACCGGCCCCTTCGACATCATCGGCGACGTCCACGGCTGCCGCTCCGAGCTGGAGACCCTGCTCGCGAAGCTCGGCTATGTCGACGGACACCACCCGGAGGGCCGGACCGCCGTGTTCGTCGGCGACCTGGTCGACCGCGGCCCCGACAGCCCGGGCGTGCTGCGCCGCGTCATGGGCATGGTGGCCGCCGGGGACGCGCTGTGTGTGCCCGGAAACCACGAGAACAAGCTGGGCCGCTGGCTGCGCGGCCGGAAGGTGCAGGAGACCCACGGCCTCGCCGAGACGATCGCGCAGCTGGAGCGCGAGCCGGAGGGGTTCCGCGCCGAGGTGTCGGCGTTCATCGACGGGCTCGTCAGCCACTACGTCCTCGACGAGGGCAGGCTGGTCGTCTGTCACGCCGGTCTGCCGGAGAAGTACCACGGCCGCACCTCGGGCCGGGTGCGCTCGCACGCCCTGTACGGGGACACGACCGGCGAGACCGACGAGTTCGGGCTTCCGGTGCGCTACCCGTGGGCGGAGGAGTACCGCGGCCGGGCGACCGTGGTGTACGGACACACACCCGTGCCCACCACCTCGTGGATCAACAACACCATCTGCCTCGACACCGGCGCCGTCTTCGGCGGCAGGATGACCGCGCTGCGCTGGCCGGAGCGCGAGCTCGTCGACGTACCGGCCGAGCGGGTCTGGTACGAGCCGGCCCGGCCGCTCGCGACCGGCGCGCCCGGCGGGCACCAGGGCCGGCCGCTGGACCTGGCCGATGTGCACGGACGCCGGACCGTCGAGACCCGGCACCTGGGCAACGTCGCCGTCCGCGAGGAGAACGCGGCCGCCGCGCTGGAGGTGATGAGCCGGTTCGCCGTCGACCCGCGGCTGCTCGCCTACCTGCCGCCGACGATGGCACCGACGGCGACGTCGAAGGTGGACGGCTATCTGGAGCACCCGGCGGAGGCGTTCGCCCAGTACGCGGCCGACAAGGTCGGCCGGGTCGTGTGCGAGGAGAAGCACATGGGCTCCCGGGCCGTGGCGCTGGTCTGCCGGGACGCCGACGCGGCCCGGGAGCGCTTCGGCGTCGACGGGCCGACCGGCGCCCTGCACACCCGCACCGGGCGCCCGTTCTTCGACGCCCAGGAGGTGACCGAGCAGGTCCTGGCGCGGCTGCGGGCGGCGATCGGCGCCGCCGGGCTGTGGGACGAGTTCGACACGGACTGGCTGCTGCTCGACGGCGAGCTGATGCCCTGGTCGCTGAAGTCGACGGGGCTGCTGCGTGCCCAGTACGCGGCGGTCGGCGCCGCCGCACGGGCGGTCTTCCCCGACGCGCTGGGGGCGCTCGAACAGGCGGTCGCGCGCGGGGTGTCCGGGCTCGGCGGGCTGCTCGCGAAGCAGCGGGACCGGGCGGCGGACGCCGGCGCGTTCACCGAGGCGTACCGGCGCTACTGCTGGCCGACGGAGGGCCTGGAGGGTGTGCGGTTCGCGCCGTTCCAGGTGCTCGCGGCCCGTGGACGGCCGCTGGCCGGCGTGCCGCACGACGAGCAGCTGGCCTGGCTGGACCGGCTGGTGGAGCACGATCCGACGGGGCTGCTCCAGGTCACCCGGCGGCTGGTGGTCGACCCGGCCGACGAGGAGTCCGTGCGGGCGGGTGTCGACTGGTGGCTGGAGCTGACCGCGGCGGGCGGCGAGGGCATGGTCGTCAAGCCGCTCGCCGCCCTGGCCAGGGGCGCCGACGGGCGGCTGGTGCAGCCGGGCGTGAAGGTGCGCGGCCGGGAGTACCTGCGGATCGTCTACGGCCCCGAGTACACCCGGCCGGAGAACCTGGCGCGGCTGCGCGACCGCTTCCTCGGCCACAAGCGCTCGCTCGCGCTGCGCGAGTACGCGCTCGGCCTCGAGGCCCTCGACCGGCTGGCCGAGGGGGAGCCCCTGTGGCGGGTGCACGAGGCCGTCTTCGCGGTACTCGCCCTGGAGTCGGAGCCGGTCGACCCGCGCCTCTGACGGAGCTCGTACGCGCGATCGGTGAACGGTCGCGCGTACGAGCCGGAACGCGCCGTTCATCCGGCGGTGGCGGTGTAGCTGCCGTTCACGCCGGGGTGAATATGCCGAACGCACGGCCGTGACCTCGGCTCGGGCCCTGTCACGGTCCGCTCGCGGCCTGGTGGTGACAGGGGGCGCAAGGGCGCCGAAAACAGCGCTCCCTTGCGCCCCTCGTGATCGCCCCCGGCCGCGTTGACTCGATTCTTGGCCACCCTCTAGCGTTCTTCACCCCACGGCGTGACGCAGCGTCAGCAATGTGACTCTGGTTGCCCCTTGGTGTGGGGAACAAGCACACGAATGCGCAAGTCGTGCGGGGGTGTGAGCGACCGTTGAGTCTTTTCGGCCAGGACCGCTCCTTCCTCCACGCCCTCCCCGCGTCCGACCGCCGCGACCTGCTCGCCGAGGGGGCCCCGCGCGCCTACGAACCCGGCGAGATCATGATCCGGGAGCGGGACACCTCCGCCTACGTCCTCGCCCTGCTCTCCGGCTGGGCGGTGGTCTCCGTCGGCACCGAGCGCGGCGCCCGGCTCATCCTCGCGCTGCGCGGCGCCGGCGAGGTCGTCGGCGATCTCGCCGCCGTCGACCGCGGTCCGCGCTCCGCCACCGTCACCGCGCTCGGCCGGGTCGAGGCCGTCGCCATATCCGGCGACCGCTTCCGACGCTTCCTCGCCGCCCGCCCGCACGCCACCTCGCTCATCATGCGGCAGCTCGCCACCCGGCTGCGCAGCTCCGACGTGGAGCGCCGCTCGCTCGCCTCCGAGACCGTCCTCCAGCGGCTCGCCGCCCGCCTCGTCGAACTCGCCGAACGCGCGGGCCGACACGCCGATTCGGGCACCGTGCTCGAACTCCCGCTGCCCCAGCACGATCTGGCCGCGGCCATCGGCGCCACCCGGGAAGCCGTCGCCAAGGCGCTGCGGCTGCTGCGCGAACAGGGGGTCGTCCGCACCGCCCAGCGCACGGTCGTCGTCGTCGACATGCCCGTGCTCACCCTCCTCGCCCAGGGGCGCACACGCCCCGGCGCGGAATCGTCCGACAAACCACCCCCGGCTGTGTAAACGGCTACATCGCCCACGCGCGCCGGCCGCCAGGCTGGTCACGTCACCACCACTCACCACCGCGGAACCACGCCAGAGGAGTCCGAGTGAGCAGTACGGGAGCGAGCGCGGGAGCCATCCACCGGCTCGTCGTCTTCGGGGACGTCGTCGGCTCCGGACGCCTCGGCATGGACGAGAAGCGCCTGACCAGAGCCGCCGTGTACGAGGCGTTCGGCGAGGCGTACGCCTCGGTCGGCATCGAGCCCGGCACCGTCCACCAGGAGGACCGCGGCGACGGGATCCTCGCCGCGCTGCGCCCGGACGTCCCGCCGACCCTCATGGTCGGCCGCTGGATCGACACCCTCTACGAGTGCCTGCGCGAGCACAACACGGGCCGCCGCAGGCCGCTCAGGATGCGGGTCGGCATGAACGCGGGCCTGGTCCTCGACGACGGGCACGGCCTCGTCGGCCGGGCCGTGGACCTGGCCTGCAGGCTCTGCGACAGCGCCCGCGCCAAGCGGATCATGACGGAAGCGCCGGACGTCGACCTGCTGATCGTGGTCTCCGACTGGCTCTACCGCAACGTGGTCGTCGAGGGCGGCCGCTATGTGGAGCCCTCGCACTACCGGCGGGCCGCCGTGGTCTCCAAGGAGACCGACGAGGACGCCTGGTTCCACGTGCCGCGGCGCCCGGAGCCGCCGATGGAGCCGGGCACGGGCGGTGACGACGAGACCGGCGGTGGGCCGTCGCGGGGGGACGGCTCACCGCCTCGAACGGGTCCCGTGGGCGGCGGCAGCCGCACGTACAAGGCGGGGCGGGACATGCAGCTCATCCAAGGCTCCACGATCAACGGCGGGTTCACCGGCATCCGCCACGACAACACGAGCGCCGGCAAGCGCGACGGCAAGGCCCACGGCAAGGGGGACCCGGCGTGAGCGACGACGACCTCGACCACGGCGGCGCGGGCGCCGACTCCCCGAGCGGGACGCCCGCCGCCGAAGACAGGGCCGAGAAGGGCGACAAGGGCGACAAGGGGAGCGAGAAGAGCGCCGACAAGGGCGGCGACAAGGGGGCCGACAAGAACGCCGAAGCCTCCGAGCAGCCCCAGGCCAACCCCTTCGAGCGGGCCGGCCGCGGTCCCCTCGGCGGGGCCGGGACCGGCGGCGCGGGCACCGCGCGCGCCGCCGTGCGCACCCTCGTACGCGAGGCGGGGGACCGGCACACCACCATCGGCCGGGACGCGACGATCCACGAAGGGGACCTCTACAACAACTTCTGGCTCGGCGACCGCCCCCACTTCGTCCAGGGACCCGTGCCGCGCGAGACCCTGGACCACCTCGACGACGTGTACTGCGAGACCGCCGGCTACCAGCGCATGAAGGACCGGCTGCGCGCCCGCCGCGTCCTGGTGCTGTGCGGCGAGCCGGGCAGCGGGCGCAAGACCACCGCGCTCGCGCTGCTCTCCGAGGTCGCCAAGGGGCAGGTCTTCCGGCTCGACCCGCGGCACGGCGCCGACGAGATCCGCGCCGAGAACCTCCAGCCGGCCGCCGGGCACCTCATCGAGATCCTCGCCGAGGACATGCGCACCGAGGCCGAGCCCCGCCACTCCCGCGGCGCGGGCGCCGAACCGGCCCCGCGGCCCCCCGTGCGCCTCTCCGAACTGCACCTCGACCGGCTCGCCGACCTCCTCGGCGGGGTCGACGGCTACGGCGTGCTCGTCGTCGAGAGCGGCGACCTCGCCGACCGGCTGCTGCGCGGACGGTACGGGACGTACTGCGCGCCGCCGCCCGCCGAGGAGGTCCTCCACCGCCACCTGCGCCAGCTGCTGCGCGGCGAGCCCGAGGAGGCGACGGCCGCCGCCCGCGCCCTCGCCGCCCGGTCCGACGTGGTCGCCGCCCTGGGCCTCGAGGAGCTCCGCCCGCGCGAGGCCGCCCGGCTCGCCGACCACCTGGCCCGCCGCCAGCGCGAGGAGCTCACCGACGAGCAACTCCTGGAGGACTGCGCCGCGTTCGTACGGGCGCAGGCCCGCGAGTGGTTCGCCGGCGCCGACCGGCCCGGCACCCTGCCCGAGGCGCTGCCGGTCCTGAACGCCACCGCGTTCCGGATCGCCGTGGCCGTCTTCAACGGCTCCGCGTACAGCATCGCGGCCGAGGCCGCCGAGCTCCTCGCCTGGGAGCTGGCCGTCACCCTCGATCCCGACCGGCCCGCCGGACGGCGCCTGTTCGGCACCCACGCCGAGCACCGCCCGGTCCTCGCCCGCTCCGTCCTGGAGGACACCGAGCTCGACCTGGGCCCCGCGAAGGTGCCCGCGCGGGCGGTACGTTTCCAGGGCGACGCACTCGCCACCGCGGTCCTCTCCGAGGTCTGGCACGGATACCACAACGTCCGCGGCCCGGTGGCCCGCTGGCTCCGCTCGCTGTGCGACGACCCTCGGCCCGAGGTGTGGGTGCGGGCCTCCATCGCGGCCGGGGTGCTCTGCTCCTGGGACTGGATCCACGGCTACGGCGAGCTCGTCGCCCCCCTGGCCGTACGCGAGGAACCCGTCGCGCGGATGGCGGCCGCGACCGCGCTCGCCGAGGCCGCCCGCGACCCGCGCGTCCGGCCCGCCGTCGCGGCCACCGTCAAGGACTGGGCGGCCTCCGACGACCCCGAGCTCATGGAGACCGCGCTGCTCACCCACGGCTATGTGCTGGCCGCCGGCGGCATCGGCGGCTCGCTCGACGCCATCGCCCGGGTGGTGAGGACCCACGAGCCCGACGACGTCGAGCTGCTCGTGCCGGCCACCTTCAGCGTCGCCCGGCTGCTCGCCTCCGGCGACCCCGAGCCGGTGCTGCGACGCCTCGAACGCTGGCTCGCCGACGGACGCCTCAACCTGTCCAACCTCGTGCACATCACCGTGATCACGACCCTGACCACCCGCACGACCCACCTGTGGGGCCTGCGCGACGTGCCCGAACTCGACGAGCACGCGAGCCGCCCCCTCCTCGTCGCGCTGCTCGCCACCCGGCCGGACCTCGGGCCCGCGCTCGGCGCCCTGCTGCGCCGCACCCTGAACACCGCGCGCGCCGGCGAGGCCGCGCTCGACGGCCTCGGCAGCCTGCTGCGCCGCGCCGCCAAGGACGGGACGGCCCTCGGGCTCGTCTGCGGGCTGCTGCCGCTGCTCGCCGTCGAGCGCCGGGACCGCGACCGGCTCCGCGGCCTGCTCAACGAGCTCGTACGGGACCGGGACCGACCCCTGGACAAGAGCGCGGCGCGTCGCATGTGGGACGCCGTCGCGGAAGGAGCGAAGCGATGAGCGGTCCCGAACAGGGCGGAGCCCAGGGTGCGGCCCCGGGCCGGGCACAGGGCGGACGCGACCAGGGCGGACAGCGGCAGGGCACCTCGAACCAGGCCCGGCAGCGGGCCGGAGCGGGCGGCCAGAACGGGGCCGGCCGGGCGTCCGGCAAGGGAGCCAAGGGGCCGCTCGGGCCGCTGATCCGCGAGGTCCCGCCCCCGTACCGGCGCACCAGCGGTCTCATCGCCGCCGTCCTGCTCTACCGCAACGGCGGACACCGGATCGTCTGGCCCGACCGGCACGAGGACAACGACAAACCCCTGCTGCGCGCCCCGTACACCGTCTTCGAGGTGCAACTCGGCCAGAACGTCACCGAGTTCTCCCTCAAGCTGCCGGCCGCCGGCGACGGGGCCTCCTTCAACGTGCGGGTCCGGGTCAAATGGACCGTCGAGGATCCGTACCGCGTGGTGAAGGAGCAGGTGTGGAACGTCGCCGAGCTGCTCCACGACGACCTGCTCGACGGACTGCGCTCGCTCTCCCGCCGCTTCCGGCTCACCGAGGCCCAGCGGGCCGACGAGGCCGTGCGCGACGAGCTGGGCACCGGACGGCTCGTGCTCGGCCGGGAGATCGGCCTGCGCACCCAGGTCTACGTGTTCTTCGACCTGGACGAGCAGATCCGCAAGGAGGTCGCCCGCGCGGACACGGTCGAGGTGACCAGCCGCGCCGACGCGCGCGAGGCCGAGGCCGAGCTGCGCAAGGAGGAGTGGGAGCGCCGGCGGATCGCCGCGCGGGCCGCGGACCTGGAGGCGATGTTCCGGCGCGGCGACCTCGCGCAGATCGCCCACCACATGGCCAAGAACCCCGACCACGAGTGGGAGATCCGCACCCAGCTCCAGCGCGAGAAGCGGGAGGGCCAGGCCGACCTGCTCGCCGTCTTCAACCGGCTCCTGGACTCCGGGGTGCTCGAACGCCACGAGGTCGACGAGCAGGCGTACCAGATCCTCCAGCACCTGCGCAGCAGCACGGGCACGATCCTCGGCGGCGTCGCCGAGCGGGTCCTCGACACCGGCCGGGCGCCCGGCCGCCGGGCCCTGGAGCGGGCCGCGGGCCCGGAGCCGACCGCGCCCAACTGGGAGGAGGACGAGGCGCCGCAGGCCCCGCCGGACCCGCGCGTGTACGAACCCACCCGCGTCCAGGCGTCGTTCGAACGGGACCGCGACGGCGACCGCGACCGCGACGGCGGCCGTGACCGTGACCGGGGCCGCGGCGGCGACCGGGGCCGGGGCCGCGGTCGGGGCCCGGACCGCGACCGGGACGAGAGCGGCAGCCCCGACTGGGACGAGAGCGGCAGCCCCGGCTGGGACCGCAACGACGACGCCCGGGAGAACGGCCGGGACGGCAAGAGCCGCGACGACGGCCACGACACCTACGACGCCCGCGACACCTACGACGCCCGCGACGCTTACGACGCCCGCGACGCTTACGACGCCCGCGACGCTTACGACCCCCGCGACTCCCGCGACGCTTATGACGCCCGCGACTCCTCGCGCCCCGGCCCCCGGCCCGCCCGCCCGAGCGCGGACTTCGACGACTGGGACGACGAATGACCGCCGCCCCGCCCCCGGGCGCCGTGCCGGACACGGGCCCCGCCCCGGGCGCCGGGCCCGGCCCCGCCGAGCTGCGCGGGATGGCCGAGCAGCTGCTGACGACCGTCCGCGAGGACATCGGCAGGGCGGACACCAAGGCGGCGATCCTGCTGTCCGGGGCGCTCGCCTTCCTCGCGGTCGTCTTCTCCCGCGACCGCGGCCCGGTGCCGGCCGGCACCGGGCTCGCCCTGCTGGTCGCGGCCGGCCTGCTGTGGACCGCGGGCGTCCTGATGCTGGTCTCCGTCGTCCTGCCGCGCACGCGCTTCGGAGCCGAGCGCACCCTGCTGCGCGAGCTCACGGCCGGCACCACCGCCGGCGCCCTGCGGGCCCGTCTCCAGGGCTCCGGCACGGACGTCACCGGCTGGCTCCTCGAACAGGCGAGCGTCCACGGGGTGGTGCTCGCCGCCAAGTACCGATGGCTACGGCTCGGTGTCGCGTCCCTCGTGCTCGGCGCCCTCCTGGCCCTCCTCAGCGAACTGTGGTGAGTTGACCATGCACTGGAGACACCCGAGGGGCGTCCTGCTCCTCGCCGGGGCGCTGCTCGCCCTGTCCGGCCCGTTCGGCGGCCCCGCCGCCGCGGCGCCGGGCGCGGCCGTGCCCCTGACGACGGCCTCCGGCGCCGCCGACGGGCCCGACCCGATCGACTTCGCCGTCGTGGTCGACCAGTCGGCGAGCCTCGCCGACGAGGACCTGGTCCGCGAGACCGAGGCCGCCGCCCTGCTCAGCCAGGGCGAGATATCCGACCGGTCCCGCGCCACCGTCATCGGCTTCGGCAGCTCGGAGAAGGCCGGACAGGCACCGGTGCGCGACGTGTGTCCGCTCACCACCGTGGACGAGGCCGGCCGCCGGCACCTCAGCGACTGCGTCCAGGGGCTCTCCCGGCGCGACAGCGCCCTGATGGGCCCCGGCACCGACTTCCCCGCGGCGATCCGCCAGGCCGTCTCCCGGCTCACCGAGGACGGCGCCGCCGCGACGGCGGACCCGAAGGCCCCGCGCACGCCCAAGGTGGTCTTCCTCCTCACCGACGGGAAGCTCGACGTCGGCGACAGCCCCGAGTACGGCACCGACCCGGCCAGCCGCCAGGCCAACGGCGCCAAGCGGCTCGACGAGGAACTCGCCCGCGCCCGCGCCGCCGGCGTCCAGATCTGGCCGCTCGGCTTCGGCAAGGGCATCGACCGGGCCGCGCTCACCGCGATGGCCGAGAGCGGCTACCGGGGCGCCTGCTCCGACGTGCCCGGCTCCATGCCCCGGATGCGGGAGGCCGGCTCCTCCGCCGAGATCGACAAGGCGCTCCAGGAGACCTTCGCCGCCGCCCGCTGCGCCCGGGTCGCCGAGGGCACCGTCGGCAGGCCGCCCGCCGACCTGTTCGTCACCATCCCGCCCATCGCCACCGACGGCTCCCTCACCGTCAGCAAGCACGACCCGAAGGTGCGCGTCACCTACTTCGACCCGGCCGGCCGCAAGGTGCCCACCCACGGGGAGTTCGAGGACTCCTCCTTCGAGGTCAGCGGCGAGGACGGGCCCGTGGAGGCGCTGCGGGTGAAGAACCCGCTGCCGGGCCGCTGGCGCGTCCACATCGAGGCGCCCGAGGGGCACCGCGACCGCGAGGTCGCCGTCCGGGCCATCTGGCAGGGCCGGCTGCGCTCCGTCCTCACCCTCGACCCGGCCGCCCCACGGGCCGGCCAGCGGACCGTCGTCGAGGTGCGGATGCAGACCCGACGCGGGGTCGTCATCACCGACCCGCGCCAGCTGGCGGGGATCGGGGTCGCCGTGGAGCTGACCGGCGACGGCTTCGCGCCGCTGACCGCGCGCCTCGCCGACGACGGCAGGGCCCCCGACCGCACGGCCGGGGACGTCCGGTTCACCGGCACGCTCACCGTCCCGGGCACCGCCGCCGGGCGTCTGAAGCTCGTCGCCCGGATGTCCGCGCCGGGCGTCACCTCCGACGAGCGCCCGTTCCACACGGTGACCACCGTCGGCACGCCGGACGTCACCGCCGGACTCTCCGTGGACCGCGTGACCGTCCACCCCGGCCAGCAGGTGCACGGCACCCTGTCGGTCACCAACAACGGCACCGGCCCGCACACCCTGCGCCTCAGCCTGGGCGACGGCACGCAGACCGCGGGACCGGCGGCCGACGGCGCGGCGGCCGAGGGGGCCGCGGCCGACGGCGCGGCGAGCGGCAAGCCCGGCACGGCGGAGCTCGGGATCTCCCCGGCGACGGTCGTCGCACCGCCGGGCCGACGTACCAACGTGCCCTTCACCGTCACGGTCGGCAAGGGCACCCCGCTCGGCGAACTCGCCGGCCAGGTGGCCGTCGTGGACACCGCCGACCCCGGCCGGCCACTCGACACCGCCTTCCTGGAGGTCGAGGTCACCCCGTGGCCCACCTGGTGGGACAAGTGGCTGAGGTACGTCATCGGCGGCGCGGTCCTGCTCGCGCTCCTCGCGGCCGTCGCCGGGGTCCGGCTCGCGGCCCGGCGCCGCCGCCGCGACCTCGCCGGCACCCGGCTCGAACTCCGCAGGGACGGAAGGGTCCTCGACAACCTCACCATCCGCCCCGGGCAGAGCGCGGGCGGCGAGTACCTCTTCACCGTCGACGAGGTGCGCGGCGCCGCCCCCACCCTGCGCCGGACCCGCGGCAGTGCCGCCGCCGCCCACCGGCTGCGCAGGAACGGCTCGGGTGAGCTGCTGCTGCGGCTGCACCGGGGCCGCGAGGAGCCCGTACGGCCGGGGGAGCCCGTCGCCGTCGACGACTGCGAACTCGTCGTGCAGGGCACCCGCACCCCCGCCCGCACCGCACGCGCCCGCCTCTCCGCCATCCCCCGGGCCCGCCGCGGCGGCGCCGGCACCCGCACCCGCAGGCGCCCCGGTGCCGGCGGCGCCGACGGGGGAGCGGGCGCCGGGGACACCACCTGGCCGCCCGGACCCGCGCCCGACACCGACACCGGCACCAGCGGCACCTGGAACCGGGACTTCTGACCCGCCCCAGCGACACCACCGACCGAACCACGGGGTCCTCAGGGTCCTTCAGGGAGAAGACATGAAGATCTACCAGCCCATGCTGTTCGTCGGGCTCGGCGGCACCGGCGGACGCATCGGCAGCGAGCTGGAACGCAGCCTGCGCCGCGAGCTGTGCGGGCCCGACGGCACCGAACTCGTCGACGGAGGCAGGCGGCTGCCCTTCCAGCTGCCCGACTGCCTGCAGTTCGTGTACGCCGACTTCAGCGAGGCCGAGCTGCTGCGCCAGCCGCAGTTCCGCGCCAAGGGGGCCGAGGGCGCCGCCTACGCCCGTACCTCCCGCATGGTCCGCGACCTCCTGCCCACCGACTACGACTCCTCCCCCGAGGTCACCCGCATGCTGCGGGTCGCCCTGCACGAGGAGACCCGGCTCTGGCTCCCGCCGCAGGCCCGCCAGCCCCGCGTGGCGCCCCTGCACAACGGCGCGGGGCAGCTCCCCACCGTCGGCCGCGCCGCCCTCTTCGCGACCATGCGCTCCGGCCTCGAACCCGTCCTGCGGCAACTGCGCGAGGCCATCGGCGCCATCGGCAACTCGGCCGGCGACCTCCAGCGGGTCGGCGGCGGCCGGATCCGCGGCTGCGACGTCTTCGTCGCCTTCTCCGTCGCCGGCGGCACCGGCGCCGGGATCTTCTACGACTTCATCCATCTCATCGGGCACGAGTTCCGCCGCTCCAAGGTCCCCGGCGTCAAGATCTACCCGCTGGTCGTCATGCCCTCGGCCTTCCCGCCCGAGGCGGGCGGCGGACGCGAGGCCGAACTCAACTCCGCCCGCGCCCTCGTGGACATCTCCCGGCTCGTCGACGACCAGAACGTGCCCGACGCCCTCGACGAGGTCGGCGACGTCGAACAGCGCGGCCGGATCAGCGTCCACTACCCCGGCGACGGGGTGGTCGCGCTGCGCCCCTCCACCGTGCAGACCGCCTTCCTCTTCTCCAAGCCGGCCGTCATCGGCACCGAGGACCTGCGCCGCTCCATCACCGCCATGGTCATGTCCCTCATCGGCACCGAGCTCAGCGAGGACAGCGGCGCCGCGAGCCGCGCCGAGGACGACTACCAGTCCTTCGCCGCCAGCTTCATCAACAAGAGCGTCGAGCGGTCCACCCCCGCCCGCACCGGCATCGGCTACCGCGGCATGTCCACCAGCCTCGCCGCCTCCCTGACCGTGCCCGTCGACGACCTCGCAGAGATCGTCGCCGCCCGGCTGCTCGCCCAGGCCGTCCGCGGCCTCGGCGAGAGGGCGCGGCGCGGCGGCCGCGAGGACAGGGAGCTCGTCCAGGAGATGTTCAACCGCTCCGGCATCGGGCGCCTGTGGACCCGCGAGGCACCCGACGTGCCCGCACCCGAGCAGCTCCCCAAGGGCAGCCGGGCCATCACCCAGGCCCTGCGCGACCGGCTCGGCGACATGGAGGACTCGCTGCGCCGCCTGGAGGCCGAGCTCGCCCGCGAGGTCCCCCGGCTCACCGAGGACTTCAAACCCGGCACCGCGGCCCGCGAACTGCTCGGCGTCATCAGCCCGTTCCGCCTGGAGGCGATCCTCAACGGACTGCCGGGACACCCCGACCGGGTCGCCGCCGTCGGCTTCACCGGCATGCTCGACAACCGGCGCAACGATCCCGAACGGCCCCCGGACATCCAGGTCTCCGCGCCCGTCATCCCGCACATCAGGCGCAGCGCCGGCGGCCTCGTCCCGGCCCGCTGGAGCGACCCCGACGTGCAGGAGGCGCTCGCCCGCCAGGAGGCCTGGTACCAGTGGCGGGCCCGCGCCCTGTGGCACCGGGCCTGGAAGGCCGGCGACTCCCAGTGGCGCCCCCCGCTGCTGCGGATCCTCGGCGAGCTCGGCGAGCTCGCCAAGGTGCTGCGCGCCCACGAGCAGGACGAGGGCAAGCAGTTCGCCGACCGCCGGCGCGAGCTCTACCGCGACGACCGCACCGGCATCTCCTATCTGCTGCCGCCGCAGAACAGCCTGCGCGCGTTCTACGACGACGTGCTCGACCGGCTCGTCCAGAGCGAGGCCCTGCCGGAGAACACCGACGCCGCCGGGCTGCTCGAACGCCTGATCCGGCCCGAGGACTGGCGCCGCGCCCTCGACGCCGTGCGCCGCTCGCCCGGCGCCGCCGTCAAGGAGATCAAGCAGGTCGTCGAGCGGCGGGTCAAGCGCCTGTTCGGCGAGGCCAACGACGACCGCTTCGACCGCCCGCTGCTGCCCTCGATGGAACTGCTGCTGCGCGCCGCGGCCGGCGACGAGTCCGCCGAGTCCCGGGTGGACGCCCGCTGGCTCGGGCAGTTCCGCTCGGCGCTCGCCGGACTGCTCCCGGTCGGCTTCACCCCGGACGGCGGCGGCCCGCTGAAGATCCTCATCGTCCACCCGGCGAGCGAGTCCGACAGCCGGGCCATGGAGTACCTGCGACAGGAGCTCAACCTGCCGCCGCGCGCCACCCAGGAGTACCGGGCGGTCGACACCGACTCCATCACCGTCGTCCTCTTCCGCAGCGGAATGAACCTCACGGACATCTCCGAGGTCCGCGGCGTCCTCAACCTCTGGGCCGAGGCACGCGACTCGGCGGGCCAGGACGACTTCCTGCACTGGCGCCAGCGCCTCGGCTACCAGGACGACTGGCTGGTCTCCACCGAGGACGACCGGCAGCGGATCCTGCACCGCCTGCTGAACGCCATGTGGAACGGACACATCCAAGTCGAGGGCCACCCCGACTCGCCCGACCTGGTCCGCATCCGCCTCCAGGAAGGCGAGTCCGCGACCATGTCGCTGCGCCTGGAGGGCTTCGACGGCTCCCTGTCCAGCTGGGCCGGGCTGCTGCGCGCCTACGAGCGGTGGGCGCTGCTCGACGAGGGGCAGATCATCGAGGAGTTCTGCGAGCGGCTCATGCGCGCCCTGCCCAAGGGCCTCGCCCACACCCCGGCGGGCCCCGCCCCGCTCTTCGTCCACTTCGTGGAGGAGGTCGCCCCGCGCCAGCTGGTCCTCCTCGAGGAGCTGGCCGCGGAGTACGGGTTCGAGGACGCCGAATGGCTGGCGCCGCTGCGGCACTTCTGGACGGTGACCTACCCGGGCGCGCTCGACATGCGCTTCTCCGGGGCGGGCCGGGCCACCCGGCCCAACCTGCGGGCCCTGTTCGAGCGCCACGCACCGGGCCGGGCCCCCGAGCCGCCGGCACCGCGGGGCCTCCGGGCGCCCCGGGCCTCCGATCCGCCGGCGTCCGACCGGTATGCGGACGGCGATCGGTACGGGAGTGCCGACGGGTACGGGAGTGCCGACGGGCACGGGGATGCCGACGGCTACGCGGACGGCGGCCGGCGACGGTACGGGGAATCCGAGCCGGGCGCCGGGTCCGCACCCTCGCGCCGGCCCGAGCCCGAGGAGGGCGGCTACCCCTGGGACCTGGACGGTGAGGAGGAGTGAAGAACCGCACCACCCTGGACCAGCCGGTGCCGGGGCACGCCGTCCTGGTCGACCTGCGGGCCGGCGCGTACGCCCCCCGGCACGCCGACGCCGACGCCGAAGCGGCCGTCCACCGGGCGCTCGACACGCCCCAGCCCGACGGTGAACGGCGCTTCCTCGTCGTCGACGACGCCGACCGGCTCGTCGCCCACCAGCTCCTCTACGAGCGCCTGTCCTCCTACGGCCCCGCGCAGATCGTCTGCCTGGCCATCGGCGCGCCGGGGGAACGGACCCTGCGCCGGTCCCTCACCCTGGGGCCGCCCGCCGCCGGGGTGCTGTGGCTGCTCGACGACTTCCGGGGCGCCGGCGCGGGCGCCCTGCGGCCGCTCGTGGACGTGCTGGCCACCCCCGAGGTCTTCGACGCCGTGCTCGGCCGCCTCGGCCGGATCGTGTACGGCGTCGCCGTCCCCTCCGTGCGCGTCCTGGAGCACGACCTGACCGACGAGGCCCGGGAGCGGGCCTGGCGGCAGGCGCTGGAGGCGCTCACCGGACCGGACGTCCCCACGCCCGCCTCCATCGGCCAGGTCCCGGGCGAACTCGCCCTGCTGCTGGACGAGTCGGTGCCGCGCTCGCTCGCCGGGCACGCCTGGCTGCCCGGCAACGGGCGGGCCGGGTCCCAGCTGAGCGCCTGCGAGGACGCCCTCGACGAGGTGATCGAGGACCACGCCCGGGTGCGCGGCCCGGCGGGCCTGTTCGGCCCGGCGGGCCGCGACACCGACCTGCCGGGCGGCATCGAACACCTCGGTCAGGCCCTCGCCCGGTTCCGGACCACCGTCGCCGACACCTTCGCCATCGCCGGCAGCACCCGGCCGACCGTCGAGGAGCGCGGTCTGCTGCGCGACCGGGGCGTCCAACTCCCGGAGATGCCGCGGGAGATCACCCGCACCGGCATCGTGCCGGCGCTGCGCGACCACACCCACGAGCTGATCGGCCGCCGGCTGCCGCTGCGCTCGGTCGCCGCCCGGCTCACTGCCCTCGCGGCCCGCACCGCGCCGGCCGGCAGCGCCGCCCGGCTCGCCCGGCTCGACGCGATCTGCGGCCCCGTGCAGATGGACCGGCTGACCGCGCAGTACCCCTTCCTCGCCGGCGGCTCGCGGCCGCTCGCCGCCCTGGTGACCGGTGTGCTCGCCGCCCTGGGAGGGTTGTGGGCGGGCGCCGGCTGGGTGCTCGGTCCCGCCGTGGGCGTGCTCGCCGCCTCCCTGGCCCTGCTCATGCTGCGCCGCCGCCCCAACCGCTCGCCCGACGGACGCCTCGACGGCGGGGCCAGTACGGGCTCGGGTCCCCGCCTCTTCGGCGGCCTCGTCGGCGGCCTCGCCGGCGCGGGGGCCGGCTCCTACCTCGCCCTGCCGCTCTGGGTCGGCGCCCTGGCCTTCGCCCTCGCCGTCACCGTCGTGCTGCTGCTCGCGCTGCGCGACTGGACCCGGGGCGTGGACGACTGGTGGGACCGGGCGGATCCCGAGGGCGCGGGCCGGATCCTGAAGGAGATCCAGGCCCTGCTCGTCACCACCGCCGTCCACGACTGGCTCTTCGCCGACGTGCGCCACCACTGCTCGGACGGTGCCGGCGCGGTCGCCCGGCTCCTGAAGGGCCTGGCGGCGACCGCGGAGGCGTCCGGCGGGCAGGCGGACCCGTCCCCGTACGCGGGTGCGCCGCGCACCAGGGAGGCGGGCGGCACGGTGCCGCCGCCCCGGCGGGCCGAGCAGAACGGCTGGGACTGGGACGACGCGGACGACGACGGCGACTACGGCTCCTGGGCGGGCGGCAGCCCGGCCGGTGGCGCGTCGGCCGCCGGCACGCCCGCGGGCGGCGGAGCCTCCGGCGAGTCCTGGGCCGGAACCGGGTCCTCCGGCGACACGTGGTCCGGCCCCATGTGGTCGGACGACACGGCGACCGGCGACACGTGGTCGGGCGACACGAGGGCCGCCCCGGGCCCCCGCGCCCCCGGCCCCCACGGCCCGGGCCCCCATCCCGCAGGCGCCACCCCGCGCCGCGGCGCGCCCGCCCCCGCCGCGCAGGCTCCGGCGGAGGCCCCCGCCCCCAAGTGGCTGGAACGGCGCTACGGCGACGGCGGCCCGGCGCTCGTCGACACGCTTTCCGGTGATCTCTTCGACGGGGTCGTGGCCCTGCTCGACACCTGCTGGGCGGGGATCGAGCGCGATCCCGGCAACGCGGGCCGGGTCCCGCTCGACGAGCCGATGAACGCGCTGCTCGACGAGACCAGGACCCGCCTGGAGCGCGACGCCGCCGCCTCCCCGCCGCCCGGCCGCGAACGGGGCGACCGGCCCGACGCTGCCCGGCTCACGGGGGTCTCCCCGGACGCGGTGGCCCGGCTGATCGCCGCCGACGACGACCCGCGGCTCACCGTCCCGCTGTGCGGGCCCGAGCACCTGCGGCTGCTCTCGCACGAGCGCACCGCACGACGGGTGCGGTTCGTGCCCGAGACCATGCGGCGCGGGGCGACCGGCGACGACATCTGGTGGGGCGCCGTCGAGGACGTGGTGTGGACGGACTCCGGCCGGCACGCGGGCGTCCTGCGTCTCGTGCCGCTGCGCAAGGACGTCGTGCGCACCGTGAGGGAAGAGGAGGGCGGAGCGCCATGACGGAGGCGGAGTCCGCACCGGGCCAGGGGCCCCAGGAGGAGCTGGAGTTCCTCACCCACCAGGAGGAGTCGATCCGGGTCGCCGTGCACCCGGGGGAGGAGCGCAGGGCGCCCGGCCGGGCCGGCCTGACGATGCGGCACCTCACCATGAGCGCCGGCTGGCCGGTCGTCCAGTACCGGCTGCCGCGCGCCGCGCAGGGCGACCCCCGCGCGTACGCCCTGCTCGAACGGGAGGTCGCCGCGGCCATAGCGGTCGAACGGCGTTACGGAGGGGAGAAGTTCGCCGAGCTCTTCACCCGGATCATCGGCTTCGACCTCGACTGCGCCGAGCCCTTCGTGCTCTACCGCGCCTCTCCCGGCACCCCGCTCGCCGACTGCCTGCCCCGCCTCGGCGGCGAGGAGCAGGTGAAGATAGTCGGCCAGCTCGCCGTCGCCGTACGCCTGCTCGGCGAGGCGGGACTCGTGCACCGGGCCATCGCCCCCGAGACCGTCCGCTGGGGCGGCGGCCACATCCGGCTGTCCGAGCCCTACGCGGCGCTGCGCGCGGGCGAGCCGCGCGAGTCCTTCGGCAGCGCCCCCTGGGCCTCGCCCGAGCAGCGCGGGGGGCGCGGCGCCGCCGACACCCGCGACGACCTGTGGTCGCTCGGCCGGATCGCCTACTACCTGTCCTCCGGCCACCCGGGCCCGCCCGGGGTGACCGACCGCGCCGACGGCCCGCCCGCCGACCTCGGCGAGTACCGGCGGCTCACCGCGCTCGCGCAGAGCGGCCTGTTCGCCGCTGCCGCGGACGCCCGGCCGTCCCCCGCCGCGCTGCTGCGACTGCTCCGGATGCCCGACCCGCTGGCCCGGTCCGTCGACGACGCCGACCCGCTCGACCGCGGCCGGGAGCGCTACGACGCCGAAGTCGCCCGCAAGCAGGCCTCCTTGAGGGAGGCGCGGGAGTACGGGGAGCAGGCGCGCGCACCGCGCGAACCGGCGCCGCCGCGCCGCCGCTTCCCCCGGTTCCTCCGCGAGGAGCAGGACCGGACGCCGCCCTACCCGCCGGACCGCGCGGAACCGCCGGAACCGCCGGGACCACCCGGGCGGATGTGCCCGTACTGCCTGCGGATCGTCCACTACGACGAGAACCTGCTCGTCACCATCGACAACAAGGGCAACCGCAACCCGCTGGTCCTCAGCAGAGACCTCAGCCAGGCCCACATCAGGGACGCCCTGCGCAGCGCGTACCACCTGTGCCCGCACCCCGCCGACGGGGACGAGGCGCACGAGCTGCCCGTCCCGTACCTCACCAACGGCGAGCCGCTGTCCATCGCCTTCGTCGGCAGCTCCGCCGTCGGCAAGACCCATCTGATGGCCGCGATGCTCGGTGAGGTGGAACTCGGCGGCCTGGAGCCGTACGGTCTGAAGGCGCTGCCCCTCAACCCCGACGCGCACCGCGCCTATCTGCGCGAACGGGTGCAGAACCTGCAGCAGGGGCGGCAGCTCGGCCGGACCGGGCAGCAGTCCTTCGCCCACTTCTCCGACGGCCTGCTCGTCGCCGCGCCCGGCCGCACCCCGCGCCCGGTGGTCTTCTTCGACCTCGCGGGCGAGGACCTCGTCCAGGACGGCGAGGTGACCCGCTTCCTGATGGGCGTGGACGCCTTCGTGTTCGTCGTCGACCCGCTGCGCGCCCTGCGCATGACGTCGCTCGACCCCGCGCGCGAGCGGTACGGGCTGCCGCGCCGCGACCTCGGCGACGAGGCGTTCACCACCGTCCTCAACCGGCTGGAGCGGCGGGACGGGTTCGTCCCCGCGCCGGCCGCGATCGCCCTCAACAAGAGCGACCTGATGCGCTTCGAACCGGCCGTCGACCGGTGGCTCGGGCGGGCGCTGCCCGAGCGGTACGACGAGGGTCAGGAGCGGGCGGAGAGCCGGGACGCCTACGCCTTCCTGTACCACCACGCCAGCCCGGCCTGGCTCCGCCCCTTCGACGACCACGCGCACTGCACCCTGCACTTCGTGGCCGCCACCGGCGGCCAGGCACGGGGCGACCGCTTTCCGCACGGGGCCAGGCCGCGGCGGGTCCTGGCGCCGCTGCTGTCCGTGTTCGCCGCGTGCGGGCTGCTTCGAGGGAGAGGCTGATGGAGCGAAACCCCGACGAGATCGACCAGATCGTCTTCCGCTGGGACAGCGAGAACGTCTCCGGCACGACCGGGTTCGGCCCCGTCGCCTGGTCGGGTGCGCGCGAGGACGCGGAGGGGTTGTTCCAGGGCGCCGGAGCGCTGCTGCGGGCCAGCGGGGACGAGACCAGGCCCGCGCTGATCCGGCTGCAGCGCCGCGGCGGCGAGGCGGTGCTGATCCGCCGCCTGCCCTGGACCGACCCCGGCGGCGGGGCGTCCACCATCTGCCACGCCCTCGTCGGCTCCCCGGAGGTCCTGGGGGCCGGCACCTGCCTGGGTCTGCACGCCTGGACCTGGTCGGGCGCCGACCTGCCGCTCGCCCGGGTGCGGGGGGCGCTGCCGACGGTGTGGGAGGAGGCGCTGCTGGAGGCGGTGGGCCGGGGGCAGGCGGAGCTCGACGCGCGGCTGCCCGGCGTCGTGGACGAACTCGTCGGCGTCATGGCCGAGTTGCTGCGCCGCCCGGACGACCGCTTCACGCTCCTGGACGAAACGGGCGACACCTCGCTGCCGGTCCTGTGGGGGCTGCACAGCATCTTCGGGAGCGTCTACCGCCGCTGGACCTTCGCCACCCACGACACGGCCGAACTCCCGGCGCTGCGCTTCGTGTTCGTCAGCCGCTGGACGGGCGCCGCCTCCCGCAACACCGACCGCCGCCGCGCCGATCCCCTGGAACGGCTCGGCGACGCGGCGGAGTCGGTGGCGGCCCGGCTGGTCGAGCACCACCTGCGGGGCCTGGAGGAGGGCGACAACCGCGAGTTCGCGGTGGACGCCACTCTCCGCCAGTGCCACAGCACGCCTCGTACGCCGCTGCTGACCGCGGCCCAGGCAGCCGTCGCCCAGCTGGACCGCCGCTTCCCGGCCCGCCCGGTGTCCCGCCGCCCGGCGGAGGAGGACCGCACCACGGCGGCGCCACCCGGGCCGAGCCCGACGGAGCCCGCCCGCCGGGAGCTGCCCCGCACGGAGCCGCCGCGCCCCGACCCGACCCGCGCCGACCCGCCCCGCACCGACCCGCCCCCGACGGAGCCGCCGCGCACGGAGGCGCCCCGGGTCGATCCGCCCCGGACCGAGCCCTCCCGGTCGGTGCCGCCCTCGCCCACCCCCGTACCGCCCCTCCCCAAGGACCGCCCCGCCCGCCCCGCGGCGGACCCCACCGCCTCGCCCTGGGCCGGGCCCGCGAAGCCGGGGCGCAGGCTGCGGCGGCGCAGGGGGCCGGCCCCGAAGGAAGGCGGGCTCGGCGCACGGCTCGACCAGGCGGCCAACGTCGGGGAGGCGCAGGCCGCCGCACGCGAGGCGGCCGACTCCGACCTGCTCGCGGTGCTCCGCGACCGGCGCCTGCCGTACCGTCTCGCCACGGTCCTGGTCCAGGAGATCGCGCGCCGGATCCCCGCCTGGAACCGCGCGCTCCGCCACGAGCTGCGCGATCTCGTCCTCGGCGAGGCGTACTTCGTGTACCGCTCGCACCCCGCCGACCGCGTCGAGCCGGCCGAGCGCGCCGCCGACGCAGCCGCCCTGCACCGCTGGGCCGTGCGCCCGGTGCTCGGCACCGGCCGGGGCGGCAGCGGCGGCCGGAACGCCGAGCGGGCGGTCGCCGACCTGGCGGAGCTGCTCGCCCGCTTCCGCACCAGTCCGCACCCGGCCGCCCGGGGCACGTTCCTGAAGCTCGTGCGGGACGAGCGGTCGGGGGTGCCCGAGTCCGTCCTGCGCAGTCTGGTCCTCGGCGGCCAGAAGGCCGCCGAGCGGGACCACCCGCCGGACCCGCCACCACCACGGCGGGCCGCCCCGGCGCCCGCCGAACCCGTGGCGACCCGCCCCGCCGAGCCCCCGTCCCCGGCCCCGGCCCCGGCCCCGCCCCGGCAGGAGCGGTCCAAGGACGGCATGGTCGTCGTCTCCGTCCTGGGCGCGGTGCTCGTCCTGCTCCTCATCGTCATCTTCGCGTCGTTCCTGACGCGCTGAGTACCACGCGCGAGCCGTCCCGCTACGTCAGGATGGGCCCATGGGATTCCATGTCGATTCCGAGACCGGGCGGCTGCGCCGCGTCATCCTGCACCGCCCCGATCTGGAGCTGAAGCGGCTCACCCCGACCAACAAGGACGCCCTCCTCTTCGACGACGTGCTGTGGGTGCGCCGTGCCCGTCAGGAGCACGACGGGTTCGCCGACGTCCTGCGCGACCGGGGCGTCGAGGTGCACCTCTTCGGGGACCTCCTGCGGGAGGCCCTGGAGGTCCCGGCGGCGCGCACGCTCGTGCTGGACCGGGTCTTCTACGAGAAGGAGTACGGCCCGCTCGCCACCGACCACCTGCGCTCGGCCTTCGACTCCCTGGAGACCGCCGACCTGGTGGAGGCGCTGATCGGCGGGATGACGAAGCGGGAGTTCCTGGCCGGCCACCGCGAGCCGACCTCGGTCCGGTTCCACGCGCTGGACCTGGACGACTTCGTCCTCGGTCCGCTGCCCAACCACATCTTCACCCGGGACACCTCCGCGTGGATCTACGACGGGGTGTCGATCAACGCGATGCGCTGGCCGGCCCGGCAGCGCGAGACCGTCCACTTCGAGGCGATCTACAAGCACCACCCGCTCTTCACCGGCCAGGAGGCCGGGAACTTCCACCACTGGTCCCAGGGCCAGGCCGACTACCCGTCGACGATCGAGGGCGGCGACGTCCTCGTCATCGGCAACGGCGCGGTCCTCATCGGCATGAGCGAGCGCACCACCCCGCAGGCCGTCGAGATGCTGGCCCGCGGTCTGTTCGCGGCGGGCTCGGCGCGCACGATCATCGCCCTCGACATGCCGAAGCGCCGGGCGTTCATGCACCTGGACACGGTGATGACGATGGTGGACCAGGACACCTTCACCCAGTACGCGGGGCTCGGCATGCTCCGCTCCTACACCATCGAGCCGGGCGACGAGGGCCAGTCCCTGCGGGTGACCGACCATCCGCCGGAGCAGATGCACAGCGCCATCGCCGCCGCGCTCGGCCTGCAGGACATCCGGGTGCTGACGGCGACCCAGGACGTCCACGCGGCGGAGCGCGAGCAGTGGGACGACGGGTGCAACGTGCTGGCGGTGGAGCCGGGCGTGGTCGTGGCGTACGAGCGGAACGTCACGACCAACACGCATCTGCGCAAGCAGGGCATCGAGGTGATCGAGATCCCGGGCAGCGAGCTGGGCCGGGGGAGGGGCGGTCCGCGCTGTATGAGCTGCCCGGTGGAGCGGGACGCCGTGTAACGCGCGCCGCGGGGGCGCGGGCGGAGGCGGAGGCGGGGGCGGAGGCGGGGCGGGACCAGGGGGGCTGTATAAGAATTCTGGTTTACGTATAGACTTCCAGGGTCTCGTCCCCCCTCGACGTCCCGACCCGTCCCGACCGTACCCAGGAGCACCCATGGCCACCGACCTCTCCGGCCGCCACTTCCTCAAGGAGCTGGACTTCACCGCCGAGGAGTTCCACGGCCTGATCGCGCTCGCCGCCGAGCTCAAGGCGGCCAAGAAGGCCGGCGCCGAGGTCCAGCGGCTGCGGGGCAGGAACATCGCCCTGATCTTCGAGAAGACCTCGACCCGCACCCGGTGCGCCTTCGAGGTCGCCGCCGCCGACCAGGGTGCCTCGACCACCTACCTCGACCCCGCGGGCTCCCAGGTGGGGCACAAGGAGTCGGTCAAGGACACCGCCCGGGTGCTCGGCCGGATGTTCGACGGGATCCAGTACCGGGGCGACAGCCAGGCCGCCGTCGAGGAGCTGGCCGCCTACGCCGGCGTGCCCGTCTTCAACGGGCTCACCGACGACTGGCACCCCACCCAGATGCTCGCCGACGTGCTCACCATGACCGAGCACAGCGACAAGCCGCTGACCGACATGGCCTTCGCCTACCTCGGCGACGCCCGCTTCAACATGGGCAACTCCTACCTCGTCACCGGCGCCCTGCTCGGCATGGACGTCCGGATCGTGGCCCCGAAGGCGTACTGGCCGACCGAGGCCTTCGTCGCCGAGGCCCGGCGGCTCGCCGAGGCGAGCGGGGCGCGGATCACGCTCACCGAGGACGTCGCCGAGGGTGTGCGCGGGGCCGACTTCGTCGCCACCGACGTATGGGTCTCGATGGGGGAGCCCAAGGAGGTCTGGGACGAGCGGATCGCCGCGCTCTCCCCGTACGCCGTGACCATGGACGTCCTGCGCGCCACCGGCAACCCCGACGTCAAGTTCCTGCACTGCCTGCCCGCCTTCCACGACCTCGGCACCGCCGTCGGCCGGGAGATCCACGCGCGGCACGGGCTCACCGAGCTGGAGGTCACCGACGAGGTCTTCGAGTCGGCGCACTCGGTCGTCTTCGACGAGGCGGAGAACCGGATGCACACCATCAAGGCCGTCATGGTGGCGACGATGGGCGACCCCGCCGCGTAGGGACTTCGGGGCGGTCGGCGCGCAGAGGTCGCCGGAGCCCTCCTCTGCGCGCTGTACGGGCGCCGCGACGCGCGGCTCGTCACGCCCGAGGGGGTGCGGTCCGGCGCCGCTGCGGCGGCACGGCCGGGAGCGTGAACCAGACCGCCTTGCCGTGCGCGGTGGGGCGGTGGCCGCAGTCGTCGCTGAGGGCGCGGATCAGGAGCAGCCCGCGGCCGTGCTCCTGCCAGGGGTCGACCTGGGTGCCGGGCTCGGGGCAGGGCAGCTCCCCGGGGGCGGCGGGCCGGCCGTCGTGGACCTCGATCTGACAGCCGCCGGGGGCCGGGAGGAGCTCCACGACCAGCTCGATGGGGCCGTCGCCCGCGGTGTGCTCGACGGCGTTGGCGACCAGCTCCGCGGTGAGCAGCTCCGCCGTGTCCCGGTCGGCGGCGCCCGTCCCGTCGCCCTCGATCTCGGCGAGGGCGCTCCGGACGAGCGCGCGGGCGAGCGGCACGGCGGCCGTCGTGTGCGGCAGCGCGATACGCCAGGAGGCGGGGCCTGAGACTTCGAACACGGCAGGGTTCCGTTCGGGCTCGGGGCGGGCGGTGGGGGACGTCCTGGTTTCAACCTTACGGAGCCAAAAATCGGGATCCAGAGGCGGTCGCCCGGGTTTCTGGGGACATGGGGCCGTAGGGGGACGGGACCTTTGCGGCGCACGGTCGACACCTCCTTTACGGGGGTCGCCCGGCCCCTCCTCGTATCGCGTAGTCGTGACGACAGTCACAACAGAGTGATACCCTCTTCGTGGTGATGCCGTACCCGTACGTGCACACGACAGGGAGGCCGTCCCGAATGAGCCCCTTCACCGGCTCCGCGAGCCGCACCGAACGCTGGCGGCACCTGCGCCTCACCGTCGACGACGGAGTCGCCACGATCACCCTCGCCCGCCCCGAGAAACTCAACGCCCTCACCTTCGGCGCCTACGCCGACCTGCGCGACCTGCTCGCCGAGCTCTCCCGGGAACGGGCCGTGCGCGCCCTCGTCCTCGGCGGCGAAGGGCGCGGATTCTGCTCCGGCGGCGACGTCGACGAGATCATCGGCGCCACCCTCTCCATGGACACCGCCCAGCTCCTCGACTTCAACCGGATGACCGGCCAGACCGTGCGCGCGCTGCGCGAATGCCCCTTCCCGGTCATCGCCGCCGTCCACGGCGTCGCCGCCGGCGCCGGTGCGGTCCTCGCCCTCGCCGCGGACTTCCGGGTCGCCGACCCCACCGCCCGCTTCGCCTTCCTCTTCACCCGCGTCGGCCTGTCCGGCGGCGACATGGGCGCGGCCTATCTGCTGCCCCGGGTCGTCGGCCTCGGGCACGCCACCCGCCTCCTGATGCTGGGCGAGCCGGTCGGCGCCGCCGAGGCCGAGCGCATCGGACTGCTCAGCGAGCTGACCGAGGAGGGCGCCGCGGACACCCGCGCCGCCGCCCTCGCCCGCCGCCTCGCCGAGGGCCCCTCGCTCGCCCACGCCCAGACCAAGGCCCTGCTCACCGCCGAGCTCGACATGCCGCTCGCCGCCTCCGTCGAGATGGACGCCGCCACCCAGGCCCTGCTCATGCACGGCGAGGACTACGCCGAGTTCCACGCCGCCTTCACGGAGAAACGCCCCGCGAAGTGGCGGGGGCGATGACCGTGCGGCCCAGGGACGGCCGTACCGCGCCGGGCGGCACCGCCGCGGCACGGCCGGGGACGGAGCGGCCCCCGGACCCCCTCCGCGTCGCCGTCGTCGGCGGCGGCCCCGGCGGCCTCTACGCCGCCGCGCTGCTCAAGCGCGGCGACCCGGACCGGCAGGTCACCGTCTGGGAGCGCAACGCCCCCGACGACACCTTCGGCTTCGGCGTCGTCCTCTCCGACGAGACCCTCGGCGGCATCGAGCACGCCGACCCCGAGGTGTACGCCGAGCTGAGCGCCGCCCTCGTCCGCTGGGACGACGTCGACATCGTCCACCGCGGCCACCTCCTCACCTCCACCGGACACGGCTTCGCCGCCCTCGGCCGCCGCCGGCTCCTGGAGATACTCCAGGACCGCTGCGCCGGCCTCGGCGTCGACCTCCGCTTCCGCACCGAGGCCCCGCCCGCCGCCGAACTCGCCGCCACCCACACCCTCGTGGTCGCCGCCGACGGCGTGCACAGCCGCACCCGCCAGGCCCACGCCGAGGTCTTCCGGCCCACCCTCACCCCGCACCGCTGCCGCTACATCTGGCTCGCCGCGGACTTCGCCCTCGACGCCTTCCGCTTCGAGATCGCCGAGACCGAGTACGGCGTGATGCAGATGCACGCCTACCCCTTCGCCCGCCCGTCACCCGACCACCACCCCTCGACGAGGGCCGCCGGGCCGCGGAGTCATTCCGGCGCCTCCACCGTCATCGTCGAGATGCGCGAAGAGGTCTGGCGGGCCGCCGGGTTCGACGAACTCGACGAGGCCGAGTCCACCGCCCGCTGCGCCAAGATCTTCGCCGAGGCGCTGGGCGGCCGCGCCCTGCGCTCCAACAACTCCGCCTGGACCGCGTTCCGCACCCTCGTCAACGCCCGCTGGTCCCACGGCAACACCGTCCTGCTCGGCGACGCCGCCCACACCGCGCACTTCTCCATCGGCTCCGGCACCAAGCTCGCCATCGAGGACGCCGTCGCCCTCGCCGCCCACGTCGACGCCCACCCCGCCCTCCCCGAAGCCCTCGCCGCCTACGAGGCCGAGCGCCGCCCCGTCGTCGAGTCCACCCAGCGCGCCGCCGCCGCCAGCCTGCGCTGGTTCGAGGAGCTGGCCGGACAACTCGACCGCCCACCGCGCCAGTTCGCCTTCAACCTGCTCACCCGCAGCCGCCGCGTCACCCACGACAACCTGCGGCTGCGCGACCCCGCCTTCACCGACTCCGTCGAGCGCGAGTTCGGCTGCCCGCCCGACACCCCGCCGATGTTCACCCCGTTCCGGCTCCGCGGCCTCACCCTGCGCAACCGGGTCGTCGTCTCGCCCATGGACCAGTACGTCGCCCAGGACGGCATCCCCGGCGACTTCCACCTCGTCCACCTCGGCGCCCGCGCCCTCGGCGGCGCCGGACTCGTCATGACCGAGATGGTCTGCGTGAGCCCACAGGGCCGGATCACCCCCGGCTGCGCCGGCCTGTGGGCCGACGAGCAGGCCGAGGCCTGGGCCCGGATCACCGCCTTCGCGCACGACGCCGCCCCCGGCACCGCGATCGGCGTCCAGCTCGGCCACGCCGGCCGCAAGGGCTCCACCCGGCTCATGTGGGAGGGCATCGACCAGCCCCTGCCCACCGGCAACTGGCCCCTCGTCGCCGCCTCCCCGCTGCCGTACCGGCCCGGCGTCAACCAGGTCCCCCAGGCCCTCGACCGGGCCGGACTCACCGCCGTACGCGAGGAGTTCACCGCCGCCACGCACCGGGCCGCCCGGGCCGGCTTCGACCTGCTCGAACTCCACTGCGCCCACGGCTATCTGCTCTCCGGCTTCCTCTCCCCGCTCACCAACCACCGCACCGACGCCTACGGCGGCGACCTCGCGGGCCGGCTGCGCTACCCCCTCGAAGTGTTCGACGCGGTACGCGAGGCGTGGCCGGCCGACCGACCCATGACCGTCCGCATCTCGGCCACCGACTGGGCCGAGGGCGGCACCACCGCCGAGGACGCCGTCGAGATGGCCCGCGCCTTCGCCGCCCACGGCGCCGACGCCATCGACGTCTCCACCGGACAGGTCGTCCCCGAGGAGCGCCCCGAATACGGCCGCTCCTACCAGGCCCCGTACGCCGACCGGATCCGCGCGGCCGTCGGCGTCCCGGTCATCGCGGTCGGCGCGATCTCCTCCTGGGACGACGTCAACTCCCTGCTCCTCGCGGGCCGCACCGACCTCTGCGCCCTGGCCCGCCCGCACCTCTACAACCCGCACTGGACCCTGCACGCCGCCGCCGAACAGGGCTACGAGGGCCCGGGCGCACCCTGGCCCGCCCCGTACCGCGCGGGCAGCCGCCGCCCGCCGACGGGCCGGAAGGACGCGTAGCGCCCCCCTCGCGGATCAGGCGGGCGGGCCCCAAGCCGCCCCCGCCGCCCGTACGAACTCCCCGCCCAGCGCGTGCAGCCGCTCGTGCAGGGCGGCGAAGACCTCGGCCGAGCGGCTGCCCGGCCAGTTCTCCGGCAGGAGTTCGAGGGGCAGGACCGGGTCCGCGTAGGGCAGCCGGCGCCAGGAGTCGAGGGCGAGGAGATACGCGCGGTAGGCCTCCTCCGGGCCCCCGGGCGCCGTCGACCAGGCGCGCAGCACCGGCTCGTGGGCGTCCAGGAACTCCTCGTGGAGCTTGGCGATGGACGGCAGGTCCCACCAGCGGGCCACCGCCTCGGCCGTCGGGGCGTAACCCAGGTGGTCGCCGCGGAACAGCTCCACATAGGCGGACAGCTCCAGCCGCTCCAGGGTGTGCCGGGTCTCCTCGTACAGCCGGGCCGGGGCGATCCACACACCGGGCGCCGCCGCGCCGAAGCCGAGCCTGGCCAGCCGGGAGCGCAGCAGATGCCGCTTGTGGCGCTCGGCCTCGGGGACCGAGAAGACGGCGAGGACCCAGCCGTCCGAGAGCCGGGGCTCGGTCCTTGCGTAGATCCGCCGGTCGCCGTCCTCCAGGAGCATCCGGGCGTCGTCCGACAGCGCGTACCCGGCGGCGCCGTCCGCCGTGCGCCCCGGCAGCAGCAGCCCGCGCCGCTTCAGCCGCGACACCGACGAGCGCACCGAGGGCGCGTCCACGCCGAGCACGCCGAGGAGCCGGATCAGCTCGGCCACCGGCATCGGCGCGCCGTCCGGCGACCGGCCGTACGCGCCGTACAGGGAGACGATCAGGGAACGGGGGGTGTGCTGCTCGGCCACGTGATCACTCTAGCCACGCGTCAGGCCGCGGCGTCCCGCAACCGGTACCGCTGGAGCTTGCCCGTCGCCGTCCGGGGCAGCGCGTCCAGGAAGACGATCTCGCGCGGCGACTTGTACGGGGCGAGCCTGGCCCGTACGAAGGCGCGCAGCGCCGCCGCCGTGGCCGCGTCGCGGGGGACCCCGGCGCGCATCACCGCGTACGCCACCACGATCTGCCCGCGCAGCTCGTCGGGGCGGCCCACCACCGCCGTCTCGACCACGTCCGGATGGGCGGCCAGGGCCTCCTCCACCTGGGGGCCGGCGATGTTGTACCCGGCCGAGATGATCATGTCGTCGGCGCGGGCGACGTAGCGGAAGTAGCCGTCGGGCTCGCGGACGTAGGTGTCGCCCGTGATGTTCCAGCCCTCGCGCACGTACTCCGTCTGGCGCGGGTCCGACAGATAGCGGCAGCCGACCGGGCCGCGGACCGCGAGCAGGCCCTCCTCGCCGTCGGGGAGCTCCCGGCCGTCGGGGCCCACGATCCTGGCCTGCCAGCCGGGGACGGGGCGCCCGGTCGTGCCGGGGCGGACGTCGCCGTCGGCGGCGGAGATGAAGATGTGCAGCAGCTCCGTCGCCCCGATGCCGTTGATCAGCCCGACGCCCGTCCGCTCGTGCCAGTCCTGCCAGGTCCTGGCGGGCAGGTTCTCGCCCGCGGAGACGCAGCGGCGCAGCGAGCCGAGGTCGTGGTCGCCCATCTCGTCCAGCATCACCCGGTACGCGGTCGGCGCCGTGAACAGGACCGACACCCGGTGCGCGTCGATCGCCGCGAGCAGCTGCTTGGGCCCCGCCTGCTCCAGCAGGACCGCGCACGCCCCGGCCCGCAGGGGGAAGACGACGAGCCCGCCGAGGCCGAAGGTGAAGCCGAGCGGCGGGGAGCCGGCGAAGACGTCGTCCGGCTCCGGGCGCAGGACGTGCGCGGAGAAGGTGTCGGCGATCGCCAGCACGTCCCGGTGGAAGTGCATGCACCCCTTGGGCCGTCCGGTGGTGCCGGAGGTGAAGGCGATCAGCGCCACGTCGTCGGCGGCGGTCGGCACGGCCTCGTAGCGCCCGGGCTTGCCGACGGCGAGGGTGAGCAGGTCGTCGGGTCCTTCACCGCCGAACGGGGTGATCCGCAGCCCCGGCACCCCGGCCCCGGCCAGCTCGTCCACCGCGCGGACATCGCACAGGGCGTGGCTGCAGCGGGCCATCTCGCACATGACCGCGAGCTCCCCGGCCCGGGCCTGGGCCAGGACGGTGACGGCGACGGCGCCCGCCTTCATCACGGCGAGCCAGCAGGCCGCGAGCCAGGGGGTGGTGGGGCCGCGCAGCAGGACCCGGTTGCCGGGGCGTACGCCCAGGTCCTCGCCGAGGACGTGGGCGATCCGGTCCACCCGCTCGCGGAGTTGACCGTAGGTCCACACACCGCCGTCCCCGTCGCGGAAGGCCGGCCGCCCGGCGCCGAATCGTTCCACCGTGCGGTCGAGCAGCTCGGCCCCGCAATTGAGCCGTTCGGGGTAGGCCAGCTCGGGCAGGTCGAGCAGCAGACGCGGCCACTGCTCGGCGGGCGGCAGATGGTCGCGGGCGAAGGTGTCCTGGTGGGCCGAGGGCGTCAGCTCCATGCGTCCGTCCCCCTGTCGGGTGGGATCGTCGTGGTGGGGTCGACCGTCGCCCAAGGAGCGTATCGTGATGGTGACGACAGTCAACGGTTCGCGATACGGCACCTTGGGGCCTTCCGCGACACCCACGGCGCCGGGGCGACCCGGGCGGCCCGGGTGACCCGGGCCGACCGGGTCGCCCGGCCCGGGCGGGGCGCGGCGTCCACGGACGCTGGGTCCGGCTGGGTCCGGTCGGGCCAGGCTCGGTCCGGTCCGGTCCGGTCCGGTCCGGCCAGGCTCGGTCCGACCAGGCTCGGTCCGGTTCGGTTCGGTCCGGCTCGGCTCGGTCCGGTCCGGTCCGGCTCGGTCCGACCAGGCCCGGCTCGGGCCGGCTCGGCTGGGTCCGGTCCGGTCCGGCCAGGCTCGGCTCGGCCCAGCTCGGCCCGGTCCGGCCAGGCTCGGCCCGGCTCGGCTCGGTCCGGCGGTCCGGCCCGGCTCGGCCCGGCTCGGCTCGGTCCGGCGGTCCGGCCCGGCTCGGTCCGGCGGTCCGGCCCGGCTCGGCCCGGCGGTCCGGCTCGGCCCGGTCCGGCCCGGCGGGGCCGGTCGGTCTGGCCGGGCCGGCGCCCGTGGGTGGTCCGGCAGGCCCTGCCGGGGCCGGCGCGCGAGCCGACGTCGGCGCGTGAGCGCGCCAGAGAGGGCTCCCACATGCCCGCATTCTCGCTCGACCCGGAACAGTCCACCTGGTGCGCGCGGCTGCGGACGCTCGCCGCCGAGCAGCTCAGGCCGCTCGCCGACAAGGGCGAGCCCGGCCGCGTCAACCGCCCCCTCGTCGCCGCCCTGGGCGAGCTCGGCCTGCTCGCCCGCCTCTTCGACTCCGGCGCCCTCGACCTGTGCCTGATGCGCGAGTCCCTCGCCCAGGCCTGCACCGAGGCCGAGACGGCGCTCGCCCTCCAGGGCCTCGGCGCCCACCCCGTCGCCGCCTTCGGCACCCCCGCCCAGCGCGAGCGCTGGCTCCCCGAGGTCGTCGCGGGCCGCGCCGTCGCCGCCTTCGCCCTCTCCGAACCGGGCGCCGGCTCCGACGCCGCCGCCCTCGCCCTGCGGGCCGTCCCCGACCCCGCGACGGGCGGCTGGCGCCTGCACGGCGAGAAACGCTGGATCTCCAACGCACCGGAAGCGGACTTCACCACGGTGTTCGCCCGGACGGGGGACGAGAACGGCCCCGACGGCCCCCACGGCGCCCGCGGCGTCACCGCCTTCCTGGTCCCCGCCGACCGGCCCGGCCTCACCGGCGAACCCCTGGACATGCTCGCCCCGCACGCCATCGGCGGCCTCGCCTTCGACGGCGTCCCCGTCGGACCCGAGGACCTCCTGGGGGAGCCGGGGCAGGGCTTCAGGGTCGCCATGAACACCCTCAACCTGTTCCGGCCCAGCGTCGGCGCCTTCGCCGTCGGCATGGCCCAGGCCGCCCTCGACGCGACCCTCGCCCACACCGCCGCCCGCCCCGCCTTCGGCGGCGTCCTCGCCGACCTCCAGGCCGTCGCCCACCAGGTCGCCGAGATGGGCACCCGTACCGAGGCCGCCCGGCTGCTCGTCTACGCGGCGGCCGAGGCCCACGACCGCGGCGACCCCGACGTGCCGCGCCGCGCCGCCATGGCGAAGCTCCTCGCCACCGAGACCGCGCAGTACGTGGTCGACGCCGCCGTCCAGCTGCACGGCGCACGCGCCCTCCAGCGCGGGCACCTGCTGGAGCACCTCTACCGGGAGGTACGGGCCCCGCGCATCTACGAGGGCGCGACCGAGGTCCAGCGCACGATCATCGCCAAGGAGCTGTACCGGCACGTGACCAAGCCCACGGAACCGCCGGTATGCGCGGACCCCGCCCGGGCAGGAGTCGCCTCATGAGCCTGCACCGCCACAACCCCGCCGACCTCTCCCCGCCCACCGGCTTCAGCCACGCCGTCACCGCCACCGGGAGCCGGCTCGTCTTCCTCGCCGGGCAGACCAGCCTCGACCGCGACGGCAAGGTGACGGGCGAGACCCTGCCCGAGCAGTTCGAGACCGCGCTCGGCAACCTCCTCACCGCGCTCCGCCACGCCGGCGGCTCACCGGCCGACCTCGCCCGGCTCACCGTCTACGCCACCGACGTAGCCGACTACCGGCTGCACGCGTCCGAACTCGGCCGCATCTGGGAGCGGTTGGCGGGCCGTGACTATCCGGCGATGGCCGTCATCGGCGTCGTACGCCTGTGGGACGATCAGGCCCTCGTGGAGGTCGACGGGTTCGCCGTCCTGGAGTGACGGGCCCGGCGCGGCCGTCACGAAGATCAACTGGTCACGTGCGGGGGCCGGGCTTAGGGTCGAAAGGTGGACCGACCGGCCCGCGGCCCCCTCAGGTGAGGGCGCGATGCGCCATGAGTACACCCAAGCCGACCACCCCGCAGCAGACCGTCGCCCCCCAGAAGAGCGGCGACGGCAAGGGCATCGCCCTGTTCGTGATCGCCTCCTGCCAACTGATGGTCGTCCTCGACATCACCATCGTGAACATCGCGCTCCCGCACATCCAGAGCGCGCTCGGCTTCTCCACCACCAGCCTGTCCTGGGTGGTCAACGCCTACACGCTGACCTTCGGTGGACTGCTGCTCCTCGGCGGCCGGGCCGGCGACATCCTGGGCCGGCGCCGGGTCTTCATCTTCGGCGTCCTGCTCTTCGGACTCGCCTCCCTGCTCGGCGGGTTCGCCCAGGAGGAGTGGCAGCTGCTGGCCGCCCGCGCCCTCCAGGGCGTCGGCGGCGCCATCGCCTCTCCGACCTCGCTGTCCCTGATCACCACCACCTTCGACGAGGGTCCCGAACGCAACCGCGCCTTCGGCGTGTTCGCGGGCGTCTCGGCCGCCGGCGGCGCGATCGGACTGCTGGCCGGCGGTCTGCTCGTCGAGTGGCTGAACTGGCGCTGGGTCTTCTTCGTGAACGTGCCGATCGCCGTGGTGATCGCCTTCCTCACCCCGCGCCACGTCAAGGAGTCCGAACGCCACCCCGGCCACTTCGACATCGCCGGCGCGCTCACCTCGACACTCGGCATGGTCGCGCTCGTCTACGGCTTCATCCGCGCCGCGCAGGAGGGCTGGCGGGACCCCTACACCCTGGCCTCGTTCGGGACCGCCGTCGTCCTGCTGGTCGCGTTCGTCCTGGTGGAGCGGCGCTCCCGGCAGCCGATCACCCCGCTGCACATGTTCGCCGACCGCAACCGGTCCGGCACGTACGGCATCATGCTCTGCCTCGCCGCGGCGATCTTCGGGATGTTCTTCTTCCTCACCCTCTTCGTCCAGAACGTCCTGGGCTTCAGCCCGCTCGAGGCCGGACTCGCCTTCCTCCCGGTCAGCGCCGTGATCGCGGTCCTCGCCGGGGTCACCTCCCAGCTGCTGCCCCGCTTCGGGCCCAAGCCCTTCATGGTGGCCGGTTCGATCTGCCTGGCCGCGGGCCTGTCCTGGCTGACCCTGACCGACGTCGACTCCACCTATGCCGGCAGCATCCTCGGCCCGATGCTGGTGCTCAGCGCCGGCATGGGCATGATGTTCGTCTCGCTGACCCTGATGGCCCTCTCCAACGTCGCCCCGCACGAGGCGGGCGCCGCCTCCGGACTGCTCAACGCGACCCAGCAGGTGGGTGGTTCGCTCGGCCTGTCCATCCTGGTCACCGTCTTCGGCACCGCCAGCCGCAACGAGGCCGACACACAGGTCCCCGCCTTCCTCTCGCAGGCGAACCCCCTGGAGAAGGCCCAGTTCGCCAAGACCGGCCAGCTCCCCAAGTCCTTCGCCGACCAGGTCCTGACCAGCGGCGTCACCGCCGGATTCATCGTGGCGGCGGCCTTCGCGGTGGTCGCCTTCCTGATCTCCGTCTTCGCGATCCAGGTCCGCCCCTCGGACATCGAACGGCTCAAGGGCGGCGGAATGATGCCGGGCGCGGGCGGCTGACCGGGCCGCCGGCCGGCATCGAGCGCGCCGCCCCGCCGGGCAATGAGATAGTGACCGGCAGCAGTCGACAGCGGGGCGGACGGGGGATTCGAAGACATGCGCGATCCGTTGGAGCAGGTGGAACTCACCGCGGCGGTACAGGGCCTGAGGGACCAGCTGATGTCGTCCATGGAAGCCGCCGACGGCCAGCGCGTCAGGTTCGAGGTCGACGAGATCACCCTCGACTTCTCGGTCGAGGTGCGGCGCGACGCCACGGCCAAAGCCGGGTTCAAGGCATGGCTGGTCACCGGCGACGCCCAGGTGGGGGTGGCGCGGAACGCCGTCCACAAGGTGTCGGTGAAGCTGAAGCCCAAGGACTCCGCCAACGGCGCGGCGATCGAGATCGGCAACCAGGCCGAGGTCGACATGAGCGACTTCGGGCATCCGTCCGGACTGCGCGGCGGATGAGCGCCCGGTCCGTCGAGCGCATCGCCATCGTCCAAGGGGCCCGGCAGGGCAGCGGCTTCCTGCTGGACGCCCGCCTGGTGCTCACCTCCGCCCACCTCTTCGAGGACGAGCGGGGGACCGCCCGGGTCGCCGTACCGGGCGGAACGGGCACCCACGGCTGCCGCCTGGTGTGGCGCCGTCACGACGAGGCGTGCGACGCGGCCCTGCTGGAGGCGGACGAGGACCTGGTCAGGGACGCCACGAGCTGCCGGATCTCCGAGGTGCGGTGGGGGAGGATCTCCGGCCTGGCCGCCTGGGAGAACTGCGAAGCGGTGGGCTACCCGCGGATCGCGCTCCGGGACGGGACGCGACCGGACACCGAACAGATCGTGGGGACGGTGAAGCCCGGATCGTCCGTCCTGCGCGGCCGCTACGTCCTGGACGGCTCCCACGCCCCGCCGCCCCCGGCCGCCACCCCCGGCGAATCGCCGTGGCAGGGGATGTCGGGCGCCGCGCTCTTCGCCGGCGACCACCTGATCGGCGTGGTCTCCGGGGATCCCGCGCAGTGGGGCCACGCGCGGCTTGAGGCCGTGCCCCTCTCCGTCGTCGTCGCCGACGCCGGCTTCCGCCGGGCGGTGGAAGCGGCCACCGGGCTGCGGCCCGAGATGGTGGAGATCACCAGGCGGGCGCCGGAGGCGGTCCACGAGACGTACGCCTCCCCCGCGGAGGGCGACTGGCGTCCCGTCGCCGGCGCCGACCCGGCGTCGTTCGGCGTCCACCGCGCACCGGACGCCGCCGGCCACGCGGACGTCGTGCCGTACGTGCCACGCTCCGTCGACGCACAAGTGGACGCCCGAATGAGGGCGTTGGCCGAATCGGGCGGCATGCTGCTGCTGACCGGGGACTCCGCCGCGGGGAAGTCGAGGACCCTGTTCGAAGCCATGGTCAGGAACCTTCGGGACCGGTCCGTCTGCACGCCCGACCCCGACGCCGACCTGTCCTTCCTGGACGCCCCCTCCGGCGGCGGCCACGAGGAGGTCGTCTGGCTCGACGACCTGCACACCTATCTGCGCTCCGACGGGCTGACGCCGTCCCTGCTCGACCGGCTGGTCCGCCGCGGCACGATCGTGCTCGCCACCCTCCGCACCGAGTTCCACGAGCACTACACGGACGAGGGGGACGGCCCCTCGCTCGCACGCGGCACCGGACCGCGCCTGCCCTCCTCGCCGGGCAGGGTGATCCGTTCGGCGCACCACATCACCCTGGACCGGATCTGGACCGACGACGAGCGGCGCGCCGCCTCCGCCCACGCGGACCCGCGCATCGCCGCGGCACTCGACGCCGACCGGGCCCACGGGGTGGCGGAGTACCTGGCGGCGGGGCCGCAGGTCCTCGCGCTGTGGAAGTCCGCCTCGCGGGTGAAGGGCAACCCGCGCGGTGCGGCGCTCGTCGCCGCCGCCGTCGCCCTCGCGCGTACGGGCGTGGACACCGCGCTGCCGCCGGAGTCCCTGGAACGCCTCCACACCCACTTCCTCGACCGGGCGGGCGGCCCCGCGCTGCGTCCGGAGGACCTGGCGGAGGCGTGGGACTGGGCCTCCCGGATCGTGCTGGGGGTGACCAGCCCGCTGGTCCCGGCCCGGGGCGGAACGTGGAAGCCGTTCGACTACCTCGTGTCCGACGCCGCCCGCCGCTCCCGTCCGAACGAGCTCCCGGAACACGTGTGGGACGAGGCCCTGCGCATCGTGGACGACACGCGCCGGGTGCTGGTGGCGACCGTGGCCAGGGTGGCGGGCCGGCCGGACGTGGCCAAGGAGGCGCTCCGCCCCCTCGCGGAGGCGGACGAACCCGACGGCCTCATCAACCTCGGGGCGCTGCTCGCCGCGGAGCAGGACTACGAGGGTGCCGCCCGCTGCTTCGAGCGCGCCTGGTCCCTGGGCGATGCCACCGGCGCCCACAACATGGGGGCGCTGTCCTTCGCACGGGGCGATCTCCAGGCGGCACGGCGGTGGTACGAGCAGGCGGTCGAGGGTGGGGAGCCCGAGTCGATCGGCGCCCTCGGCCTGGTGCACGAGAAGCTGGGCGACGAGGACGAGGCGGTATCGCTCTGGAAGCGCGGTACGGAAGCCGGTGACCCAGGGAGCGCCCTGCACTACTCGGACTGGCTCAGGTCGCAGTGGGAGTCGGACGAGGCCGTGGCGGCCCTGAAGGTCGCCGCGGACGGCGAGTTGCCGCTCGCGGCGCTCTCGTACGCCGGCGTCCTGCTGCGCGGGGAGGACCCCGACACGGCGAACGCGTACGTCGCGCGCGCCTACGAGACGGCCGTCGGCCAGGGGAACCTGGGGGACCCCATCGGCTGCCTGCTGGCCGGCGTGACCGCGTACTCCTTCGGCGACGTGCGGCTGGGGGAGGAGTGGTGGAACCGCGCACGCGAGCACGGACAGCGGATGGACTGGGTGGTCCTGGAGGCGGCGGAGGACCGCGACGGACTCGCGCACCTGGCCGTCAGCCAGGAGACCCTGGACAGGCTCGGCGACGACGAGGTCCGTGCCCTCATGCGACTGCTCTGGGCCGGCGACTGCCAGGACTGCGGATACCCGCTGGGCGACGGGGTCCCGGCCCTCTACGTGGACGATCAGATCAGCCGGGCCGAAGCGAGGCTCTTCCACTTCGGACCGTGCCGCTATCCCACCTGGAACGACTCGGCCCCGATCAACGTGGCAGCAGGGGCGGGCATCAGCTGGAAGTCCTTCGCCGCCGCGTTGCCCGCGGGGCAGGAGGAAGACGTCCGGCTGGTACCCGCCTTCATCGTCAACCCCTCCCTGGAAGCGGCCCAGTTGGTCCGAAACGGGGACCGCTGGACGGCCACGGCCGCCTTCGGCCCCCGGTCGGCCGGAGCCGAAGCGCTCGACCTCCGGCCGCTGTGGTCCGGATTGCCGCCCAGGCTGTCCGACGGGCCCGCCTGGGCGTCGACCGGTCCGGGCGAGGTCGCCGTGGCGATGCTCGGCGACGTCTGGACCGCTCCGTCGACGCAGGAGTTCATCGCGCTGGTGCATCGGTACGGAGGCATGGTGCTCGTCGTGACGAGCACCGTCGGACCCGAGTCCCCGGCCTCCCCCGACACGGTGCGGGAGGTCCTGGAGTCCTGGGACGCGATGACACGATGGGTCCCGCTCCGCCCCGGGGCCTCGGGCTAGGGGCGGAGCGGGACCCGGACCCTATTGGTCCTAGATGTCCCGGAAGATCTCGATCTGCGCCCCCACCGAGTTGAGCCGCTCCGCGAGCTCCTCGTAACCCCGGTTGATGACGTAGACGTTGCGCAGCACCGAGGTGCCCTCCGCCGCCATCATCGCGAGGAGGACGACCACGGCCGGGCGCAGGGCCGGCGGGCACATCATCTCGGCGGCGCGCCAGCGGGTGGGGCCCTCGACCAGGACGCGGTGCGGGTCCAGGAGCTGGAGGCGGCCGCCGAGGCGGTTGAGGTCGGTGAGGTAGATGGCGCGGTTGTCGTAGACCCAGTCGTGGATCAGGGTCTTGCCCTGGGCGGTGGCCGCGATCGCCGCGAAGAAGGGGACGTTGTCGATGTTGAGGCCCGGGAAGGGCATCGGGTGGATCTTGTCGATCGGCGCCTCCAGCTTGGAGGGGCGGACCGTCAGGTCGACCAGGCGGGTGCGGCCGTTGTCCGCCGCGTACTCCGCCGAGCGGTCGTGGTCGAGGCCCATCTCCTCCAGGACCGCGAGCTCGATCTCCATGAACTCGATCGGGACCCGGCGGATCGTCAGCTCCGACTCCGTGACGACGGCAGCGGCCAGCAGGCTCATCGCCTCGACCGGGTCCTCGGAGGGGGAGTAGTCGACGTCGACGTCGATCTGCGGGACGCCGTGCACGGTGAGCGTGGTGGTGCCGATGCCGTCGACCCGTACGCCGAGTGCCTCCAGGAAGAAGCACAGGTCCTGGACCATGTAGTTGGAGGAGGCGTTGCGGATGACGGTCACCCCGTCGTGGCGGGCGGCCGCCAGGAGGGCGTTCTCGGTCACCGTGTCGCCGCGCTCGGTCAGCACGATCGGGCGGTCGGGGGAGACGGACCGCTCGACCTGCGCGTGGTACAGGTTGTCGGTCGCGGTGATCTCCAGGCCGAAGCGGCGCAGCGCGATCATGTGCGGTTCGATGGTGCGGGTGCCGAGGTCGCAGCCGCCGGCGTAGGGCAGCTTGAAGCGGTCCATGCGGTGCAGCAGCGGGCCGAGGAACATGATGATGGAGCGGGTGCGGATGGCCGCCTCGGCGTCGATCGACTCCATGTCCAGCTCGGTCGGGGGCACGATCTCCAGGTCGACGCCCTCGTTGATCCAGCGGGTGCGGACGCCGATGGAGTTGAGGACCTCCAGGAGCCGGAAGACCTCCTCGATGCGGGCGACCCGGCGCAGCACCGTGCGGCCCTTGTTGAGGAGCGAGGCGCACAGCAGCGCGACACAGGCGTTCTTGCTCGTCTTGACGTCGATGGCACCGGAGAGCCGGCGGCGGCCGACGACCCGCAGATGCATGGGGCCGGAGTAACCGAGAGAGACGATCTCGCTGTCGAGGGCTTCGCCGATCCGGGCGATCATCTCAAGGCTGATGTTCTGGTTGCCGCGCTCGATCCGGTTGACCGCGCTCTGGCTGGTTCCGAGCGCTTCGGCCAGCTGCGTCTGGGTCCAGCCGCGGTGCTGGCGGGCGTCACGGATGAGCTTGCCGATGCGTACGAGGTAGTCGTCTGCCATGGCGTCACGTTATCTCAGATATGAGATGAGGCCAGCGGTGGGGGTGGGCCATCAGGGTGACAGACTGTGGGCAACCGGGTGACGCGGTTCGTACAGCGCCAGTTCGGTCCCGCTCGGCAGCCGTACGGCGCCGACGAGGCCCCAGCCCTGGTCGCTGACGGGCCGTGAGACCTCCGCCCCGCGGTCCTCCAGCTCGGTCAGCGTCGCCCCGATGTCGTCGCACATGAGGTAGACCTCGTGCTTCGGCTCCCCGTCCGTGGGGTGCACGGCGACCTCGGCCGGCGGCAGCCTGAAGATGAGCCAGCCGCGCCCCGCGTCCACGTGGTCGAAGCCGAACACGTCCTTGAGGAACGTCCGGTCGGCTTCCGCGTCCCGGGTGTAGAGGATCACATGCGCGCCGCTGAACATATCCCGATCGTCGGCCTTCGGACCGGATTGCGCCATTTCTCCTGCGCTGTACGGGGGTCAGGACTCCCGCAGGCGTACGCGCTGGATCTGGCAGGCGAGCGTCCGGCGCGCCGAGGCCGGGCCGGTGCCGGTCCCGCCGGGGCCGGCGCCCTTCGCCGCCGGGGGCGGGACGTCGAGACCGCGGGCGATGCGGTCGTACGCGTGCCGGTACGCGGTGAATCGCGGGTGTCCGGCCAGCGCCGGGTCCCGCAGGTCCTCCTCCATCAGGCGCCGCAGCGCGTCCACGTTCTGGGGCGTGAACCGCTTCCGGCCGCGGGCCAGCTCATGCGCCAGGCGTGCGCAGCGGGCCCCGTCGCCGAGCGCCTCCGCGAGCTCCTCGGCCAGCCCCCACAGCCGCCCCTCCAGCCAGGGCGGGTCACCCTGGTCGAGCGACACGTCCGCCGCGCCACCGGCCCGCTCCTTCGCCACCTGCTTGGAGACGGCCGGCTGGCTCATTCCGGCGAGCCGCGCGAGCCGGTCCTGTGTCCAGCCGTGGCCGGCGAGGGTCTGGATCATCTCGGCGCGCAGCCGGCGCATCTCCTCGCCCGCGCGAATGACCTCGTTCATGCCCGCGAACATCTCCTCGACCTGAGCCTCGGTCAGGTCGCCGGCCGGACCGCCCAGCGCGTCCGTCACGCTCTCCTCGATCGCCACGCCTCGATTATGCCCTGGTTATGGCCGGGTGGGGGTCGGGGCTCGACGCGGGTCATAACCAGGTTGTACAACAGGGTTATGGACTTCTTCACCGCCCCGGACGGCACCCGCCTCGCCTACCGCCGCACCGGCAGCACCGGCACCGGCGGCACCGGCATACCGCTCCTCTGCCTCCCCGGCGGCCCCGCCGACTCCGCGTACCTCGGCGACCTCGGCGGGCTCTCTGCCCACCGCGCGCTCCTCGTCCCCGACCTCCGCGGCACCGGGCGCTCCGCCCTGCCCGCCGACCCCGCCTCCTACCGCTGCGACCGGCTCGTCGACGACGTCGAGGCCCTGCGCGCGCACCTCGGACTCGACCGGATCGACCTCCTCGGCCACTCCGCCGGGGCGAACCTCGCCGTCCAGTACGCCGCCCGCCACCCGCACCGCGTCCGCCGGCTCGCGCTCGTCACCCCGGGCACCCGTGCCGTCGGCATCGACATCACCGCCGGGGACCGCCTCGCACTCGCCCGGCGCCGCACGGCCGAGCCCTGGTTCCCGGCGGCCTACGCGGCTCTGGAGGCCATCAACGAGGGCACCGGCGCCGACTGGGCGGCCGTCGCGCCCTTCCGCTACGGCCGCTGGGACGAGGCCGCCCGGATCCACGAGGTCGTGAGCCGCCCGGCCAACCCGGAGGCGGTCGCCGGCTTCGCCGCGGACGGCGCCTTCACCCCCGGGGAGACCCGCGCCGCCCTCGCCCGCCTCGCCGCCCCGGTGCTCCTGCTGGCCGGCGCGTACGACCTCAACACCCCGCCCGAGGCGGCGGCCGCCTTCGCCGCCCTCTTCCCGTCGGCCGGGCTCGTCGTCCAGCCCGGCGCGGGCCACTACCCCTGGCTCGACGACCCGGACCTCTTCGCCTCGACCCTCCTGGGCTTCCTCGACGCGCCGTCGCACTGACATGATCTGCCCCCATGCACATGGGTGGGGATCACACACAGGACGCGGTCGCGCACGACGCCGCCGTCGTCGCCTTCGTCTACGAGCCGACCGAGGCCGACTACCGTGCCGCGGTCCGGCGCTTCACCTTCGGGACGCCGTCCGGGCTGGCGGGCCTGCTCGTGCCCGTGGTCCTGGGCCTGCTGCTCGTGGTGTACAACGCGTGGCGCCGCGGCCTCTCGCCGGTCACGACGGCCGTCATGGTGGCCGGTGCCCTGATCGCCCTGGCCGTCGTCATCCGGCGGGTCCTGGCGCGGGTCGCGCGCGACCAGTACGCCGGCGTGGCGGACTACGGCACCTGTACGACGGTCGTCGACGAGAACGGGATGACCACCACCGGCAACGGTCTGACCAGCAGCATCGACTGGCGGGCATTTCCCCGCCGCTTCGAGACCGACGAGCTCTTCGTCCTCATGCCCCGGCGGATGCGCGTCTACTTCGTGCTGCCCAAGCGGGGCGCCGCGGACCCCGCCGACGTGGACCGGCTGCGCGCCCTCTGCGCGACGAAGTCGTGACGGCCCCGGGGCATGCCGGGCATGACCGACCGCCGGTGATGTACTAGAGTTATCTCGACATCGAGATATCTGCCGAGGCGCACCGCAGCCGCCACCCCGGTAAGGGTTACCTAACTTAGCCTTACCTTAGCGGATCGACGACGAGTACGTGGCGGCAGGATGCGGTGGAACGCGCACATATATGAAGGAGACTGTCGTGTCGGCGAACAGCTTCGACGCCCGCGCCACGCTGCGCGTGGGTGACGAGTCGTACGAGATCTTCAAGCTGGACAAGGTCGAGGGCTCCGCCCGGCTGCCTTACAGCCTGAAGGTTCTCCTGGAGAACCTGCTCCGCACCGAGGACGGCGCGAACATCACCGCCGACCACATCCGGGCGCTCGGCAACTGGGACTCCCAGGCCCAGCCGAGCCAGGAGATCCAGTTCACGCCGGCGCGCGTGATCATGCAGGACTTCACCGGCGTGCCCTGCGTCGTCGACCTCGCCACCATGCGCGAGGCCGTCGCGGCCCTCGGCGGCGACCCGGCGAAGATCAACCCGCTCTCCCCGGCCGAGATGGTCATCGACCACTCCGTCATCGCCGACAAGTTCGGCACCCACGACGCGTTCGCGCAGAACGTCGAGCTGGAGTACGGCCGCAACAAGGAGCGCTACCAGTTCCTGCGCTGGGGCCAGACCGCCTTCGACGACTTCAAGGTCGTCCCCCCGGGCACCGGCATCGTCCACCAGGTGAACATCGAGCACCTGGCCCGCACGGTCATGGTCCGCAACGGCCAGGCGTACCCCGACACCCTCGTCGGCACCGACTCGCACACCACCATGGTCAACGGCCTCGGCGTGCTGGGCTGGGGCGTCGGCGGCATCGAGGCCGAGGCCGCCATGCTCGGCCAGCCGGTCTCCATGCTGATCCCGCGCGTCGTCGGCTTCAAGCTGACCGGCGAGCTGCCCACCGGCACCACCGCCACCGACCTGGTGCTCACCATCACCGAGATGCTGCGCAAGCACGGCGTCGTCGGCAAGTTCGTCGAGTTCTACGGTGAGGGCGTCGCCGCCACCTCCCTCGCGAACCGCGCCACCATCGGCAACATGTCGCCCGAGTTCGGCTCCACCGCCGCGGTCTTCCCGATCGACGACGAGACCCTGAACTACCTCAAGCTCACCGGCCGCTCCGAGCAGCAGGTCGCGCTCGTCGAGGCGTACGCCAAGGAGCAGGGCCTCTGGCTCGACCCGGCCGCCGAGCCCGACTTCTCCGAGAAGCTCGAGCTCGACCTCTCCACCGTCGTCCCGTCGATCGCCGGCCCGAAGCGCCCGCAGGACCGCATCGTCCTCGCGAACGCCGCCGAGCAGTTCAAGCAGGACGTGCGCAACTACGTCGACATGGTCGACGAGGCGGGCCAGGAGTCCTTCCCGGCCTCCGACGCCCCGGCCGTCACCAACGGCGTCCCGTCGAACCCGGTCCAGGTCACCGCCCCCGACGGCACGACCTACACGCTCGACCACGGTGCGGTGACGGTCGCGGCCATCACCTCCTGCACCAACACCTCGAACCCGTACGTCATGGTCGCCGCCGCGCTCGTCGCGAAGAAGGCCGTGGAGAAGGGCCTGACCCGCAAGCCGTGGGTCAAGACCACCCTCGCCCCGGGCTCGAAGGTCGTCACCGACTACTTCGACAAGGCGGGCCTGACCCCGTACCTCGACAAGGTCGGCTTCAACCTCGTCGGCTACGGCTGCACCACCTGCATCGGCAACTCCGGCCCGCTGCCGGAGGAGGTCTCCAAGGCCGTCAACGAGCACGACCTCGCGGTCACCTCGGTCCTCTCCGGCAACCGGAACTTCGAGGGCCGCATCAACCCCGACGTCAAGATGAACTACCTGGCCTCCCCGCCGCTGGTCGTCGCGTACGCCATCGCGGGCTCCATGAAGGTGGACATCACCAAGGACGCCCTCGGCGTGGACCAGGACGGCAAGCCGGTCTACCTGGCCGACATCTGGCCCTCGGAGTCCGAGGTCAACGACGTCGTCGCCAACGCCATCGGCGAGGACATGTTCGCCAAGTCCTACCAGGACGTCTTCGCCGGCGACGCCCAGTGGCAGGCGCTGTCGATCCCGACCGGCAACACCTTCGAGTGGGACGCCGAGTCGACCTACGTCCGCAAGCCCCCGTACTTCGAGGGCATGACGATGGAGACCACCCCGGTCACCGACATCACGGGCGCCCGCGTGCTCGCGAAGCTCGGCGACTCGGTCACCACCGACCACATCTCCCCGGCCGGTGCCATCAAGGCCGACACCCCGGCCGGCAAGTACCTCACCGAGCACGGTGTGGAGCGTCGTGACTTCAACTCCTACGGCTCGCGCCGAGGCAACCACGAGGTCATGATCCGCGGCACCTTCGCCAACATCCGCCTGCGCAACCAGATCGCGCCGGGCACCGAGGGCGGCTACACCCGCGACTTCACCCAGGCCGACGGCCCGGTGTCGTTCATCTACGACGCCTCGCAGAACTACCAGGCCGCCGGCATCCCGCTGGTCATCCTGGGCGGCAAGGAGTACGGCTCCGGCTCGTCCCGCGACTGGGCGGCCAAGGGCACCGCGCTCCTCGGCGTCAAGGCCGTCATCACCGAGTCGTACGAGCGCATCCACCGCTCGAACCTCATCGGCATGGGCGTCCTCCCGCTCCAGTTCCCGGCCGGCCAGTCGGCCGACTCGCTGGGCCTGACCGGCGAGGAGACCTTCTCCATCTCCGGCATCACCGAGCTGAACGAGGGCACGACCCCGAGCACGGTCAAGGTCACCACCGACACCGGTGTCGAGTTCGACGCGGTCGTCCGCATCGACACCCCCGGTGAGGCGGACTACTACCGCAACGGCGGCATCATGCAGTACGTGCTGCGCAACCTGATCCGCGGCTAGGGATCGGAAACGGAAAGGGCCCCCTCCCCGGTGGGGAGAGGGCCCTTTCCCGTGGCGTCAGCCCAGCAGCTCGATTTCGGCGAGTTCACCTCCCGAACCCGCCGCCACCAGCCGGTACCTCGCGTACGCACCCGGCGCGGCCACCGAGAACACCCGGGTCTGCCGGTCCCACGCGAACGGCTCGCCGTCCCGCCGGTCGAGGTCCTTCCACCTCACCCCGTCCGCCGAGCCCTGGAGCACCCAGCCCGCCGGCGCCTTCGCCCGGTCGGCCGACGAGGTCAGCGTGTACCGGACCGCCCTCACCGGGCCGGCCACCGGCAGCTCCACCGGGCCCACCACCGGGCCCGCCGTCGCCGAGGTGTCGTCGAAGAGCGGACCCGCGCCCCGGACAAGGTCCCCGCGCGGCGCGGGCACCTTGTCGTCCCTGGTGATCGAGACCGGGGCCGCCGCGGCGCCCGTACCCCACGCCGAGGGCTCCGGGCCCATGTCGAACCTCAGCACCCCGCCCTTCGCGAGCAGCTGGTGCGGCAGCGCGGTCGAGTTCCAGCGCTTCCCGTTCAGCCGCACGCCCTGGACGTAGAGGTTGCGGGCGCTGTTGCGCGGGGCCTCCACGACCAGCGTCCGGCCGTTGTCCATCCGCACCGTCGCCTTCCTGAAGAGCGGCGAGCCGATCGCGTACTCGCCACTGCCCATCACCAGCGGATAGAAGCCGAGCGCCGAGAACAGGAACCAGGCCGACTGCTCGCCGTTGTCCTCGTCCCCGTGGTAGCCCTGGCCGATCTCGCTGCCCGTGTACAGGCGCGAGAGGACCTCGCGGACCTTCTCGGCCGTCTTCCACGGCTGCCCGGCCGCGTCGTACATGTACGGCACGTGGTGGGCGACCTGGTTGGAGTGCCCGTACATGCCCATCCGCACGTCCCGGGCCTCCGTCATCTCGTGGATGACGCTGCCGTAGGAGCCGGCCACGTCGGGGCTCGCCGTCTCCGGCGTCGAGAAGTAGGCGTCCAGCTTCTTCGCCAGGCCCGCGCGCCCGCCGTACAGATTGGCCAGGCCCCGGGAGTCCTGCGGAGCGGTGAAGGCGTAGCCCCAGCCGTTCGTCTCCGTGTAGTCGTAGCCCCAGATCCGGGGGTCGTACGACGCCGACGGCACCCGCCAGGCGCCCTTCGCGTCCCGCCCCTGGAAGAAGCCGGCCTCGGCGTCGAAGAGCGAGACGTAGTTCCGGGCGCGGTCGAGGAAGTACGCCGACTCGTCCCGGTAGCGCTTCTTGCCGGTCTTCTCGTAGAGCGCCTCGCCCATCTTCGCGATGCCGTAGTCGTTCAGATAGCCCTCCAGGGACCAGGACAGGCCCTCGTGGGTCTCGGTCGACGCATAGCCGGTGAACGGCGAGGTCTCCATGCCCTTACGGCCCACGCCCCGGGTGGGCGGCACGACGGTGGCGTTCTTCAGCGCCGCCTCGTACGCCGCCTCCGCGTCGAAGTCCACGCCCTTCACGTACGCGTCCGCGAAGGCCACGTCCGAGGAGGTGCCGGTCATCAGGTCCGCGTAGCCGGGGGAGGACCAGCGGGAGATCCAGCCGCCGTCCTTGTACTGCTGCACGAAGCCGTCGACCAGCTCGCCCGCCTTGTCCGGGGTGAGGAAGGAGTAGGCCGGCCAGGTCGTGCGGTAGGTGTCCCAGAAGCCGTTGTTGACGTACGCCCTGCCGTCGACGATCTTCGCACCGGTCCTGGTCGGGGTGTCGGGACCGGCCGGGGCGGAGAAGGGGCTCGCGTACTTGTAGGTCGAACCGACCTTCTCGAAGCCGGAGTTGGGGTAGAGGTAGAGCCGGTAGAGGCTGGAGTAGAGGGTGACGAGCTGGTCGTGGGTCGCGCCCTCGACGGTGACCCGCCCGAGCACCTCGTCCCAGGCGTCCTGGGCCCGCTCCCGGACGGTGTCGAAGCCGGTGCCCTCCGGGATCTCGTCGGCGAGGTTCGCCTTCGCCTGCTCGACGGAGATCAGCGAGGTGGCGATCCGCAGGCCGACCGTGCGGTCCGCGCCCGGGTCGAAGCGGAAGTGGCCCTTCACCCCCTGCTCGGTCGCCTTCCCCGAGGCGGTGACCGGCGCGTCGAAGACGCCGTACACGAACATCCGGCCGGCCCCGGTGGACAGCCCGCTCTTCACGTCGGACCAGCCGCTGAAGGAGCTCGTCGCCGGGTCGAGGGTGAGGCCGCCCTGGTCGGTGACGTTGTCGAAGAGGACGCTCGCGTCGTCCCCGGGGTAGCTGAAGCGCATCGCCGCCGCGTGGTCGGCCGGGGCGATCTCCGCCTTGAGACCGTTCTCGAACGTGACGCCGTAGTAGTGCGGCCTCGCCGTCTCGTTCTCGTGCCGGAAGGGCAGCGCCCGGGCCGTCCGGTCGGCGGGCGGGGCGCCGGCTGCCGCCGAGGGCATCAGCTGGAAGGTCTGCCGGTCGCCCATCCACGGGCTCGGCTCATGGCTGGCGGACAGCGCCTGCAGCACGGGCAGGTTGTCGGCGTTGTTGCCGCGCGCGTACTCGTAGAGCCAGCTCTGGGAGGCCGAATTGGTCACCGGCGTCCAGAAGTTGAAGCCGTGCGGCACCGCGGTGGCGGGGAAGGTGTTGCCGCGCGAGAAGGAGCCGGAGGAGTTGGTGCCGCGGGTCGTCGAGGCGTAGTCGGAGAGCCGGTCGAGCGGCCGCGGCGGCGCCTTCGGGGCGAGCGAGACGTCGTCGATCCAGCCCTGGAACTTCCCCGGGCCCTTGGGGGAGTCGTACGCCACGAGGATCCGGTCGACGGTCTTCCCGTTCGCGACCTCGCCGATCCGGGCGGTGACCTGGTTCCACTGGTTGACGTAGAGGCGCTTGGCCGCGCCCTGGCCCTGCGGGGTGAGCGGCCCGCCGTGCGTGTCGGTGGCGCCGAGCTCGCTCAGATAGGTGCCGTCGGTGAAGGCCAGGTCGACGGAGACGTTCGTCGCGGGGTAGTCCAGGTCGGTCTCGGAGGCCGACATCGACGGGAAGATCCGGTACGCCAGCTCGGTGGAGCGGACGATCCGGATGTCGACGTCGAAGACCTTGTTGTACGAGAAGGCCCGGCCCCGGCCCTTGTGGGTGCCGGCGTAGCGCAGCGCCCGCTTGCCGGTGAAGCCGGCACCGGCCTTGGCGGTGGGGGAGCCGCTGGGGCCGCGGTCGACCTGGCTGCGCATCTCCTCGGGGACCGGCTGGGAGGTGTCCCCGTTCGAGAACTGAACGTCGGCGAGCTGGGTCAGGCCCGCGCCGGCGTTCCTGGTGATCTCCAGGCGGTAGTGGGCGTAGGCGGTGCCGCCACCGCCGGCGATGTCGTACGAGCGGGTCTCGAAGCGCTTGGCGAAGGCCTCGCCCGCGCGGGTGTCGAGGACCGTCCACTCCTTGCCGTCCGCCGAGCCCTTCAGGGTCCAGTCCCGCGGGTCGCGCTCGGCGGCGTCGTTGGCCGAGGTCATCGCGTACGTCGCGAGCTTCACGGGCGCGTCGAGGTCGAACTCGAGCCATGCGGTGGGCTCGAACACCAGCCACTTGGTGCCGGGCTGGAGGTCGACCAGGTTCTCCTTGACCTCGCCGGCGGCGGCGTGCTCACCGCTGGCGCGCAGGGCGGTCACCCGGTCGGTGACGTTGCCGGGGATGCCGGTGACGAAGCCGCCGTCCACCCCGCTCGTGCGCTTCTGTCCGTCGGGGCCGACTTCGACGGTGTTCCGCCAGGTCGGCTGGGTTTCGTCCGCTTCGAAGGAGTTCGTGAACTCCCGCGTGGAAGTGCCGAGTTGGTCCGATCGGCCCGGAAGTGCCTGAGCCACGCCGGGGGTGAGGCCCAGTACCAGTGCCGCCGAAGCCGCCAGAGAGACCGCTCTGAGGTGGGGACGCATGCCGTGTCGTCGCTCCTGCCGCTGATGTAGACAACGTTGTCATACTCGCCGAGCAAGTCCCCAGGAGAAGGCCAAGTGGCGTGATGTGTCAAGGGTGTTGACGGCAAAATCGGGGAGGAAACGGGGCAGAAACTCCTCGGATATCCCGCAGGTCTCAACTCGGAGACGACTGTCGGGGAAAGCTTGTTCCGATCTTGCTCCGGCGGCGGGAAGTGGACTATACCTGTCGGCGTCCCGCCCGTCGTACCACTGCGCACGACGGCCCGACGCCTGCACGAACCCAGCTGCAATTGACCGCGGTGGCGGGGCCCTTCGCCTGAGGCGAGCTTGTACGGGCGACCGGTACACCGCCTGAGTCCTGAATGAAGGCGAGGACTTGAGCATGGGATCCACCTCCGCCCAGAACAATGAGGGCCTCGGCCGTCGCGATCTGATCAAGCGTTCCGCCGCCCTCGGTCTGATCTCGGTGCCGACCATGAGTTTCCTTTCCGCGTGTGCCTCCAGCGGGGGCGACGACGCCGGCAAAGACCAGCCCAAGGGCGAGAAGACGAAGGACAATCCGTTCGGCGTCGCCAAGGGCGGCAAGATCGACGTCGTCGTCTTCAAGGGCGGATACGGCGACGACTACGCCAAGGCGTGGGAGGCGAGCTTCAACAAGAAGTGGGGCGTGACCGCCACCCACACCGGCACCCAGGAGATCACCGGCAAGCTCCAGCCGCGCTTCAACGCCGGCAACCCGCCGGACATCGTCGACGACTCCGGCGCCCAGAAGATCAAGATCGACGTGCTGGCCAAGAACGGGCAGCTGCTCGACCTCGCCGAGATCCTCGACGCGCCGTCCGTCGACGACCCGGCCAAGAAGGTCCGCGACACCCTGATCCCCGGCACCATCGACGCCGGCCTCCAGGAGGGCAAGGTCGTCGCCCTCAACTACATCTACACGGTGTGGGGCCTGTGGTACTCCGGCAAGCTCTTCAAGGAGAAGGGCTGGACCGAGCCCAAGACCTGGGACGAGTTCATGGCCATCTGCAAGGAGGCCACCGCCCAGGGCATCGGCGGACTCGCCCACCAGGGCAAGTACCCGTACTACATCAACGTCGCCATCATGGACCTGATCGCCAAGAAGGGCGGTCTGGAGGCCATGAAGGCGATCGACAACCTCGACCCCAAGGCCTTCGTCGGCTCCGCCGCGGCCAAGGAGGCCGTCGAGGCCGTCTACGAGCTGGTGGAGAAGGGCTACCTGATGGCCGGCACCAACGGCCTCACCCACACCGAGTCGCAGACCCGCTGGAACCAGTACAAGGCCGCGTTCATCACCTGTGGCTCCTGGCTGGAGAACGAGCAGCTCAAGCAGACCCCGGCCGACTTCGACATGAAGTTCATGCCGATGCCGCTGCTGCCCGGCAGCAAGATGCCGTACGAGGCCATCCGCGCCGGCTCCGGCGAGCCCTTCATCATCCCCGCCAAGGCCAAGAACCTGGCCGAGGCGAAGGAGTTCATGCGGATGATGCTCTCCAAGGAGTGGTCGACGCTCTTCGCCAAGGAGGCCAACTCGCTCACCATCCTCGCCGACGGCGTGGACCCGAGCGTCCAGCTCCGCCCGGGCACCCAGTCGACGGTCCAGGCCTCCAAGGCGGCCGGCACCAACACCTTCCGCTACCTGTACACCGAGTGGTACAGCGAGATGGACACCGAGATCCAGAACGCCTCCAACGAGCTGATGGCCAAGCGCATCCAGCCCGCCGAGTGGCTCAAGCGGGCCCAGGCCGCCGTCGACAAGGCCGCCAAGGACCCGGCGTCCAAGAAGAACCACCGCGACTGATCTCGCGCATCACACCCGCCGGGGACATCAGGGACAGGATCGCCATGCGTAAAGGGCAGTACCAGTTCGTCACGGGATTCCTCTTCGTACCCGTGGCCCTCTATCTGGTCTTCGTCATCTGGCCGTACATCCAGACGATCGGCTACTCGCTGACCGACTGGAAGGGCCAGTCGCAGACCTTCTCCTTCGTCGGACTCGACAACTACGTCGCCCTGTTCCAGGACGACGTCTTCCTGGGAGCGGTCTGGCACAACATCCTGTTCCTGGTGTTCATCCCGGTGATCACCATCCTGCTCGCCCTCTTCCTCGCCTTCATGGTGAACGCGGGCGGGCGCAGCAAGGCCGGCGGCGTCGCGGGCGTCGCCGGGTCCAAGTTCTACAAGGTCGTCTACTTCTTCCCGCAGGTGCTCTCGCTGGCGATCCTCGCGGTGCTCTTCGGCGCCGTGTACCGCAGCGACACCGGCGGCATGCTCAACGGCCTGCTGCTCAAGCTCGGCCTGATCGACGCGGCCGAGCCGATCGAGTGGCTCAACGAGCCCGACTTCGTCCTGTGGGCGCTCATGGCGGTCGTCGTCTGGCACGGCGTCGGCTTCTACCTGGTGCTGTTCTCCGCCGCCATGCAGTCCATCCCCCGGGACATCTACGAGGCCGCGCTGATCGACGGCGCCGGCCGCGCCCAGTCCTTCTTCCGCATCACCCTGCCGCTGCTGTGGGACTCCGTGCAGACCGCCTGGGTCTACCTCGGCATCGTCGCCATGGACATGTTCGTCCTCGTCTCCACCATGACCTCGGGCGACTACGGCGGCGGCCCCGACCACCACAGCGAGACCATGTCGACGGTCATGATGCGCAACTTCCTCTACTTCGGTAAGAGCGGCTACGCCTGTGCCATGGGCGTGATCATGCTGCTCCTCACCCTGATCGTGTCCGTGGTCACGCTGCGCGCCACCCGCCGCGAGCGCCTCGAGTTCTGAGCGGGAGAACGACGATGACTGCACCCATCCAGAAGTCCGACACCAGCCCGGCCACCGGTACGGGCGGGGGCTCCGTGCCCCGCCAGCGCGCGGCGGGCAAGGGGCACGCCCCGGCCCCGGGCCCCGCCCGCGAGGGCGTCGTCCTCAACGTCTTCTCGCACGGCTTCCTCGCCGTGTGGGCCCTGCTGATCGTGCTGCCGCTGCTGTGGCTGGTGCTCAGCTCCTTCAAGACCGACTCCCAGATCGCCGGGTCCGCCTTCGGCTGGCCGGCCAACTGGTCGCTCGACGTCTTCACCCGGGCCTGGAACAAGGGCATCGGCGACTACTTCGTGAACACCGTGATCGTCCTGGTGTTCTCGGTGCCGCTGACCATGCTCTTCGGCTCCATGGCCGCGTACGTGCTGGCGCGCTACCGCTTCTGGGGCAACCGGGCGATCTACTACTTCTTCGTCGCCGGCGCCATGTTCCCGGTCTTCCTGGCGCTCGTCCCGCTCTTCTTCATGGTGAAGATGCTCGGGATGCTCAACACCTACCAGGGCCTGATCCTGGTGTACGTCGCCTATTCGATGCCCTTCACCGTCTTCTTCATGCACTCCTTCTTCAGGACGCTGCCGACGGCGGTCTTCGAGGCGGCGGTCCTGGACGGGGCCTCGCACACCCGGGCCTTCTTCCAGGTGATGCTGCCGATGGCCAAGCCGGGCCTGCTCAGCGTGGGCATCTTCAACACGCTGGGGCAGTGGAACCAGTTCGTGCTGCCGACCGTGCTGATGCAGCCGCAGAGCGGCGACGACCCCGAGCGCTACGTGCTCACCCAGGGCCTGATCCAGCTCCAGCAGCAGCAGGGGTACGAGACCGACCTGCCGGTGCTCTTCGCCGGCGTCACCATCGCCATGATCCCCATGCTGGTGGTCTACCTGTCCTTCCAGCGGCAGGTCCAGGCGGGTCTCACTTCGGCCACGCTCAAGTAACGGAACACCGCGCAGAGGTCCGGTCCCGGGGAGCCCACCCCGGGACCGGACCTTTTGCGTCCGTTTTCGGCTACCGTCGAGGACTTGACGACGACAAGCCCTACGAAGGAGCTTGGAGTTCATAACTTGTACACGTCGTAGGGTGGAGAGAGTCAATGGAGACTCCGGGGTCGCAGTCGTCGCTGCACCGGGCCAATCTGGAGCGGGTCGTCCGGGCTGTGCGGATGGCCGGATCGCTCACCCAGGCGGAGATCGCCCGCGCGACCGGGCTGTCCGCCGCCACGGTCTCCAACATCGTGCGGGAGCTGAAGGACGGCGGCACCGTCGACGTCACCCCCACCTCCGCGGGCGGTCGCAGGGCCCGCAGCGTCTCGCTCAGCGGCGACGCGGGCATCGTCATCGGCGTCGACTTCGGCCACACCCACCTGCGCGTCGCGGTGGGCAACCTGGCCCACCAGGTGCTCGCCGAGGAGGCCGAGCCGCTCGACGTGGACGCCTCGGCCGCGGAGGGCTTCGACCGGGCGGAACAGCTGGTCACCCGCCTGATCGCGGCCACCGGGATCGGCCGGGACAAGGTCGTCGGCGTCGGCCTCGGCGTACCGGGCCCCATCGACGTCTCCTCGGGCACCCTGGGCTCCACCTCGATCCTGCCGGGCTGGGGCGGCATCAACCCCGCCGACGAGCTCTCCGCCCGCCTGGGCGTCCCCGTGCACGTCGACAACGACGCCAACCTGGGAGCGCTCGGCGAGCTCGTCTGGGGCAGCGGCCGGGGCGTGAAGGACCTCGCGTACATCAAGGTCGCCAGCGGCGTCGGCGCCGGACTGGTGATCGACGGGCGGGTCTACCGGGGCCCGGGCGGCACGGCCGGCGAGATCGGGCACATCACCCTCGACGAGTCGGGGCCGGTCTGCCGCTGCGGCAACCGCGGCTGCCTGGAGACCTTCACCGCCGCCCGCTACGTCCTGCCGCTGCTGCAGCCGAGCCACGGCGCCGACCTCACCATGGAGCGGGTGGTCCAGCTGGCCCGCGAGGGCGACCCCGGCTGCCGGCGGGTCATCGCCGACGTGGGGCGCCACATCGGCAGCGGCATCGCCAACCTCTGCAACCTTCTGAACCCGAGCCGGGTGATCCTCGGCGGCGACCTCGCGGAGGCCGGTGAGCTGGTCCTCGCGCCCATCAGGGACTCCGTCTCGCGGTACGCGATCCCCAGCGCCGCCCGGCAGCTGTCGCTGGCCCAGGGGGCGTTGGGCGGCCGCGCCGAAGTGCTGGGCGCGCTCGCCCTGGTGCTCAGCGAAATGGGCGATTCGACCCTTCTGGCGGGGGGCGCCGAGGCCGGCTCGGGCGCCGCCGCTCTTGCGTTCACTTAGATAACGAATGGCACCGTTGTCGTCTCGTTAAGTATTTACTCCTTGACGTCGCCCCCGCGGCCGAGTTGACTTCCAGCCACCTCGGCCGCAACGTCGCGGCCTCGTCAGGGAGGCAACCCCACATGAACGCAATGACGCGTCGCGTCGTCATAGGCACGGCCGCGGTTTCCATGGCCCTCTCCCTCGCCGCCTGTGGCAAGGCGGGCGACAACGGCTCGGGCGATGCGAGCGGCGGCGACGGCAAGACCATCGGTCTGCTGCTTCCGGAGAACAAGACCACGCGTTACGAGACCTTCGACCGCCCGATCATCGAGGCGAAGATCAAGGCTCTGTGCTCCGACTGCGAGATCAAGTACAACAACGCCGCGCAGGACACCGAGACGCAGAAGAAGCAGTTCGACGCCCTCGTGACCCAGGGCGTCAAGGTCATCATCCTGGACTCGGTCGACTACAAGGCCACCAAGTCCTGGGTCCAGCAGGCCGCGGACAAGGGCGTCAAGGTGGTCGCGTACGACCGCCTGGCCGAGGGCCCGATCTCCGCCTACGTCAGCTACGACAACGAGAAGATCGGCCGCCTGCAGGGCGAGGCCCTGGTCAAGGCGCTCGGCGCCCAGGCCAAGGACGCCAACGTCGTCATGATCAACGGCTCGCCGACCGACCCCAACGCCCCGCTGTTCAAGAAGGGCGCCCACAGCGTCCTCGACAGCGGCGTGAAGAAGGTCGTCTACGAGCAGGACATCCCGGACTGGTCCCCGGACGAGGCCAACAAGAAGATGGGTGCCGCCATCGACTCGCTGGGCAAGGCGGGCTTCCAGGGCGTCTACTCCGCCAACGACGGCATGGCCGGCGGCATCATCACCGCCCTCAGCAAGCAGGGCGTCAAGGTCCCGGTCGGCGGTCAGGACGCCGAGCTCGCCGGTCTGCAGCGGATCCTGAAGGGCGACCAGGCCTTCACCATCTACAAGCAGATCAAGCCCGAGGCCGAGACCACCGCGGAGATCGCGGTCAAGCTCCTCAAGGGCGAGAAGATCGACGACCTCGTCCCGGTCAAGGTCACCAGCCTCACCGGCGAGTTCAAGGACATCCCCGCCAAGCTGTACGACGCGCAGATCGTGACCAAGGAGAACATCGCCTCCACGATCATCGCCGACAACGTCTACAAGGCGGCCGACATCTGCACCGCCGAGTACAAGGCGGCCTGCGAGGCGGCGGGCATCAAGTAGCCCGCCCCGCCCCCCACGGAAGACCGTCCGGCGCACCCCGCCCCGTTCCGACGCCCCGCAAGCGGGGGCGGGGCGCCGGACCCCTCGCAGTACTCGCGGTACTCCGCAGCACTTCTCGCACCACATCCCCGCCGGTCAGGCGGCGAAGGAGATGATTCACGTGTCCGCTACGCCCGTGCTGGCGTTGCGCGGGGTCTCCAAGCGGTTCGGCGCCGTCCAGGTGCTCACCGATGTCGATCTGGAGATCCACGCCGGAGAGGTCGTCGCCCTCGTGGGCGACAACGGCGCCGGCAAGTCGACCCTCGTCAAGACGATCTCGGGTGTCCACCCGATCGACGAGGGCACCATCGAATGGGACGGCCGCCCCGTCCAGATCACCAAGCCCCACGACTCCCAGAACCTCGGGGTCGCGACCGTCTACCAGGACCTGGCGCTCTGCGACAACCTCGACGTCGTCGCCAACCTCTTCCTCGGCAGCGAGCTCAGCTCCGCCAAGGTGCTCGACGAGATCGCCATGGAGAAGCGCGCCCGGGAGCTCCTGGACACCCTGTCCATCCGCATCCCCTCGGTCCGCATACCCGTCGCCGCCCTCTCCGGCGGCCAGCGGCAGGTCGTGGCCATCGCCCGAGCGCTGATCGGCGACCCGAAGATCGTCATCCTGGACGAGCCCACCGCCGCCCTCGGCGTCGAGCAGACCGCACAGGTGCTCGACCTGGTGGAGCGGCTGCGCGAGCGCGGTCACGGCGTCATCCTCATCAGCCACAACATGGCCGACGTCCGCGCCGTCGCCGACAAGGTCGCCGTGCTCCGCCTCGGCCGCAACAACGGTGTCTTCGACGTCGAGGACACCACCCACGAGACGATCATCGCCGCCATCACCGGTGCCACGGACAACGCCGTGACCCGCAGGCAGGCCCGTACGGCCGCCGCAGCGAACTCCGAGAAGGGGGCCGCCAAGTGAGCGACCTCGCCAAGACCCCCGAAGCCCCCGAGACCGCCGACAGCGCCGTCGAGGGATCCGCTGCGCCCGTCCCGGCCGTCGACCCCCGGCTCCTCGTCCGCGAGGAAGGCGTCAAGGGCTACTGGACCGAGTTCACCCGCAAGGTCCGCGGCGGCGAGCTCGGCTCGCTCCCCGTGATCCTCGGCCTGATCGTCATCGCGGTCGTCTTCCAGCTCCAGAACAGCAACTTCCTGTCCGCGAGCTCCGTCGCCAACGTCGCGGTGTACGCCTCCGGCCTCGGCATCATGGCCGTCGGCATCGTCTTCGTCCTCGTCCTCGGCGAGATCGACCTGTCGATGGGCTCCGTCGCCGGCGTCGGCGCCGCCGTCTGGGCCGGCCTGCAGGTCAGCAACGGGATGAACCAGTGGCTGGCCATCGTGCTCGCGGTCCTCGCGGGCACCGCCATCGGCGCGCTGCACGGCTTCTTCTTCGCCAAGATCGGCGTCCCCGCGTTCGTCGTCACCCTGGCGGGCTTCCTCGGCTGGATGGGGTTCCAGGAGTGGCTCATGGGCGGCGAGGGCTCCATCAACACGCCGTCCGGCAGCGTGGTGGAGAACCTCACCAACTACTTCTTCGCCGACAAGATCGCCGCCTACGGCCTCGCCCTGGTGGCCGTCGCCGCGTACCTGCTCTCGCTGCTGCGCGACAGCAGCCGCCGCAAGGCCGCCCAGCTCCCGGCCCGCCCGATCGCCGAGATCGTGCTGCGCACCGCCGTCGTCGCCGTCCTGGTCTTCGTCGTCGCGTACGTCATGAACGAGCCCGCCGGCGCCCGCGGCCTGCCGCTCGCCCTGGTGCTCTTCCTGGCCGTGCTGGTCATCGCCGACTTCGTCGCCCGCCGCACCCTCTTCGGCCGCAAGGTCTTCGCGGTCGGCGGCAACGCCGAGGCGGCCCGCCGCGCCGGCATCAACGTGGACCGGGTCCGGATCGCCGTCTTCGCGATCTCCGGCACCCTCGCCGCCTTCGGCGGCCTGTTCATCGCGAGCCTCTCCGGCGGCGCGACCAAGAGCCTCGGCGGCGGCAACACGCTGATGCTGGTCATCGCCGCGGCCGTGATCGGCGGCACCAGCCTCTTCGGCGGCCGCGGCAAGGTCTGGTCCGCCCTCCTGGGCATGATCGTGATCCAGTCGATCCAGCAGGGACTGAACATGATCGGCATGTCCAACGCGATCCAGAACATGATCACCGGCGCGGTGCTCCTCGCCGCCGTCGTGATCGACTCGGTCTCCCGCCGCACGCAGAAGACCGCCGGCCGCGCGTAACGCTCGCCACACTCCGCCCGGCGCCGAGAACCGGCGCCGGGCGCTGCTGCGTCCGGACCAGTGCACCGGCCGTGCGGATCAGCGGTGTGTCGGCCATGCGGGTGGTGCACCACCCCCCGGCCCGATGCCCACGATCCAAGACGGAACATTAGACTCGACAAATCGGCAAGCTCGACCAGCTCAAACGCAAGGAGGCACGGGTGGCTCTGCTGACCCGTATCAGGGGACCGCGAGATCTGGACCGGCTCTCCTCGGAACAGCTGGACCAGCTGGCCGGGGAGATCAGGTCGTTCCTCGTGGACGCCGTCTCCAAGACCGGCGGGCACCTCGGCCCCAACCTCGGCGTGGTCGAGCTGACCATCGCCCTGCACCGCGTCTTCGACTCGCCCAAGGACAAGGTCCTCTTCGACACCGGCCACCAGAGCTATGTGCACAAGCTGCTCACCGGCCGCCAGGACTTCTCCCGGCTCAAGATGAAGGGCGGCCTGTCCGGCTACCCCTCGCAGGCCGAGTCCGAGCACGACGTCATCGAGAACTCGCACGCCTCCACCGTCCTCGGCTGGGCCGACGGACTGGCCAAGGCCAACGAGATCCTCCGCAAGGACGACCACGTCGTCGCGGTCATCGGCGACGGCGCGCTCACCGGCGGCATGGCCTGGGAGGCGCTGAACAACATCGCCGCCGCCAAGGACCGCCCGCTCGTCATCGTCGTCAACGACAACGAGCGCTCCTACGCGCCCACCATCGGCGGCCTCGCCAACCACCTGGCCACCCTGCGCACCACCGACGGCTACGAGCGCTTCCTCGCCCGCGGCAAGGACATCCTGGAGCGCACCCCGGTCGTCGGGAAGCCGCTCTACGAGACCCTGCACGGCGCCAAGAAGGGCCTCAAGGACTTCATCGCCCCCCAGGGCATGTTCGAGGACCTCGGCCTGAAGTACGTCGGCCCCATCGACGGCCACGACATCGAGGCCCTGGAGTCCGCGCTCACCCGCGCCAAGCGCTTCGGCGGCCCGGTCATCGTGCACTGCCTCACCGAGAAGGGCCGCGGCTACCAGCCGGCGCTCCAGGACGAGGCCGACCGCTTCCACGCCGTCGGCAAGATCCACCCCGACACCGGTCTGCCGATCGCCTCCTCCGGCGCCGACTGGACCAGCGTCTTCGGCCAGGAGATGGTCGAGCTCGGCAAGGAGCGCGCGGACATCGTCGCGATCACGGCGGCCATGCTCCAGCCCGTCGGCCTGGACAAGTTCGCCAAGGCCTTCCCCGAGCGCGTGTTCGACGTCGGCATCGCCGAGCAGCACGGCGCGGTCTCCGCGGCCGGCCTCGCCACCGGCGGACTCCACCCGGTCTTCGCGGTCTACGCGACCTTCCTCAACCGCGCCTTCGACCAGGTCCTGATGGACGTGGCCCTGCACAAGTGCGGCGTCACCTTCGTCCTGGACCGGGCCGGCGTCACCGGCACCGACGGCGCCTCCCACAACGGCATGTGGGACATGTCGATCCTGCAGGTCGTGCCCGGCCTGCGGCTCGCCGCCCCGCGCGACGCCGACCAGGTCCGCGCCCAGCTGCGCGAGGCCGTCGAGGTCACCGACGCCCCCACCGTGGTCCGCTTCTCCAAGGGCGCGGTCGGCCCGGCCGTCCCCGCGCTGCGGCGCGTCGGCGGCATGGACGTGCTCCGCGAGGCCGGCAGCGACCGGCCCGACGTCCTGCTGGTCTCGGTGGGCGCCCTCGCGCCCATGTGCCTGGAGATCGCCGACCTCCTCGACAAGCAGGGCATCTCCACCACCGTCGTCGACCCGCGCTGGGTCAAGCCCGTCGACGAGGCCCTCGCCCCGCTCGCCGAGCAGCACCGCGTGGTCGTCACCGTCGAGGACAACAGCCGCGTCGGCGGCGTCGGCTCGGCCGTGGCCCAGGCGCTGCGCGACGCCGGCGTGGACGTGCCGCTGCGCGACTTCGGCATCCCGCCGCGCTTCCTCGACCACGCCTCCCGCGGCGAGGTCATGGCGGAGATCGGCCTCACCGCCCCGGACATCGCCCGCCAGGTCACCGGCCTGGTCTCGCGCCTCGACGGGCGCTTCGAGTCCAGCGCCAAGGCCGTGGAACCCGCGCGCGACTGACGGCGAGGGACCTTCCCGGTCTCACCCAGCGTCACCTTTGGGCCGGTCGGCTCACTCTTCGGAGTGCCGACCGGCCCTTCCGCGTGCATCCTGGGCTCAGGACGGGCAGCCCCACCGGCAGGAGGTGCGACGGTGAGTACGGACCAGCAGCCACGCGCGAATTCAGGGATGTTCCGGACCAAGACGGTCGAACAGTCGATCCGTGACACGGAGGAACCGGAGCACGCGCTCAAGAAGTCCCTCTCCGCCTGGGACCTGACGGTCTTCGGCGTCGGCGTCATCATCGGCACCGGCATCTTCGTCCTCACCGGCAAGGTCGCCAAGGAGAACGCGGGACCGGCCACGGCCCTCGCCTTCGTCGCCGCCGGCATCGTCTGCGCCCTCGCGGCCCTGTGCTACGCGGAGTTCGCCTCCACGGTGCCGGTCGCCGGATCGGCGTACACCTTCGCGTACGCCTCCATCGGCGAGCTGCCCGCCTGGATCATCGGCTGGGACCTCGTCCTGGAGTTCGCGCTCGGCACGGCCGTCGTCGCCGTCGGCTGGTCCGGCTATGTGCGCTCGCTCATGGACAACATCGGCTGGCACCTGCCGGCCTCGCTGGAGGGCCCGGACGTGCCCGGCGGGACCTTCGACATCCTCGCCTTCCTCCTCGTCCTGGTGCTGACGGCGATCCTGGTCCTCGGCATGAAGCTCTCCGCGCGGATCACCGCGGTCGTCGTCGCCATCAAGGTGACCGTCGTGATGATCGTGATCATCGCCGGCCTGTTCTTCATCGTCGGCGACAACTACAAGCCGTTCATCCCGCCGGCCGTCACCCCGCCGGGCGGCATCTCGGGGTGGAACGAGCCGATGGTCGGGCTGATCTTCGGCTACGAGCCGACCAACTTCGGCGTCATGGGCATCTTCACCGCGGCCTCCGTCGTCTTCTTCGCCTTCATCGGCTTCGACGTGGTCGCCACCGCCGCCGAGGAGACCAAGCTCCCGCAGCGGGACATGCCCCGCGGCATCCTCGGCTCGCTGCTCATCTGCACCATCCTGTACGTGGCGGTCGCCCTCGTCGTCACCGGTATGCAGCACTACACCGAACTGTCCGTCAGCGCCCCGCTCGCCGACGCGTTCAAGGCCGTCGGCCACCCGTTCTACGCGGGCGTCATCAGCTTCGGCGCCGCCGTCGGCCTGACCACCGTCTGTCTGATCCTGCTGCTCGGCCAGACCCGGGTGTTCTTCGCGATGAGCCGCGACGGCCTGCTGCCCCGCTTCTTCTCCGTCACCCACCCGCGCTTCAAGACCCCCTACCGGCCGACCATCCTGCTCGGCGGCGTCATCGCCGTGGTCGCCGGCTTCACCAGCATCAACGAGCTCGCGACGCTGGTGAACATCGGCACCCTGTTCGCCTTCGTCATGGTCGCGGCCGGCGTCATCGTCCTCCGCCGCACCCGCCCCGACCTGCACCGGGCCTTCCGCACCCCGTGGGTGCCGGTCCTGCCGATCCTGTCCATCGCCGCCTCGCTCTGGCTGATGCTCAACCTGCCGGGCGAGACCTGGTTCCGCTTCGCCGTCTGGATGCTGATCGGCCTGGTCGTCTACTTCCTGTACGGCCGCGGGCACAGCCGCCTCGGACAGCAGGGCCGCGAGGCGCGGTACTAACCGCCGGGGAGACTCCGGGGGCCCACACAGCGCCCGCCCGTCTCCACCACACGCCGCCGCAGCTCCCGGTCGGCCGTGACCACCAGGCACGGCCGGCCGGCCGCGTTCCGGGCCAGCTCCACGATGAGGTCGTCGCCGCTGCCCGGCGCCTCCTCGACCCGCACCCCCGGCACCGAGGCCACGCCCCGCGCCCGGCCCTCCACGACGAGCACGATCTCGTACGGGCCGCCCTCCGCGGGCCCGCCGTGCGCCGCGAGCCGGTCCCGCAGCCGCTCCGCGGCCCCCCGCCGGTCCTTCCACCATCCGTCGGGCACCGAGCCCACGACATTGGCCCCGTCGACGATCAGAAGCTGCATGCGCACAGCATGACGGCCCCGGCACCACCGAAGTGGTACCGGGGCCGCCGTCACCCTTGCGGGGCGGTCCTACGCGGGGACGCTCGCCACGCCCTGCGCGAGGAACCGCTTGCCGTTGACGCGCTCGGAGACGCCCTCACGGTCCAGGTACGGCGTGATGCCGCCCAGGTGGAAGGGCCAGCCCGCGCCCGTGATCAGGCAGAGGTCGATGTCCTGCGCCTCGGCGACGACACCCTCCTCCAGCATCAGGCCGATCTCCTGCGCGACGGCGTCCAGGACGCGGTCGCGGACCTGCTCCTCGGTCAGGACGACGTCGCCCTGCTTCAGGAGCGCGGCGACCTCGGGGTCGAGCTCGGGCTTGAAGCCGTTCTCCGCCTTGTAGACGTAGAAGCCGCGCTTGCCGGCCTCGACGACCGCCTTCAGGTTGGGGGAGACCGTGAAGCGCTCCGGGAAGGCGCGGTTCAGGGTCTCGGAGACGTGCAGACCGATGGCCGGGCCGACCAGCTCCAGGAGCACCAGCGGCGACATCGGCAGACCGAGCGGCTCGACGCCCTTCTCGGCGACGGCCACCGGGGTGCCCTCGTCGATGACGTTCTGGATCTCGCCCATGAAGCGGGTCAGGATGCGGTTCACGACGAACGCCGGGGCGTCCTTGGTGAGGACCGCGGTCTTCTTCAGCTTCTTGGCGACACCGAAGGCCGTGGCCAGCGAGGCGTCGTCGGTCTGCTCGCCGCGCACGATCTCCAGGAGCGGGAGGATCGCGACCGGGTTGAAGAAGTGGAAGCCGACCACGCGCTCGGGGTGCTTGAGCTTCGAGGCCATCTCGGAGACCGAGAGCGAGGAGGTGTTGGTGGCGAGGATCGCGTGCGCCGGGGCGACCGCCTCGACCTCCGCGAACACCGTCTGCTTGACGGACATCTCCTCGAACACGGCCTCGATGATGAAGTCCGCGTCCGCGAAGCCCTCGGCCTTGTCCAGGACACCGGAGACCAGGCCCTTGAGGCGGTTGGCCTTGTCCTGGTTGATGCGGCCCTTGCCGAGCAGCTTCTCGATCTCGCCGTGGACGTAGCCCACGCCCTTGTCGACGCGCTCCTGGTCGATGTCGGTCAGGACGACCGGCACCTCGAGGCGGCGCAGGAACAGCAGGGCGAGCTGGGAGGCCATCAGACCGGCGCCGACGACACCGACCTTGGTGACCGGGCGGGCCAGCGACTTGTCGGGCGCGCCGGCCGGACGCTTGCCGCGCTTCTGCACCAGGTTGAAGGCGTAGATGCCGGAGCGGAGCTCGCCGCCCATGATCAGGTCCGCGAGGGCCTGGTCCTCGGCGTCGTAGCCCTTCTGCAGGTCGCCGTCCTTGGCGGCCTCGATGATGTCGAGGGCGCGGTAGGCGGCCGGGGCGGCGCCGTGCACCTTGGAGTCGGCGATGGCACGGCCCTTGGCGACGGCCTGGTCCCAGGCCTCGCCGCGGTCGATCTCCGGGCGCTCGACGGTCACGGAGCCGCTCAGGACGCCGGCCGTCCAGATGAGGGACTGCTCCAGGAAGTCGGCGCCCTCGAAGAGCGCGTCGGCGATGCCGAGCTCGAAGACCTGCTTGCCCTTGAGCTGGCGGTTCTGGTTCAGCGAGTTCTCGATGATGACCGAGACGGCCTTCTCCGCGCCGATCAGGTTCGGCAGGATCGTGCAGCCGCCCCAGCCGGGCACGAGACCGAGGAAGACCTCGGGCAGCGAGAAGGCCGGCAGGGCCTTGGAGACGGTGCGGTAGGTGCAGTGCAGACCGACCTCGACACCGCCGCCCATGGCCGCGCCGTTGTAGTACGCGAAGGTCGGCACGGCCAGACCGGCGAGACGCTTGAAGACGTCGTGGCCGCCCTTGCCGATGGCCAGCGCGTCGGAGTGCTGCTTGAGCAGCTCGACGCCCTTGAGGTCCGCGCCCACGGCGAAGATGAACGGCTTGCCGGTGATGCCGACGCCGACGATCTCACCGTTCGCGGCCTCGGCCTCGACCTGGTCGATCGCCGTGTTCAGGTTGGCGAGCGACTGCGGGCCGAAGGTGGTCGGCTTGGTGTGGTCGAAGCCGTTGTCCAGCGTGATCAGCGCGAACCTGCCCGCACCGGCGGGGAGTTCGAAGTGACGTACGTGGGCCGAGGTGACGACCTCGTCCGGGAAGAGCTCGGCGGCGCCCTTCAGAAGCTCTGCGGTGGTGCTCACTTGCTGCCTCCGGCGTCCTTGTGGTTCGGGTTCTCCCAGATGACCGTGGCGCCCATGCCGAAGCCGACGCACATGGTGGTGAGGCCGTAGCGGACCTCCGGCTGCTCCTCGAACTGGCGGGCCAGCTGCGTCATCAGACGAACGCCGGAGGAGGCGAGCGGGTGGCCGTACGCGATGGCGCCGCCGTACTGGTTGACGCGGGCGTCGTCGTCGGCGATGCCGTAGTGCTCCAGGAAGGCGAGGACCTGGACCGCGAAGGCCTCGTTGATCTCGAAGAGACCGATGTCCGAGATGGACAGGCCGGCCTGGGCCAGCGCCTTCTCGGTGGCCGGGATCGGGCCGTAGCCCATGACCTCGGGCTCCACGCCGGCGAAGGCGTAGGAGACGAGGCGCATCTTCACCGGGAGGTTGTTCTCGCGGGCGAAGTCCTCGGAGGCGATGATCGAGGCGGTGGCGCCGTCGTTCAGGCCGGCCGCGTTGCCCGCGGTGACGTTGCCGTGGACGCGGAACGGCGTCTTCAGGTTGGCCAGCGACTCCAGGGTGGTGCCCGGGCGCATCGGCTCGTCGGCGGTGACCAGGCCCCAGCCGGTCTCGCCGGCCTCGGCGTTGGTGCGGCGCACCGAGATCGGCACCAGGTCGCGCTGGATCTTGCCGTCGGCGTACGCCTTGGCGGCCTTCTCCTGCGAGCGCACGGCGTACTCGTCGGCGCGCTGCTTGGTGATGGTGGGGTAGCGGTCGTGCAGGTTCTCGGCGGTCATGCCCATGAACAGGGCGGACTCGTCGACCAGCTTCTCGCTGACGAAGCGCGGGTTCGGGTCGACGCCCTCGCCCATGGGGTGGCGGCCCATGTGCTCGACGCCACCGGCGATGACGGCGTCGTAGGCGCCGAACGCGATCGAACCGGCGGTCGACGTCACGGCGGTCAGCGCGCCGGCGCACATGCGGTCGATGGAGTAGCCGGGCACGGACTGCGGCAGACCCGCGAGGATGCCGGCGGTGCGGCCGAGGGTCAGGCCCTGGTCGCCGATCTGCGTGGTCGCGGCGATGGCGACCTCGTCGATCTTGGCGGGGTCGAGGCCGGGGTTGCGGCGCAGCAGCTCCCGGATGGCCTTCACGACGAGGTCGTCGGCGCGGGTCTCGTGGTAGATGCCCTTCGGGCCCGCCTTGCCGAACGGGGTACGGACGCCGTCGACGAAGACGACGTCCCTGACGGTACGAGGCACGATGGCTCTCCTCCAGGGTGCGGGATGGCACTGCTGCGCGGGCGCGCTGCCCTGCACGCGGCTAAGCGCGCGCTTGCTCCCCCCATGCTACTTGCGGGTAACCAGACTGCCCAGCCCCCCCGGCCCAAGCGGTGAAGGTCACACCCGCCGAGGGGGCCGCCCGGGGCTTGCGGTGCCGCCTCGCCCGTCCATCACGGCCGCCATCGGGGCCGCGTCGCGCACCACGTCCCGGACGAAGGCCGACCGGCGCACGCCCAGGCCGCGCAGGGCCGGGCCGTGGTCGTACGCGACGACCAGCGCGGCCCCGGCCAGCAGGAGCCGCCAGCCGGCCGTGGTGGCGCGCCGGGCGGGGGCGGGCAGGGAGGCGAGGTCCTCGCGCAGCCGGCGGCAGTGGAACGGCACGTGCCGCTCCTCGTCCGCGAGGATCCGTCCGGCGACCTCGGCGGCCAGCGGGTCCCGTGTGCCGTCGCGCACGGCGCGGTAGTAGCGCAGCGCCACCACCTCGGCCACCATCAGGACCAGCAGCTCCAGGCGCAGCCCGAGGAGCCGGCGGAGCCGGACGAAGGCGGCGTCGGTCCAGTGGCCGGCGAGGGTCGGCGCCCCGGCCGCCGCGAGGAGCAGCGCGAGCATCCGGGCGTGGTTCTGCTCCTCGGCGACGAAGAGGTCCACCGCCTCGGCGTAGACCGGGTCGCCGGCCCCGGCCGCCTTCGCGCGGAGCTGGGCCCCGTCGCCGTCCTCGCCGACCTGGAAGCGCTGGAGGCTCCGGATCAGTGCCTCCGGCAGCCGGGCGCCCCGCGCCCAGTCCGGATCGCCGAGCGCGGTGCGGCGCTCCCGCTCCTCGGTGAAGTCGCGGACCCAGTCCGCGTAGTCGCCCGTCGTTCCGGCCCCGCCCTTGATCCCATTTTTGATCATGTTCAGAAAGCTAGTGCTTCTTGAGCGCGTTCAAAAGCTCTGTGACGGGGCGGTGACGGAACCGGGACACGACGAAGCCCCCGGACCGAAGGGTCCGGGGGCCTCACGGGGTGCGTACGACGCGCCTAGGCGTGCGCCGACAGCGCCGTCACCAGCAGCGGGGTCACCAGGCCGACCTGCCATGCGCGGGCGCCGTGGCCGGTCAGGGCCGCGGCGACCGTCTCCGGCGTGACGGGGACCGGCGGCTCCCAGCAGACCCGGCGGACCGTGTCGGGGGTGATCAGGTTCTCCTGCGGCAGGTTCAGCTCCTCCGCGAGCGCCGACACCGCGGCGCGGGCCGCGGAGAGCCGGGCCGCGGCGGCCGGGTCCTTGTCCGCCCAGGCCCGCGGCGGCGGGGGGCCCGCCACCGGCTGGCCCGGCTGCGGCAGCTCCGCCTCGGGCAGGGCCTTCGCCCGGTCCACGGCCGCCTGCCACTGCTCCAGCTGGCGCTTGCCCATCCGCTGCCCGTAGCCGGGCAGCGCCGAGAGGGCACCCGCGTTCGGCGGCAGCGCGAGGGCCGCCTCCACGATCGCCGCGTCGCTCAGCACCTTGCCGGGGGACACGTCACGCCGCTGCGCCACCTTGTCGCGGGCGGTCCACAGCTCCCGGACCACCGCCATCTGGCGCCGCCTGCGCACCTTGTGCATGCCGGACGTACGGCGCCAGGGGTCCTTGCGCGGCGGGGCCGGCGGGGCGGAGGCGATGGCGTCGAACTCCTCCAGCGCCCAGGCCAGCTTCCCCTGCCGGTCCAGCTCCTTCTCCAGCGCGTCGCGCAGGTCGACCAGGAGCTCGACGTCCAGCGCCGCGTAGCGCAGCCAGGGCTCGGGCAGCGGGCGGGTGGACCAGTCGACGGCGGAGTGCCCCTTCTCCAGGGCGTAGCCGAGGACCGACTCGACCATCGCGCCGAGACCCACCCGCGGGAAGCCCGCGAGCCGCCCGGCGAGCTCGGTGTCGAAGAGCCGCGTCGGCACCATGCCTATGTCCCGCAGGCACGGCAGGTCCTGGGTCGCGGCGTGCAGGATCCATTCGGTGCCGGCCAGGGCCTCGCCCAGCGAGGAGAGGTCCGGGCAGCCGACCGGGTCGATCAGCGCGGTGCCCGCGCCCTCGCGGCGCAGCTGGACCAGATAGGCGCGCTGTCCATAGCGGTACCCGGACGCGCGCTCGGCGTCCACGGCGACGGGGCCGCGTCCGGCGGCGAAGGCGGCGACGACCTCGGCGAGGGCCTCGTCGGTCGCCACGACGGGCGGAATGCCCTCGCGGGGTTCGAGCAGCGGGATCGGCAGCCCATTCGCAGGGACGTCGTCGTCCGAGGGGGCGCCCCCGGTGGTTCGCAGCGCTGTGTCGCTTGCGGTGTCTTGGGCGTCGGTCACCTGTCAAGGGTATCTGTGAATGGCAAGCGCCCATCGACGGAACGTACGGATCCGCAGAAGCGGACGGAACGTTCCGTCGACAGGCGCCGGTCTTCTGTCGGTCCTGTCGGCCCTCAGGGGGGCGGCAGGGTCAGTGGATGATGCCGGTGCGCAGGGCCACGGCGACCATGCCGGCCCGGTCGCCGGTGCCCAGCTTGCGGGCGATGCGGGCGAGGTGGCTCTTCACGGTCAGGGCGGACAGGCCCATGGAGACGCCGATCGCCTTGTTGGACTGGCCCTCGGCGACCAGGCGGAGCACCTCGACCTCACGGCCGGAGAGCTCGCGGTAGCCGCCCGGGTGGCTCGGGGCACCCGGGGGGCGGCGGTGGCCGAGGCGGGCGGCCGCGGAGCCGATGGGGGCGGCGCCGGGGCGGGTGGGGTGCCCGATGTTGGTGCGGGTACCCGTGACGACATAGCCCTTCACACCGCCGGCGAGGGCGTTGCGTACGGCGCCGATGTCGTCGGCGGCGGACAGGGCGAGGCCGTTGGGCCAGCCCGCCGCGCGGGTCTCGGACAGCAGGGTGAGCCCGCTGCCGTCGGGGAGGTGGACGTCGGCCACGCAGATGTCGCGCGGGTTGCCGACACGGGGGCGGGCCTCCGCGATGGACGACGCCTCGATGACGTCGCGCACCCCGAGCGCCCACAGGTGGCGGGTGACGGTGGAGCGGACGCGCGGGTCGGCCACGACGACCATGGCCGTCGGCTTGTTCGGGCGGTAGGCGACCAGGCTTGCGGGCTGCTCGAGGAGAACGGACACCAGGCCTCCTGGGAAGGTGCGGGGACGGAGCCGGCTCGGGGAAGAAGCCGGGGGCGAACCCGTGCTGTGAAGGGGTCACTGACTCCTTCGGCAGCTGGGCCGCCCGCCTTTAGGGAAAGATCACGATTTGGTGAGTAATAATTCGGGCAATTCGGACGCGTGATCGATCATCGTACGAGCCGTACGCGCATCGCGACCGGAACTGTCCGGAAATCGACGCTACGGCTGCTGGGGTCCCCGCCGCTGGGGCAGCGAGACGACCCCCGCCCCCGATGTCGTCCCCGCCCCCGGGTCGGCCGGCGAGGGCGGCAGCCCCGCGATCTGGCACAGCAGATCGCACCAGGCCGCCAGGTGCGCCCCGGTGTCCGGCACCCCGGCGGCGCCCTCCCGCGGCGTCCACGAGGCCCGGATCTCGATCTGGGTGGCCGGCCGCCGCTCCGCGAGCCCCCCGAAGTAGTGCGAGCCCGCCATGGTCACGGTCCCGCTCGCCTCCCCGTACGCCAGACCACGCGCCTCGAACGCCCCGGTCAGCCACGACCAGCAGACCTCCGGCAGCAGCGGGTCCGCGGCCATCTCCGGCTCCAGCTCGGCCCTGACCAGCGTGACCAGGCGAAACGTGCCCTTCCACGCCTCGTGGCCCGCCGGGTCGTGCAGCAGCACCAGACGCCCGTCCGCCAGATCGTCCTCGCCCTCCACCACGGCCGCCTCCAGGGCGTACGCGTACGGGGCGAGCCGCTGCGGCGGCCGGGTCGGATCGACCTCGATCTCCGGCCGCAGCCGGACCGAGCGCAGCCCCTCGACCGCCCGCCCGAAAGCGGGAGGCACCGGGTTCGTCTCCGTGGGGTCCACCCTGTCGCCCGCCGTCTTCTCCGTCCCTCGAATGCCGTCGGAATGATCGGAAAAATGTCCCTGAGCCGCAGCCATGCGGGGAAGAGTAGGCGGAACGGGGCCCGTGCGCAGGGAGGGACACCCGGGCCGGGCGAGCGGCTTCTCGCCACATGCGAAGATTCTGGGCGTGAGCGCCATTGACAGCCCGAAGGGCCAGCAGCCGAAGCACCAGCCGCAGACGTACGACTCCGCGTTCCTGAAGGCGTGCCGCCGCGAGGCCGTGCCGCACACGCCGGTCTGGTTCATGCGGCAGGCCGGGCGGTCCCTGCCCGAGTACCTGAAGGTCCGCGAGGGCATCCCCATGCTCGAGTCGTGCATGCGGCCCGAGCTGGTCACCGAGATCACCCTGCAGCCGGTGCGCCGCCACAAGGTCGACGCGGCCATCTACTTCAGCGACATCGTCGTCCCGCTGAAGGCCATCGGCGTCGACCTCGACATCAAGCCCGGCGTGGGCCCCGTCGTCGCCGACCCGATCCGCACCCGCGCCGACCTGGCCCGGCTGCGCGACCTGACCCCGGAGGACGTCCACTACGTCACCGAGGCGATCGGCATGCTCACCTCCGAACTGGGGTCCACCCCGCTGATCGGATTCGCCGGAGCGCCGTTCACCCTCGCGAGCTACCTCGTGGAGGGCGGCCCGTCCCGCAGCCACGAGCACACCAAGGCGCTCATGTACGGCGACCCGCAGCTGTGGGCCGACCTGCTCGACCGCCTCGCCGAGATCACCTCGGCCTTCCTCAAGGTGCAGATCGAGGCCGGCGCCTCCGCCGTGCAGCTCTTCGACTCCTGGGTGGGCGCCCTGGCCCCCGCCGACTACCGCCGCTCCGTCATGCCGGCCTCGGCGAAGGTGTTCGACGCGGTCGCCTCGTACGGCGTGCCGCGCATCCACTTCGGCGTCGGCACCGGCGAGCTGCTCGGCCTCATGGGCGAGGCCGGCGCCGACGTCGTCGGCGTCGACTGGCGCGTCCCGCTCGACGAGGCCGCCCGCCGGGTCGGCCCCGGCAAGGCGCTCCAGGGCAACCTCGACCCGGCCGTGCTCTTCGCCTCCCGCGAGGTCGTCGAGGCCAAGACGGACGAGGTCCTCGCCGCCGCGAAGGACCTGGAGGGGCACGTCTTCAACCTGGGCCACGGCGTCATGCCCGCGATGGACCCGGACGCCCTGACCCGCCTGGTCGACTACGTGCACACCCGCACGGCCGTCTGACCCGCACCGCACACCGGCCGGCGGCGGGCACCCCCTCGGGTCAGCCCGCCGCCCGCACGGCGGCCACCGCCTTGCGCGCCGCCACCAGGACCGGATCCCACACCGGTGAGAACGGCGGCGCGTAGCCCAGGTCCAGGACCGTCATCGCCTCCACCGTCATCCCCGCCGTGAGCGCCACCGCGGCGACGTCCACCCGCTTGGCCGCGCCCTCCCGGCCCACGATCTGCACCCCGAGCAGCCGCCCGGTGCGCCGCTCCGCCAGCATCTTCACGGTCATCGGCTTCGCCCCCGGGTAGTAGCCCGCCCGGCTCGTCGACTCGATCGTCACCGCCACGTACCGCAGCCCCACCGCCCGGGCGTCCTTCTCCCGCAGCCCGGTCCTGGCGATCTCCAGGTCGCACACCTTCGACACCGCCGTGCCGACCACGCCGGGGAAGGTCGCGTAGCCGCCGCCCACGTTGGAGCCGATCACCTGGCCGTGCTTGTTGGCGTGCGTGCCCAGCGGCACATAGCGCTCCCGCCCCGACACCAGGTCGAGGACCTCCACGCAGTCGCCGCCCGCCCAGATGTTCCCGTGCCCGCGCACCCGCATCGCCAGATCCGTCAGCAGACCGCCGTGCGTGCCCAGCGGCAGCCCCGCCGCCCGCGCCAGCGAGGTCTCCGGGACCACGCCCATGCCGAGCACCACCACGTCCGCCGGATACTCCTCCCGGTCCGTCGCCACCGCGCGGACCCGCCCGTCCTCGCCGGTCAGGATCTTCGTCACCGGCGCCGAGCCCACCGTCGTGATGCCCAGGCCGTCCATCGCCTCGTGCACCAGACGCCCCATGTCCGGGTCGAGCGTCGCCATCGGCTGCTCGCCCCGGTTGAGCACCGTCACCTCGAAGCCCCGCCCGAGCAGCGCCTCCGCCATCTCCACGCCGATGTACCCGGCGCCCACGACCACCGCCCGCCGGTCCCGCGCCCGGCCCAGCGAGTCGAGCAGCGCCTGCCCGTCGTCCAGGGTCTGCACCCCGTGCACCCCCGGCGCGTCGATGCCCGGCAGCGGCGGGCGCAGCGGCCGGGCGCCGGTCGCGATCACCAGCTTGTCGAAGCCCGTCCACTCCTCCGTGCCCGACTCCAGGTCCCGGCTGCGCACCCGCTGCCGGTCCACGTCGATCTCGGTCACCTCGGTGCGCATCCGCAGACCGATCTCCCGCGCCCGGTGCTCCTCGGGGCTCCGGGCGATCAGCTCGTCCCGGCCGTCGACGTCGCCGCCGACCCAGTACGGGATGCCGCACGCCGAGTAGGAGCTGAAGTGCCCCCGCTCGAAGGCGACGATCTCCAGCTCCCCGGGCCCCTTGAGCCTGCGTGCCTGCGACGCGGCGGACATGCCCGCCGCGTCGCCGCCGATGACCACCAGTCGTTCGCTCATACGAACACGCTACGACGGGAAGGGGATTACGGGTTGGTCCCCTCCTGCCGGGAGGCGTCGGCGGAGCCGTCCACCGGCGGCGCCGGAGCCGGCACACCGGTGGCGAGCCGCTCCGTCCCGGCCCCCCAGGGCCCGGGCTCCGCCTTCGGCTTCCGGGGCAGCCGCGGCCGGACGCCCCAGCGCCACACCGCGTACCCGATCAGCAGCAGCGCCAGCCACGGCGCGATCGCCGCGAGCACCACCAGCGCCCAGGCGAGCGCCGCCACCAGCGCGTTCCAGCCGCCGCCGAGCGCGTCCAGGAAGCCGGGCCGGTCCTCGTCCTCGACCGCTCCGGCGCCCTCCGGCTCGGTCAGCTCCAGCGTGATCGTCGCCAGCTCCGTACGGTCCTTCAGCGCGGCCTGCTGGGCGAGCAGCGATTCCAGGTCGGCCTGGCGGCGGCTCAGTTCCCCTTCCAGGGTGACCACGTCGCTCAGCCGGGTCGCCTTGTCCATGAGGGCCCGCACCCGCGCCACGCTCGCCCGCTGAGTGGCGATCCGGCTCTCCACGTCCACCACCTGGCCGGTGACGTCCTTCGCGTCCGCCTTGCGCGACAACAGCCTGCCCGCACCGGCCAGTTCGGCGAGCACGGAGTCGTAGCGCCCCTGCGGGACGCGCAGCACCACCCGCGAGGTGACATGGGTGTCGTCGACCCGCTCGGTCGTCTCGTTCTCGACATGGCCGCCCGCGCCCGCCGTCACCCGACGGGCCGCGGCCAGCGCCTTCCCGGCGTCCGGCACCTCGACGAACAGCTCGGCGGTGCGGATGACGTGCTGCGGAGCCGGGACCGGCGCCCGGGTCCCCGCCTTGCCGTCGGGCGCCTTCTCGGCCCCGGCGGACCCCGCGGCCCCCGCGCCGCCCTCAGCCCCGGGGGCGTCATAGGCGGGCTTCTCCGCGCTCCCGCGCCCCTTGGCGTCGCTCGACGCGGTGTCGGCGCCGCCCGCCCCCGCGCAGCCCGTCAGCAGCAGCGCGCCCGCCAGCAGCGCCGCCGCGCCCGCTCTTCTCGTTCCCCGCATCGGTGGACCCCCCAAGGCCGTGGTGTGTGATGCCCGTTGGACGCGCCGGCCCGGGCGCGGGTTGCCGTCCCGCGGTAGCGAAGCGGTCACGGTCCGGCCTCGGAACGGAAGCGCGTGGGCGATTTGAGAGAGTGGTCCCATGAACGCGAACGCGCAGACCACGGGCGGACCGGACGTCGTCGTCGTCGGAGGCGGCATCGCCGGCCTGGCCGCAGCCCACCGCCTCGTCACGGCGGGCGCACGGGTCACCCTCCTGGAGGCCGGCGACCGGCTCGGCGGCAAGCTCCTCGCCGGGGAGATCGCCGGCGCCCCCGTCGACCTGGGGGCCGAGTCGCTGCTCGCCCGCCGCCCCGAGGCCCTCGCGCTCGCCGAGCAGGTCGGCCTCGCCGACCGGCTCGTGGCCCCCGCCACCACCACCGCGTCCGTCTGGTCCCGCGGCGAGCTGACGCCCATGCCCAAGGGGCACGTCATGGGCGTCCCCGCCGACGGCCACGCCGTCGCGGGACTGCTCTCCGAGGAGGCCGTCCGCCGGATCGCCCGCGACGCGGAACTCCCGCCGACCGAGATCGGCGAGGACATCGCCATCGGCGCGTACGTCGCCGAGCGCATGGGCCACGAGGTCGTCGACCGGCTCGTCGAACCCCTCCTCGGCGGGGTCTACGCGGGCGACGCGTACCGCATCTCCATGAGGGCCGCCGTCCCCGCCCTGTTCGACGCGGCCCGCCGCCACGCCACCCTCGCCGAGGCCGTCCGCGCCGTCCAGCGGGCCGGCGCCGTCACCCCGAGCGACGCCGCGGGCGCCGGCACCGGCCTCGGCGGCGCCGCCTTCGCGGGCCTGCGCGGGGGCGTCGGCACCCTGCCCGGCGCCGTCGCGGACGCGATCCGCGCCGCCGGCGGCGAGATCCTCACCCGCACCCCGGTCACCGCGCTGCGCCGCACCGGCCCGGGCGGCTGGCAGGTCGTGACCCCCGAGCGGGTCCTCACCCCCGACGCCGTCGTCCTCGCCACCCCCGCGGGACCCGCCGCCGCGCTCCTCGCCGACACCGCGCCCGCCGCCTCCGCCGAGCTCGCGGCCGTCGACTACGCCTCCATGGCCCTGGTCACCCTCGCCTTCCGGCGCGACGACCTCCTCGCCGGCCCCGCCCTGCCCGGCTCGGGCTTCCTCGTCCCGCCCGTCGACGGGCACACCATCAAGGCCTCCACCTTCTCCAGCAGCAAGTGGGGCTGGGTCTCCGCGTCCGCCCCCGACCTGTTCGTGCTGCGCACCTCCGTCGGCCGGCACGGCGAGGAGGAGCAGGTGCACCGCGAGGACGCCGACCTGGTCGACGTCTCGCTCAAGGACCTGGCCGCCGCCACCGGCCTCGCCGCCCGCCCGGTCGCCTCCACCGTCACCCGCTGGATCGGCGGCCTGCCGCAGTACCCGGTCGGCCACCTCGCCCGGGTCGCCCGGGTCCGCGCCGCCGTGTCGGAGCTGCCCGGACTGCGCCTCGCGGGCGCGGCGTACGAGGGCGTCGGCATCCCCGCGTGCATCGCCTCCGGCCGACGCGCGGCCGACGAGATCATCGCCACGTCCGAAACGGCCGACCCTGGTGCCGGGCACTCTTCGTGACGGGCGAGAATAGGCGTATGAGTGCGCCCGAAAAGATCCCGAACGCCGGTAAGAAGGCGAAGGACCTCAACGAGGTCATCCGCTACACCCTGTGGTCCGTCTTCAAGCTGCGCGACAACCTTCCCGAGGACCGCGGCGGCTACGCCGACGAGGTCCAGGAGCTGTTCGACCAGCTCGCCGCCAAGGACATCACGATCCGCGGCACGTACGACCTCTCCGGTCTGCGCGCCGACGCCGACGTCATGATCTGGTGGCACGCGGAGACGAGCGACGAGCTCCAGGAGGCGTACAACCTCTTCCGTCGCACCCGTCTGGGCCGTGCCCTGGAGCCGGTCTGGTCGAACATGGCGCTGCACCGCCCGGCCGAGTTCAACAAGTCGCACATCCCGGCCTTCCTGGCCGACGAGACCCCCCGCGACTACGTCTCGGTCTACCCCTTCGTGCGCTCCTACGACTGGTACCTGCTGCCGGACGAGGACCGCCGCCGGATGCTCGCCGACCACGGCAAGATGGCCCGCGGCTTCCCGGACGTGCGCGCCAACACGGTCGCCTCGTTCTCGCTCGGCGACTACGAGTGGATCCTGGCCTTCGAGGCCGACGAGCTGCACCGCATCGTCGACCTGATGCGCCACCTGCGGGCCTCCGAGGCGCGGATGCACGTCCGCGAGGAGATCCCGTTCTACACCGGCCGCCGCCGCAGCGTGGCGGAGCTGGTGGCCGGCCTGGCCTGACGGCCCGGGGGCCTGACCCGAAGGACAGGCCCCGGCCCACCGAACCCGGTCACCGCCCGGCGCCCAGCCGTGCGGCGACCCCTCGACCCGGAAGATCAGACGGCCGGCGGAACTCCGCCTGCCGCTCCAGCGACACCGGGTCCGGCTCCGGGTGCGGCGCGCATGACGCGCGCCGCACCGGCGTCCCTCCCGCCGGCGGTGCCGAACCGCCGGGCACGGCCCCGTCGAGCAGATAGCGCTCCAGGTAGCCGTTCACACACGCGTTGGTCCCGCCGCCGATGCCGTGGGTCCCCGCGTCCCGCTCGGTCACCAGGGCCGCACCCCACAGCCTGCGCTGCAACTCCTGGGCCCCTTCGTACGGGGCCGCCGCGTCCCGCTCGGCCGCCAGGATCAGCACCGGCGGCAGCACTCCGGGACCGGTCCGCACGTCCAGCGGCTTCCGGCGCGGCGCCTTCCAGTACGCGCAGGGCAGGTTCGCCCACACGTTGTCCCAGGTCTCGAACGGGGCCAGCTTCGCCAGCCGGGTGTTGTCCCGGTCCCACAGCGCGAAGTCCTCGGGCCAGGGAGCGTCGTTGCACTCCACCGCCGTGTACACGGCCGCCGCGTTCCCCGGGTCGCCGGCCTCCGCCTCCCCGCTGCGGGGCGCCTCCGCCGGACCTGCCTGGGCGATCAGCGGCTTGGCGTCGCCCTTCAGGTACGCCCCGAGGGCGCCCGCCCTGGCCGGCCAGAAGCGGTCGTCGTACAGCGCCTGGAGCATCGCCCCGTGCAGCTGCCCCGGGCCGACCTTCCCACCCGCCGGCGCGGCGGCCAGCTCGACCCGCACCCTCTCGTAGTTCTCGCCCACCTCGCCGGGCGTCGTGCCCAGGCCGTACACCTTGTCGTGCTTCGCCGCCCAGGTGCGGAAGTCGGCCCACCGGCGCTCGAAGGCGAGCGACTGGTCGAGGTTGTTGACGTACCAGATCTGCCGCGGCGCCGGGTTGACCGGCGCGTCGAAGACCATCCGGCGCACCCGGTGCGGGAAGAGCGTCGCGTACAGGGCGCCGAAGTACGTGCCGTAGGAGGCGCCCATGAACGTGAGCCGCGGCTGGCCGAGCGCGGCCCGCAGGACCTCCAGGTCCCGGGCGTTGTTCAGCGAGTGGTAGTGCCGCAGGGCCGCGCCCGTGCGGCGGGCACAGCCCTGCGCGTAGGTCCTGGCGCGGGCGATCCGCTCCTTCTTGAAGACCTCCGAGGGCAGCGTCGGCGCGAGCGTCGGGCCCTTCGTCCGGTCGGCCGGGTCCTGGCAGGAGACCGGCGCGGAACGGCCCACCCCGCGCGGGGCGTAGCCGACCAGGTCGTACGCGGCGGCGATCCGCTTCCACTCGGGGAGCCCGGCGGCCAGCGGGAAGTACGTCGAGGAGGCGCCGGGCCCGCCCGGGTTGTAGACCAGGGCGCCCTGCCGTCCGGCGGCCGGTCCGGTGGCCCGGGACCGGCTGACGGTGAGCGCGATACGGGTGCCGTCCGGGTGCGCGTAGTCGAGGGGCACCCGCACGGTCCCGCACTCGACGGAGCCCGGCAGCCGTTCGACCGCCGGGCACGCCCCGAACCGGATGCCCTCGGCGGCCGCGGCCCGCACGGCGGCCTGCACGCCCCGGGCCTCGGCGGGCGGCGCCTCCAGCCGCGGGGCGGCCCAGGCGGCCGCGCCGGGGGCGGCCAGGGCGGGGGCGACGAGGGCGGACAGCAGGAGCGCGTGCAGCGCGACGGACTTCATCGACGCTTCCCTTCTGGTCACGGCGGCGTGACGGCGGCCGGTCTGGCGAGCGGCCTGACGACCAAGGGACCGCGGCGTGCGGGCGAAGTAAAGGAACTACGACGGGTGTTGCCTGTCATGTACCCGAAAGGCGGCACGGAGCTCCGGCTCCAGGACCCGGGTGCCCCGCTTCGCGAGCGCCGTCAGCGGATCGGCCAGGGAGAGCCCCGCCAGCAGCCGCTTGCCCGCGGGCGAGGCCCAGCACGCGTAGTCGGGCGCCTCGGCCCGCGCGATCAGCAGACACAGTCCGGCCGCGACCAGCGGCAGCGAGAACCAGGCCAGCACCGGCGCCCGCTCGCCCGCCGGCACGAGCAGCCCCGCGCCCGCCCCCAGCGCGAGGGTCAGCAGGAACGCCGCCCGCACCGCCCGGGCCCCCGCGGCCGCCGAGCGGCGCGCGTCCTCCGGCAGCGCCAGCCCCCGCGCGACCAGGCCGGCCGCGAGCGCCCGCACGCTCTCGTCGTCGGCGACCAGCGGCCGTACCGCCGGGATCCGGGACTGGCCCTGCGGCCCGATCGCCCCGAGCACCGCCCGCTCCAGCTCGTCTCGGCCGCCGCCCTCGGCCGCGACGGTCGCCCAGCCCGTGTGCGCGAGCAGGAGCAGCCGCGCCCGGTGCATGGAGACCAGGGTCAGATCGGTGACCCGCAGCGGGCCGCCCGCGAGATAGGCCGCCTCGCAGACGCTCAGCCCGCCGCCGTCCCCGCCCGCCCGGGCGTCCGCCGCGACGGACGCCCGGCACACCCGGGCGCAGCTGACGCCGCAGACGACGAGGGCGACGAGGAGGAGCGGGACCCAGACCATGCCCTGGTTGTACGGGAGGACCGGGTACCCCGCCACCGGAACGGCCGAGCCGGGCCGGTCAGGAACTGCTGGACGAGCAGGAGCTGCCGCTGGACGAGGAGCACGAGCTGGAGGACGAGGAGCACGAACTCGACGAGGAGGAGCAGGAGCTGCCGCCGCCGGAGGAGCAGGAGCTGCCGCCCCCGGAGCAGGAACTGCCCCCGGAGCACGCGGACCCTCCCGCCCCTCCGGAGCAGGAGCTGCCGCTCCCGCAGCCGCCCCCTCCGCCGCTCTCGCCCCCGGCCGCCGCCGCGCACCACATGACCGGCAGCAGCTCCGAGCCGCCGGAGGCGGACCCGGACGAGGCGGAGTGGTGCCGGCGCGAGCCGCGCGGGTACGGCGCCGCGGGCCGGCTGCGGGCCGCCGTCGCGAGCTGCTCCCGCAGCGCCGGGTCGGGCAGCGCCCGCAGCCCGTACAGCGCGACGAGCGTCCCCGGGTCGGCGAGGTGGGCGTGCCCGCGCCCGAAGGCCCCCACGGCCTCCCGGCCGGCCGGCGAGACCCGGCTCGCGGCCGAGGACGCGCACACCACGGCCGTGATCACCACGCCGACGATCGCCGGCAGCACCTTCATGATGAACGGCACCGGGGTCTCGCCCCGCATGAACTGCCCGACGGTGATGACGAGGGCGACCGGCGCCATGGCCACGGCCGCGACGCCGAGCCCGATGCACCAGCGGATGACGGCCCGCCGCCGCCCGGGCACCACGATCAGCCCGCGGGCCGCGAGGGCGTCCCCGGTCTCCTGGACCGCCGGGTGCCGCATGACGGCGTACCGCAGCGGGGCGAGGGCGCCGTGCGGGGCGGCGGCCAGCTCCTGGAGCACGGCCCGCTCGACGGGGTCGTGCGCGGTGGGCCGCAGGACCTGGACGATCCCCGGGCCGCCGATCGCGATCCGGCCGTCGGCGGCCAGGGAGGCGAGGGCGGTGTCGGCGACCCTGGCCGGACCGCCGTTGAGGAACGCGGCCTCGTACCGGTCGTGGACGGCCCCGCCGGAGCCGCCGCGGGCCCGCCGGGACAAGGCGATCATCAGGGCGACGGCGGCGGCGCCGATGACGTAGAAGAGAACGACGGACGTGGTCACGGCGCTTCACCCCTTTCCGAGGGCGGTACGGACACGGTGGGCCAGACGCGCGACCGGACCCGGCGGGCGGATCCCGGCCCGCTCCCGCCACCAGGCGGTGAGCGCGCGGTGGGCCGCCGGATCCTCCGGACGGCCCGCGACGAGCAGCCCCTCGACGAAGTCGAGGGCGTCGTGCCGGTAGCCGTCCGTCATGGGACGGCTCCTGGCGTACGCGAGGAACGCGGGCCGGTAGCCGTCACCGAGGATCTCCGGCAGCTCGGGCGCGACCTTGGCCACGACGTCCGCGCGCTTCGCGGCGAGCGCCCGGCTCTGCACGCCCAGCCGCCGCACGTCGAAGCCCTCGGGCGCGGGCGTCCCGGCGACCAGCGCGGAGAGCAGCGCGGCCTGCGCGAGCCCGAGACGCTGCCGGGCGGCGTCGGCCGTACCGGCCGCGGTCCCGTGAGCCACGTCCCGCGGCGTCGCGCTCCGCTGCGCCGGAACCGTGCGCGGCACCCGTACCGGCATCGCCCCGCCCGAGACACGGGCCCCCGCCCCGATGAGCAGGGGGCGCCGCCGGGCCGTCGTCACCGTCGTGCGGATCGCGTCGAGTTCGGCGGCCAGCTCCTCCCGCGCCGGGAACAGGTCGTCCCGCTCCAGGAGCACCCCCGGCGGGGAGGTCCGCGACGCGAGGTCGGCCAGGATGTCGAGGACGGGCCGCGCCACCGGGTGCGCGTGGGTGTCGTGCCAGACCCCGTCACGCTCCAGCCCGCCGGCCACGTGCACGTACGCGATGGCCTCGACCGGCAGCTCGGAGAGCGCCTCGGCCGGGTCCTCGCCGCGGTTGACCCGGTTGGTGTGCAGATTGGCGACGTCGACCAGGAGCCGTACCCCCGTACGCTCCACCAGCTCCGCCAGGAACCGGCCCTCCGTCAGCTCCTCGCCCGGCCAGGACACCAGGGCCGCGATGTTCTCCAGGGCCAGCGGCACCGGCAGGGCGTCCTGCGCGATCCGCACGTTCTCGCACAGCACGTCGAGCGCGTCCCGGGTCCTGGGCACGGGCAGCAGGTGCCCCGCCTCCAGAAGCGGCGACGCGGTGAGCGGGCCCCCGGCCCGTACGAACGCGATGTGCTCCGTCACCAGCGGCGCCCCGAGCAGCTCCGCCTTGCGCGCCAGCGCCGCGAGCCGCCCCGCGTCCGGCCGCTCGGCGCCGCCGAGCCCCAGCGAGACCCCGTGCGGCACGACGGTCACCCCGCGCGCCCGAAGCCGCTCCAGGGAGCCGGGCAGATGGTCGTCGCACAGGTTCTCCGCGACGACCTCCACCCACTCGACCCCGTCCAGCGCCTCCACCGCGTCCGCGATCTCGGGCCGCCAGCCGATGCCGATACCGAGCTCCTTCATGTCCCCCTCCTTCGGTCCTGAGGGTGATGGCCCGGAACGAGGGGTTCGAATCCGGCCAGGGGAACGTTCAGAGCTTGATTTGAGCTTTCGGGGTGGGCGGGTGCCGCCGGGGCCTATCCGGCCAGCCCGACCGCGGGGTACTCCGACACCACCGTGCACGAGCCCGGCGCGATCTCGGTGAACCCGGCGTCCCGGACCACCGGAAGCCCGCTCGACGTGAGCCGGGCCCAGCGCGCCGGGTCGGCCGTCCGCACCGCCAGCGGGAAGCCGGCCTCGCGCCAGGTCTTGCGGGCCGCGTCGGACAGGGCCCACCACAGCAGCTGCGCGCCGTGTCCGGTCTGCGCCATGGTCTTGCCCGCGGACATGCCGAGCTCGGGGTTGAGCCACAGCACCGGCGCGCCCTCCGGCACCGGACCCGGTTCGGCCGGGTCGTCGAGGTCGGTGCCCGAGACCTGCAGCTTGGCCAGCTCCTTGGGCCAGCCGTCCAGGGGGACGGGCGGGAAGACCCGTACCTCCGCACCGCCTTCGCCGACGACCGTGATCCCCGGCAGGGCCACGGCCTTGCGCCACTCCGCGCCGCGCGCCCGGCGCACGACCTTGCGGATCCGGGCGTCCTGCCAGTCCGTCATGGCCCGCGCCCACTCGCCCTCGCCGAGCGACCGGTCGTCGGCCAGGATCTCCAGGACCGCGCGGGCGGACGTCTCCAGCGCGTCGGTACGGGCCGGCGGCGCGTCCCGCTCGATGCGGACCACCAGGGGAAGGACGTACTGCGGCTTCTCGTCGCGCGGGTCGGTCCGGTCCTGCTGGTCGTGCTGCTCGCGCGGGTCGTGCGGGTCCCGGGGTGCGGTGTCGTGGCTGCTCACCCGGCAAGTCTGCCACCGGCCGGATCCACGGCCGCACGCGTTTCTTGTGGGAACGCGCGCTTCCGGGCCAGGATGCCCTCCATGAAGAGTGATCTTTTCGCCAGCGAGCACCTCGCCGAGGCGGCGACGTTTCCGGGGATGACCCTCCAGAACGCCAAGTCGGTCAAGTACACCGTCCAAGGGGAGATGCAGGCCCTGCAGGGCTCGATGATCGCCTTCCGGGGGAACCTCCAGTTCGAGCACAAGAGCCAGGGCCTCGGCGGCCTGCTCAAGCGCGCCCTCACGGGCGAGGGCCTGCCGCTGATGACCGTGCGCGGCCAGGGTGAGGCGTGGTTCGCCCACGAGGCGCAGAACTGCTTCATCGTCGAGGTCGAGCCGGGCGACGCCCTGACCGTCAACGGCCGCAACGTGCTCTGCTTCGACTCCACCCTGGCGTACGAGATCAAGACGGTGAAGGGCGCCGGAATGACCGGCGGCGGCCTCTTCAACAGCGTCTTCACCGGCCACGGGAAGATCGCCCTGATCTGCGAGGGCAACCCGGTCGTCATCCCCGTCACCCCCGACGCCCCGGTGCACGTCGACACCGACGCCGTCGTCGGCTGGAGCGAGCAGCTGCGCACCTCGCTGCACCGCTCGCAGTCGCTCGGCTCGATGATGCGCGGCGGATCGGGCGAGGCGATCCAGCTGAAGCTGGAGGGCCAGGGCTTCGTGATCGTCCGCCCGAGCGAGCTGACGCCGCAGAAGAAGTCGGCCAACTGACCCCGTCGTGAGACTGGAAGGCGTCGGCCGCCGCTACGGCCCGCGCGGCCCGTGGGTGCTGCGCGAGGTGGGCCTCGACCTGCCCGCCGGCACCCTGGCCCGGGTCACCGGCGGCAACGGCACGGGCAAGTCGACCCTGCTCCGGCTGCTCGCGGGCGTCGACGCGCCCAGCGCGGGCCGGATCACCGGCCGGCCCGAGCGCACCGCGTACGTCCCCGAACGCTTCCCCGCCGCCCTGCCGCTCACCGCGACCGGATACCTGGTCCACCTCGGGCGCATCCAGGGCCTCACCGCCCGTGAGGCGGCGCGGCGGGCGGGGGAGTGGCTGGCCCGCTTCGACGCGGGCGCCTACGGCGACACCCCGCTCACCGAACTCTCCAAGGGCACCAGCCAGAAGGTCGCCGTCGCCCAGGCCCTGCTCGCCGAGCCCGGACTGCTCGTCCTGGACGAGGCCTGGACGGGCCTGGACACCACCGCCCGCACGGAACTCGACCGCGCGGTGCGCGCCCGGGTCGCGGCGGGCGGCCGGGTCGTCTTCGTCGACCACGACCCGCGGCGGCTGGCGGGGGAGGCGGACGCGCACCTCACGGTGCGGGACGGACGCGTCCACCGCTCGGCACAGCCCACAGATCGGCCGCGGCACCCCCTGGTCCGCATCACGGCCACCGGCGGCGGGGCCCTGCCCCCGGACCTCCCCGGCTCCCCGACCCACGTCACCGAGCCCGGCACCGCCGCCGGGCCCCGGCTGACCATGACCGTCGCCGCACCCCACTCCGACACCGCCCTGCGGGCCCTGCTGGACGCGGGCTGGCACGTCGACGCCCTGACCACCGAAGGCGTCCGCGCATGACCGCCCTGCTCCGCTACCAGGCCGCCCTCCTCCTGCGCTCCCAGCGCTGGCTCGCGCCCTTCCTCGTGTACGCGGCCTTCGTCGGGGTCGGGATCAACGCGGGCGAACCGGTGCTCGGTGCCCTCGGCTACACGGTGGCGGGCCTGGTCCCGGTGAGCGCCTGGGCGGTCCGGGTCTGCCTCGGCCAGGAACCCCCCGCCGCCCGCGCGGTGACCGCCGCGGCCGCCGGCCGCGCCCGCGCCCACCTGGCGGCGATCCTGACCGCCACCGCCGGCACCCTCCTGGTGGGCGCCACCGCGGTCCTGGCCGTCACCGCCCTGAGCGAGCACCACAGGGTCGCCCCGCTCCCGGCCGCCGCGGAGGGCCTGCTGGCCGCGACCACCTGCGTCCTGACCGGCACCGCCGTCGGCACCCTGACCACCCGCCCCCTGATCCGCTCCCGCGGCTGGTCGCTGACGACCCTCCTCCTCGGCTCCCTCCTCGCCGTGGTCACCACCGGCTCCCCGGCAAAGACCGCCATCGCCACCCTGATCACCGGCTCCCCGACCGCCACGGTCGCCTACCCGCCCCTTCCCCTGACGGGCGCCCTGGCGCTGGCGACGGGGGCGGCGTGGCTGGGGTGCCGGGGTACGGGGTGGCGGGAGTAGCGGGACGCGCGTCACTCCCCGAAGTGGGGGGAATCTCCTCATAAGGTCCTACCGGTACCTTTACGCCCATTCCGGGGAGAGAGTTGACGACGACAGCCACGCGTTCGACGGCTGCCCCGTCCGTCCCCGCCCTCCGGCCGATGCGCCCTCGCAGGGTGGCGCCCGGGGTGATCCGGCGCTGGGGACCCGCAGCGGGTGAGGTCCTCGTCGGGGTGCTCGCCGCGCTCGGGTTCACCTACTGGGGGCTGAGCATCGGCAACAGCCCCGTCACGCGCGTCGGGCAGATCAGCGGGCTCTCCCACCTCCAGCTGCGGTTCGCCGTCGTCGTGCTCGTGATCCTCGCCGTCGTCGGGTGGGTGACCGTACGGGCGAGCGAGCGGGTCAAGAACGTCACCGTGCGGCTCGCCGCCGCGGCCGTCGCCGGGCTCAGCACCGGGTTCCTCGGGGCCGGGCAGGTCTTCGCGCTGCGCGGCACGCCCTGGCCGCTGAACGGGCCGTACGGGGACAACAACCGGATCCTCGGCTGGGCGGAGGAGGTGCTGCACACCGGCGCCATGGACGCCTTCTATCCGCCGGCCGTGCCCTACACCATCGGCTACCTCGCCAAGGCCGGGTTCTTCGCCGGTGAGCCCGCCCTCGCGTTCAAGTGGGTGTTCATCGCGATCGTGGCCCTCACCGGGCCCGCCGCCTACCTGCTGTGGCGGATGTGCCTCGGGCCGCTGCCCGCGCTCGCCGTCGGCCTGCTGCCCGCCCTCCAGCAGACGCTGCCGCACAAGCCGTACAGCCCCTTCGTGCTGGTGCTGCTTCTGCCGCTCATCGCGAAGCTGCTGCTGTGGCTGCGCGCCTCGCCGCGGTTCGGCACGCGGGGGACGGTGCTGAGGGGCGGATTCCTGGGGCTGCTCTTCGGACTGCTCTTCCTCGTCTACTCCGGCTGGCATCTGTGGTCGCTGCCCGGCGTCGTCATCGCTGTCCTGTTCTTCTACCCGTGGACGACCGGGCGGCTGCGAGGGCTGCTCTTCCTCGGCAGCTCGCTCGGCGGGTTCCTGCTCGTCGCCGGGGTCTATCTGCGGGTGCTGCTGGGGGCGACCAGCACGCGGGACCAGTGGTGTTCCGGGTACACGCTCACCGAGCCCGCGTACATCGGGACCACTCCGCTCAGCAGCCGGGCCTGGGACGAGCCCGGTGAGTATCCGGGCTTCGGCGAGTTCTCCGGGCTGCACACGTACGCCGTGATCGTGCTGATCGGCCTCGGCTTCGCCGTCGCGCTCGGCCTGCGCAAGGCCGTCGTCGTCGCCCCGCTCGCCTGCTTCGGCAGTGCCTGGCTCATCCGTTTCTGGCTCGCCGGGCACATGGAGGCCGACCAGCAGGTGCAGCTGTTCCCGCGCACCATGATCCAGATCCAGGTGACCCTGACCGCCCTCACCGTGCTCGCCTGCGTGCTCGCCGCGCAGCGGCTCGTGCCGCTCCTCAAGCGCCTGCGCGCCGGGGAGCGGGCGCCCCAGGAGCGCTTCACCGCCGTCGGCGTGCTGCTGGCCATGGCGCTCGCGGGCGGCATGATCGGGTCCTTCTTCGGCAACCAGTACCTGCCGACCCACCCCGGCGAGAAGCTCGCCGGCACGCTCGCCTGGCAGGCCCACCAGTTCCGCAAGCCGGACGGCTCCTGCCCCAAGTACGCCGACAAGGGGAAGTGCAAGCCCTTCCCGACCCGCACCGTCGCCGAGGACTTCCCCGAGGTGGACCGCATGGTGTGCGAGTACCCGTGGCGCAAGGCGACCAAGGAGGGGTGGATCGTCCTCGATCTGACGACCCGGCCGTAGGGCCCCAGGGTGGTGGGGTCGGTGGGGCCTGACGCGCCGTCGTGTCCTACTTGCTCATCAGTTCCGAGACCTTCACGAAGCGGTACCCCTTCGCCCGCAGCTCCGGCACGATCCGGCGGATCGCCTGTTCCGTGACCGGGGCCGCGCTGCGCGTGCAGTGCATGACGACCAGGGAGCCGGGCTTCACGCCCTCGAGGACCTGGTCCGCGACCGCGTCCGGGTCCTTCGCGAAGGCGTCGCCGCTGACCACGTCCCACTGGACGGCGGTGACGCCGAGCGGGGCGAGGGCGCGCAGGGCGGCGTCGTCGTAGCAGCCGCCGGGGAAGCGGAAGTACGGGACCACGTGGGCCGCCCCCGCGTCGCGGAAGGCGTCGAAGGCGCGCTGGACGTCGGAGGCCATGTCGGCAGCCGCCACGGTCGGAAGGCCGTAGCAGGGGGTCGCGAAGGCGTAGTGGCTGTAGGAGTGGTCGGCGATCTCGAAGCGGGGGTCGTTGCCGATGGACCGCGCCTGGTCCGGGTACTGCTCCGCCCAGCGGCCCGTCATGAAGATCGTCGAGTCGACCTTCAGCCGGCGCAGGGTCGCGATGAGCTGCGGGTTGTCGAAGTGTTCGCCCCGGGCCGCGCGCGGGCCCTGGTCGGCCGTCATGTCGGCGTCGAAGGTGAGCGCGACGACCTTCTCGGTGCCGCCCTTGCGGTGGGTGTACACCGGGGTCAGGCCGCCCGGGGCCGGCGGCAGGGTCGGCGGGGTCTTCGGGGCCGGTGCCGCTTCGTGGCCCGGGGCCGGCTTGGCCGGCTCCGCGGCGCGGGTCGTCTTCGCGGTCGGCGCGGTGTTCTTCGGCGGTGCGGCGGCGGGCGGTTCGGCCGCGCCCCCGTCGCAGCCGACGAGAACGGCGCCCAGAAGGACGAGCGCCGACAGTCTTCGTGCAGAAATGGTCACCCACGGAAACTAACCGATCATTGCGCGAGCAATCGCCTCCGGCACTCCGCCACGTCGAAGTCGCCCTTCGGGTACTGCGGGTCCAGCTCCGCCAGATGCTCGCCGAGCAGGGTGCTGATCGCCCAGTTGCGGTACCACTTGCGGTCCGCCGGGACCAGGTACCAGGGCGCCGCCTCCGTCGAGCAGCGCTCCAGGGCGATCTCGTACGCCTCCTGGTACGCGGGCCACAGCGCCCGCTCCTCGATGTCACCCGGGTTGAACTTCCAGTGCTTCTCGGGGTTGTCGAGGCGCTCCAGGAGGCGGTCGCGCTGCTCCTCGTAGGAGAGGTGGAGGAAGACCTTGACCAGCGTCACGCCGTCCTCGGTCAGCTGCTTCTCGAACGCCTGGATCTCCGCGTAGCGCTCCTCCAGCTCCGCCCGCGGGACCAGCGAGCGGACCCGGGCGATCAGCACGTCCTCGTAGTGCGAGCGGTCGAAGATGCCGATCTCGCCGGCCAGCGGGAGCGCCTTGGTCACCCGCCACAGGAAGGGGTGCGCGAGCTCCTCCGGCGTCGGGGCCTTGAAGGCGTGGATGCGGCAGCCCGAGGGGTTGAAGAGGCCGATGACGTGCTTGACCGTGCCGCCCTTGCCGCTCGTGTCCATGCCCTGGAGGACCAGGAGCAGGCGGCGGCGGTCGCCCGCCGTGCTCGCCGCGTACAGGCGTTCCTGCAGGTCGGCGAGGCCCGGCCCGAGGGCGGCGGTTGCCGTGAGACCGGCCGCCTTGTCCTTCGGGCCGCCCGGGGTCGCGGCGGCGTCGTACGAGGAGAGGTCGATCCGCTCGCCGGCCGGGAGCCTCAGGCGGTCGCGCAGGGGCTGGTCCTGCCTGCTCTTGTTCTTCGGCATCTCACGACCCCTTCTCGTACGGCGGTCAGCGCACCTTCACCGATCCTGCGCGTCCAGAGCCGGGGTCACCACCCCGAACGCCCGGTCGAGCAGGGCCATGGGGTCCTCCGCCGCCTCGCTCTCGCTCCACCGCTGCAGCGCCGTCCGGAACGCGACCAGCGCCGTGCCGGCGGCCAGCCGCGGGTGGAGGTCCGTGCCCGCGTCGCGGCCCGTGCGGCGGGCCAGCTCCTCGGCCAGCGCCTCCTGCCAGGCCGCCTGCCGCTCCAGGAAGCGGGCCAGGAGCGCGGGCGTGCCCAGGATCAGCTGCACCACGCGCAGGGCCCTGGCCGCGTGGTCCGGGTGCTGGTCGGTGCAGGCCAGCAGCGGGACCGCGACGGCGTGGCGCAGGGACCGGGACACGGGCTCCGCGGCCGGGCGCCCGGCGAGGGCCGCGTGGATGTCGGCGCCCATCCCGGACAGGAACTGGACGACCACGTCCTCCTTGGACGCGAAGTAGCGGAAGAAGGTGCGCTTGGAGACCCCGGCGGCGGCCGCGATCTCGTCCACCGTGACCGCGTCGAAGCCCTTGAGGGCCAGCAGCTGGAGCGCCGATTCGGTGAGCTCGGTGGCGACGAGCAGGCGTTTGCGCTCGGCCAGGCTGATGTCGGGGGTCATGCCACGAGGGTATCCCAGAATGGCACTCGGGGAAGAGCTTGACACCGAGTGACACGAAGGGCAGCGTGTGCCACATGGCAGAGCAGCAGGAGCATCAGCAGGGGCAGGGGCAGGGGCAGGGGCAGCAGCGACCGCGGCGCTGGACCGCCGAGCTGATGCCCGACCTCACCGGACGCGTCTTCGTCGTCACCGGCGCCAACAGCGGCCTCGGCCTCGCCACCACCCGCGAGCTCGCCCGCCGCGGCGGACACGTGGTCCTCGCCGTGCGCGACGGGCGCAAGGGGCGCGCCGCCGCGGACTCCGTCGCCGCCGCGCACCCGGGCGCCCTCCTCGACGTCCGGGAGCTGGACCTGGCCGACCTCGACTCCGTACGGGACTTCGCCCGGAAGCTGCGCGCCGAGCACCCGCGCCTGGACGTCCTGGTCAACAACGCCGGCGTGATGGCCCCGCCCCGCACCCTCAGCGCCCAGGGCCACGAGCTGCAGTTCGCCGCCAACCACCTGGGCCACTTCGCCCTCACCGGGCTGCTGCTCGACCGGCTCGCCGCCGGCCGCGACCCCAGGGTCGTCACGGTCGGCTCGCTGGAGCACCGCAGGGGACGGATCGACTTCGACGACCTCCACGGGGAGCGGCGCTACTCGCCGATGGGCGCCTACCGGCAGGCCAAGCTCGCCAACACCGTCTTCGGGTACGCCCTCCAGGAGCGCCTCGCCGCCGCCGGCAGCCCCGTGCGCAGCGTCCTCGCCCACCCGGGCTACACCGCCACCAACCTCCAGAAGGAGACCCCGGTCGCCTTCGTGCGGTTCGTCTTCGGGCGGGTCCTCGGCCCGCTGCTCGCCCAGCCCGCGGCCGCCGGTGCGCTGCCCCAGCTGTACGCGGCGACCGCGCCCGACGCCGAGGGCGGCGCGCTCTACGGGCCGGACGGGCCGGGCGAGCTGCGCGGAACGCCGAAGCGGGTCGCGCTCGCGCCGGCGGCGACCGATCCGGAGACCGGCCGCCGCCTGTGGGAGCTGTCCGAGCGGCTCACCGGGGTGCGGTACGAGCCGGCCTGATCCGGCCCCCCCCCGGCCCCGGCCCCGCGTCAGCGCCGTGTCACCGCCACGGCCCGGTCACCGCGAACGTCGTGCCCGGCGTGTAGCAGTTCACGAACATCGTGCGGCCGTCCGGCGAGAACGTCACGCCCGCGAACTCGCCCCACTCCGGGGCGTCCGGCGTACCGATGTTCTGCGCGCCCCGCGCGACCGCGTACACCTCGCCCTTCCGGCTCACCCCGAAGACGTGCTGGGCGCCGTCGCCGTCCTCGCAGACCATCAGGCCGCCGCCCGGCGCCAGACAGATGTTGTCCGGCGACTCGCCCGGCAGTCGTACGTCCGTGTCCGGGCCGAAGACCACCGCCAGGGTGAGCCGGCGGCGGTGCGGCTCGTACTTCCACACCTGCCCGAAGTGGGTGGCTGCGGAGCCGTCCTTGGCGCGGGCGAAGGAGGACACGAAGTACACCGCCCCCGGGGCCCCGCCGCGCCCCGGGCCCCAGTAGCAGCCCTCCAGCTTCTGCGCGTGCGTGATGCCGCCGGGCCCGAAGTCCTGGAGCCTGACCGGGGTCTCGACGGCCAGCGGGTCCGGCACCGGCACCCACCGCACGCCCTCGAAGCGCGTCCCCGGCTCCTGGACGGCCGACAGGTCCGGCACGCCCGGCACCCGCATGGCCTCCAGGCTGCCGCCCGCGCGCAGCGAACCGGTGCCGCCGAGCGGCTTGTGGGGCAGGAAGCGGTAGAAGAGGCCGAAGGGGTGCTGGAAGGCGTCCTCCGTCTCGTACACGACGCCGGTCCCCGGGTCGACGGCGATCGCCTCGTGCTGGAAGCGGCCCATCGCCGTCAGCGGGACCGCGCCGGTGCGGTGCGGGTCGGCCCCGTCGACCTCGAAGACGAAGCCGTGGTCCTTGGTGTAGCCGTTGGTCCCGGCCCGGTCCTCGGTCTCCTCGCAGGTGAGCCAGGTGTTCCAAGGGGTCGGCCCGCCCGCGCAGTTGACGGCGGTGCCGGCGATGGCGACGCGCTCGCCGAGGACGTGGGAGCGGGCGTCGAGTTCGAGTGCCGTACAGCCGCCCTTGGCGGCCGGGTCGTAGGTGAGGCCCTCGACCGTCGGGACCGCGATCTTCCCGGTGACCCGGTTCTCGTGGTTGCGGACCAGGTGCACCCGGCCGCGGCGGCCCGCGAAGGCGCCCATGCCGTCGTGGTTGCTGGGGACCGGGCCCTCGCCGGAGCGGAGCGGGTCGCCCTGGCGGGAGAGGACCTTGTACGAGAAGCCGGCCGGGAGGTCGAGCAGGCCGGCCGGGTCGGGGACCAGCGGGCCGTAGCCGGAGCGGCCGCCGAGGGGCGAGGCGGCGGCGGTGCCGGCGAAGAGTTCGGAGAGGGCGCCGGTGAAGGCGATGCCCAGGTTGCCGGCGGTGCCGGCGAGGATCTGACGTCGTGTTGCGGACATGAGGCAACGACCCACTTCTGTTGGCGGACAGGGGTGGTGTGACGTGTGACCCGCATGTGTGTACCACGCACGGTGGTGGCCCGTGAACCATGCGGGTCACGTCGCCTCAAGCGGCGCAAGGGGTCAGGAGACCAGCTCGGCCGTCAGCGTGATCGTCGTGCCCGTCAGCGCCTGGCTCACCGGGCAGTTCTTCTTGGCGTCCTCGGCGAGCTCCTGGAACTCGTCCGCCCCGAGGCCGGGCACGGTACCGCGCACCGTCAGGTGGATGCCGGTGATGCCCTCGCCCGGCTGGAAGGTGACGTCGGCCTTGGTCTCCAGGCGCTCCGGCGGGTTGCCTGCCTTGGCCAGCCCGTTGGAGAAGGCCATCGAGAAGCAGGACGAGTGGGCGGCGGCGATCAGCTCCTCGGGGCTGGTCCTGCCGTTCGGCTCCTCGGCGCGGGCCGGCCAGGAGACCTCGTATGTGCCGAGGCCGGAGGAGTCGAGGCTGACGACGCCCTTCCCCTTGAGGAGGTCGCCCTCCCAGACGGTGTGGGCGTGACGCACGGTGGCCATGTCGTTTCCCTTTCGGTGGGGTATGGCCCCCAAGCTACTGCGCGGCCAGCCCCTTGGCGTCCCGGGCGAGCGCGGTGAGGCGGGAGATCGCCCGGAAGTACTTCTTCTTGTACCCGCCGTTCAGCATCTCGTCGCTGAACAGCTTGTCGAAGGGCATGCCGGAGGCGAGCACCGGTATCTCGCGGTCGTAGAGGCGGTCGGCGAGGACCACGAGCCGCAGCGCGGTCGACTGGTCGGGCACCGGGCGCACATCGGTGAGGCAGACGGCCGCCAGGTCGTCGGTCAGCGCGCCGTAGCGGCTCGGGTGCACCCTCGCCAGGTGCTCCAGCAGGTGCGGGAAGTCGTCGAGCGAGGCGCCCGGGGTCGCGTACGCGGCCTTCGTGACGACCTCGTCGGAGTACGGCGCGGGGGCCTCGGGCAGGCCGCGGTGGCGGTAGTCCTCGCCGTCGATGCGCAGCGGCCGGAAGTGCGCCGACAGGCCCTGGATCTCGCGCAGGAAGTCGGCGGCGGCGAACCGGCCCTCGCCCAGCTTGCCCGGCAGGGTGTTCGAGGTGGCGGCGAGCGCCACGCCCGCCTCGACGAGCTTGCCGAGGAGCGAGGAGACGAGGACGGTGTCGCCCGGGTCGTCCAGCTCGAACTCGTCGATGCACAGCAGCCGGTGCCCGCTGAGGGTCTGCACGGTCTGCTGGAAGCCGAGGGCGCCCACCAGGTTGGTCAGCTCCACGAAGGTGCCGAAGGCCTTGAGCGAGGGCTCGGCCGGGGTGGCGTGCCACAGCGAGGCCAGCAGGTGGGTCTTGCCGACGCCGTAGCCGCCGTCGAGGTAGATCCCGCGCGGGCCGGCCGGGGCCGCGGGCTTCTTCGAGAACCAGCGGCGCTTGCCCGAGCCGGAGGCGTGGGCGCCGCCGAGGCCCTCGGCGAAGGAGGAGAGGACCTTGACCGCGTCGATCTGACTGGGCTGGTTGGGGTCCGGGATGTACGTGTCGAAGCGCACCGAGTCGAACCGGGGCGGCGGCACCATCTCCGCCACGAGCCGGTCGGCGGGGACATGCGGCTCCCGGGAGCAGAGCGAGAGCGGGGCGGCTTCGGTGGAAGCCGCTTCGGTTATGGCACGGGTCGACACAGTTCCCCACTGTAAGCGCCATGTCAGACTGCGAGGATGCGACGCCTGTTCCCTGTGACGGACATGACAGCCACCGACCATGCCGCCGGCATGACCGCCGCCTCGGACCGGGAGTGGTCCCTCGACGAGCTCGCCGATGCCTACGCGTACCCCGCGGAGGCGGCCTCCGGTCCCTGGCTGCGGGCCAACATGGTCTCCTCGCTCGACGGGGCCGGCCAGCACGACGGGCGCTCCCAGCCGCTGTCCTCCGACACCGACATGCGGATCTTCGGCACCCTGCGGGGACTGGCCGACGTGGTCGTCGTCGGCGCGGAGACCGTACGGCTGGAGGGCTACCGCCCGGCCCGGGCGCGGGAGGCCTTCGCGGAGCGGCGGGCGGCGGCGGGGCAGGGGCCCGCGCCGGTGATCGCCGTCGTGACCGCCTCGCTCGACCTGGACTTCTCGCTTCCGCTCTTCACCGAGCCGCTGGTGCCGACCCTGGTCCTGACCGGCGCCCAGGCGCCCGCCGAGCGGGTCGAGGCGGCCCGGCGGGCCGGGGCGGAGGTGCTGTTCGCGGGCGAGGGGCGCGGGGTCGAGCCCGCGCGGGCCGTCGCGGAGCTCGGCGAGCGCGGTCTGCGGCGCCAGCTGACCGAGGGCGGGCCCAGGCTGCTGGGGCAGTTCGTGGCCGCCGGGGCGCTGGACGAGCTGTGCCTGAGCGTCTCGCCGACGATGACGGCGGGGACCGCGCAGCGGATCGCCCAAGGCCCTTCCGTGGAGGTTCCGCGACGCTTCGCCGTGGCGTCGGTGCTGGAGCAGGACGGCTTCCTCTTCACCCGCTACCGTCGGATCTGACAATCGGCGGAATTTGTCGTTCCGCTTTGCTTCCGCTGGGCACACTTACTCACGCAGTCCCCGTGCGGGCACGGGGAAGGATGGTTTCCGCAGAAGGGCTCCTGAGGTGTTCACAAGCGTTCTGATGATCGAGAAGCCCCTGACGGCCGTCGACGTGGACTTCGTCACCACCCTGCACGGCGACGAGGGCGTCTCGTTCATCGTCCTGATGCAGCCGCGCGGTGACCAGGCCGATGTACTGCTGCGTGCCATCGACGACGTGGCGATGGGCGAACTGAAGGAGGCGGCGCACGAGGGCGACCAGCCGGAGGGCAAGGAGGCCCGCAGGCCGGCCGAGCAGGCCCTGGAGCACTCCCTCCGGGCACTGAGAGCCGCCGGCTGCGAGGCGGTCGGACAGGTGGTCGAGGACCACCCCCTCGACAAGATGAAGTCCGTCGTGGAGGAGGCCGGGGCCGACGAGGTGATCGTCCTGACCGCCCCGCACTACGTGGAGGAGTTCTTCCACCGCGACTGGGCCTCCCGGGCCCGCCACAAGGTCGGCGTACCCGTCCTGAAGCTGTTCGCGCACAGCGAGTAGCGGCGCGGTCCCGGCCGGGCCGCCCGGGCGTCATGCGCCGGGCGGCCCGCCCCGAAGCACTAGGCTGGGGGCTTCCAGAACAGACGCACCCAGGGGAGAGATCCGCATGGCACCCGCCATCCCTGCCGCCATGGAACGGCCGCACTTCATCGGCATCGGCGGTGCCGGAATGTCGGGCATCGCGAAGATCCTGGCCCAGCGCGGGGCCAAGGTCGCCGGCAGCGACGCCAAGGAGTCCGCGACCGCCGAGTCCCTGCGGGCCCTGGGCGCCACCGTGCACATCGGGCACGCCGCCGAGCACCTCGCCGACGACGCCTCCGCCGTCGTCGTCTCCAGCGCCATCCGCGCCGACAACCCCGAACTGGCCCGCGCCGCCGAGCTCGGCATCCCCGTCGTGCACCGCTCCGACGCGCTCGCCTCCCTCATGGACGGCCTGAGCGCCATCGCCGTCGCCGGCACGCACGGCAAGACGACCACCACCTCCATGCTGGCGGTCGCGCTCACCGAGCTCGGCCTCGACCCCTCGTACGCCATCGGCGGCGACCTCGCGGGCCCCGGCACCAACGCCCTGCACGGCGAGGGCCGCGTCTTCGTGGCCGAGGCGGACGAAAGCGACCGCAGCTTCCAGAAGTACGACCCCGAGGTCGCCATCGTCCTCAACGTCGAGCTGGACCACCACGCGAACTACGCCTCCATGGACGAGATCTACGAGTCCTTCGAGGCCTTCGCCGCCAAGATTCGCCCCGGCGGCACCCTGGTCGTCGGCGAGCACTCCGGCGCCCGCGAGCTGGCCCGCCGGGTCGCCGGCCGCGAGGGCCTGACGGTCGTCACCGTGGGCGAGTCCGACGACTCCGACGCACGCATCCTCAAGATCGTCCCGAACGGGATGAAGAGCGAGGTCACCGTCGCCCTCGACGGCACCGAGCACACCTTCACGGTCTCCGTGCCCGGCCGCCACTACGCGCACAACGCGGCCGCCGCCCTGGTCGCCGGCTCCCGCGTCGGCATCGACCCGGCCGAGCTCGCCCAGGCCCTCACCGCGTACACCGGGGTCGGCCGCCGCCTCCAGCTCAAGGGCGAGGCCGCGGGCGTCCAGGTCATCGACTCGTACGCGCACCACCCCACCGAGATGACCGCCGACCTGGAGGCCATGCGCGGCGCCGCCGGGGCCTCCCGGCTCCTGGTCGTCTTCCAGCCGCACCTCTTCTCCCGCACCCAGGAGCTGGGCCGCGAGATGGGCGAGGCCCTCGCGCTGGCCGACGGCTCCGTGGTCCTGGACATCTACCCGGCCCGCGAGGACCCGATCCCCGGCATCACCAGCGAGCTGATCATCGACGCGGCGCGCGCCGCCGGCGCCGACGTCACGCCGGTCCACGACAAGGGCGCGGTGCCGGAGGTGATCGCGGGAATGGCGAAGCCCGGCGACCTGGTTCTCACCATGGGCGCGGGCGACGTGACCGACCTGGGCCCGAGGATCCTGGACCGCCTGGACGAGTCGGCGAAGTAGCAGAGGGAGCGAGCTCATGGCGTACGAGGTCGAGAAGACGGACGAGGAATGGCAGGCCGAGCTGACTCCGTCGGAGTACCAGGTGCTCCGGCTCGCCGGCACCGAGCCCGCCTTCCGCGGTGAGTACACGGACACGAAGACCAAGGGCGTCTACTCCTGCCGGGCCTGCGGCGCCGAGCTCTTCACGTCCACCGAGAAGTTCGAGTCGCACTGCGGCTGGCCGTCCTTCTACGACCCGAAGGACAGCTCCGCCGTCGAGCTGGTCGCCGACACCTCCCACGGCATGATCCGCACCGAGGTGCGCTGCGCCCGCTGCGGCTCGCACCTGGGGCATGTCTTCGAGGGCGAGGGCTACCCGACCCCGACCGACCAGCGGTACTGCATCAACTCGATCTCGCTGAGGCTGGAGCCCGCGGAGCCGACGGAGAACTGAGGCAGCTGGGAGAGGGCCCCCGGAAGGGGGCCCTTTCGCGTACCCGCCCCCGCTTCACGCGCAGTCCGGGCACAGCCCCCGGTACGTCACCTCCACCGCCGTCACCGTGAAGCCGAAGCGCTCGCCGTCCGCGAGGCCCGTCAGCGGGTCGCCGTCCGGCCGCACGTCACGGACCGCGCCGCAGCCCGAGCACACCAGGTGCTGGTGGGCCTCGTGGGCGTTGGGGTCGTAGCGCTTGGCGCGGCCGACGCTGGAGACCTCCAGGACCTCGCCGAGCGCCACGAGCTCGCCCAGCGTGTTGTACACGGTCGCGCGGGAGATCTCCGGCAGTCTCGCCGTGGCGCGTGCCAGCACCTCGTCGGCGGTGAGGTGGATGTGCTCCCCGGAGAGGACCTCGGCGACCACCCGGCGCTGTGCGGTCATCCGCCAGCCGCGTCGGCGGAGCCGCTCCAGAAGGTTGCTCATGGTCACCAGCCCTTGCAGCGCGATGTCAGCGCGAGTCAGCGCCGGTGCGGCGCGAGTAATCCGTACGAGTCCGGCTGTCGTATTGACTTGGACTCTGTCCACCATAGGATCGACTCCAGTAGTAGCCAAGAGGGTGCGCGCCGGTCACACCGACGCCTCAGCAGTTCCCGAGCTCCGTGATCCGAATGGTTCGGAAGGAAAGACCGATGTCTGAGCAGAAGCACGATCCGCTTGTCACCGAGGACGAGGCGGCCGCGGAGGGCAAGAGCGGCGGCTGCCCGGTCGTCCACGGCCGCGCCGCGCACCCCACGCAGGGCGGTGGCAACCGCCAGTGGTGGCCGGACCGGCTCAACCTGAAGATCCTCGCCAAGAACCCCGCCGTGGCGAACCCCCTCGGTGAGGAGTTCGACTACGCCGAGGCGTTCAACGCGCTCGACCTGGCCGCCGTCAAGCAGGACATCGCCGAGGTGCTCACCACCTCGCAGGAGTGGTGGCCCGCCGACTTCGGCAACTACGGCCCGCTCATGATCCGGATGGCCTGGCACAGCGCGGGCACGTACCGCATCAGCGACGGCCGCGGTGGCGCCGGCGGCGGTCAGCAGCGCTTCGCCCCGCTGAACAGCTGGCCGGACAACGCGAGCCTGGACAAGGCCCGCCGACTGCTGTGGCCGGTCAAGAAGAAGTACGGCAAGGCCATCTCGTGGGCCGACCTGATGATCCTCACCGGCAACGTCGCCCTGGAGACCATGGGCTTCGAGACCTTCGGCTTCGGCGGCGGCCGCGTCGACGAGTGGGAGCCGGACGAGGACGTCTACTGGGGCCCCGAGACGGAGTGGCTCGGCGACGAGCGCTACTCCGGCGACCGCGAGCTGGAGAACCCGCTCGCCGCCGTCCAGATGGGCCTCATCTACGTCAACCCCGAGGGCCCCAACGGCAACCCGGACCCGATCGCGGCCGCCCGCGACATCCGCGAGACCTTCGGGCGCATGGCGATGAACGACGAGGAGACCGTCGCCCTCATCGCCGGTGGCCACACCTTCGGCAAGACGCACGGCGCCGGCCCCGCGGACCACGTGGGCGCCGACCCGGAGGCCGCGCCGATCGAGCAGCTCGGCCTCGGCTGGAAGAGCTCCTACGGCACGGGCTCCGGCAAGGACGCGATCACGTCCGGCCTCGAGGTCACCTGGACCGAGACGCCCACCCAGTGGGGCAACGGGTTCTTCAAGAACCTCTTCGAGTACGAGTACGAGCTCACCAAGAGCCCGGCGGGCGCCCACCAGTGGGTCGCGAAGAACGCCGAGGCGGTCATCCCCGACGCCTTCGACGCGGCGAAGAAGCACCTGCCGACGATGCTCACCACCGACCTCGCGCTGCGCTTCGACCCGGTCTACGAGCCGATCTCGCGCCGCTTCTACGAGAACCCGGACCAGTTCGCGGACGCCTTCGCCCGCGCCTGGTACAAGCTCACCCACCGCGACATGGGCCCCGTCGTGCGCTACCTCGGCCCGGAGGTCCCGAGCGAGGAGCTGCTCTGGCAGGACCCGCTGCCGGCGCGCCAGGGCGAGCCGATCGACGCCGCGGACATCGCCTCCCTCAAGGAGAAGATCCTCGGCTCCGACCTGACGGTGACCCAGCTGGTCTCCGCCGCCTGGGCCGCCGCCTCCTCCTTCCGCGGCAGCGACAAGCGCGGTGGCGCCAACGGCGGTCGCATCCGCCTGGAGCCGCAGAACGGCTGGGAGGTCAACAACCCGGACGAGCTGGCCCAGGTGCTCCGCGTCCTGGAGGGCGTCCAGAAGTCCTTCAACGAGGCCGGCGGCAAGCAGGTCTCGATCGCCGACCTCGTGGTCCTCGCGGGCAGCGCCGCCGTCGAGAAGGCCGCCAAGGACGCCGGCTTCGCGGTCGAGGTCCCCTTCTCGGCGGGCCGCGTCGACGCCTCCCAGGAGCAGACGGACGTCGAGTCCTTCGCCGCCCTGGAGCCGACCGCGGACGGCTTCCGCAACTACCTCGGCAAGGGCCACCGCCTCCCCGCCGAGTACCTGCTCGTCGACCGGGCGAACCTGCTCACCCTGTCCGCCCCGGAGATGACGGTCCTCGTCGGCGGTCTGCGCGTCCTGGGCATCACCCAGCCGCAGTCCTCGCTCGGCGTCCTCACCGAGACCCCGGGCAAGCTGACGAACGACTTCTTCGTCAACCTGCTCGACCTGGACACCGTCTGGCAGTCCACCTCCGACGACCAGACCACGTTCGAGGCCCGTGACGCCTCCGGCGCGGTCAAGTGGACCGGCACCCGCGCCGACCTGGTCTTCGGCGCCAACGCCGAGCTGCGCGCCGTCGCCGAGGTGTACGCCTCCGACGACGCCAAGGAGAAGTTCGTGAAGGACTTCGTCGCGGCCTGGGCGAAGGTCATGGACCTGGACCGGTTCGACCTGCGCTGACCTCCCAGGTCACGGCAGGCACTCCTGTCACAGCTGCCCCGCCGCTGGCAGAATGGCATCTCCCCTCCCCGGACAGCCCGTTCGGGGAGGGCGGGACCAACGACCAGGGGTGGGGCACGTGGCTGTCACGCGCAGACTGTTCATGGGCGGCTTCACGGCGGGTGCCGTGACCGTCGCCGTCGGGGCGACCGGGGGCGAGGCCGCCGCGGCGGAGACCGCGGGGACGGTGACGCCCTTCGCGGGCGAGGTCCACGCCGACCGCTTCACCACCGACTCGGCCGGCAACTCGGCCTTCCTCAAGACCACCTCCGCCACCGAGCACACGGCAACCCTCTACCAGGCCGGCACCAGCGGCACCGGCGTCGCCCTCAACGTCGTCTCGGACAACCCCGGCACCTCCGCGATGTACCTGTCCGGCACGGAGACCGGCCGCGGCACCCTGAAGATCGCGCACCGCGGCTACACCGACGCCTCGGACGCCAACGCCGCCGCCCTCTCGATCGACCTCCAGACGCCCGGGGCCACCGACCCCGCCAAGCCCGGCACGGCCGCCCAGGGCATCTACGTCACCGCGACCCACGGCCCGACCTCCGGCGCCCTCCTCGTCCTGCGCAACAACGCGGGCCTCGACGACCTCACGGTCAAGGGCACCGGCCTCATCGGCATCGGCATCGACCGCGGCGCCACCCCGCGCGCCCAGGTCCACATCGTCCAGCGCACCACGAAGCCGGGCCTCCTCGTCGACGGCACCGTGGAGATCGGCAACACCGCGACCCCGCCCACCGGCACGGTCTCCTCGGCCGGCGGCGGCACCCTCTACGCCCAGAACGGCGAACTGTGGTGGCGCGGCGCCGCGGGCACCCGTACCCGGCTCGCCCCGGCGTAGGGAAGGACGAGGAGATGGTGCAGCTCACCCCCGAGGAGCTGGTCGGCGAGTTCCAGGACGCCGTCGTCGAGCTCTACTTCGCCCGCAAGCGCATCGCCCACCTGGAGGCGGAGAACGCCGAACTCCGGGCACGGCTGGCCGAACCGGCCGCCGAGTAGCCCCTCAGCGCAGCCGGTCCGCCAGTTCCGCCAGCCAGCCGCCCGGGCCCAGCGGCTCGGGCGGGTCGACCTCCATGCCGAGCTCGCTGAGCGCCAGGGCCAGGTCGGACTCGTCCAGGGGGAGGGACAGCAGGTCGCGGAGCTCGCCGACCAGTTGGGCCACCAGGCCCGCGTCGGTGCCCGCGCGGTAGTCGGCGAGCGCCGCGTCGTGGTCGCCGAACTCCTCCGGCAGGTCCTGGCCGAACCAGCCGCCGAGGAGCTGGGCCAGCTCCGGGAAGCGGGCGCCCCACTCCCAGTGGGTGCGCGGAGTGGCCGGCGGCGGGGCCTGGCCGTTCTCGACGCTGGCCCTGAGCCGGTCCGCGAGGCCCCGCAGCCAGTCCTGGAGCTCGTCGTCGGGCACGCCCACGTCCGGCACCGGGTAGTACTCGCCGAGCCTCAGCCGCAGCCGGCCCGGCGGGTTCTGCGCGTACTCGCGCAGCTGGTGCTCGGCGATGCCGATCGCCCACGGCCGGGTGCGCCAGCAGTGCCGGAGGTACGCCTCCAGCGCCTCGGGGTCGTCGTGGCGCCGCCCGAGGTGGGCACGGACGACCTGGTCTAGCTCACCGTACTTCCGGTCGTGTTCGAGGGGCTTGAGGGGCATCGGCTGCGGCCTCCCTACAGGTCGATCGGGACGGTGGAGTGCACGGTGAAGCCGAGCGGGCTGGTCTCGCTGCGCCGCAGCACCACGCGCGCGGCGCGGACCTCGACGGCGGCGCGGCCCGCGAGGGCCATCGGGTCGGTGAGCACCCGCCCGACCGGCTCCGGGCGCGAGGGCCAGGCCGCCTCGATGACGAGCCGCTGCCGGGTGGACTGGGCGAGCCAGCGGTGGATCACCTGCTCGTTGCGGGTCACCACCTGCTGGGTGGCCCACTGGGCGGTCTCCCGGTCCGGGTAGGTCGCGGCGCGGTTGCGGCGCGCGGTCATTCAGTGCTCCCGCTGCATGTGGTCGTCGACGGTGGTCGTGATCGAGACGAGGGCCTCCCGGGTCGCCCAGGACAGCCGGGGCCGCAGCCCCTCCGGGCCGGGGAAGAGGACCCGGGCCCGCTGGGCCTCCGAGGCGTAGCCGGCGGCGAGCTCCGTGCAGAACGGGTGCTCGTTGCCGAGGAGGGTCCGCACGGCCTCGCCGACCGGGCCCGGCTCGTCCACGAGGATCGCGTCGAGACCGAAGAGAAGCGGAAAGGTCCGCAGGAATTCCCACCCTTCCAGGGGAAGTTCCGAGAATTCCGCCGCCCCGGCCCGGTCCTGCTCGCGCAGGGATTTCGCGAGGGTGCGGAGGAATTCCGCCGGATCCGTGTCGCCGGCGGCCCGGGCGGCCTTCTCCCGGAATGCGGCGGGCGCCTCGGCGAGCCCGTCGGCCGCCACATCGAGGGCTCCGGCCGCCGCGTACGCCGAACAGTTCCACTGCGCGAGCGCATCGCCCCGCACCAGGCGCACGTACCGCCTGAGCTCGGTGTCGAGGGAGAGGCGGCCGGCCGAGTCCCGTACCGACACGGCGAGGTCGAGGAGCCGGACCACCGGCCCGTCCGAGAACATGGCACACACCTCTCTCACGGTCCCTTGTGCGGCATGGCGGTGAGCACGATGAACGGCGGGTCGAGATCGTGCTTGTAGATGAGCCGCACCTGGACGAAGCTCTTGCCCTCGGCCTTGGCGTTCATGCCGTCGTTAGTGTAATCGTCACGCGACACGCTGCGCCCGACGTCCTGTCCCGGGAATTCCAGATAGAGCGGGGGCTGGATCTCGGATTTGTTGGGATCGTAGTTCGGGTTCGTCTGCATCTTCTTGCGGGTGCTGTCGATCCAGTCCGAGATCCGGTTCTCGTTCGCGTCGTCGCTGATCACGGCCTGCGTGTACTTCTGCGCCGAGGCCAGGTCGGTGAAGGAGGAGGCCGCGGGCGCCCCCGGCTGGTCGCGCAGCCGCATGCGCAGCTGGTCGTCGGTGAGCCCGACGTGCTTGTCGATCGGGTGGCTGTCGTACAGACCCTCCTGGCTCGCCAGGTCGATCGGGTAGTAGAAGTCGTCCTCGTTCTGCCCGGGCACCATGAACTTGTGCTCGTGCCGGAACTCGTTGAGCGAGCGCGCCCCGAAGGCCTGCGCCCTCGCCTGCTCGGACTGGTACGTGGGGACGGCCCTGTCGGCCTCCTCCAGGGCCGGTATCAGCTTGTCGAGCCGCTGCACCACCGCCTGGAGCTCGTTCTCGTACGTCGTGACGGCCCGGCTCATCGCGGCCTGGTCGATCTCCAGGGTGATGTTGATGCCGAGGTCGCGGCCGAGGGAGAGGATGCTCTTGCCGATCTTCTTGACGTCGCCCAGGTCGATGCCGTCCTTGATGTGCGGCAGCGCGTCCCAGACGGCCTTCTTCCAGATCCGCCACAGCTCGTGGCGCATCTTCGAGGCCGATTCGGCGAACGCCCGCAGGGCCTGGCTGACTTCCTGGGTGGTGTCGTGGAGCACCGACATGACCGGATGGCTGGCGCTGGTGGCGGCGGAGGTCCCGGCGCCGCCGGCATCGTGCTTCCACTCGTATCCGGCGGTGGACTGCCCCCAGGCCGTGGTGCCCCACAGGGAGCTGGTGAAGGTGCGCATGGCCGCCTGCCATTCGCCGTTGTTCGGGTCGGAGATGGAGCCGACGGCCTGGTTGAGCATGCCCTCGACCTCCCCGACCTTGAAGCCGGGCTGCAGCCAGGCGAGAGCCAGCTTGTCGATCTCCTGGTAGTCGGGCAGCGGCAGGATGTCGGCGGCCTTGCCCCAGCGGAAGACGTGGTGGAGCAGCTTGCGGACGACATCCATCGCCCAGTCGGGGACGCCTTCGAGCAGCCAGGAGATGAAGTTGCCCGAGTAGTCGTCCATGTCGCCCCACTTCAGATCCGTGATCCGGGAGTAGTGCGGCGGCGCGTCGGTGACGTGGGGGAGCGGGAACTGCTGCGGCTGGGCGGCGCCCGAGGGATGGCTCGCCGCCTCGGCCCGCGCGTAGTTGTTGGCGGTGACGACGAAGCCGGTGGCGACGCCTCCGATGCCGGCGACGGCCTTGGCCCACGTGTCGAGGAACTTGTTGCCGACCTTCACATAGGAGGCGGAGACGGCCCGGGCCGCCGGCCCGTACCCGCCGCAGTCCATGTACTCGGCGACGGCGTGGAGGAAGTCCCTGGCGCCCTTGTCCAGGTTGCCCTGCTGGAGGGCGACGGTCCCCGCCACCCCGTTCAACTGGGAGGGCGTGACGTCGAATCCGGCGCCCGGTGCGGTGGGCGCGGCGGGCGTCCCCATCAGGCCGCCCCCCAGCCGCGCAGCACCGCGCGGTGGGCGGCGCCGTAGTTGGCCTGGCCGTTGGTGACGACCTCGTGCAGCCACTTCTGGGCGGCCTGGAGGTCCTGCATCTGCCGGTCCCACTGGTCGAGTTCGTCGACGAAGGCGTCGCGGGCCTCGCCGTCCCAGGCGAGCACGACCTTCTCCGTGCGCTGGTAGAGCGTCTCCAGCTTGCTGTTGAGCTGCTTGAGGATGTCTTCGAGCTCGGTGGCGAGATCGCCGAGCGTGCCGAAGTCGACGCCTATGTGGTCGTCGGTCAAGAGAGCCCCCGTACTCCTTGGTGATGCGTGCTCAGATGTCCAGGATGCCGCTGCGCTGCCCGGCGGCCGGGGCCTCGGGCGACGCCTGGAGCTTGGCGGCCTCGGCCGCCGCGTCGACGGAGCTCTCCATCTTCCGCAGCCGCCGCAGGTTCTCCATCTCCTGCTCGGTGAAGCCGTCGCGGCTGAACCGCACGGCCTGTTCGAGGACGACGAGGATTTCGCGTATGCGTACGGCGTCCTCGGACGCGGCCCGGTGCAGCGACCGGTACGCCGCGCCGGTCTCGCCCTTCCAGCCGGCCTCGATCCGGTCGACGATGCCGTCCATCCGCCGTACCTGGCCGTCGATATGACGCTGCATCGCATCGAGATCGTCCGCGAGCCTCGTCAGATCCTCTTCCGAGGTCTTCAAGTGCGCGTCGATGGTCATGGCCCCCGCCTTCCGTCGCTACCGCAACCTTAGCAACGGGCTACGACAGGCGTTCGAGAGGCGGGGGCCACGGGGAAGAACCGGGTCGGGGGCGGGGAGGTCAGTGGGCGGACAGCCCGCCGTCGACGAACACCGCCTGCCCCGTGAGGTACGCGGAGGCCCGGCTCGCCAGGAACACGGCGGCCCCCTCGAAGTCCTCGGCGAGCCCGTTGCGCCCGACCATCGTCCGGGCGGCGAGCTCGGCGACCCTGGCCGGATCGGACGAGAGGCGCTCGTTCAGCGGCGTCATCACGAACCCGGGAACAAGGGTGTTGCAGGTGACGCCGTACGGGGACCACGCCTCGGCCTGCGAACGCGCCAGCGACTCGAGCGCGCCCTTCGACACCCCGTACGCCCCCGACTGCACGAACGCGCGGTGCGCCTGCTGCGAGGTCACATGGATGATCCGCCCGAACCCGCGCTCGGCCATCTTCGGCCCGAACCGCTGCCCGAGGAGGAACGGCGCCTCCAGATTGACCGCCATCGTCGTGTCCCAGACGTCCTCCGACAGCTCCGAGAGCGGCGGACGCAGGTTGATCCCGGCGGAGTTGACCAGGATGTCCGGCTCCCCGAACACCGCCACCGCCTCCTCCGCGGCGGCCTTCACCCCGTCCCGGCTGCCCAGGTCCCCGCTCACCCAGGCGGCCTCGGCCCCGACCGCGGTCAGCTCGTCGACGGCCGCCTTCAGCTCCGCCTCCCGCCGCGCCACGACCACCACGGACGCACCCGCCCGCGCGAGGGCCCGCGCGATGGCCTTGCCGATGCCGGAACTCCCGCCGGTGACGAGGGCGGTGCGGCCGGCGAGGGAGAACAGCTCGTCGAGGTAGGCCATCAGATCAGCCCGCCGTGACCGCACGTGGACCGGGCCGGGACGGGGGTGCTGCTCATGGTTCCTCGCTTCCGCTGCGAAAGGCTTCGGGTCAGCGCATCCTGGCACACCGTCTATTGGGGCCCCTTGTTCCAGACCACCCACTCCTCGCCGTACGAGGTCCCCGCCGTCGTGTTGAACACGGTCACCCCGCAGTCCAGCTTGTAGGGGATCTTGTCGGCGAAGTTCGTGTCGATGTCCAGCGCGACTCCGGGCGGCGCGCCCAGCTCCGTTCCGGAGACCCGCTGGCTGTAGTCGGGCGTCACGGTGTAGTGGGCCTGCATGCCCGGCTGGCTGAGCTCCCGCTTCAGGTTGAACTCCGACGCGTTGTGGTGGTTGCCGTTGGCGCTCTTCGTCAGCGGGGTCAGGTTCTCCATCGACCTGCCGGTGCCGCCGAGGTGGTGGTTGAGCAGGTGTCCCTGGACCATGTAGTTCTGGAACCACCGCGCCGTGTCCGGGTCCCCGTTCGGCCGGTTCTGGTAGTTGGTGGCGTCGGGCCACCAGGCGGGCTTGACCTCGGGAGCCTGGCCCTGGGGCATCTGCCCGTGGTGGAGACTCGCCTCCATCCTGGTTCCGGAGCCGTGCCACAGGTTCTGGTCGTAGTCGACACGGTTGCCGTTCGGATCGAAGACCCGCTGCACGACGGGCTCTCCCACCGCGGCGGACCCCTCCGCGTCCTCGACCCGCTGCACCGGCGCCGCCCCGCTCATCGCCCGGGTCGCGTTCGCCTCCGCCTCCCGCTCGAAGCGGTCCGACGGGTCGCTCACCTTCAGACCGGAGCCGTTCTCGGTGCCCGCCACGGGGCCCTGGCGCTGCTGGATGACATGGGTCAGCTCGTGGGCGAGGGTGTGGCGGTCGCCGCCGCCCTCGCCGATGACGACGTGGTTGCCGGAGGTGTAGGCGCGGGCCCCGACCTCGGCGGCGGAGGCCTTGGCGGCCGAGTCGGTGTGGATCCGCACATCGGAGAAGTCCGCGCCGAGCCGCGCCTCCATGTCCGCGCGGGTGGCGGAGTCCAGCGGCTGCCCGCCGGAACGCAGCACGTCGTGGACGGCGGACCGCTGCACCTGCGCGGGCGGCTCGTGGCCGCAGCCCGCACCGTGCTGGTGCTGCTCCCGGCCCGCGGGCGCGTGCCCGGTCTGGCGGAGCAGCTGGACGACGGCGGCGTTCCCGGCGGTGCCCTGGAGGGCGAGGAGCCGCTGCAGGGGCGCCTCCGGGGCGGTCCGCCCGGACGCGGCTCGGGTGGTGCGCGGGCCCGTCGCCCGGGCGTTGTCGCGGTCGTGCAAGGCGGCCTCTTCCTCCGGGTGTTCCGACCCCTCCTGCCTACCGGGCGGGCCGGTGCCGGATCCAGGTGCCGGAGGGCAGCGTGCAACGACCGGTCGGGCAGAGTTCGGCGCCCGTGTCACATTCCGGCGGGCCGGGCCGGTCGTACCCCGAGGGACGCTCCACCGGGGAGCGCCCCGACGGAAGGACGGCGAAAGCGATGACCACGATCCTGGTGACCGGCGGCACCGGAACCCTCGGCAGGCTCGTCACCGAGCGGCTGCGCTCGGACGGGCACGAGGTGCGGGTGCTGAGCCGGAGCTCCCGGCCGTACGCCGTGGACCTGCGCGCGGGCGGTCCGGGGCTGGCCGAGGCGGTGGCCGGGGTGGACACGGTCGTGCACTGCGCGAGTTCGCCGAAGGGCGGGGACGAGCAGGCGGCCCGCCATCTGATCGACGCGGCCCGCGGGGCCGCCGTCCGGCACCTGCTGTACATCTCGATCGTCGGCGTCGACCGGGTCCCGCTCGGCTACTACCGCAGCAAGCTCGCCGTCGAACGACTCGTCGAGCAGTCGGGCCTCGGCTGGACCGTGCTGCGCACGACCCAGTTCCACGACCTCGTGCTGCGCGTCCTGGAAGGCGCGGCGAGGCTGCCGGTGACCCTGCTCCCCGCCGGCGTCCGCGACCAGCCCGTCGAGGCCGCCGAGGTCGCCGCCCGCCTCGCCGCCCTCGCCCCGGCCGCCCCCGCGGGCCGCGTCCCCGACATGGGCGGCCCCGAGGTCCGCACCCTGCGCGACCTGGCCCTCGCCCACCAGCGCGCGACCGGCCGCCACCGCCGCGTCCTGGAGGTCCCCCTGGCCGGTCGCGCCTACCGCGGCTTCCGCGCCGGCGGCCACCTCGTACCGGAGCGGGCGGAGGGCACGGTCACGTTCGAGGAGTTCCTCGCGGGGCGTGCCTCCGCGCGGCGGTGACGGGGAACGGGACGAGCCCCCGGCGCCTGGGAGGCGTCGGGGGCTCGTCGTGGTGGGACGGGTGGGCGGGTGCCCTCGGGATCAGCCGAAGGACTTGATGCCCGCCCAGTTCACGGACAGGACCGTCTTGACGGCCGCGCCGGTGTTGGTGGTGCTGGGGTGGTAGACCTTCATCGTGCCGTCGGAGCCGTAGCGGACCCACAGGTCGGGGATCTTGTCGCCGTTGACGTCGGGGATGCCGATGACCGCGGTGATGTTGGTCGTCGTCCAGTTGGTGCCGTACGAGGTGTCGACACCCTCGCGGGAGGCCGCGGCGGTCTTCAGCGAGTTGATGTCGACGCTGCCGGCGACGGGGCCGGGCTTGCCGTGGCGGATGTAGATCGTGCCGGAGTCGAGGCTGCGCCAGAGCATGTCCGGGGTGCCGTCGAGGTCGACGTCCGCGATGTTGACGATGTCACGCGGGGCCCAGGCGGTGCCCTCCATCAGCGTGGCGGTCTGGAAGGTCGCCCCGGTGTAGCCGGAGAGGAGCCAGAACTGCGTGCCGGTGGTGAACACGACGTCGGTCAGCTTGTCGCCGGTGATGTCGCCGACGGCCTTCATCTCCGACCACGTCGACGGAGCCGGCGTGTTGGAGGGAAGACGGATCTTCAGACGGTCGTCGACGTTGAACGTGCCGTAGCCGTCGCCCGGGTACAGGTAGAACGTGCCGTCGGGGTCGACCGCGAACAGGTCCGTGGTGCCGTCGCCGGGGTAGACGTCCTGGTAGTGCGAGATCAGCGCGGCCTTGGTGCCGTTCCACCACGGGGCCTTCGGCGCCAGGACCGGCTTGCCGTCGGCGCCCATGGTGTAGGAGCCGGTCAGACCGCCGTACAGCTCTCCGTCCGGGGAACCGGGGTAGGAGAACAGGTTGCCGTTGGCGTCGATGATCATCAGGTCGGCGATGCCGTCGCCGCCGACGTCACCCGGACCGTCCGCGGTGTCGCGCGGCGGGACGTAGGTGGCGTAGTCGGTACGGGCGCTGACGTTGCCGAGCGAGTCGAGCGCGAACAGGTGCAGCCAGTTCGGGCCGGCGTGCGGCGGCTTGAGACCGGTGAGGGTGTACGAGCCGTTGGTCGCGGTGACGTCGACGTACGACATCCCCTCCCAGCCCCAGCGGAACTTCGCGGCGCCCTCGGAGGTGATGGTCATGTTGCCGGTGCCGCCGAACTTCACGTCCGCCCAGGTCGCGCCGTCGGAGGTGGCGCGCTTGAACGGGGTGGTGTCCTCGTCCACGGTCGGCGGCGGGGGAGCGGAGCCGTCGACGGTGAGGGCGCAGTTCTCGGCGGTGTTCGCCGGGAAGTACGAGGAGGTCGCGCCGACCGCGTCCTCGGCACGCACGGCCCAGTAGTAGGTGGCCTTGTCCTCGAGCGAGGTCGACGGGATCGTCGTGGACGCCCAGCCGCCGCTCGGCGTGACGAGCGTGCCGGCGGGGACCGTCGTACCGGCCTTCCAGAACTTGAAGCGCAGGTACTTCAGGTTGCCGTCGGGGTCGGAGGCGTAGGCCTTCAGGACGATGTTGGTCTTGCCGACCGTGACACCGGCACCGGGGCCGAGCACACAGGCACCGCCGGGGTTGGAGGTGCCGCTGGTGGGCTCGTTCGGCGCGGTGTTGTAGTCCACCTCGAGGGTCGCGGAGGTGGCGCGGAACTTGCGCCAGGTCTGCGTGTCCGACTCGCTGGTGGCGCGCATGCCGAAGGTGATGTTCGACCAGCCGCCGGTGGCGGCCTTCTGGGCGGCGGCGACGACGGCGGAGTTGTTGAACGTCTCGTAGTCGTCCGGGCAGGACGTCGACCAGCCGTGCGCGAAGGACTTCTTCTGCAGCAGCGTCGACCAGGACGGCTGCGCGTTCCAGGTCGTACCGGAGGAGATGCCGCCGGTCAGGTAGAACTGGAACTCACGGGCGGTGCAGGACCACGAGTGGTTGTTCAGGACCTTGAAGGCCGCCGAGGTGACGGTGGCCTTCTCCAGGTTCGGGTTGAAGTCCATGCGCCAGAACGAACGGCCCAGACCACCGGTGTCCGACTCGTAGCCGACGCGGGCGTCGGAGGTGCCGGAGGAGAAGTTGGTGCCGTTGTAGAAGCTGGAGTTCGGGTACGGACGGTAGGCCGTCGTCCACGCCTGCCAGCCGGAGTTCATCGTCGGGTCGACGAAGAGCGGGTACGTGACGTCCTTGGCGGACAGCAGCCCGGAGCCCGCGACGTTCAGGGCGATACGCGCGGCGCCCGTCTTGTCACCGTCGAGCCGCACGGGCAGCTGGGCGGACTTGGCACCGGGCTCGATGCCGGTCAGGCCGGACAGCTTGAGGACGTCGGCCGGGCCGGCCGTGGCGGTGTGGTTCGGGGTGCCCGCGGGCAGCTCCGGGTCACGGCCGCTGGAGTCCCAGGCGAACGGGGTCGGGATGGAGCCGATCTCCTTGCCGCCCTTGTCGAGGACGAGCACCCGGTTGGACTTGGTGTCGTGCCGGAAGGTGGCGGTGGCGGAACGCAGCCCGTACGAGACGGACTTCAGCGCCTCCTGCTTGGCCGCCTCGGGCGTCTTCACGATGAGGACCTGGGCGAAGCCGCCCTCCTCGCGCGCGACGAGCAGCAGGTCGACGCCCGGCAGCACCTCGGAGTAGAGGGCGCGGGGGCCGTCGAGCACCGGCTCGGGCAGGGCGCCCGGCCAGGTGTAGGCGATGGTGTGCCCGCCGAACTCGACCTCGGCGAGCAGCGTCTCGCCCGGCGTCTCGGCGCGGACGAACGAGCGGTCCGCCCGGGCGGCCGACTTGCTGCCGCTGGAGAAGCGCACCGGGTAGACGGCGTTGACCGGCGAGACACCGAGCCCGCGCGGCGCCTTGGCGGTGCGCGTGAGCTTGTTGTCGATCGGGGCCCAGGTGCCGGAGGCGTTCTTCGCACGCTGCGGCAGCGCATGCATCTGCGAACGCATCTGCCCGTTGGGCAGGGCCCACGTGAGCGAGGTCGCCGTGGTGGCGGTGTCGACGAGGACCTTCTTGCCGGTGCGAACGGCCTCGGCCCTCGCGGTGGTCGCGTCCTTGGGGCCGGTGGAGGCCTGCTTGGCGGCGGTGGTCTTGCCACCGGCCGTCGTCACGGGCGCGGAATCGGGCTGCCACCAGGGCAAGAGGGCAGCGGTGAGGGCGGCCAGTACGAGGCCGATGGACAAAGACAGCCGCGTGCGCGTGCGCACGAAGGGGCTGAGATAAGGCGGCGCGGACACGGCGGTCTACTCCCCCGTGAATCAGACGGATTGAGGACAGCACAACCAGCCCCTGACGGCAGGCCGCGGGGCAGAGAGCGGACACACGATCACACAGTCGGCACAAGCCGTCCACACATGAGAATTTTATAAGACCGTTAACCTTGGGTGGCACGGGCTTGACCGACCGTCATGAGACGCGCCTTTGGGCGATTAGGGCCGCCTAAGAGTCCGGTGATGTCCTGATTGGCGGCATCTATCGCGAAGATCATCCCTGGTGATCATCGGCGGCGAAATGGGGCGTGACGCAGCTCACTTCGCACATGCGCAACCGGGAACGAACGGTGTTGCCCCGTGCGCCGTTCATGACAGACAGTACGCACGCACGCGCCTGATCCAGGCGTGTGCATTTTGGTGTTTCCGCACCTCATTCGATGTCTGTATTGCCAGGGTGGGAGTCGACGCGCATGCGTGCTTCAGGTCCGCTGTCATGGCTGGGGCGGGGACGCCCAGCCGTGACAGAGTCACAACGACGGAGCCGGCGGCGAAGCCGCGCGGCGATCGTCCTATTGCTGTCCTCGACGCTGACGGTGACGAGCCTGGGCGGAGAGGCGCTGGCCATTCCCGGCCCGGGCATGAACCGCGAGGAGTCGACCACGTCGGTCGACCTCCCGGACATCCCCAAGAGCACCGAGCTCGGCGGGGATGCCGAAGCGCAGAAGACGCTGAGCACGGCGCCCGAGGTCCCGGTCGACCCGTACGACCCGAAGAACACGGTCGCCTGGCCGTCGGGCACGGGTAACGCGACGCTCTCGTCGACCAGCACGCCCGGCACCACCGTGCCGGTCACCAACGGTCTGCCCGTCGCCATCGGTGTCCCGACGGGCGGCGACCCCGCCGCCGTCGCCGGTGACTGGCAGGTCGGCCTCGCGCCGGCCACCACCTCGCAGGACGCGGGTGTCTCCGGTCTGGTCATGAAGGTGACCCCGCCGGCGACGGTCGACCCGGCCGCCGAGGTCGCCCTGACCGTCGACACCACGGGCTTCGCCGACCTCTACGGCCCGAACGCCGCCGAGCGTTTCGGTCTGATGCTGCTGCCGGAGTGCGTGTACTCGTCCCCGACCACGGGCGACTGCGCGGACGACGGCGGCACGGCCCCGATGTCCGGCAACGACGACGCGACCGGCGACGCCGAGCGCCTGCGCTCGACGGTGAAGACCGTCCCCGCCTCGAAGGCGCCGACGAAGTCCACCGCGGCGAAGGACGCGAAGACCCGCAACATCGTGACGGGTACGGTCCCGGTCGCGAGCCTGCTGGGCGAGGGCTTCACGGCCAAGCCGACGAAGGCCTCCTTCAAGGACGGCGTCCAGCCGGTCGCCAACGCGGCCGGCGGCTCGGCGGTCGGCCTGCTCGACACCGGCTCGTCGGTGTCCGGCGACTTCACGGCCTCGCCGCTCCTCTCTTCCGGCTCCTGGTCGGCGGGCTCGTCCTCGGGTGCCTTCACCTACGGCTACCAGGTGCAGGTCCCGGAGACGGCCGGCGGCCTGATGCCGAAGGTCAACCTCTCCTACTCCTCGCAGTCGGTGGACGGCCGTACGTCGTCGTCGAACAACCAGGCTTCGTGGATCGGTGACGGCTGGGACTACAACGCGGGTTCCATCACGCGTACGTACGTCAACTGCCGTCAGGACTCCAAGAAGGCCGGCTCCAACAACTCCACCCACAAGACGGCGGACCTGTGCTGGGGCTCGGAGAACGCCACCCTCTCGCTGGGCGGCATGACGACCGAGCTCGTCTGGGACGCCTCGAAGGGCAAGTGGTTCACGGCCAACGGTGACGGCTCGGTCGTCCAGCAGGTCAAGGGCCAGGCCACGGGCAACGGCGCCAAGGACGGTGAGTACTGGGTCGTCACGACGAAGGACGGCACCAAGTACCACTTCGGTCTGAACAAGCTGCCGGGCTGGTCCGACAACGGCACGGCCGCCGACGACCCGACCACGGACTCCGTCCTGACGGTCCCGGTCTACGGCAACCACGCCGGCGAGCCCTGCTACAAGGGCTCCACCACCGAGGACTGGAAGAACTCCTACTGCACGCAGGGCTGGCGCTGGGGCCTCGACTACGTCGAGGACGTCCACGGCAACGCCATGTCGCTGTGGTGGAAGAAGGACCAGAACTACTACGCGCGGAACTTCAACTTCAAGGCGCCGGTCGTCTACGACCGCGACGGTTACCTGTCGCACATCTACTACGGCCAGCGCAAGGACACGATCTTCTCCGCGACGGCTCCGGCCCGTGTCGGCTTCACTGTCGCCGAGCGCTGCTACACCGTCGGTTCCGTGACCTGCACCGAGGCGAACTTCACCTCGAAGGACCCGGGCCAGTACCGGCCCTGGTTCGACACCCCGGCCGACCTGCGCTGTGAGTCGGGCAAGAAGTGCTGGAACGCCGGTCCGACCTTCTGGACGCGGAAGCGTCTGGACAAGATCACGACCTCGGCCCAGCGCCGTACCGACACCACCGCGCGTCAGGTCGTCGACGAGTACCAGCTCAAGCAGTCGTTCGCCGAGCTGAAGACCGGCCCGAACACCGCTCTGTGGCTGGAGTCGATCAGCCGCACGGGTTACGCCCGCAACGGTTCCACCGACGCGAGCGTCACGCTGAACCCGGTGCGCTTCGAGCCGAACGTCGAGGACATGCCGAACCGCGTCAAGGCGGTCAACCCGCAGCGCCCGGGCTTCTCCCGGCTGCGCATCGCGCGTGTCATCAACGAGTACGGCGGCGAGACCGTCGTCACGTACAAGCCGATCGAGGGCAAGTGCCTCTCGGGCACCGGTCTGCCGTCGAAGACGGACACCGCCGGCCTGAAGGCGAACAACGAGCTCTGCTACCCGTCGTTCTGGAACCCGGACCCCGAGGTCGAGGACATCGACTGGTTCCACAAGTACGTGGTCCAGTCGATCGAGGAGCTCCCGAACGTCGACGGCTCGTACGCCACCAAGACGGCGTACGAGTACAAGAACCCCGGCTGGAAGCTCGCCGACGCCGAGTTCACCAAGAAGTCCACGCGCACGTACTCGCAGTTCGCGGGCTTCGAGCAGACCACGGTGCTCACCGGTACCGAGGACCCGGCGATCCACAGCAAGCAGTCGAAGGCGGTGAACCGCTACTTCCGCGGCATGGGCGACACCGTCCCGGTCAAGGACGTCCACGGCAACGTGATCAAGGCGTCCGACGGCTCGACCGTCTACGACCGTGAGCCGTTCGCCGGACGTATCGCCGAGGAGCTCGCCTACTCTGAGGCGACGGACGCCGACACGAACTGGCTCAGCCGAAGTGTCACGATCCCCGAGGCCACCGAGCTGGCCCGGCGCAACCGCGACGACGGCCTGGACCCGCTGAAGGCCTGGCGCGTCACGGAGCCGGAGGAGATCGCGTACACGAAGTCCTCCGGCACCAACTCCGACGACCCGCGCACCCAGCGCGAGGTCCGCACGAACACGACGTTCGAGCCGACCTACGGTCTGCCCACGCTGGTGGAGTCGCTGGGCGACACCGGCAAGACCGGCGACGAGTCCTGCACCAAGCTGGAATACCAGCACGAGACGACCAAGAACCTCATCGGTCTGTCCAAGCAGGTGCTGGCCTCACCGACCCTCTGCGCGAACGCGAACTGGGCCGACCTCAAGTCCCTTGTCGGCGGCGTGCGCACTGCGTACGACGGCTCGGCCTATGGCACTGCCCTCGGCACGTCGTCCCGTGGCCTCGCCACCGAGTCCTGGTCGCTGAAGGGTGACGGCACCGACTTCCAGACCAACGGCACCACCGGCTTCGACGCCATCGGCCGCGTGATCCGGCAGACGGACCCGAACCAGCAGTCGAACACCTTCACCTACGACCCGCCCACTGGGCAGGTCTTCAAGGTGACGGAGAAGAACCCGCTGCTGCACGAGACGGTCCGCGAGCTGGAGCCGGGACGCTCGGTCACCCTCAAGACGACCGATCCCAACGGCCGGGTCAGCGAAGCGAAGTTCGACCCGCTGGGCCGTCTCGCCGAGGCCTGGGGCCCGGGCCGTACCCCGGCGGCGGGCGCCGTGCCCGACTTCCGCGCGGTCTACACGATCCCTGCGGAGGAGACCGACCCGAACGACCCGTCGATCAGGACCCGCAAGCCTCCGTACGTCACGACGTACGCACGTGGCCACGAGGACCGGGTCGAGACCTCGGTCACCCTCTACGACGGTCTCGGCCGCGAGCGCCAGTCGCTGGAGGAGCCCGAGAGCGGTGACGGCTACCTCGTCACCGACACGCTGTACAACAGCTCCGGTGAGGTCTGGCAGACGAACAACGCCTACCTGACCAAGGAGGCGAAGCCGGGCGAGCTGTTCACCCCGCTCGCCGACACCGCGATCCCGAACATCACGCGGTACGACTACGACGGTCTCGGCCGCGTGGTCAAGGAGACCCCGTACCTGAAGAAGATCACGAACGCCCAGACCGGGGAATCCCAGTCGGTGGCGTTCGAGGAGCGGGCGACCAAGTACGAGTACGGCGAGGACTGGTCCAAGGTCGTCAATCCGCAGGGCCAGTCGTCCTACCGGGTCTACACCGACGCGCTCGGCCGCACCGTCCGCACGGACACGTTCAACCCGGCGGCCCCCGGCGGCTTCACGTCGACGGCGTATCAGTACGACACGCGCGGTCAGATGGTGAAGGCGACGCCTTCGGCCGACCCGACGCACCCCTGGACGTGGACCTACGACCAGCGTGGCCGTGTCGAGTCGGTCACTGACCCTGACTCGGGCACCACGCGGACCACGTACGACAACATGGACCGCGAGCTGACCGTCACCAACGCGCGCGGTGTGACGATCTGGAACGGGTACGACGAGCTGTCGCGCCCGAAGCAGCAGCGCCTGACCGGCTCCTCCGGCACGCTGCTCGCCGACTACACGTACGACACCGTCGCCGGCGCCAAGGGCATGCCCGCCACCGCCACGCGTTACACGGACGGTCTGGCGTACACGCAGAAGGTCAACGGCTACGACACGAACTACCAGCCGACCTCGACCACGTTGTCCCTTCCGCAGTCCATCGTCGACACGTGGGGCTTCAAGAAGGACTACGACTACACCTACAGCTACACGGACACCGGCCTCCTCGAAGAGGCGGGCCTCCCGGCGGTCGGCAAGTTCGATGCCGAGAAGCTGGTCGTCCGCTACAACAAGCAGGGCCAGCCGCTCTCCGTCTCCGGTAAGGACTGGTACGGCTCCGAGACCACGTACTCGCCGTACGGCCAGGTGCTCCGCTCCACTCTCGGCGCGCAGCCCTACCGGGTGTGGACGCAGAACTCGTACGACGAGGGCAGCGGTGCGCTTCAGGAGCAGTCGGTCTACCGGGAGCAGAACACCGCTTCCCTGGTCGGCGGCAACCTGGTGTCCAACCGGGCGTACACCTACGACCCGGCCGGCAACGTCACCTCGATCCAGGAGAAGTCCGTCGGGATCGAGGAGCGCCAGTGCTTCGTCTACGACCCGCTGGGCCAGCTGAAGTCGGCCTGGACCTCCAAGGACCAGACGGCCTGTGTCAACCCGCGCAACGCGGACGGCACGCTGAACAAGAACACCGACGGCACGATGCGGGTCGCCGCTGGTGCTGACGGTTCCGGTTACTGGCAGGAGTACGAGTACGACCTGCTGGGCAATCGCACCAAGCTGACCGAGAACGATCTGACCGGCGACACCACCAAGAACGCCGTCAGCACGTACCAGTACGGCACCGGTGCCGCCAAGGACCAGCCGCATACGCTGACCAAGGTGTCGAAGGCCTACAAGACCCCCGCGGGGGCGCAGGTCACGGCCGAGGCCACGCGTCTGTATGAGCTGACCGGCGAGACCAAGTCGATCACCTCGATCCAGAACGGTGACAAGCAGGACCTGACCTGGACCTACGACGGTCAGGTCGACCGGATCACCGGCCAGGGCTCGGGCGGCAAGTCCCCGTACGTGGGTCTGGGGCAGAAGTGCCTCGACCTCAAGTCGGGTCTCGCGGCGGCGGCTCAGCCGGTCTGGCTCTACGCGTGCAACGGCACGGTGGCGCAGGCCTGGCACTTCGACCCGGCCCCGGGCCAGGCGGACGCCAACGTCGGCACCCTCGAGGTCTACGACACCTGGTGCCTCCAGCCGGCGGCCAACACGGCCGGTTCGGCGGTCCAGCTGCAGAAGTGCGGCACGACCACTGCGGCCGCGACCTCGCAGCAGCTCAGGCGCAACGCGTCCGGTCAGCTGACCCACGTCGCCTCCGGCCTGTGCCTCGCGGTGCAGGGCGCGGCCAACGTGAACCAGACGCCGATCGTGCTCGCCACCTGCGACGCCGCTTCCACGGCTCAGCAGTGGCTGCCGCAGAACGACACCCGTCACATCTACGGCCCCGACGGCAACCGCCTGCTGACCATCCAGGGCAAGCAGGCCACGCTGAACGTGGGCGAGGCTCAGGTCACCGTCCAGCAGGGCGGCGTCCTGGTCCGTACCGAGCGCACCTACGCCGCCCCGGGTGGCTCGGTCCTGCGCTACGCCAACGGCACCGGTGGTGAGACCCTCACCGCTCAGACCGTTGACCACCAGGGCAGCGCGTACACCGAGGTCGGCCTCTACAGCGGCATGCCGGTCCGGGTGCGCAAGCAGGACCCGTTCGGCAACCAGCGCGGCGCCGACACGGCCGGTCAGAACCTCCAGACCCACAAGGGCTTCCTGGGCAAGACCAGGGACGACGCCTCCGGCTTCCAGCCGCTGGGCGCCCGTCTCTACGACCCGGTCGTCGGACGCTTCCTGTCGGCCGACCCGCTGCTGGACCCGAACGACCTGCAGCAGTCCAACGGTTACGCCTACGCGCAGAACAACCCGGTGACCTTCTCCGACGCCAGCGGTCTGTCGATCGTTCTGACGGCTTCGGAGCGGGCCGCGGCCCTTGCGGGCGCCGGTCTGTCCGCGGCGCAGGTTGCTCAGGCACAAGCGATGCAGGGCAAGTCCCTCACCTCCGTGATCCTCTCGGTGGCGTGGGAGACGCTGAAGGACTTCATCGGTATCAACGACGCCATGGCCTGCTTCGGCGGTGACATGTGGTCGTGCGGCAGCATCATCCTGGACGCCATTCCGTGGACGAAGCTGGGCAAGATCCCGTCGGTTCTGAAGGCCATCAACCGCACCATCGACGCCATCCAGGCCTTCAAGGCCGCGAAGAGGGCGGCCGAGGCCGTGCTCAAGGCAGCCAAGGCTGCCGAGGCGGCAGCCTTGAGAGCCAAGAAGCTGGCGATCGAGAAGGCCAAGAAGGAGGCCGCGCAACGGGCCAAGAAGAAGGCTGCCGAGGCCGCCAAGAGAAAGGCCGACGCAGCGGCCGCCGCGAAGCGGAAGACGGGTAACCCCGTCCACAAGAAGGCGCAGGCCAAGGCTGCGCCCAAGTCCTCGTCCGCGGCCAGCCACGGCAAGCGCGGCGGTTCCGGCAAGGGCTCCGGTGGTGGCAAGGCCAACACCTCCAAGCCCGGCGGTGGTTCCGGCGGTTCCTCCCGCAACAACGGTGGTTCCAGCGGCAGCGGCGGTTCCGGCAAGGCGTCCGACTCGCCCGGCTGCAACAGCTTCATGCCTGGCACGAAGGTGCTGATGGCGGACGGCTCCACCAAGGCCATCGACAAGGTCAAGGCGGGCGACAAGGTCCTCGCGACCGACCCGAAGACCGGGGAGACCCGCGTCGAGACGGTCACCGCCGGGATCAAGGGCAAGGGCCTCAAGCGCCTGGTCCAGGTCACCGTCGACACCGACGGCAAGGCCGGCGCGAAGACGGACCGCATCACGGCGACCGCCGAGCACCCGTTCTGGGTTCCCGAGCTGGGGCAGTGGACCGACGCGACGGACCTCAAGCCCGGTCAGTGGCTGCGGACCAGCGCCGGTACGCATGTCCAGGTCACGGGGGTCCAGCGCTGGACTGCACTGGACGCCACGGTCCACAACCTGACCGTGGGTGATCTGCACACGTACTACGTGCTGGCGGGATCGGCACCCGTCCTGGTCCACAACGACACCTGCCCGACAGGTGGCGGTGGTGATGCCCCGACCTACGTGGGCACGCCCAAGGACCCGGGTGTGCCCGAGCTCGTCGCCGCGATCGAGGCTCGGTATCCTGGCCACGTGAAGGCGGTCGAGATCAAGATCGTCGGTGCGGACGGCAAGGACATCACCGACTTCGACATCGTGACCCGCAACGCGGTGATCCAGGTGAAGACCGGTGGTGGCAAGGGTTCCAAGCACGACCACGAGCGGTACGAGTCGGCGACCGACTATCCGGTCATCAGCTTCATCTGGCCGAGCAAGAAGCTGAAGGGCTCGGTGGTCCAGGGGCAGGAACGGGCGGGCCAGATGGTCACGACCGATCTCGAGGAACTCCTGGCGGTGATCGCTCCATGAGAATGCGGAGGCGTCCATGTCCTGGCCATCCGTGGTCCTGATGGCGAGCGCACGTGAGTGCGCTGCCATCGAGGCCAAGGTCCGGAACCTCGGGGTGGAAAAGGACCCGCTCAGTGACGGGGACTTCCTGCACTGGAACGGGAACTCCTACGCGCTGGACTTCTCGGGCGACGTCCTTTCGGACTTCGAACCCGAGGAGATCGAGGACGCGACGCGGAAGATCGGGGAAGCACCCCATGCGATCTACGTGTCCTGTCAGTCGATGGACGCGGCCCGCGGGTTCCTGGCCCATGTGCTCCAGGGCTTCTCGGGTCTGATCGACACGAACCACGGCGATGTCGTCGACTTCGCCGAGTTCGTCGGACTCATCGAGCAGCACCCCGAATGGGACTGGCGCCGAACGGAGGTGGCCGAGCTTCTTGCGGGGCCGGGCGATGCCTAGGCTCCCGTGAAGCTCCCGCCTGAAGAAGGGAAGGCCCTGCCGCATTGTCATGCGGCAGGGCCTTCCTGCGTCTTCTGGACGCCCGCCCCCAGCGCCTAGGCCGACGCAAGCCGCGTGTGCCCCGCCGAGTAGAGGTCAGCCGCCGTGCCGATCAAGGCCGCGCCCGTCATGCCCGCAAGTAGGATGTCCGCCGGCATCACCGGTGACCGGCCCTGCCACGTCGACTAGCCCGTCATCACCGGGGCTCCCAGGGCGATGCCCGCCGTGCCGTTCGTGCCTGAGAGGGCGACCGACTCCGTCAGTCGGCTGCAGACGGATCTGGCCGGGGCCCGCATCCAGGGAGAGAGCGAAGCCTGATTTCGGGGAGCATTCCGAGGCGGAGATCGCCATGGTGCCGGCCACGCCGCCCACGAGCGAGGCGACCGCACCGAGGTCGAGGAAGGCCGACGTGAACACGGGACTCGGCCGCCAGTCGGGTCTTCAGCGCGTGGATGGGACTTCGAGGTCATGGCGGTTCTCTGGGTTCGCCGCGCCGAGAGGACCCAGCGGGCCGCCTCCACTGACTTGTCGGGGGGGCGTTCGTAGACGGCCCTCGAAGGCGGGATAGCTGCGGGCCGCCCCCAGCGATGCCGAGCATCTCCCGGTGCGGGACCGTCATCACGGCCCCGCGCGAAGTCGGCCGTCGAGCGGTCCCGCTGATCGAGAACGGTACGGCGCGGCCCCCGGCAGACAGCCTCAGCCCCCGGCCCCCGCCGGCTTCGGCTCCAGCAGGTCCCACCGGTTCCCGTACAGGTCCTCGAAGACGGCGACCGAGCCGTACGGCTCGTGGCGCGGGGCTTCGAGGAAGTGGACGCCGGCCGCGGTCATGCGGGCGTGGTCGCGGGTGAAGTCGTCGGTGTGCAGGAAGAAGCCGACGCGGCCGCCCGTCTGGGCGCCGATCGTGGTCGCCTGGGTCTCGTCCTTCGCGCGGGCGAGCAGCAGGCCCGTGCCGTGGGCGCCGCGCGGGCGGACGACGACCCAGCGGGTGCCGTCGCCGCGGTCGGTGTCCTCGACCAGGTCGAAGCCGAGGGCGCGGGTGTAGAAGTCGACGGCCTCGTCGTAGTCGCGGACCACCAGGGTGACCAGGGCCAGGGCGGGCAGGGCGGGGGAGGTGGGGAGGTCGGTCATGGGAGGCAACGTAATACGTATGACTCCAGGGGCGCCAATGGGCGCGCGGTGCGACAATGCCCCGCATGGACGCCACCGAACTGGATCGGCTCGCCGAGCGGGCCAGGGCGCTCGCCGAGGCCGGGGGGCGCCGGGTGCTCGGGATCGCCGGGCCGCCCGGCGCCGGCAAGTCGACCCTCGCGGCCCGGCTCGTCGCCCGGCTCGACGGGAGCGCCGTCCTCGTCCCCATGGGCGGCTTCCATCTGGCGCAGGCCGAGCTGGAGCGGCTCGGGCGGGCCGGCCGCAAGGGCGCGCCCGACACCTTCGACGCCGCCGGCTACGCCGCCCTGCTCCTGCGGGTGCGGGCCGCCGAGCCCGGCACGACCGTCTACGCGCCCGCCTTCGACCGGGCGCTCGAAGAGCCCGTCGCCGGGGCGATACCCGTACCGCCCGAGGTCCCGCTGGTGATCACCGAGGGGAACTACCTGCTGCACGACGAGGGGCCCTGGTCCGCCGTGCTGCCGCTGCTCGACGAGGCCTGGTACCTGGACCTCGACGCCCGCCGGCGGGTGCCCCGGCTCGTCGCCCGGCACATCCGCTTCGGCAAGGAGGAGGAGACCGCCCGGCGCTGGGTCGCCGACTCCGACGAGGCCAACGCCCGTCTGGTGGCGCGCGGGAGGGGCCGGGCGGACCTGGTGGTGCGCGGCGCCTGACCCGTACGGTGGCGCCATGACCCACGCGCCGGCGCTCCTCGTCATCGACATGCAGAACGCCCTCGCCGAGATCGCCCACCGCGCCCCCGAGACCATCGCCGTGATCGCCGGACTGCGCGCCCGCGCCCGCGCCGCCGGTGTCCCCGTCGTCACCGTCCAGCACCACGGCGGGGGCCTCGGGCCCGGCACGCACGGCTGGCGGATCGTCCCCGAACTGGCTCCGGCGGAGGGGGAGTCGGTGATCGCCAAGACCAGCGCCGACAGCTTCCTCGACACCCGCCTCGACGCGACCCTCGCCGCCCTCGGCGTCACCGAGATCCTCGTCACCGGCTTCGCCACCGAGATCTGTGTCGACACCACGGCCCGCCAGGCCCTCAGCCGCCGCTACGACCTCGTCCTGGTCGCCGACGGGCACACCACCTCGGTGCGCGGGGGCGACGGACCGTACGCCGAGCCCGACCGGTCCGTCGCCCACCACAACGAGATCTTCCGCCACCTCGACTTCCCCGGCCGCAGCATCCGCGTCCTGCCCGCCGCCGAGGTCGACTTCGGCGCGCCCGACGGCACCCGCTAGCGCGCGGCCCGGACGGCGCCTGCTGGCGCGTGGGCCCGGCGGCGCCTGCCGGCGCGCGGCCCCGACGGCACCCGCTAGCGCGCGGCCCGGACGGCCGCCGCCCGCGCGAGCGCCCGCACCACCGGGTGCGGCCTGCTGCCGTCGCCCGACAGCTCCGGCTGGAAGAGCGTCGCCAGGAAGAAGGGGTGGCCGGGCAGTTCGGCGATCCGGATCTGACCGTCCTCGTCCACGCCCGTGAACCGCATCCCGTGCCGCTCCAGCGTGTCCAGGTGGCGCCCGTCCGGGCCGTACGCGCAGTGGTAGCGCTCGGTCGTGCGCTCCGCGCCGATCACCGACTCCGCGAGTGAGCCCGGCGTCAGCCGCACCGCCCCCTCGTGGCCGATCAGCGAGCAGGCCAGCGGGGCGAGCAGCAGGTCCTCGGGGTCCGCCTCGGGGTCGTTCTCGGCGTGCGCGGCGTGTTCGAGCCCGCACACGTTGCGCGCGAACTCGACCAGCGCGTGCTGGAAGCCCGCGCAGGTGCCGAGGAAGGGGATGCCCTCCTCGCGCGCCGCGCGGATCGCCGCGAGCGCCCCCGCCTCGCTCTCGTACGGGCTGCCCGGCAGCAGCCACACCGCGTCGAAGCCGCTCACCGCGCCCGGCTCCGCCGCGTCGCCGGACGGGATCCAGTACGCGTCGAGGACGAGGCCGTCCCGCCGGGCGAGGGCGTCGAGCAGGAGCGGGATGCGGACGTGGGACTTCACATGGGGGGAGCGGTCGCCGACCAGGGCGATCCGGGGGGTGCGGGAGGTGCGGGAGGTGGGAGAGGTCAGGGGCCGGTGGGGGGTGTGGGTGTCTGCGGTCGTCATGTCGACCATGCTGGGCGGCCGCCCCCGTTCACGTCCAACGATGATTCCTGCACTGTCCATCACGATCACTTATCTCGTACTCGCTAGGCTGACTCCATGACCAGCAGCAGCGACACCGGAGACTGGGAGCGCCGAGTCCAGGACCTCTGGGCCGGGCTCGACTCCTATGAGGACCCCGCCGAGTTCCGCGCCCGGCTCGACGAACTCGCCGCCGAGCGACCCGCCGACGACCCCGTCGCGCTCTTCGAGCGGGGCGCCGCCCACGACTCCACCGGGCACCCGGAGGAGGCCGTGCGGCTCTACCGCAGGGCCCTCGACGGCGGGCTCACCGGGCTGCGCCGCCGCCGCGCCGTCGTCCAGCTCGCCAGCAGTCTGCGCAACCTCGGGAGACCCGACCTGAGCGTCGAACTCCTCACCGAGGAGCGGGCGATCCCCGCCGAGCGGCTCGACGCCGAGGAGAAGGCCCTGGCCGGAGCCGTCGACGGCTTCCTCGCCCTCGCCCTCGCCGACACCGGCCGCGACCGCGAGGCGGCCTCCCTCGCCCTCGGCGCCCTGGCCCCCCTCCTGCCCCGCTACAACCGCTCTCTCGCGCACTACGCCCGCGCCCTGCTGACCGCGCCCGACGCGTCCTGAGCGGCCCCTGCCCCCATGGACCCGCACCTCCTGCGCACCTACCTCACCGTCGCCCGGCTCGCCTCCTTCTCGGAGGCGGCCCGGGAGCTCGGGTACACCCAGTCCGCCGTCTCCCAGCACATCGCCGCCCTCGAAACGGACCTCGGGCTGCCGCTGCTCACCCGCAGGCCCGTCGGCCCCACCCCGGCCGGCGAGCGGCTCCTCGAACACGCGGGCTCGCTGCTGCTGCGGCTCGACGCGGCCCGCGCCGACCTCGCGCGCTTCGCCGCGGCGCCCCGCGAGACGCTCACCCTCGTCGCCGCGCCGCTGGCCCTCGCGCCCCGCACCCTCGCCGCGCTGCCCGCCACCGGGGTCACCCTGCGGACGCTGCCCCGCGACGAGGTGCCGGCCGTCGTCGCGACCGGCGCCGCCGACCTCGGGCTCGTCGACGGCATCGCCGCGCCCAGCGACCCGCTGCGGCTGCCCGACGTCGCCCCGTTCACCGCCCGCAGGGTCGCCGAGGAGCCGCTCGCCGTGGTCCTGCCCGCGGACCATCCGCTCGCCGGACGCCCCGGGCTCCGGCTCGCCGATCTCCTCGACGCCCGCTGGCTCGACGCCCCCGAGGCGGGCTTCCCGCTCGACCGGCTGCGCGCCGCGCACGGCGGACCCGCGGGCCACGGCTTCCGCCCCGCCCTGCGCTACGAGGGCACCGACGCCCGCACCCTCGCGGCCCTGGCCGCCGCGGGCCACGGGCTCGCCCTGCTGCCGTACCCCGCCGCCGTCCAGGTGCCCGGTGCCGCCGCAGTCCCCCTCACCGCCCCGCGGCTCGTCCACCGCACCGAACTGCTGAGCCCGAACGGCGAACCGACCGGCCTCGCCGCCGAGTTGGCGGCCCGCCTCGCCGCCCCGCCCCGCGAGCGGCCGGCCGGGCCGATCCGCCCCTGATCCCGCGGACAGGCCCTAGTCTGACCGGAACGGGCGCGATACGGCGACGAAAGGCGGGCGGACGTGGCGTGGTTCCGGCGAGGGCCCAGGCGGGACGGCGAGGACGCCCCGAGGGACCCGGAGTTCTCGTACTTCTCCGAGCGCGAGGCCGCCCTCTTCCGCGGGCGGGTCCGCGAGGCCTTCGCCGAACTCGGACTCGAAGTCACCGTGTACGCCGACGCCGTCACCGACGACTCCGGGCGCCGCTTCGGCCTCGGCACCCTCGCCGCCGTCTGCCACCAGGACCCGCGCGGCACCCCCGTCTGGCCCCAGCTGGTGCGCCGGCACGTCCGGCTGTGGGTGCGCGCCCTCGACGGGCCGTCCGCCCTCGACACCCTGCCGCCCGAGCAGATCCGCGCCCAGCTCTACCCCCGGGTGGTCAGCGGCGAGGGCATCGACGCCGGCACCTTCGGCTACGCCCGCACGGTCGCCCCCGGGCTCTACGAGGTCCTCGCCCTCGACCTGCCCGAGAGCGTCATGACCCTCACCGACGAGGCCCTCGAACGCCTCGGCGACCCCGCCCGGCTGCGCGAACGGGCCCTGCACAACCTGCGCGACCTGCCCGTCGAGGGCCACGAGACCGTCAAGGACGCCGACGGGATGCGCTTCGAGGTGATCCTCGGCGACTCCTTCTACACGGCGAGCCGCGTCCTCGACCTCGACGCCGTCGTCCGCCGCGTCACCGGCCGGCCGCTCGGCGAGGACGGCGCGCTCGTCGCCCTGCCCTTCCGCCACCAGCTCGCCTTCCACCCCATCCGCGACACCAGCATCGTGCCCGCGCTCGGCGCGATGGCCTCCTTCGCCGCGTCCGGCTACGAGGACACGCCGGGCGCCATCAGCCCGTACGTCTTCTGGTGGCGGGCCGGCACGCTCACCCAGCTCAGCGAGTACGCCGAGGAGGACGGGCAGCTGCGGATCGTCGTCGGCGACGACTTCCAGGACCTCCTGGAACGCCTGATCGTGCGCAACCCCGAGCAGGGCCGCTGACCGGTCGCGCCCACCGCGCCGGGCGGGCAGGATGCTGTACGTCGAGGAGGAGATCACCCATGCCCGAGAGCACCGCGCCCGCCCCCTTCACCGCCGAGGACTACCGGGCCAGGATGGCCCGCGCCGCCGACTCCGCCGCCGAGGCGGGACTCGCCGGCGTGCTCGTCGCCCCCGGCCCCGACCTGGTCTATCTCACCGGCTACCAGCCCACCGCGATCACCGAACGCCTCACCGTCCTCGTCATCGCCCCCGGCCGCGACCCGGTCCTCGTCGTCCCGACCCTGGAGGCCCCGGACGCGGAGAAGGCCGTGGGCGCCCCGGCGCTCACCCTGCGCGGCTGGACCGACGGCAAGGACCCGTACGCGGTGACCGCGCCGCTGCTCGACGCCGACGGGCGCTTCGGCGTCAGCGACAACGCCTGGGCCATGCACCTGCTCGGCCTCCAGCAGGCCCTGCCCGCCACCTCGTACGTCTCCCTCACCGAGGCCCTGCCCATGCTGCGGGCGGTCAAGGACGAGCACGAACTCGCCAGGATCGCCGCCGCCGGGGCCGCCGCCGACCGGGCGTACGGCGAGATCCTGGGGGTCCGCTTCGCCGGGCGCAAGGAGACGGAGGTCGCCGCCGACCTGGCCCGGCTGCTCATGGAGTTCGGCCACTCCCAGGTCGACTTCACCGTCGTCGGCTCCGGACCCAACGGGGCCAACCCGCACCACGAGGCGGGCGACCGCACGATCGAGCGCGGCGACATGGTCGTTCTCGACTTCGGCGGCCTCAAGCACGGCTACGGCTCCGACACCACCCGCACCGTCCACGTCGGCGAGCCCACCGACGAGGAGCGGCGCGTCCACGACCTCGTACGGGAGGCGCAGCAGGCCGGCTTCGAGGCCGTCCGCGCCGGAATCGCCTGCCAGGACGTGGACCGCGCCGCCCGCAGGGTCATCGCGGACGCCGGCTACGGCGACTACTTCATCCACCGCACCGGCCACGGCATCGGCGTCACCACCCACGAGCCGCCGTACATGATCGAGGGCGAGACCCGGCCGGTCGTCCCCGGCATGTGCTTCTCCATCGAACCGGGCGTCTACCTGCCGGGCCGCTTCGGCGTCCGCATCGAGGACATCGTCACCCTGACGGAGGACGGCACCGGGCGGCGCTTCAACAACACGCCGCGGGAGATGGCGATCGTCGAGTAGCCGTCCGCTTCGTCAGAGCAGCGCTCGATCGCGCAGCCGCGCCGAGCCGGTCGTCAGCCGTCGGTGAGGACCACCGCCGACTCCGCCGGCAGGCGCAGCAGTCCGTCCCGGCCGGGGGCCCGCGTCCTCTCCCAGGCGGCGAGCACCCGGTCGCGGCCGTTGGAGCCGAGGGGGATGTCCACCGGGGTCTTGCCCAGGTTCACCGCCACCCGGATGTCGCCGCGGCGGAAGACGAGCCAGCGGGCCTCCTCGTCGAAGGCCACCTTCACCCCGGCCAGGTCGGGGTCGGTGAGGTCCGGGAGGGTGCGGCGGAGGGCGATGAGTTCGCGGTGCCAGGCCAGGAGGCGCTTGTGCGGGTCGCGTTCGCGTTCCGTGCGGTCGAGGACCGAGCGGTCGCGGGTGGCCGGGTCCTGGGGGTCGGGGACGTCCTCCTCCGCCCAGCCGTGGGCCGCGAACTCGCGGCGCCGCCCCCGGCGTACGGCCTCGGCGAGTTCGGGGTCGGTGTGGTCGGTGAAGTACATCCAGGGCGTCTTCGCGCCCCACTCCTCGCCCATGAACAGCATCGGCACCGAGGGGCCGGTCAGGACCAGGGTCGCCGCGCAGGCGAGCAGGCCGGGGGAGAGGGTCGCGGAGAGGCGGTCGCCGGTCGCGCGGTTGCCGATCTGGTCGTGCGTCTGCGCGTAGCCGAGGAAGCGGTGCGCGGGGGTGCGCGCGCGGTCCACAGGGCGCCCGTGGTGCCGGCCCCGGAAGCTGGAATAGGTCCCGTCGTGGAAGAAGACCCGGGTGAGCGTCTTGGCGAGCGCGGCCATCGGGGCGCGCGCGAAGTCCGCGTAGTAGCCCTGCGACTCGCCGGTGAGGGCCGTGTGCAGGGCGTGGTGGAAGTCGTCGTTCCACTGGGCGTGGACGCCGAGCCCGCCCGCCGGGCGCGGGGTGGTGGTGCGCGGGTCGGCCGCGTCGGACTCGGCGATCAGGAAGTGCTGTCTGCCCTGCTCCCCGGCGAGCTCGTCGACGGCCGCCGACAGCTCCTCCAGGAACGTCAGCGCCCGGTCGTCGACGAGCGCGTGCACCGCGTCGAGGCGCAGGCCGTCGATCCGGTAGTCCCGCAGCCAGGCGAGCGCGCTGCCCAGGAAGTACGCCCGGACCTCGTCCGAGCCGGGCGCGTCCAGGTTCACCGCCGCGCCCCACGGGGTGTGGTGGGTGTCGGTGAAGTACGGGCCGAAGGCCGGCAGGTGGTTGCCGGACGGGCCGAGGTGGTTGTGGACGACGTCCAGGACCACGCCCAGGCCCAGACCGTGGGCCGTGTCGACGAAGCGCTTGAGCGCCTCGGGCCCGCCGTACGGCTCGTGCACCGCCCACGGCGCCACCCCGTCGTACCCCCAGCCGCGCACCCCCGGGAACGGGCAGAGCGGCATCAGCTCCACATGGGTGACGCCGAGCCCGGCGAGCTCCCCGAGCCGCTCCGCCGCCGCGTCCAGGGTGCCCTCGGGCGTGAAGGTGCCGATGTGCAGCTCGTACAGGACGCCGCTGCGCATCCGCAGCCGGGGGGCGGCGTTGCGCCAGGTGTACGCGGAGTGGTCGACGACCGCGGCGAGGCCGTCCGGGCCGTCGGGCAGCCGCCGGGCCCGGGGGTCGGGCAGGACGGGCCCGCCGTCGAGGGAGAAGCCGTAGCGGTCGCCGTCCTCGGCGGCGACGACGCCGGTCCACCAGCCGGGGCGCTCGGCGTCCCGCTCCAGCGGGTGCCCGCTGCCGTCCAGTTCCAGCGTCACCCGGTCACGGGCGTGCGGCGCCCACACCTCGAACAGCACGCGACGGTCCCCTCGTCGACGACGTACAGCTACGGGACCATCCTGGCAGTCACGCGCCCCGCGTGCCCGGCGCGTCCCAGACGAAGTTGATCGCCCGCTCGAAGTTCACGTACCCCGCTCGGGCGAAGGACCCGGCCATGGGGACGTTGCCGACGTCGGTGGCGGCCCGGATGTTCGGCACGCCCTCGGCGGCGAGGACCCGGGTGCCCTCGGCGAGGACGTCGTCGATGTAGCCGTTCCCGCGGTGGGCGGGCAGGACGCCGAGGTACGCGATGATCGGGTGGTAGTTGTTGCGGGCGGGGACGACGAAGCCGACGGGCTCCCCGGTCTCCGGCAGCTCCGCGATCCGCCACCACGCGCGGGGCGACACGTAGTGCGCCAACTCCTCGTCGTAGTGCAGCTCGGCCGCCTCGCGCGCGGAGAGCCCGGACGCCAGGTCCGCCTGCCCGTGCGCGTCGAGGGTGCCCTCCATGACCGGGGTCATCAGCGCCACCAGGTCCTCGCGGTCCCGGACCGGCCGGAAGACCAGCCGTCCGTTCGGCTCGGGCACGGGCGACCCCGCCCGCCACTCCAGACGCAGCCGCTCCACCAGCGGGCGGGCACCCGAGGCCGTGAGCACCCCGAAGAGGGTCTCCAGACGGGCCCGGGTCTCCGGGACCTCGCGCCAGTCCGACGGCATGAACCGGCCGAACTCGGGGCGGGCCGCGCCCGCCGGGACGACGGCGGCACTCGCCGTCTCCAACAGGCGCAGGCCGATCCCGGCCGCCTCGTCCGCGTCGAGTGCGGGGTCCAGGTCGAAGAAGTCGAGCGCCTGCGGATCGGCGCCGGCCCGACCGGCCCACCAGGAGATCCGGCCGAGCAGCCGGTCGCCGCGCAGCGCCACCCACATCCAGTCGGGGCGGCGGCGGCCGGTGGCGAGATCGTCGGCGAGCTCGTGGTCGAGCACGTAGTCGAGGCGCTGGAAGAGATCGAGCTCGTCGGGTCCGGCGAGTGGTCGAACGACAACGGTCATGTACGGGTGTCCCCCTGGTAGTCGAGTCGGCAGACCGTATCAACGCAGGTGGGCGGGGCGCCTGCGGGATATCGGGGCCCTTCTGGACACCCCGGGTCCGTCCATCCGACAATCACGGTGTGACGACACCCTTCGAGCTCCCGGCCAATCCGCCGGACGCGCCTCGGCTCACCGACGCCGAGCGCGACCGCGCGCTCGCGGTGCTGCGTGAGGGAGCCGCCCAGGGCCGTCTGTCGCACGACACCTTCCTCTTCCGCATGGAGCGGGCGCTCGCCGCCCGGCGGTCCGACGAACTCGCCCTGCTCACGGCCGACCTCACGACCGAGTCGCCGTGGACCCGGCGGGTCGTGGGCGCGGTCGAGAGGATGTCCGCGTTCACCGTCAGCATCCGCCGCGCCTGGCGGGCCGAGCGGCTGCCCAAGCTGCTCCTGCCGGTGCCGGGGCCGCATCCGCTGCGGATCGGGCGCGACCCGGTGAACGGGCTGCGGCTCAGCCACGAGACGGTCTCCCGTCTGCACGCCGAGCTCTCCCTGCAGGGCGGGCTGTGGGTGCTGCGGGACCTCGGGTCCACCAACGGCACGACGGTCAACGGGCGCCGGGTCACCGGCGCGGTCGTGGTGCGGGCCGGCGACATGGTGGGCTTCGGCCAGATGAGCTTCCGACTCTCGCTGAACTGACGCGTCGACACCTCCACGAACCACCCGAACGGCGGTATACCTGCTGCGACCGGGTCTGCCCGGTGATGGGCTGGGGAGACGCGCGCCGCTGACCGACGAGGGGGCGAGATGAGCGACGAGCCGAACCATCCGCGCACACCGTGGCGGGACCACTGGGCCGCCCTGCCCGCGATGGCACCCGCCGGGGCCGTCACCCGGACACCGGACCGCACGGTCCGCCGGATCGCGCCCAGCCCGCTGGAGCCGGGCGCCACCCGCGACCCGTACCGCACCTACCGGGTGCTGCGGGAGGAGTTCCCGCTCACCCGGGACCCGCTGCTGGGGGCCTGGGTGCTCAGCCGGTACGCCGACGTGGCGAGCGCCCTCACCGACGCCCGCTTCACGCACGGGCACCGGCCCGGCGACCCGCCCTGCGCCCAGACCCACACGGACGTCGACGAGGCCGAGCTGCGGGCCGTCGCCGAACGCACCGCGTTCGTCCTCGCCCACCGGATCGCCGACCGCCCGCAGGCCGACCTCGTCGCCGACTTCTGCCACTGGCTGCCCGCCGGCACCGTGGCCGCCGCCGTCGGCGTGCCCTACCGGGACATGATGCGACTGGTCCGCGGCCGGGCCGCGTCCGCGCTCGCCGGCCAGTGCACGGGCCAGATCGCGGTGCGGGAGAAGGCCCTGGCCGGCTTCCTCGCCGCCGTCCTCACCGACCCCGACCAGGTCGCGGCCCTCCGCGACGCCCCCGCGGGCCTGGTCGCCCGCGCCTGGACCGAGTCGCTGCGCCGCGACCCGCCGGTCCAGATCGTCATGCGCCGCACCCGCGGCGAGGTGCGCACCAGCGCGGGCGTCCTGCCCGCCGGGGCCCAGGTCGCCCTGCTGATCGGCGCGGCGGGCCGCGACCCGGACCGCTTCCGCGAACCGGACCGCTTCGACCCGCTCCGCGCCGACCCGGGCCAGCTGACCTACGGCACGGGCCTGTGCCCCGCCGTCGAACTCGCGGCCCTGGAGGCCGAGTACGCCCTGCGCGCCCTGTTCCAGGCCATGCCCCGCCTCCGCCTGGCGGACGGCTTCCGCCCCGAGTGGACGGGCGTCATCACGAGAGCGCCGAGGAGCCTGCTGGTGCGCCCGGCGGGGTAGCGCGACGCGGGCGGGGCCGGTGGGGGTGGGGCCGGGCGCGGTGGGGCGGGGCGCGGTGGCGAGCAGGCCCTGTCCGGCCGACCGGGGCCCCGGGTGAGCGCCCCCTACGCGGCGAGCGCCGGTCCCACCCGGTGAGCGCCCTTACGCGGCGAGCGGCAGCCCTACGCGGCGAGCGCCGGCCCCCACCCGCCGAGCGCCCCCTACGCGCCCACCACCGCCGCCTCCCTCGCCCGGTCCGACCGCCACACCGAGGCGAGCAGCAGTACGCCCGGCAGGATGCCCGCGACCGTCGCGATGACGGCGGGGGACGCGGTCGCGGCCGCGAGGGCGAGGCCGGCCGCGCCGCAGGCGGTGAGGGCCGCGCCCAGGGCGTGCAGCCGGGGCCTGCGCCAGGCGGCCGCGAGGCCGAAGAAGTGCACGCCCACCACGAAGGCGATCCACCCCACGGCGGCGTGCGGGGCGTGCAGCACCCGGCTGATCACCAGGAGTCCGGCCGCGAGCGCGACCACCTCGGCCGCCACCACCAGCCAGTAGCGCCGCCCGAAGCGGGAGACCGGCGCCTCGCCCGCCGGCGCCTCGCCCGCCGGCGCCGCCGTCGCGCGGCGGCGGCCGAAGACGACCAGGGCGACGAACGCTGCCACGGCGAGACCGCGCAACGGGGCGGCGAACCGCGTCGGCAGGGCGCCCGCGTTCGCCTGCACGAAGAAGAGCCCGAAGGAGGCGCCGATGAGCCGGCCGGTCTGATCCTTTGTCATGATCAACAGTCTGTCATCGCGCCTCCGGCCCCCTCACTCCGCCCGGACCAGCAGCCCCACCGGCCGCTCCTCGAAGAGCTCCGCCAGTTTCACCGGGGTCTCCGTGCCGCCCGTGAACTCCCGCATCCCGTCCAGGAGATCGAGCCAGCGGCCCTCCGGCAGGACGAGCGAGGTGTCCTGCCAGCCGCCCGACTCCGCGAGCCTCAGGGAGAGCCGGGTGACGGCGGTCAGGACGCGGTCCGTGCGGGTGAAGGCCAGGCAGTGCGGCGCGGCCGGGCCGGTCGCGGTCAGCGGGGTGTACGTGGAGGTGGCGCCGAAGAGCTCGGGGCGGCTGCGGCGCAGCCGGAGCGCGGCGCGGACCAGGGCGGTCTTGTCGTCGTCCGGGCCCGGTGCGAACGGCGCCCGGTTGTCCGGGTCGACCAGGGCGCGGTACTCCCGCTCCGTGTTCTGGTAGAGCTCCGGGACGCCCGGCATCGTCAGATGGACGAGCGTCGCCCCGAGGATCTGGGTGCGGATGTGCGGCTCCAGGGCGAAGGCCGCCGCCGAGGCGGTGCGCAGCGGGATGCGTCCGGGGCCCGCCGCCACGAAGTCGGCGACGGCCCGCTCGTACGTCTCGTCCGGCTCCGTCCAGCTGGTGTGCAGGCCCGCCTCCCGTACGGACTTGAGGACGGCGGGGCCCAGGCGGGCCGCGTCCGGGGTGCCGAAGCCGAAGGCGGTCTGCCAGGCCGTCCACGCCAGATGGGGCTCGGGCGCGGGCACCCCGGAGACCTCCTGCAGGAGTTCGGCCCAGCGCTGCGGGCACTGGGAGAGGACGGCGATCCCGGCCCGTACGTCGGCGCTGCGCTTGGTGTCGTGGGTGGTCAGGACCGTGCCCGTGCCCGGCCAGTCCCGGGCGATGCGCACGCAGTACGCGTGGAACTCGTCCGGCGGCACCGCGGGGCGGCCCGGGTCGCCGCCCACCTCGTTCGCCGAGAGGAGCGGGGTGTAGCGGTAGAAGGCCGTGTCCTCCACCGACTTGGCCCGCAGCGCCGACGAGGTCTGGGCGAACCGCGCGCGGAACGCGCGCTCGTCGGGTCCGTCGCCGCGCAGCCCGAGCGCCAGGTCCCGCACCACGTCCACCGCCGTCGCCTCCTCCGGCACCGCGAACGCGGCCTTCGCGCCGCGCGCCGCCTCCGGGGTGAGCACCTGCTCGCCGCCCGTGCGGTAGGTCCGGTACACCGGCACCCGGACGAGGAGTTCGCGCACCGCGGTGTGCAGCGCCCAGGGGGCGTGGTCGCGCAGGCCCGGGTCGGCGGAGCAGATCCGGTCGGCGAGTCGGGTCAGCGCGGCCGTCTCCGAGGCCAGTTCGTGCGTGACCACCTTGTACGCGGCGCGCCGCGCGGTCGCCTCCCAGTAGCCGCCCCGGTCGCCCGCCCGGCCCGCGAACTCGCGGTACACGTCGGCCAGTTCGTCGGCGCCCAGCGGGTCGGTGAAGAGGCCGTCCACGTACCGCAGCGCGTCATAGCCGGTGGTGCCCGCCACCGGCCAGGACGCGGGCAGCGGCTCGGGTCCGGTGAGGATCTTCTCCACCACCGTCCAGCAGCGTCCGCCCGTCGCCGCCTCCAGGCGCTCCAGATAGCCCTCGGGGTCGGCGAGCCCGTCCGGGTGGTCGATCCGCAGGCCCTCGACGACGCCGTCCGCGACCAGCTCAAGGACCTTCGCATGGGTGGCGGCGAAGACCTCCGGGTCCTCCACCCGGACCCCGATCAGGTCCGAGATGGTGAAGAAGCGGCGGTAGTTGAGGTCGGTGCGGGCCAGCCGCCACCAGGCGAGCCGGTACCACTGGGCGTCGAGCAGCTCGTCGAGCGGCAGCCCCTCGGTGCCCGCGCGGAGGGGGAACTCCTGGCCGTCCAGGACCAGGACGCCGTCCGCGACCGTCATCCGGTCGCGTACCTCCGGGAGCCGCGCGGGCAGCACCGGCAGCAGCATCCGCCCGTCGCCCGCCGCCCAGTCGATGTCGAACCAGCGGGCGTACGGCGAGTCCGGGCCGTCCCGGAGCACCGCCCGCAGCGCGTGGTTGTGCCGGGGCGAGGCCGCCATGTGGTTGGGCACCAGGTCGAGGACCAGGCCGAGGCCGTGCGCCCGCGCGGTCGCGGCGAGCGCCCGCAGGCCCGCCTCGCCGCCCAGCTCGGCCCGTACGGCGCGGTGGTCGGTCACGTCGTACCCGTGCGTCGAACCCGGCACGGCCTGAAGGACCGGCGAGAGGTGCAGATGCGAGACCCCGAGCTCGGCGAGGTACGGCACGGCCCGCTCGGCGGCGGCGAACGGGAACTCCGGCTGCAGCTGGAGCCGGTAGGTGGCGGTGGGCAGCGCCCGCTCGGTGAGGTGCCCGGGCCCGCCCGGCGAAGAGGACGTCATGCGAACGTACGTACCCGCCGCGGCGGCTTCTGTGTCATCGACGCATGCGCCCGTTCGAGTGCATCGCGTTACGTTCGCGTGATGCTCCGGATGTATCGCGACACGCTGTCCCTGCTCGGACCGGTCCTTCCGGTCGTCTCCTTCCTCGGCCGACTGCCGACCGCCATGTGTCAGCTCGGCAGCCTGCTCCTGGTCGCCGAGACCAGCGGCTCGCTGACCACCGCGGGCCTCGCGGGCGGGGCGCTCGCCGCCGGACAGACCCTCGCGGGCCCGGTGATCGGGCGGCTCGCCGACCGGCGCGGCCAGCGGCCCGTCGTGCTGGCCGCCGCCCTCGCCAACGCCGTCGCCGTCACGGCCCTGGTGCTCGCCGCCCTCGACCGGGCCGGCACCGGGGCGTTGGTGCTGCTAGGCGTCCTCGCCGGGGCGACCGTCCCGCAGATCGGCCCGCTCGCCAGGACCCGCTCGGTGAACCTGGCCCGCGCGGCCGGCGCCGACGACCGCGCGGTGGGCACCGTGCTCTCCTTCGAGGGCACCCTCGACGAGATCTCCTTCGTCCTCGGCCCCGCCCTGGTCGGCCTGGCCGCCACCCTCGCCCACCCGGCCGCCGCCCTGCTGACCGCCGCCGCGCTCCTCGCGAGCTGCGGCACCGCCTTCGCCCTGCACCCCACCGCCCGGGCGGCGGCCGTCTCCAAGGCCACCCGAACGAGTGCCGCCGAACGGACGCGGCTGCCCGCCGCCGGCTACGCCCTGCGGGCCACGATGGTCCTCCAGGGCGCCATGTTCGGTGCCTCCCAGGCCGGGATCACCGAGCTCACCGAACGGCTCGGCGCACCCGACCAGGCCGGTCTCGTCTACGCCGCCATGGGGGTGACGAGCGCCGCCGCCGGGTTCGCCACGGCCGCCGTGCCCGCCCGGATCGCCCTGACCACCCGCTGGCGCGCCGCCACAGCGGCCCTCGTGGTGCTCGCCGCGCCGCTGGTCCTCGTGGACACGCTCGGCGGGCTCTACGCGGGCGTCGTCGTCCTCGGGGTGGCCTACGCGCCGCACCTCATCACCGTCTTCGGCCTCACCGAGCGGATCGTGCCGCCCGCCCGGCTCGCCGAGTCCATGGCCTTCCTCACCAGCGGGATCGTCGGCGGCCAGGCCCTCGCGCTGGCCGTCTCGGGCCGCCTCGCCGAGACGCACGGCGCCCCGGCCGCCTTCGGAGTGGCGGCCGGGGCGGCCGTGGCCTGCGCCGTCCTGTCGTGGACGGTCCGGGTCCGTACGAGGGAGGTCAGGCCGGCCTTCGCAGCACCGTCAGCGTGAGCGGGGCGAGCGTCACCCGCTCGCCGGCCGTCACCATCGGGCCCACGTCGGGCGGCATCCCCTCCGGGTGGGAGGTGTCCACGACGACCTTCCAGGACTCGCCGTGGCTGTCCGGGACCTCGAACTCCAGCTCCTGCGACGAGGCGTTGAACATCAGCAGGAAGGAGTCGTCGGAGATCCGCTCGCCCTGCGGACCGGGCTCGGAGATCGCGTTGCCGTTGAGGAAGACGGTCAGCGCCTGGGCGTTGCCCGCCTGCCAGTCCCGGGCGGTCATCTCCTCGCCCTCCGGGGTGAACCAGGCGATGTCGGTGAGCTCGTCGTGGGTGCCCTCGACCGGACGTCCGTGGAAGAAGCGCCGGCGCCGGAAGACCGGGTGGTCCCGGCGCAGCTTCACCATCGCCCGGGTGAACTCCAGGAGGGTGGACTCCGGTTCGCCGCCCGGCTTCGGCCAGCGCACCCAGGAGACCTCGTTGTCCTGGCAGTAGGCGTTGTTGTTGCCGCCCTGGGTCCGCCCGAACTCGTCGCCGTGGCTGAGCATCGGCACGCCCTGCGAGAGCATCAGCGTCGCCAGGAAGTTGCGGGTCTGGCGGGCCCTCAGCTCGCCGATGCCGATGTCGTCGGTGTCGCCCTCGGCGCCGCAGTTCCAGGAGCGGTTGTGGCTCTCGCCGTCCTGGTTGTCCTCGCCGTTCGCCTCGTTGTGCTTGTCGTTGTACGACACCAGGTCGCGCAGGGTGAAGCCGTCGTGGCAGGTCACGAAGTTCACCGAGGCCAGCGGGCGCCGCCCGTCGTCCTGGTAGAGGTCGGAGGAGCCGGTCAGGCGCGAGGCGAACTCGGCCAGCGTGCGCGGCTCGCCGCGCCACAGGTCGCGCACGCAGTCGCGGTACTTGCCGTTCCACTCGGCCCACTGCGGCGGGAAGTTGCCCACCTGGTAGCCGCCCTCGCCCAGGTCCCAGGGCTCGGCGATCAGCTTCACCTGGCTGACCACCGGGTCCTGCTGCACCAGGTCGAAGAAGGACGAGAGCCGGTCCACCTCGTGGAACTGGCGGGCCAGGGTCGCCGCCAGGTCGAAGCGGAAGCCGTCGACGTGCATCTCCGTCACCCAGTACCGCAGGCTGTCCATGATCAGCTGCAGTACGTGCGGGGACCGCATGAGCAGCGAGTTCCCGGTGCCGGTGGTGTCCGTGTAGTAGCGGGGGTCGTTGGCGAGCCGGTAGTACGAGGGGTTGTCCAGGCCCCGGAAGGACAGCGTCGGACCCAGGTGGTTGCCCTCGGCGGTGTGGTTGTAGACCACGTCGAGGATCACCTCGATGCCGGCCTGGTGCAGTGCCCGCACCGCCGACTTGAACTCCAGGACCTGCTGCCCCCGGTCGCCCCAGGAGGCGTAGGCGTTGTGCGGGGCGAAGAAGCCGATCGTGTTGTAGCCCCAGTAGTTCGACAGTCCCGCGTCCACCAGCCGGTGGTCGTTGACGAACTGGTGGACCGGCATCAACTCCAGCGCCGTGACGCCCAGTTCCTTCAGATGGCCGATGACCGACGGGTGCGCGAGACCCGCGTAGGTGCCGCGCAGCTCCTCGGGCAGGTCCGGGTGGAGCATCGTCAGGCCCTTCACATGGGCCTCGTAGATCACCGTGTGGTGGTACTCGGTGCGCGGGCGCCGGTCGTCGCCCCAGTCGAAGTAGGGGTTCACCACGACCGAGGTCATGGTGTCCGGCGCCGAGTCGAGGTCGTTGCGCGAGTCCGGCCGCCCGAAGTGGTAGCCGTAGACCGACTCGCCCCAGTTCACCGTGCCCGACACCGCACGCGCGTAGGGGTCGAGCAGCAGCTTCGCCGCGTTGCAGCGCAGTCCGCGCTCCGGGGCGTACGGGCCGTGGACCCGGAAGCCGTAGCGCTGACCGGGCATCACGCCCGGCAGATAGGCGTGCCGCACGAACGCGTCGGTCTCGCGCAGCTCCACCGCCGTCTCCGAGCCGTCGTCATGGAGCAGACACAGCTCGATCCTGTGTGCGGTTTCCGAGAAGACCGCGAAATTGGTTCCCGCGCCGTCGTAGGTGGCGCCCAAGGGATACGCCTGACCCGGCCAGACCTGCATAGACCCACTCTTCCACTTCTGCTCCGGGTGCAAGGGCTGTACTCCGGCCAGATCCTGCCCGAAACAGGCGCAACCTCCTAGGACTTCGACCCGTCCTACCGGGTGACCGCAGAGAAATCGGGGAAATCCTGCTTCAAGGGGGGAAGTGTGTACGAAATAGTGCGCCGTCACCTGGGCAAGGTGGTGGCGGGTACGGCCATGGCGGTGACGGGGACCGCCGTCGCCGTCGCCGTGGCCCTGCCGGGCAGCGCGGGCGCCGACGAGGCCCCCGGCCGCGCCGCGGCCCAGGGCGGGCAGCGGGCGGACGGGGCCGGGCCGCAGGGCGGCGGATCGGCGGCGGGGGAGGACGGCCCCGCGCCGGGGCCGGCGGCGCTCGCCTCGGCGCCGCCCGAGGGGGAGAAGGGGATCGGCACCGACCCGCTCACCGACGACGAGCTGAAGCGGGCCGAGGCCCTTGCGCTGGCCCCGCAGGGCCCGGCGCAGCGGAACGCCCAGAGGGACGTGCGGGGCGGCCGCGGCCCCCAGCACCTGGCCACCGAGCTGGCCGACCCCCAGCCGGGCGAGCAGTCCGACGGGCCGCGCCGCGCCGAGGTCCGCTTCTACGACTACGGGCGCGACGAGCTCATCACCCGTACGGTCAACCTCGCCACGGGGAAGGTCGAGCAGTCCGGCACCCAGCGCGGGGTGCAGCCCTCGGCCAACCCCGAGGAGCTGCGCGAGGCCCTGCGGCTGATCCTGGCGAGCCCGCTGGGCAAGGGCGTCAGGGAGGACTACAAGGACGCCACGGGCAAGGAGCTCACCTCGCCCGAGCAGCTCTGGTTCAACGGCGACGTCTACCGCACCTACCGCGAGGCGAACGTGCCCGCACAGCTCGCCGGGTGCGGCGAGCACCGGTGCGTCCGGCTCGTCACCAAGGTCCTCAACGGCGCCTGGATCGACACCCGCAACCTGATCGTCGACCTCAGCGCCAGGACCGTCACCCGCGTCGGCTGACCCCGACCGGCACCACCCCGCGTCGGCCGACCACCGACCGGGAACCACCGCACACCCGTACCGAGGGAGTACGCACCCATGTCCGTACCGCGACTTCGGCGTGCCCGCAGGCGAGGCGCCGTCCTCGCCGCCGGCGCCCTGCTCGGCACCGCCGTCGCCACCACGACGGCCGCCACGCCCGTGAGCGCCGCACCCGCGCCGCCGCGCCCCGACTGCTCCGCCGCCTACCGCATCGAACAGAAGCTCGACGGCGGCACCGTCTGGCGCATGTGCTGGCGCTACGACACCGACTCCGGGCTCGTCCTGGACAAGGTCACCTACCAGCCGCCCGGCGAGCCCGCCCCGATCCGGGTGCTCAACAGCGCCAAGCTGGCCCAGATCCACGTCCCGTACGACGACGGCAACGCCGAGTACGACGACCTCACCGGCGCCGGCTTCGGCTGGGGCCTGCAGAACCTCAAGCCCGGCGAGTGCCCGGGCGGCACCATCACCTCGGTGAAGGTGCCCGAGGTCGGCAAGGTCAACGGCCTGTGCACCACCACCCGGGCCCGCGGCCACGCCTACCGGATGGCCGCCGACGAGGGCGGCAAGGTGTGGCAGGCCCAGGGCAAGGACCTGCTGGTCTACACGGTGAACAAGGTCGGCTGGTACGAGTACATCACCGAGTGGCGCTTCTCCTCCGACGGCACCATAGGCGCCAACGTGGGCGCCACCGGCAGCCTCTCGCCGGTCGACTACAACGCCACCGACGGCCGCGGCTGGCCCATCGGCAAGGGTGCCCGGGACTACGCCACCAGCCACGCCCACAACGTCTTCTGGAAGCTGGACTTCGGCCTGGACGGCAGCTCCAAGGGCCGGATCGAGCAGTACGACTCCAAGGTCACCGCGCCCGTCCGGGGCGGCGGCCCGACCGTGAAGACCACCCGCACCCCCGTCACCAAGGAGCTCGCCGGGGACGCGAAGAACATGCGCTGGTGGCGGGTGGTGAGCGCGACCGGCAAGAACAAGGACGGCCACGCCCGCTCGTACGAGATCGTGCCGGGGCACACCAACACCTACTCCGGCCGCCCCTTCACGAAGCACGACGTCTACTTCACCCAGGCCCGGGCCTGCGAGCAGTTCGCCAGCAACAACATCCTGAACTGCGGCCGCAACGCCCCGGACAGCGTGGACAAATGGGTCAACGGCGAGACCCTGACCAACCCGGCCGTGTGGGTCAACATCGGGTTCCACCACATCGCCCGGGACGAGGACCAGCAGCCGATGCCCGTCCACTGGCAGGGGTTCCAGCTCGCACCCCGGGACGTAACCGCTATGAATCCGCTCACTCCGGCAGATCTCGCCGGCCGGAACGGGGCGCCGGTTCAGGGCAGTTGAGCAACGGGCCGGTCGATCCTGCTGCATCGCCTCCCGCTCCCGGAGTACCCTTCCTTGATCGTTGGGTGTCAGGGGAACAGAAGGCGGTGCGCGGGTGAGCTCGGGAGGGCTGGAGCTGCCCCCAGGGGACGCGGGCCACGAATCGGAACCTGCGGACCCCGTGGAGGTACCGCCCGGCGCGGTCTCCGTCGCCCGCCCGGTCGAGATCGGAGCCGAGCTGGACTGGGGCGCCGAGGCGTGGAGCGAGGTGCGCACCCGGGCCCAGCGGGCCGGTCGCGCCTACATCTGGCTCAACCTCGTCGAGCAGCGGCTGCGGGCCGTCGTCGCGGCGGTGCTGCGGCCGGTCTACGAGCCGGTGCACGGCGAGGAGTGGGTGGTGGCCGCGGCCGGGCCGGCCGGCCAGGAGTGGGTCCAGCGTGCCGTGGCCGTCCGTGAGGTCTCGCGGCGCAAGGGCTATCTGCTCGACCCGGCCGACGACAACGTGCTCAGCTTCCTCACCCTCCCGCAGCTGCGGGAGCTGATGGTGCAGCACTGGCCCTGCTTCGAGCCCTACTTCGACGACCGGCGCGAGGTCGAACTGGCCCTGGACGAGCTGGAGGTGACGCGCAACGTCGTCTCCCGCAACCGGGCCCTGTCGCTGACCGTGCTCGCCCAGTCGGAGCGTGCCTCCGCCCGGCTCCTGGAGATCCTCGGGAGCGGGGCGGGGGTGCCCTCGGCCGACCGGCTGCCGGTCGACGCCGTCGAGGACCTGGTGGGCGACCGCTACGCCGACGTGGTCTCGGTCCATCCCGACCGGGTCCGGCTCCAGCGGCAGCTGCCGGCCGAGGACCTGTTCGGCGGGGCCCGCCGGCTCGACGCGACCGGCATAGGCCTGAACCTGCTGGTGCAGAACTTCTCCGGGCGCCGGATGATCCGGCTCGCCGAGTCCGGCTGCCGGATCCGCCTGCTCTTCCTCAATCCGGCCAGCAGCGCGGTCAAACGGCGCGAGCGGGAACTGGGACTGAAGAAGGGCGAGCTGAGCCGCTCGGTGGAGATGAACATCCTGCACATGCGGCGGGTGCGCTCCAAGCTGCGCGACCCGGGCGCCTTCCAGATCCACGTCTTCGACGAGACCCCGCGCTTCACCGCCTACCTGGTCGACGGTGACGGCCCGGACGGGGTGGCCGTCGTCCAGTCCTACCTCCGCAAGGCGCGCGGCATGGAAGCGCCGGTCCTGGTGCTGCGCGGCGGCGGGCGGAACGTGCTGCGCGCGGGGCAGGGCCCCGACCGTGACGGAGAACACGGACTTTTCCCGACATACCGTGAGGAATTCGAGTCCGTGTGGCTGGATTCCCGCCCCGTTTCCTGACGCCGGCGGCCCTCGGCGGGCCGCTTCCCGACGGCCCCGGGCGGGATTGTCAGTGGCGCGTGCGAGGGTGTGCATCACCACGGGGGAGATCACGTAAGGAGGACCCGATGGCTTGGCATGCGGAACCGCTGGTCGGCTTCGACCTGGAGACGACCGGCACCGAACCGCTGGAGGCGCGGATCGTCACCGCCTCGATCGTCGGCGTCCACGGCGGCCGGGTGGTCCGCCGGCACGACTGGCTCGCCGACCCGGGCATCCGCATCCCGGAGCAGGCCTCCGCGATCCACGGCATCAGCAGCGAGCGCGCGGCGGCCGAGGGCCGGCCGGTGCGCGAGGTCGCCGACGAGATCGCCACCACGCTGACGGGGTACTGGAACGAGGGCGTCCCGGTCGTCGCGTACAACGCCTCGTTCGACCTGACCCTGCTCTCCGCCGAGTTGCGGCGGCACGGCCTGCCCTCGCTGAGCGAGCGGCTCGGCGGCGCCTCGATAGGCCCGGTCATCGACCCGTACACCATCGACCGCGCCGTCGACCGCTACCGCCGCGGCAAGCGCACCCTCGAAGCGGTCTGCGCGGAGTACGGGGTGGTCCTCACCGGCGCCCACCAGGCGGCCGCCGACGCGCTGGCCGCGGTCGAGGTGGCCGTCGCGATAGCCGAGCGGCACGCCTCGGTCGCCGCCCTCGGCCCGGCCGAGCTGCACGAGCGGCAGATCGGCTGGTACCGCGAGTGGGCCGAGGACTTCCAGTCCTTCCTGCGCCGCAAGGGCAGCGCTGACGCGGTCGTCGACCCCGTCTGGCCGCTGCGCACCCCGGCGCCGGTGGCGGGCCGGACGCAGGGGGCGTCTCGCCCCTAGCTGTTGTCCTTGAGGAAGGAGAGCAGCAGCTCGTTGACCTTCGCCGGCTGGTCCAGCTGGAGCCAGTGGCCCGCGTCCTCCACCCGCTCGTAGCGCCAGGACCCGGCGACGTGCTCGGCCGTGCCCGCCATCTGCCGCTCGGTGAGGAAGCGGTCGCCGGTGGACCACACGCCCATCACCGGGACCTGCTCCGGCAGCGGCGGCAGCGGCAGCGCGGGGGCGAACTGCACCTCGGCCGGGACGCCAGCACGGTAGATGTTCAACGCGGCCGTCAGCGCCCCCGGTGCCCGCAGCGGCTCCAAGACGGCCTCCGCGTCCGGGTGTTCGCCGAGCATCTCGCGGAGGTTGGCGAAGTCGTCGTGGGACAGCCAGTTCTCGGCCAGCTCCGGCAGCTGGAAGAGCAGCATGTACCAGGAGCGCATCCTCTGCTCCCAGCCCGCGCCCCGGATCGCCGCGAAGTGCCCGACGGACAGGATGGCGAGGCTCCGCACCCGGTCCGGCACCGCCTGGGCGAGGCCCTGGACGATGCCCGACCCCCAGTCGTGGCCGACCAGATGGGCCCGGTCGGTCCCCAGACGGTCCAGCAGCTCCACCAGGTTCGCCGCCGAGGCCGCCGGGGAGTACGCCTCCGGGCCGCCCTCGGGCCGGTCCGAGGTGCCGAAGCCGCGCAGGGTCGGCGCGATCGTCCGGTACCCGGCCGCGTTCAGGGCCGGCACCTGATGCCGCCACAGATGGTGGGAGTCCGGGAAGCCGTGCACCAGCAGCACGGCCGGTCCCTCGCCGCTCACCTCGACGTCCAGCGTGACGTCCGACAGCTCCATCCGCATCACAACACCCCGTTCGTTACCGGTCGGTTCGACAGGCGCTCATGATGGCAGGTCGATCTTCAGAAGGGGTACCAGCGCACCTCCGGGTCGCCGTCCCGCAGCGAGGCGACCCGCCGCTCGAACTCGGCGAGCGCCTTCGGGTTCGTCGGGGCGTGCTGCGCCACCCAGGCGCAGCTCGCGGTCTCGCGCGCCCCGCGCAGCACGGCGCAGCCCTCCCAGTCGCGCACGTCCCAGCCGTACGCCTCGGTGAAGGCGGTGTAGGCGGCCGGGTCGAGGCCGTAGCGGTCGCGGGAGAGCGCCAGCACCACCAGGTCGTGCTCGCGCAGATCGGAGGAGAAGGTCTCCAGGTCCACCAGGACCGGGCCGTCAGCTCCGACGTGCACATTGCGGGGCAGGGCGTCGCCGTGGATCGGGCCCGGCGTCAGATGCGGGGTGAGGGCGGCGGCCGCCGGCGCGAAGGAGTCGCGGCGCTCGCGCAGAAAGGCCGCGTCGGCCGGGTCGATCGCATCGCCCGCCAGCCGCAGCCAGCGCTCCACCCCGCCGAGCAGCTCCCGCCGCGGCAGCGCCAGGCCGGCCGGCTCGGGAAGCGCGTGCACCTGCCGGAGCAGCGGCGCCAGATCGCGCGGCTCGGCCGGCCGGACCGCCTCGGGCAGCCGGTGCCACAGGGTGACCGGGTGCCCCTCGGCCGTCCGCGGCTTCGGCTCCGCGGCCCGTACGGCGGGGACGCCCGCTTCCGCCAGCCAGCCGGCCAGGGCCAGCTCCCGCTCGGCGCGCGGCAGCAGCTCGGCGTCCCGGCCGACCTTGACCACCAGGTCACCCAGGGCGAAGACCGCATTCTCGCCCAGCGCGAGCAGCGACGCCTCGGCCGCCCGCAGTCCGACGGCGGCCAGGATCTCCCGTGCCCGTGCCTCGTCCATCGTTCTCTCCCCACAGCAGGTGCGATTCCGCCAAAGTCTCGCATCCGCGCAGGTCGCCTTGACGAACCGGCGGCCCCTCAGGACGATGACCGCCCTGGACGGCATGACCGACGCGAGGCGAGGACCGGCCGGAGCACGCGGCACGACCGGCCCGACCCGACGAAGGGGGCAGGTCTGTGACGGTGACGACCGCGGCCGGGCGGTCCACGGGGCGCAGGGCTCCCGGGAGCGGGCCAGGCCCCCGCCCGGGACCCCTGCACGGGCCCTGGTTCCTGGTCCTCCCCGCGCTGCTGCCGATCCTGTTCCTGAGCGTCGGCCCCCTCCTCTACGGTGTCGCGCTGGCCTTCACGGACGCGCAGTCGGGCCGTACCCAGGCCACCGGCTGGATCGGCTCCCTCAACTTCAGGGACCTGCTGCACGACACCCTCTTCTGGGACTCCTTCCGCATCGGCCTGGTCTGGGCGGTCGGCGTCACCGTCCCGCAGTTCCTGCTCTCCCTCGGCCTCGCCCTGCTGCTGAACCAGCGGCTCCGGCTGCGCTGGCTGGCCCGGGCCCTCGCGATCGTCCCCTGGGCGATGCCGGAGGTCGTCGTCGGCATCATGTGGCGGCTCGTCTACAACCCGGACGCGGGCGTCCTCAACGAGACCCTGCGCGACCTCGGCCTCGGCGAGGGCCGGGTCTGGCTCGGCGGACTGGCCACCGCCCTGCCCGCCGTCGTCGTGGTCGGCGTCTGGGCCGGCATGCCGCAGACCACCGTCGCCCTGCTCGCCGGCGTCCAGAACACCCCGCGCGAACTGCACGAGGCGGCGGCCCTCGACGGCGCCGGCGCCTGGCAGCGCTTCCGCGCGGTCACCTGGCCCGCGCTGCGTCCGGTCGCCCTCGCCATCAGCGCCCTGAACCTGATCTGGAACGTCAACTCGTTCGCCCTGGTCTATGTGCTGACCGGCGGCGGACCGGGCGGCCGCACCCGGCTGCCCATGCTCTTCGCCTACGAGGAGGCCTTCCGCTACGGGCAGTTCGGCTACGCCGCCGCCATGGGCTGCGTGATGGTCGCCGTCGTCTCCGTACTCCTCGCCCTGTATCTCGTCGGACGGCTGAAGGAGGACCAGGACCGGTGAGCGCCTTCCGCACCAGCGGCCCCGCGCGGTTCGGCCAGTACCTCGCACTCCTCGCGTACCTGGTCTTCCTCGCCTTCCCCTTCCTGTGGCTGGTCTCGACCGCCTTCAAGCCCGCCACGGAGCTGGGCTCCCTGCACCCCACCTGGATCCCGCGCGACCCCACACTCGACAACTTCCGGCAGGCCTTCGACGAGCAGCCGCTGCTGCGGGCCGCCGGGAACAGCCTGCTGGCGGCGCTCGCCGCCGCCCTGGTCGCGGTCCTCCTCGCCACCCCGATGGCCTTCGTGCTCGCCCGCCACCGCTCCCGGCTCACCGCCGCCGCCACCGGCTGGGTCGTGGTCAGCCAGGCCTTCCCCTTCGTGCTGCTGATCATCCCGCTCTTCCTCGTCCTGAAGAACCTGCACCTGGTCGACAGCCTCGCCGGACTGACGGCGGTGTACGTGGTGTGGTCGCTGCCCTTCGCGCTGTGGATGCTGACCGGCTACGTCCGGGCCGTCCCGGTCGAGCTGGAGGAGGCCGCGGCCGTCGACGGCGCCGGGCGGCTGCGCACCCTCGTCTCGGTCACCGCCCCGCTGCTCGGCCCCGGCATCGCCGCCACCGCGCTCTTCGCCTTCGTCACCGCGTGGAACGAGTTCTTCTTCGCCCTGGTCCTGCTCAAGACCCCGGGGAAACAGACCCTGCCCGTGGTCCTCACCCATTTCCTCGGCGCGGAGGGCGTCGCCGACCTCGGCCCGCTCGCCGCCGCGGCCTTCCTGGCCACCCTGCCCTCCCTCGTCGTCTTCGCCGTCATCCAGCGGCGGATCACCGGCGGCATGCTGGCCGGGGCGGTGAAGTCATGAGATACGGAAGCCTGTTCACGGCCGCGGCGGCCGTGCTCACGCTGCTCCTCACCGGCTGTTCCGGCCCGGACGGGCGCGAAGCCGACGACGGTGTGATCCGGCTCCGCTTCCAGTCCCTCGCCTGGCAGCAGGAGTCCGTCGACGCCAACAAGCAGCTGGTGGAGGAGTGGAACGCGGCCCACCCCGGCATCCAGGTCGACTACGTCCAGGGCAGCTGGGACTCCGTCCACGACCAGCTGCTCACCTCCTTCGAGGGCGGCGAGGCGCCCGACCTCATCCACGACGCCTCCGACGACCTCGCCGACTTCGCCTACGGCGGCTATCTCGCCGATCTGCGCGGCCTGCTGTCCGCCCGGCTGCGCGCCGACATCCCCGCGCACAGCTGGGGGACGACCACCTTCGGCGACGGGATCTACGGGGTGCCGTTCCTCCAGGAACCGCGCATGATCATGGCCAACCGGAAGCTCCTGAAGGAGGCCGGTGTGCGCATCCCGACCGCCGAGGACCCCTGGACCTGGCCGGAGTTCCGGGAGATCGGCAGAAGGCTGACGGCGGTGATGGGGGAGGGCCGGTACGCGGTCGCCTGGCCGCTCAAGGAGCCGGTCTCCGTCTCGCTCAACCTCGGTCTCTCGGCCGGCGGCCGGCTCTTCCACCGGGCGCCCGACGGCAAGGCCGTGCTGCGCTTCGACGACGGCGACGCCGTGGTGCCCGGCACCATCCGCGCCATGACCGACACCGACCGCACGGCCTCCCGCGCCACGCTCGGCAGCGGCGGCTCGGACACCCTGCCCGGCTTCTTCGGCGGCAGGTACGCGATGGTCCCGCTGGGCTTCTCGTACCGGCAGCAGATCGCCCGGCAGGCGCCGAAGGGCTTCGACTGGGTCGTCCTTCCCGCGCCCGCCGGTGCGGCCGGGCTCGCACAGGGCGTCAGCCCGCAGACCCTCTCCATCGCCGAGGACAGCCCCCACAAGAAGGAGGCCGCCCGGTTCCTCGACTTCTTCCTCCAGCCCCGCAACGCGGTCCGGCTCGCGCGCGGCGACTGGATGCTCCCCACCTCCACCGCGGCCCTCGGCGACCCCGCCCTGCACACCCCCGCACACGGCTGGGCCACCGGCGCGGCCGTCGCCCGGCAGCTGCGCCCCGCGCCCGCCCCGTCGGTGCGGGGCTATCCGGAGTGGAAGGACAAGGTCGCCACCCCCGCCTTCCAGGAGTACTACAGCGGCGCGATCGACCTGGCGGAGCTGCGAAAGCGCCTGGTGTCGGACGGCAACCGGGTCCTGGCCCGCTACCAGCGAAATTGATTAGACGAGACGTTTCGTCTTGCCTAGGGTGGAGGGCATGACCACGACCCCCCGCTCCCACATCGCCATGTTCTCCATCGCCGCGCACGGGCATGTGAACCCCAGCCTCGACGTGATCCGCGAGCTCGTCGACCGGGGGCACCGCGTGAGCTACGCGATCCCCGCCGCCTTCGCCGAGAAGGTCGCCGCGACCGGCGCCACGCCCGTCGTCTACACGTCGACCCTCCCCACCGGCGACGACCCCGACGCCTGGGGCACCGAACTCATCGACAACCTCGAACCGTTCCTCGACGACGCCGTCCAGGCCCTTCCGCAGCTCGACGCGGCCTTCGCCGGCGACCGGCCCGACCTGGTGCTGCACGACATCACCTCGTACCCGGCGCGCGTCCTCGCCCACACCTGGCGCGTCCCCGCCGTCTCCCTGTGGCCGAACCTCGTCCCCTGGACGGGATACGAGGAGGAGGTCGCCGAGCCGATGTACGCGGAGCTCAAGGCCTCGCCGCGCGGCCGGGCGTACTACGCCCGCTTCACCGCCTGGCTCACCGCGCACGGCGTCCACACCCACCCCGACCCGTTCGTCGGGCGCCCGCGGCGCGGGATCGTGCTCATCCCGCGGGCGCTCCAGCCGCACGCCGACCGGGTCGACGAGTCCGTCTTCACCTTCGTCGGCGCCTGCCGCGGCGAGCGCCCCGAGCCGGGGGAGTGGCGCCGCCCCGAGGGCGCCGGGAAGCTGCTCCTGGTCTCGCTCGGCTCCGCGTACACCAAGCAGCCGGCGTTCTACCGGGCCTGCGTCGAGGCCTTCGGCGGACTGGCCGACTGGCATGTCGTGCTGCAGATCGGCGCGTTCGTCGACCCGGCCGAGCTCGGCGAGATCCCGGACAACATCGAGGTGCGCTCCTGGGTCCCCCAGGAGGCGATTCTGCGCGAGGCCGACGCCTTCGTCACCCACGCGGGCGCGGGCGGCAGCCAGGAGGGTCTGGCCACGGCGACCCCGATGGTCGCCGTGCCGCAGGCGGTCGACCAGTTCGGCAACGCCGACATGCTCCAGGCGCTGGGCGTCGCCCGCCACCTGCCCATGGCCGAGGTCACCCCCGAGCGGCTGCGGGAGGCCGTGCTCGGCCTCGTCGCCGACCCCGAGGTCGCCCGCCGGGCCCGGGCCATCCGGGAGGAGATGGTGCACGAGGGCGGCACCCGGCGCGCGGCGGACCTGATCGAGGCGGAACTCCCTTAGCGGCGCCCGCTGTTCAGTCGGCGGAGTCGGCGGTGCCGGCGTCGAGGAGCGGGGCGAGGCCGTCGAGGAGGCGCTGGAGGCCGAACTCGAAGAGGGCGTCGACGTCGAGGTCGTAACCGGCCGAGGCGAGGCGGGAGAGCGTCGGGAACCGGCCGGACGCGAGGACCGACAGGAGCGCGGGCTCCTGGGAGTCCATCCAGTCCTCGTTGTCGAGACCGCTGTGCGCCTCGGCCTCCCGCTCCGCCTCCAGGTTCACGGCGATCCCGCGGATGTTGTTGAGCAGGGTGAGATGGGCGGTGAAGGCGGTCTCCAGATCGAGACCGTGGGCGTGCAGGGTGGCGAGCATCCACTCGCTGTACGGCAGGGCCGAGGCGATCACCTGGGGGCGGGTCACCGAGAGGGCCGGGGCGAGCCAGGGGTGGCGCCGGAACAGCCCCCAGAGCTGCCGGGCCGCCAGTTCGATCGCCTCGCGCCAGCCGGGCGGCGGGGTGGCCGGCAACGGGTGCCCGGCGAGGACCGCGTCCATCATCCGCAGGAGCAGGTCGTCCTTGTCGCTCACGTGCCGGTACAGGGACATGGCCGACACCCCGAGTTCGGCGGCCACCCGGCGCATGGAGGCGGCGGCCAGCCCCTCCGCGTCGGCGACCGCGACCGCGGCGGTGGCGATCCGGGCGAGCGTCAGCGCCGGCTGGCCCTGCCCCTCGCCCGGGGGCGCGGCGGGTGGACCGCCGGGGCGGACGGCCTTGCGCGCCGGGGTGCGGCGGGGCTCCACGAGCGTCCCGACGCCGGGGACGGCCCGCACCAGACCCTCGCGGCGCAGCTCGGCGAGGACCTTGCTCGCGGTCGCCATGGCGACGCCCCATTGCCGGGTGATCTCGCGCGTCGACGGCACACGGTCGCCCGGCGCGAGTTCGCCCGTCTCGATCCGCCGCCGCATCTCGGCGACGATCCGGCCCGAACGCGTCTCCGTCCGTCCTTCCACCGACACCCTCCGCACTAGTGCACCCGATGCGCGAAATCCTAGCTGGCTACCGGGGCCGTCGGCCGCGAGCGGGTAGGGCACAAGCCTTTGTGTACTAGTGCGCTCAACCTCAACACCGCAGACTGGTAGGGATTTTAGAGCTTGCGTACTACCTAGCGTACGCCGTACATTCCCCGGCATGGCAGACGACGAGATTCTCATCTGCGGGGCCGGCATCGCGGGGCCCGCACTGGCGTACTGGCTCCGCAGGCGGGGCTTCGCGGTCACGGTCGTCGAGCGCGCACCGGCGCCGCGGCCGGGCGGCCAGACCGTGGATCTGCGGGGCGCCGGCCGCACCGTGATCGAGCGGATGGGGCTGATGGACCGGGTCAGGGCCCAGGCCGTGGACCAGAAGGGCCTCGCGCTCGTCGACGCCTCCGGCCGGATCACCGCACGGCTGCCCGCCGACAGTTTCGGCGGCGAGGGGATCGTCTCCGAGATCGAGATCCTCCGCGGCGACCTCGCCCGGATCCTGTACGAGCACACCCTGCCGGAGGTGGAGTACCTCTTCGACGACACCCTCACCGGGATCGCACAGGACGCCGACGGCGTCGCCGTCACCTTCGAGAGGGCCGAGCCCCGGCGGTTCGCCCTCGTCGTCGGCGCGGACGGGCCGCACTCCGTGGTGCGGGCGCTGGCCTTCGGCCCGGAGCACGACTTCGTCCGCCCGCTCGGCCTCTACACGACCTGGTTCACCGCCACGGACGACCTGGACCTCGCCGGCTGGTACCTCATGCACAACGCGCCCGGCGGTCTCGTCGCCTCCGCGCGCCCCGGCCGGGTGCCGGGTGAGATCAAGGCCGGCCTCAGCTTCCGCTCGGCGCCGCTCGCCTACGACCGGCGCGACCTCGCGGCCCAGCGGGAGCTCGTCGCCCGGCGCTTCGAGGGCGTCGGCTGGGAGACCCCGCGACTGCTGCGGGCGATGCGCTCGGCGCCGGACTTCTTCCTCGACTCCCTCGGGCAGGTCCGCCTCGACAGCTGGTCCCGGGGCCGGGTGGCGCTGCTCGGCGACGCCGCGTACTGCGCGAGCCCGCTGACCGGCCTGGGCACCAGCCTCTCCCTGGTCGGCGCCTATGTGCTGGCCGGCGAACTCGCCGCCGCCCGCCGCGACCACCGAGCCGCCCTCGACCGCTACGACGAGGTCATGCGCCCCTATGTGCACCAGGCCCAGGAGCTCCCGCCGGGCGGAGCCAGGGGATACGCGCCCTCGGGCCGCCTCGGCATCCGGCTGCGGGACCTCTCGATGCGGCAGATGACCCGCTGGCCGATGCGCAGGCTGCTCGCCGCGCAGTTCGCCAAGGCCGGGGACATCGCCCTGCCCGCCTACGCGTGAGCGCCGACCGGGGGCCAAGCCCCGGTGAGAGGGGCGAGTTGTCATTGTCCGGCTCGCCCCGAATTATGATTACGAAACGTTGTTGAATAAGTCACAGCTGGATGAAGCCCTTGATTCGCCTCCGGCCATCGGCCAGGGTTTCGGCCAGCTACCGGAGAGTTCCATTCCAGTAGCCGCCCGGAACCGGCGGCCGTCGCGCCCTCCCCCACGGGGCACGGCGGCCGTCCTAGGCTCGGGCCATGACGACGACCTATGCCCTTCTGCTCCGCGGGATCAATGTGAGCGGACGCAACAAAGTCCCCATGGCGGAGCTCCGTTCCGTCCTCGAAGAGCTCGGCCACCGCGAGGTACGGACCTATCTGCAGAGCGGCAACGCCGTCTTCACCACCGACCGCGAGGACTCCGAGGACGAGCTCGCCGCCGCCGTCGAGACGGCGATCGAGAAGCACTTCGGTTTCCGCGTCCCCTGCCTCGTCCGCGACCACGCCTATCTCGCCGCCGTCGCCGAGGCCTGCCCCTTCCCCGCCGCCGAACTGGAGGGCAAGCAGCTCCACGCCCTCTACTACTCGGGACCCGTCACGGCCGAGCGCTTCGCCTCCATCGACCAGGAGGCCTTCCTGCCCGAGGCGTTCGCCCTCGGCGACCGGGTCCTCTACCTCTACGTACCCGGCGGCCTCGGCACCTCCAAGCTCGGCGAAGCCGTCTCCCGGCCCTCGCTCAACAAGGACGTCACCGTCACCGGCCGCAACTGGAACACGGTCCTCAAGCTCGTGGAGATGACCGCCCCCACCCCGTGAATGGCCCACTTCGGCGAAGCGCGATTGGCCCGCCGGCGCGGGCCATCGCCTGGCTAGGGTTGCCGCATGACGACGACCGTGGACTTCTACTTCGACCCCGCCTGCCCCTTCGCCTGGATCACCTCCCGATGGATCCTCGAAGTCGAGCGGCACCGCGACATCGACCTGCGCTTCCGCGTGATGAGCCTGTACTTCCACAACGAGGGCAACGAGCTGCCCGACTGGTACCGGACCCTCGTCGACGCCTCCATCGGCCCCGTCCGGGTCGCCGCAGCGGCGGCCGAACAGCACGGCGAGGAGATCCTGCGCCCGCTCTACACCGCGTACGGCACCCGCATCCACGAGCAGAGGAACAAGGACTTCGACGCCGTGATCGCCGAGTCCCTCGCCGAGCTCGGCCTGCCCGCCGCACTCGCCGAGGCCGCCCACGACCCCGCGTACGACGAGACCGTGCGCCGCAGCCACGACGCCGGCAAGGACCCCGAGGCCGGTGCGTACGTCGGCACCCCCACCCTGCACGTCGACGGCACCGCCTGGTTCGGCCCGGTCCTGCGCGCCATCCCGCGCGGCGAGGAGGCCGCCGCCCTCTTCGACAGCTACCGGGTGCTCACCGGCCACCCCGACCTCTTCGAACTCAAGCGCACCCGCACCGGCGGCCTCGACTTCGCCTAGCGCGCTACCGTCCCTGACCGGCGGCGACGGCCACCCGCGCCACAGCCCGCGCCGCGGACGCGTACCGCTCCAGCAGCAGCCGGGCCAGCTCGGGGGAGGGACCCAGGACGTCCGCGAGGACGTCGGCACCGGCCGCGCCCGCCGCGATGCGGTCGGGAAGGCGGCCCGGGGCGATCACGTACGGGGCCACGGCCACCCGGCGCACACCGGGCTCGGCGCGCAGCGCCCGTACCGCCTCCTCCGTACGCGGAAGAGATGCGGAGGCGAACGCAGGCCGCACGGAGCACCAACCGGTGCGCCGCAGCTCCCGCGCCGTTTCTGCGATCACTGCGATCGCCTCCGGGTCGGAGGAGCCCGCCGAAGCCAGGACGACCCCGGTCGAGCTCTTGTCGCCGGGGGTGAGCCCGGCCTCGTACAGCCGCCGTTCCACCGCCGCGAGCAGCAGCGGGTCGGGGCCGAGCACCTCGGCCTGCCGCACCCGCAGCCCGGCCGGAGCCTGCCGCAGTACGGCGGGGATGTCGGCCTTCGCGTGGAAGGCGCGGGTCAGCAGCAGCGGCAGCGCCACGACCTCCCGCACCCCGTCGGCGGCGAGCCGGTCGAGCACCCCCGGCACCGAGGGCAGGTCGAAGTCCAGGAACGCCGTCTCCACCCGCAGCCCCGGCCGCAGCGCCCCGGCCCTGCGCACCAGCGCCCGGACGGTCGCCGCGTGCCGCGGGTCGCGGCTGCCGTGGGCGATGACGAGGAGGACCGGGACATCGTTCACGGGAATCAGGCCTTCACCAGCAGGCCGCGGCGGCGCAGCACCGCGCGCTCGATCGGGCTGAAGATCAGCAGGTCGATGGCGATGCCGACGAGCAGGATCAGGAAGATCGCCAGGAAGATGCCCGGCATGTCGAAGTTGTTGCGCCCGTTCTCCAGGAGCTGGCCCAGGCCGAGGCCCAGGTCGGGCGAGGAGGCGATGATCTCCGCGGCCATCAGGGAGCGCCAGGAGAAGGCCCAGCCCTGCTTGAGGCCCGCGAGGTAGCCGGGCAGCGCGGCCGGCATCACGATGTGCCAGGCGCCCCTGAGCCCCGTCGCGCCGAGCGTCCGCCCCGCCCGCAGGAACAGCGGCGGCACCTGGTCCACGCCGGCCACCAGGCCGTTGGCGATGGACGGGACCGCGCCGAGCAGGATGACGGCGAACATCATGCTGTCGTTGAGACCCAGCCACAGCACGGCGGGCGCCACCCAGGCGACGGACGGCAGCGACTGCAGACCGGACAGGATCGGACCGATCGCCGTGCGCACCACGCCGACCCGGGCGACCAGCAGGCCGAGCGGCGTGCCGATGGCCAGGGCGAGCAGGAAGCCGAGCAGGGCCCGGGACACGCTGGTCCACAGGACGTCGACGAGGGTGCCCTCCAGCCACATCGTGGACAGGCTGTCCCACACGGCGGCCGGCGAGGGCAGCTTGCCCTCGTCGGCGACCTTCGCGGTCACCAGGAGCTGCCACACCACCAGCACCAGGGCGATGGCGAGGACCGGCGGCAGGACCTTCTTCAGGAGGACCTCGCGCACCGGCGCCCGGCGGACCTGCACGCTGTCGAGCGCGTCGAGTCCGGCCTCCAGGCCGGCGAGGTCGTCGGCCTTGACGGCGGTCGTCTCAGTGCTGGCCATGGCGGCGGATCTCCCCACGCAGTTCTTCGGTGATCTCGACGGACAGCTCCGCCACGGCGGCGTCCTCGATGCGGCGCGGCTGCGGGATGTCGATGGTCCACTCGCGGGCGATCCGCCCCGGCCGGGAGGACAGCAGGACGACCCGCTCGGCCAGCCGCACGGCCTCGCGCACGTTGTGGGTGACGAAGAGGACCGAGAGCCGGGTCTCCCGCCAGATCCGGGTGAGCTCGTCGTGCAGCACGTCCCGGGTGATGGCGTCGAGCGCGGCGAACGGCTCGTCCATCAGCAGCAGGTCGCTGTCCTGGGCGAGCGCCCGGGCGAGCGCGACGCGCTGCCGCATGCCGCCGGACAGCTCGTGGACGCGCTTGTCGTACGAGCCGCCGAGCCGCACGAGTTCGAGCAGCCGCTCGGCCTCCGGACGGCGCTCGGCCTTCGGCAGACCGCGCAGCTTCAGCGCGAGCTCGATGTTCTTGCCCGCGGTGAGCCACGGGAACAGGGCGTGCTCCTGAAACATCAGGGCCGGCCGGCCGCCGGGGGTCTCGATGGACCCCGCGGACGGCCGGTCGAGCCCGGCGACCAGGTTGAGCAGGGTGGACTTGCCGCAGCCCGAGGCACCCAGGAGGGTGACGAACTCGCCCGGTGCGACATCGAGCGAGATGTCGTCGAGGACGAGCTGCCCGCCGGCGGGACCGCCGAAGGACTTCGAGACGTGCGCGATGCGCGCGGCGTGACCCGCCGCGTCGACACGGTTCTCGGCCTCGGCGAGCGTCGTGGTCGTGGCCATGTGCGTCACCTCCTGGGTAGCAGCTGCGGGCTTCGTTACTTCACGCCGAGACCGGCGTCGGAGACCTCGGGCTTGCCCGCGGCCTTCAGGACCTTGTTGAGCGGCTTCAGGTCGTAGATGCCGTTCAGGTCGGGCTGCTTGAGGAAACCGGCCTTGACCGCGTGGTCCGCCTGCGCCTGCAGGGTGGCGGCCAGCGGGTCGTCGATGAACTGGATCGACGGCCAGGCGTTGTCGATGACCTTGGCGCCGAGCGGCTTGCCGGACAGCTCCTTCAGCTTGGCGTTGGCCGAGGCCTTCGCCTTGTCCTGGTTGGCGTTGATCCACTCGTTGGTCTTCACCGAGCCGCGCAGCACGGCCTCCACCACGTCCGGGTGCGCCTTGAGGAACTTCTGCGAGACGATGATGTTGGTGATGACGAACTTCTTGTCCGGCCACAGGTCGGACTCGTCGAGCAGCACCTTCGCGCCCTGGCTGACGAGCTTGGACGCGGTCGGCTCCGGCACCCAGGCGCCGTCGATGGAACCGGACTTGTAGGCGTCCGGGGTGATCTTGTTGTCCGTGCGGACCACGGAGACGTCGCCCTTGCCGCTCTGGGCGTCGACCTTCCAGCCCTTCTCGGAGATCCAGTTGAGGAAGGCCACGTCCTGCGTGTTGCCCAGCTGCGGGGTGGCGATCTTCTTGCCCTTGAGGTCGTCCAGGGTCTTGATCTTCTCCGGGTTCACCACGAGCTTCACACCACCGGAGGCCGAGCCGCCGACGATCCGCAGGTTGGTGCCCTTGGACTTGGTGTAGCCGTTGATCGACGGCGAGGGGCCGATGAAGCCGATGTCGATCGAGTCGGCGTTCAGCGCCTCGATCTCGGACGGGCCGGCGTTGAAGGTCGACACCTTCAGCTGCGTGCCGCCGAGCTCCTTCTGGAAGATGCCCTCCTGGTCGCCGACCAGGGCCGTGGCGTGCGTGAGGTTGGGGAAGTACCCGAGCCGTACGGTGTCGGCGGAGAGCTTCTCGCCCTCGGCGGCCACCTTCTTCTCGTCGTTCTTGGCCTCGGAGCCGTAGCCGCAGGAGGCGAGCGCCCCGATGAGCAGGGGCAGGGCGGCGGCGGCGGCCAGGCCGCGGCGCAGGGTGATACGGGTGGTGGCAGGCACGGGAGGTGTTCCCCTCGATTCAGCTTCTGCGAAGTCTTCGTCTGTGTCGGTGTCGTACGGGGTGGAGCGCCATCGCGCCGCCGCAGCGGCGCACGGAGGTCAGCACGCACATCGCGCGACACCTCCCCGGCCCGCGCCGAGCGCACCGGAACCCACCCGGCCACCCTCCTTCGCGAAGGTGGCCCAGAAGTCCTGCATCATCAGAAGTCCCAGCCTTCCTCGGTGTCCTCGACGTCCTCCGCGGCCCCGGCCTTGGCGGTGGCGAAGGACTCGCCCGCCATGCCGGCCGCCAGCGTGGTGCCGTCCGCGGGGTCGATCAGCAGGAACGATCCCGTACGACGGGAGTCCGCGTACGAGTCGAGCGCCAGCGGCTCCGCCGTGCGCACCTTGACCCGGCCGATGTCGTTGGCGACGAGCTGCCCGGGCTCCGGGTGCTGGGAGAGGTCGTCCAGGGTGAGCCGGGACGGGATCTCCTTCACGATCGCCTTGACCGTGCGCGTGGTGTGCTTCAGCAGCACCCGCTGTCCGACGGTCAGCGGCGCGTCCGCCACGTGGCAGACGGTCGCCTCGACGTCCTGGCTGGTCGCCGGCGCGTCCCCGGTCGGGGCGAGCAGGTCGCCGCGCGAGATGTCGATGTCGTCGGCGAGCCGGATCGTCACCGACTGCGGCGCCCAGGCGATGTCCACGGACTCGCCGAGCGCGTCGATCCCGCTGATCGTCGAGGTCTTGCCCGAGGGCAGCACGGTGACCTCCTCGCCGACCCGGAAGGCACCGGCCGCGATCTGGCCCGCGTATCCCCGGTAGTCGGGGTGCTCGGCCGTCTGCGGACGGATCACGTACTGCACCGGGAAGCGCGCGTGGCAGGCCGTCAGGTCGTGGCTGACCGGCACCGTCTCCAGGTGCTCGAGGACCGTCGGACCGCCGTACCAGTCCATGTTCGCGGACGGCTCCACGACGTTGTCGCCGGCGAGCGCGGAGATCGGGATCGCGGTGATCTCCGGGACGCCGAGCTCGGAGGCGTACGTCGTGAACTCCTCGGCGATCGAGGCGAAGACGGACTCCCGGTACTCGACCAGGTCCATCTTGTTCACCGCGAGGACCACGTGCGGGACGCGGAGCAGCGCGGCGACCGCGGCGTGCCGGCGGGTCTGCTCGACGACGCCGTTGCGGGCGTCGACGAGGACCACGGCCAGCTCGGCCGTCGAGGCGCCCGTGACCATGTTCCGGGTGTACTGCACGTGCCCGGGGGTGTCGGCCAGGATGAACCGGCGCCGCGGGGTCGCGAAGTAGCGGTACGCCACGTCGATCGTGATGCCCTGCTCCCGCTCGGCCCGCAGACCGTCGGTCAGCAGCGCCAGGTCCGGCGCCTCCTGGCCGCGCGAACGCGAGGCGTGCTCCACGGCCTCCAGCTGGTCGGCGAGGACCGACTTGGAGTCGTGCAGGAGCCGGCCGACCAGGGTGGACTTGCCGTCGTCGACGGACCCGGCGGTGGCGAAGCGCAGCAGGGTGGTGGCCGCCAGCTCGGCGGACGGCTGCTCGGTGGACGTGCTCATTAGAAGTACCCTTCGCGCTTGCGGTCTTCCATCGCGGCCTCGGACAGCTTGTCGTCCGCCCGCGTCGCACCCCGCTCGGTGAGCCGGGAGGCGGCGATCTCGGCGATGACGGCGTCCAGCGTGGTGGCGTCGGAGTCCACCGCGCCGGTGCAGGACATGTCGCCGACCGTGCGGTAGCGGATCAGCCGGGTCACGACGGTCTCGGACTCCTTCGGGCCGCCCCACTCGCCCGCCGTCAGCCACATGCCGTTGCGCTGGAACACCTCGCGCTCGTGCGCGAAGTAGATCTCCGGAAGCTCGATCCGCTCCCGCTGGATGTACTGCCACACGTCCAGCTCGGTCCAGTTGGAGAGCGGGAAGACCCGGACGTGCTCACCGGGGGCGTGCCGGCCGTTGTAGAGCTGCCACAGCTCGGGGCGCTGCCGGCGCGGGTCCCACTGCGAGAACTCGTCGCGCAGCGAGAACACCCGCTCCTTGGCCCGGGCCTTCTCCTCGTCGCGCCGCCCGCCGCCGAACACGGCGTCGAAGCGGTGCTGCTGGATCGCCTCGGTCAGCGGCACGGTCTGCAGCGGGTTGCGGGTGCCGTCCGGGCGCTCGCGCAGCTTGCCCGCGTCGATGTACTCCTGCACCGAGGCCACGTGCAGCCGCAGCCCGTGCTCGGCCACCACGCGGTCGCGGTACTCGATGACCTCGGGGAAGTTGTGACCCGTGTCGACATGCAGCAGCGTGAAGGGGACCGGCGCCGGGGCGAAGGCCTTCAGCGCCAGGTGCAGCATGACGATCGAGTCCTTGCCGCCGGAGAACAGGATCACCGGCCGCTCGAACTCACCGGCCACCTCGCGGAAGATGTGGACGGCCTCCGACTCCAGGGAGTCGAGGTGCGACAGCGCGAACGGGCTGTCGGTCGCCTCGTGGACATGAGCGACAGTGGTCACAGCAGACCCCTCTCGGTGAGCAGCGCGTGGAGCTGCGCCGCGGACTCCTGCACGGTCTGGGTGTGGGACTCGATCCGCAGATCCGGGTTCCGCGGCTCGTCGTACGGGTCGTCGACGCCGGTGAGACCGCTGATCTCACCCGCGGCCTGCTTGGCGTACAGGCCCTTCACGTCCCGCACCGAGCACACCTCGACCGGAGTGGCGACGTGCACCTCGACATACGGGGTGTCCTGGGCGGCGTGGCGCTTGCGGACCGCCTCGCGGCTGTCCTCGTACGGCGCGATGACCGGGACCAGGACCTTCACGCCGTTCGAGGCGAGCAGCTCGGCGACGAAGCCGATGCGCTGCACGTTGGTGTGCCGGTCCTCGCGGCTGAAGCCGAGGCCCGCGGAGAGGAACTCGCGGATCTCGTCGCCGTCGAGGACCTCGACGCGGTGGCCCTCGGCGCGCAGCCGGCCGGCGAGCTCGTAGGCGATGGTCGTCTTGCCGGCGCTCGGCAGGCCGGTGAGCCAGACGGTGGCACCGGTCACGTGGTTCTCCTGGGAGGTGTCGAGGGTGGTCATCAGCCGTGCAGCCCGCACTCGGTCTTGGCGCGGCCGGCCCAGCGGCCGGCCCGCGCGTCCTCGCCCGCCTCGACCCGGCGGGTGCAGGGGGCGCAGCCGACGGAGGCGTAACCGTCCATGAGGAGCGGGTTGGTGAGCACTCCGTGCTCCAGGACGTACGCGTCCACGTCGTCCTGGGTCCAGCGGGCGATGGGGGAGATCTTGACCTTCTGCCGCTTCTCGTCCCAGCCGACGACCGGGGTGTTCGCCCGGGTCGGGGACTCGTCGCGGCGCAGTCCGGTGGCCCACGCGGCGTACGCGGTCAGGCCCTCCTCCAGCGGCTTGACCTTGCGCAGCGCGCAGCACAGGTCGGGGTCGCGCTCGTACAGCTTCGCGCCGTGCTCGGCGTCCTGCTCCTCGACGGTCCGACGGGGAGTCAGGGTGATGACGTTGACGTCCATGACGGCGTCGACGGCGTCACGGGTGCCGATGGTCTCGGGGAAGTGGTAGCCGGTGTCGAGGAAGACGACGTCCACGCCGGGCAGCGCACGCGAGGCGAGGTGGGCGACGACCGCGTCCTCCATGGAGGAGGTGACGCAGAAGCGCTTGCCGAAGGTGCCGGCGGCCCACTGCAGGATCTCGAGCGCGGAGGCGTCCTCCAGCTCGCGGCCGGCCTGTTCGGCGAGTGCCTTGAGGTCGGCCGCGGTCGCGTCCTGCGAGACCTGAGTGCTCGTCATATCTCTTTCCCTCCAGTGGAATCGCTCGAAGTAGCCGGGGCCAGGAGCCCCAGGAACTTCAGCTGGAAGGCTCGACTGCACGCCCGGCATTCCCAGGCACCGTGGCCCTGCTCGTGCGGGCGCAGGTCCTCGTCCCCGCAGTAGGGGCAGTGGAAGGGGGCGGCTCGCTCGCTCACGACAGCGCCTCCTCGGAGGCGCGGGCCGTCCAGGTGGCGAAGCGCTCGCCGTCCTCGCGCTCCGCCTGGAAGCGCGTGAGGACCCGCTCGACGTAGTCGGGCAGCTCGGCCGCGGTCACCTTGAGGCCGCGGACCTTGCGGCCGAAGCCGGCCTCCAGGCCGAGCGCGCCGCCGAGGTGCACCTGGTAGCCCTCGACGCGGTTGCCCTCGTCGTCCAGGACCAGCTGGCCCTTGAGGCCGATGTCCGCGACCTGGATGCGGGCGCAGGCGTTCGGGCAGCCGTTGATGTTGATGGTGATCGGCTCGTCGAACTCCGGGATGCGGCGCTCCAGTTCGTCGATGAGCGAGGCGCCGCGGCCCTTGGTCTCGACGATCGCCAGCTTGCAGAACTCGATGCCGGTGCAGGCCATCGTGCCGCGACGGAAGGGCGAGGGGTTCACCCGCAGGTCCAGGGCCTCCAGGGCGGAGACGATCGAGTCGACCTGCGCCTCCTCGATGTCCAGGACGATCATCTTCTGCTCGGCGGTGGTGCGGATCCGGCCCGAACCGTGCGCCTCGGCGACCTCGGCGATCTTGGTCAGGGTGGCGCCGTCGACCCGGCCGACGCGCGGGGCGAAGCCCACGTAGTAGCGCCCGTCCTGCTGCTTGTGGACGCCCACGTGGTCGCGCCACCGGCCGGCGGGCTCCGCGGGGGCGGGGCCGTCCGTCAGCTTGCGCTTGAGGTACTCGTCCTCCAGGACCTGGCGGAACTTCTCCGGGCCCCAGTCGGCGACGAGGAACTTCAGGCGGGCGCGGTTGCGCAGCCGGCGGTAGCCGTAGTCGCGGAAGATCGAGATGACGCCCTCGTAGACGTCGGGCACCTCGTCCAGGGAGACCCAGGTGCCGAGCCGGACGCCCAGCTTGGGGTTGGTGGAGAGGCCGCCGCCTACCCAGACGTCGAAGCCGGGGCCGTGCTCCGGGTGGTTCACGCCGACGAAGGCGATGTCGTTGATCTCGTGCGCCACGTCGAGCAGCGGCGAGCCGGAGACCGCGGACTTGAACTTGCGGGGAAGGTTGGAGAAGTCCTTGTTGCCGACGATGCGCCGGTAGATCTCCTCGATGGCGGGGGTGCCGTCGATGATCTCGTCCTCGGCGATGCCGGCCACGGGCGAGCCGAGGATGACACGGGGGGTGTCGCCGCAGGCCTCGGTGGTGGACAGGCCGACCGCCTCCAGGCGGTTCCAGATCTCCGGGACGTCCTCGATCCGGATCCAGTGGTACTGGACGTTCTGCCGGTCGGTGATGTCGGCGGTGCCGCGCGCGAACTCCTGCGAGATCTCGCCGATGACGCGCAGCTGCTCGGTGGTCAGCCGGCCGCCGTCGATGCGGACCCGGAGCATGAAGTACTCGGCGTCCAGCTCCTCCGGCTCCAGGACACCGGTCTTGGTGCCGTCCAGACCCTCGCGGCGCTGGGTGTACAGGCCCCACCACCGCATGCGGCCGCGCAGGTCGTTGGGGTCGATGGAGTCGAATCCACGCTTGGAGTAGATCGTCTCAATACGTGTCCGCACATTGAGACCGTCGTCGTCCTTCTTGAACTGCTCATTGCCGTTCAGCGGGGTGAAGTGCCCCGCGGCCCACTGACCCTCGCCACGGTGGCGCCCGGCCTTGCGGCGGGCGACGGCGGGAGTGGGGTTTTCCGGGGTGGCGGCCATGGCGATATGTCCTTCGGGACTGCGGGAGGGCGGCTCTGACCTGCACACTCGCGCTCTGAATGGAGGGCGGCGCGACAGTGCGCAGAGAAAGGGACTGCAGGAAGATGCGCGGCGGTGCTGGTTCGATCAGCGCGCCGAACAGATGGCGCTGGACATGCGGCCAAGGTCGACGTGCCGCCGACTCACCAAGGCAATTCCAGTTCCAGACATGACGGAAGCGTGTCACGGGACTTTGGACCCAGTCCAGCATTATCCAGAATGTGGACATCGTCGTCTCGCTTCGCGAGACGGTGTGGTCTGGGTCACGCGAAAGGGGCCCAGTTCAGGGCCCCTTCGGCGGGTGCGAGCGGAGGTGGGCCGACGGCTCAGGCGTGCGCGCCGGGCCAGGGCCCCGGGTTGGCGGGCTCCTCGATCTCCTCCACCTTCGTGTCGAAGAGCCGGAAGCCGCGGCGCTCGTAGTTGGCCATGGCGTGCGGGCCGTCCAGCGAGCAGGTGTGCAGCCAGACGCGCTTGGTCGGCTCCCGGTCGGGCCAGCGCTCGGCCAGGTCCCAGGCGCGCTCCACCCCGTAGGAGAGGAGCCGGCCGCCGATCCGCCGGCCCCGGAAGGCGGGGATCAGGCCGAAGTAGACGATCTCCACGACCCCGTCGTCCTGCGGGTCCAGCTCCACGTACCCGGCCGGCGTCCCCTTCTCGTACGCCACCCAGATCTCGGCGCCCGGCTTCTCCACGATGTCCTGCCACTGCCGGTAGGTGAGGGAGAGCCGGTCGGTCCACCGGATGTCGCCGCCGACGGCGGTGTAGAGGAAGCGGCTGAACTCCGCCGAGGGCACCTCGGCCCGCTCGATCCGCAGGTCGACGCCCTCGGGCGGGGCGACCGGGTTGAGGTCGGACGGCGAGGTCTGTTCCAGGGACCAGGTGGTGAGAGTGATGCTCATGGGCTTATCGCATCACGCGGAGCGGCGGATTCCTACAGGTGGCGGGGGTGGACCTGGTGTCCTCGGACACATTGTCCGGCATGCGGACAGGGCTGGACGGCAGGGGCCGGCGGGCGCCGGCAGGGGATGGCGGGGGATGGCGGGGAGGACGGCAGGGGTGGGGCGGCCGGGAGATGTCAGGGAGACGGCAGGGGTGGGGCGGCCGGGAGATGTCAGGGGGGGGGCAGGGGTGGGGCGTCCTTACCTCCCGGGTAATCGACCCCGTCGCGGCGCTCCCGGCAGGGTGATCACACCGGACGGGCACGGACCCGCCCGGCACGGAGAGAAGGGGAACGACATGGGTACGGGTACGCGCGGTCTGGTCGGCATCGCGGTGGCGTCGGCGGTCGTCGCCGGGGCGGTGGTCTCCGCGGCCGCGGTCTCCGCCGAGGCGCGGCCGGGCGGGGTCCTCGCCGCCGCTCAGGGCGACTGCCCGCAGGCGCGGGCGAAGGTCGAGCGGCTCGAAGGGCGGATCACCCCCAACGCCTGCGCGTTCATGCTGCGCCAGATCGCCTTCGGCGAGATGCCGACCGGCACCCCGCCCGCCCCCGGCGAGACGGGCCACCCGCGGGTCCGGGCCTACCTCGACATCTTCGATGCCGACGCCACCCTCTGGGAGGCGGGTTCGGCTCCGCAGCGCGGCCACACCGTGATCGGCCCGTCCATCATCGGCTCCCTGCGGATCGCGCCGAGCCTCACCTACCGCGGCACGGACGTGGTCGCCGACGGCAGCACCGTGATGTTCGGGCAGTGGAACGAGATCTCCTTCAAGGGGCACACGGTCGCCTACCCGCAGATCGCCAGGAACGTCCTCGGCGACGACGGGCGCACGATCCAGGCCCGCCGCTACTACGACCGTGCCGTCCTCTTCCGGGACACCCTGCCCGAGGACGCGCCCGCCCCCCTCTTCGCCGGGATCGCCGACGTCGGTGCCCCCGAGCACCCCGAGCACGCCGCCCCCGCTCGTTTCCGCGTCACCGAGGTCCCCGGCCGGCTCGCCGCCTGGAACGCCCACGACGTCGACGCGCTGCTCGCCCGCGGCCGGGGAGCCCGGCTCTCCGGACCCGGCCTCGACGCCCCGCTGACCACCGAGGCCGGGAAGCGGGCCTATCTGGAGCGCCTGCTCACCACCGCCCGGCCGCGGCTCGAGGCCGGCCAGGTGGCCTTCGGTACGACCACCACCTATGTGGAGTGGCACGGCACGGCCACCCGGACCGTGGACGACGGCACCGGTACCGGGACCAGGGCCGTCGAGATCCCCTTCGGGATCGTGGAGCGCTTCGGGCCGGGAGGGGAGTGGGAGCTGTACTTCGACACCCTCCCGCTCGTCGCGGACCAGAAGAGGATCGGCTCGCTCTTCCAGAAACTCGCCGCGGCCGCGTAGGAAGCGCGGCTCTCCACGACGCCGGGCGCCGGAAAGCGCCGCTCCCCATCGCGCCGCCCCCGAGGAAGCGCCGCTCTCTAGAACGCCGGATTCGCCGCCGCCCGGGCGGCGAGCACCGCCGGGGCCGTGGACCCCGGCAGCAGGTCCGACGGATGGCCGGGGCGGCGCAGCTCCACCTCGACCTCCTCGCTGAAGCGGTAGGGCCGGTGGGCGAGGACCCCGGCCAGGTTCCGTCGCACCCGCGACATCTCGGCCCGTACGGTCACCGTCCGGGTCCGGTCGCCGAACACGTCCTGCGCCAGCTCCGCCGCCGTGCGCCCCTCGGGGTGCAGCGCGAGCACGTACAGCAGCTCCGCGTGGCGCGGGCTCAGCTCCTGCGACCAGCTGCCGGCCGCGCCCGAGACCGCCACCGTGCAGCGGCGCGGCCGGCTCAGGTCGAGGACCACCCGGCTCGCCGCGCCCGAGGCGGCGTCGACCGGCCGCGGTTCGTCCTCGGCCCGCAGCAGCCAGCCGCCCGGCAGCGGCTCGACCGCGCACATCCCGAGCGAGGGCAGCCACACCCGGCCGGCCCGGAACGACTTGGGCAGCGCGATCCGGTCCACCGGCGCCATCCCGGTCACCGCCGCCGTCCAGCCGTGGGAGTCGACCGCGACGGCCCGGCCGCCCACCCGGCACAGGATCGGCGCGGCCACCGAACGCAGCCGCTCGATCGACCGCAGATGGCGCTGGCGGATCTCCGCCTCGGCGAGCTGGGCGACCGAGGCGACCAGCGCCAGCGTCGCCGGGTGGAAGCTGGACGCCGGGCCGCTCACGTCGACGATGCCGAGCAGCCGCTGGTCGCGGGGGTCGTGGACGGGCGCGGCGGCGCAGGTCCAGTTGTGCAGGGTCTGCACGTAGTGCTCGGCCGAGTGGACCTGGACCGCCCGGCCCATCGCGAGCGCCGTGCCCACCGCGTTCGTCCCGGTCGACTGCTCGCTCCAGGCCGCGCCCTCCTCCAGGCAGATCCCGTTGGCCTGGCGCATCACCCCCGGGTTGCCCTCGCGCCACAGCACCCGGCCCTGTTCGTCCGTCACGACCATGATCTGCAGGGACGCGTCGGCGATCCCCGCGAGACCCGCGCTCAGCGTCCGCATCACCTCGCCGAGCACCGTCGTCCGGCGCCGCTGCTCCAGCTCGTCGCGCTGGAGCAGCACCGTGCTCGTGCCCTGGTCCGGGTCGAGGCCCATCCGGAACATGCGTTGCCAGGAGGCGTCGATGACCGGGCGGGGGGCCACCGGAGGGGTCCGGCCGGCCAGGGTCTCCTCGCGCACCCGGTGCAGCAGGCGGCTCGCCTTCCCGGCGTCCATCGCGGCGAGCCGGTTCAGGTCCAGCTTCGTGTTGTTCATCGGTCCCTCCCAGCTCCCCCGCGGTGCTGTATCGGTTCTGCGCGTATGCGTGCGCGATGGGCTGTCTCCGCCGCCCATCGTGCCGCTCCGCAGAGCCGCACGCGGGGCGCTTCGGTTAATCCTGCAACCCCTTGCAACTCTGGCAACCCCCGCCCCCGTGGACCAGGCTGGAGCCGAAGCGGAGGGTGGTGCCGTGTCGGCGCAGCACCACCCTCGGCTTTTCCGCGCGTGCCGACCTCCCCGGGGCAGCGCCGCGGGAGTGGCACGCCCCCTCGGGTCCACCCCCGGCACGCGCGGCACATCACCCCGAAGACGGGCCGACCGCACGCGCGTTCACGGCACGGGGCGTGCCCGCTCCACCACCGCGGCCAGATCCAGCGTGTGCGGCAGCGTCCCGAACGACGCCCCCCAGTCCCCACCCAGCCGCGAGGCGCAGAACGCGTCCGCCACCTCCGGCGGCGCCCAGCGCACCAGCAGCGCCCCCTGCAGCACCCGCGCCATCCGCTCCACGAGCCGGCGGGCCCGCGCCTCGATGCCCTCCAGGTCCGCCAGTTCGGTCAGCAGGTCCCGGATCGCCCGGTCGAGCCGGTGGTCCGCGCCGCGCGCCCGTCCCACCTCCCGAAGGAAGGCGTTCAGCGCCGCCGGCTCCCTCTGCAGCACCCGCAGCACGTCGAGCGCCTGGACGTTCCCCGCCCCCTCCCAGACCGAGTTCAGCGGCGACTCCCGCAGCAGCCGCGGCAGCCCCGACTCCTCCACGTAGCCGTTCCCGCCCAGGCACTCCAGCGCCTCCGCCACCACCGGCGTACACCGCTTCGTCACCCAGTACTTCGCCACCGGCACCGCGATCCGCGCCAGCGCCCGCTCCTCGTCGGTGTCCGCGTCGTACGCCGCCGCGAGCCGCAGCCCGAGCACCGTCGCCGCCTCCGACTCCAGGGCCAGATCGGCGAGCACGTTGCGCATCAGCGGCTTGTCCACCAGCAGCCCCCCGAACGCGCCGCGGTACGAGGCGTGGTGCACCGCCTGTGCCACCGCCTGCCGCATCAGCGCCGCCGAGCCCAGCACACAGTCGAGCCGGGTCGCCGCGACCATCCCGATGATCGTGCGGACCCCGCGCCCCTCCTCGCCGACCCGCCGCGCCCAGGTCGTCCCGTCGAACTCCACCTCGGCCGAGGCGTTCGACCGGTTGCCCAGCTTGTCCTTGAGCCGCTGGATCGCGAACGCGTTGCGCGTGCCGTCCGGCAGCACCCGGGGCAGCAGGAAGCAGGTCAGACCGTCGGGGGCCTGCGCCAGGACCAGGAAGCCGTCCGACATCGGCGCCGAACAGAACCACTTGTGCCCCGTCAGGACGTACGCCCCGTCCTCCGCCAACGGCTCCGCCCGGGTCGTGTTCGCCCGTACGTCGCTGCCGCCCTGCTTCTCCGTCATCCCCATCCCGAGCAGCACGCCCGTCTTCTCCAGGGGAGGCCGCAGCTCCGGCTCGTACACCCGCGAGGAGGCCAGCGGCTCCCAGACCGCCGCCAGCTCCGGATCCGCCCGCAGCGCCGGCACCGCCGCGTGCGTCATCGACAGCGGACAGCCGTGCCCCGCCTCCACCTGCGAGGCCAGCAGGAACGCCGCGGCCCGCCGCACATGACCACCCTGACGGCCCCACGCGTCCGTCAGGCCCATGGCCACCCCCCGGCCGAGCAGCCGGTGCCAGGACGGATGGAACTCCACCTCGTCGATCCGGTTCCCGTACCGGTCGTGCGTACGCAACCGCGGCGGACACGCGTTCGCCAGCGTCCCCCACTCCAGTGCCTGCGCCGAGCCCGCCGAGACGCCGAAGGCCGTCAGCTCCTCGTGCGCCGCCGCGTACGTCTCCGGTGGCAGATGCCGCTCCACGGCCTCGGCCAGGGCCCGGTCGGTCGCGAACATGTCGTATCCCACCAGGGGCGGAGCCTGGTTGGTCACGGTGTGGGTGCCGGGTGTCATGCCGATACGGTAAAGACGTGCAGGCAGCAAACGAAACACCCGAACGGTCCGAGCGGCGGCCCTGGAGCAGGCTCCACCGCGCTCGCGTCCTCTACCGCAACGTCTCGAAGCGGAAGATGGTCTGGCTGCTCCTCAAGGACACCGTGAACTCGTGCGTCGAGTACCGGATCCTCGGCCTCGCCGCCGAAGCCGCCTTCTTCACCCTGCTGTCCCTGCCTCCGCTGCTGCTCGGCCTGATCGCCCTCCTCGGCTACGCCGACGAGTGGACCAACACCGACACCGTCGCCAGCATCGAGGAGAACATCCTCCACGCCGCCGGAACGGTCCTCTCCGACCGGGGCGTCAACGAGATCGCCCGCCCCCTCCTGGAGGACGTCACCCAGGGCAAACGGCCCGATCTGATCTCCCTCGGCTTCGCCATCGCCCTGTGGTCCGGCTCCCGTGCCGTCAACGTCTTCATCGACACCATCACCGTCATGTACGGCCTCGACGGCCACCGCGGCATCGTGAAGACCCGGCTGCTGGCCTTCCTGCTCTACATCGTCGCCCTGCTCATCGGCGCCGTGGTGCTGCCGCTCGCCGTCGTCGGACCCGACCGGCTCGTCGAGCTCGTCCCCTGGGGCACCGAGGTCGTCTCCGTCCTGTACTGGCCGACCGTCATCCTGCTCTCCATCGCCTTCCTGACGACGCTGTACCACGTGTCGGTGCCCGTCCGCTCCCCGTGGATCGAGGACATCCCCGGCGCTCTCGTCGCCCTCGCCATGTGGGTGCTCGGCAGCTTCCTGCTCCGCATCTACCTCACCAGCCAGGTCGAGGGCCCCACCATCTACGGCTCCCTCGCCGCCCCCATCGCCGTCCTGCTGTGGATCGGCCTCACCGCCTTCGCCGTCCTCGTGGGCGCCGCCGTCAACGCGGCCATCGACCGCGTCTGGCCCTCCGTCGCCACCGCCGCCGCCCGCGAGGCCAACGAACGCGCCCGCGCCGCCCAGGCCGCCGACCTCGTCGCCCGGCTGCGCGCGGAGGCGGAGGACGTGGACGAGGACGACCCCGACATGCCCTCGGAGTTCCCCGAACGCTGGTCGAAGTTCCTGCCGCCGGACGACGTGAAGTCGCGGCTGCACGCGGGCTGGGAGAAGGAGTGACGCACCCCTGGGACGGACGCCCCAGGGACGGACGCCCCAGGGGCAGGCGCCCCAGGGACGGACGCCCCAGTGGCAAGCGCCCCTAGGGCAGCGGCACGCCCGGCCCCAGGCCCCCGGCTCGACCACAACCGTGTGCCGCCAGCCGCCAGCCGCCAGCCGCCAGCCGTCGCCGTGGTCGCCCCGAAGTCACGGCGCCTGGCGCGGGAGAGCCTCGCCTTCAACCCGTGCGAGACCAGGACCGTGACCACGACGACCGCGTCCGCCCCGGACGGACCGCGCGCCTCACGGCCCGCCCCCACCAGCGCGCCCGCCGCGGCCGCCGTCTCGTCATGGACGACCAGGGTCACCCGCACCGGCCGCCGGGCCGCCGCCGGAAGCTGCCCGGCCGGCTCGTACGGGAAGGTGTCCACGGCCCACTCCACGAGCCGTACCGGGTCCGTCCCCGGAGGGATCGGGGCGTACAGCGGCCGGAAGGCCCGCGCTCGCACGTGCCCGCCCCCGCACACCTCCCGCACCAGCGCGGTCGCCGTCTCCATGACCGCGTCGGTGCTGCGGGCGTAGCCCTGCGCCTCGACGACCGGCCACCCGGGCGACACCGCCTGCTGCGGCTGGTCCGGGGCGGCGAGCCGCTCCTCGGTCGACCCGCGCATCTCCACGAGCCGGCGCCGCTCGCCCTCCGCCCAGGCGCCGACGATCCCCAACCCGGAGCCCCGTACGAGCCCCGCGCCGTCGACCCGCACGTGCCAGGCGGGGGACCCCGTCAGCTCGCGCCGAGCGAGTCCCCGCCGGCCGCGGTGGCGGGCTCCGGCACCGAGACCGTGGTCTGCGGTCCCGAGCCGTTCGGGCTCCAGGAGAGCTTCACCGTCAGATGCCCCTCGACCGCCGTCTTCGCGATGACGGCCCCCGCCTCGGCCGTCAGCTTCACCCCGAACTCCAGCTCCACGCCGTCCGGCCGGAGCGAGCCGCCGCGGAAGGCGGCCAGCGCCGACTCGGCGGCCGAGCGGATGCCCGCGAGCGCCTCGTCGAGGGTCTGGCCCGCGCGCACCAGCGAGTTGCCGCCGCGCGAGACGGGCCGGGCGCCCGGCTGGTCGCCGTCCGCCTCGACGAGGACCGCGCCGCCCGCCGTGCCGAACTCCATCAGTGTGCCCACAACTACCCCCGAGGACCGAACAGTTGGCTCGGGCATCATTCTGTCCGACGGTCCCTTCCGTGTCAGCGGATCCGCGACGGCACCGGCGCCGCGGAAAATGCTTGGCGCGTGCCGTGGGGCCTCCGCTACGGTGATCCGGACACCGCGGAGACCGCGGTCAGGAGACCATCACGACCAGGAGGTGTGACCGATGGCTGTCGTCACGACGGGCGCCGCCCGCATCCAGATGCTTGTCCACTCCACCTCCGTGGCCACCGGCTGATCCGACTCGACTCGACCGCGCGCGACGCGCGGCGCCGGGGCCACCCCTGTGAAGGGTCCCCCTTGTCTTTCTCGTCTTTCCCGTCCTTCTCCACCCCGCGTTCCACCACGGACACGTCCGTCCTGCCCGCCTACGGCTGGGACGACGCCTGGGCGGCCGAGTTCGCCCCGTACGCCGCGCAGGGGCTGTTGCCCGGCCGTGTCGTCCGGGTCGACCGCGGCCAGTGCGACCTCGTCACGGAGGCGGGGCTCGTCCGCGCGGACACCGCCTTCGTGACCCCGCACGACCCGTTGCGGGTGATCTGCACCGGCGACTGGGCCGCCGTCGACCCCGAGGGCGTGGGCGATCCGCGGTACGTGCGGGCCTGTCTGCCCCGCCGTACCGCGTTCGCCCGGTCCACCTCGTCCAAGCGGTCCGAGGGGCAGATCCTCGCCGCCAACGTCGACCACGCGATCATCACGGTCTCGCTCGCCGTCGAGCTCGACCTCGGGCGCATCGAGCGCTTCCTCGCCCTCGCCTGGGAGTCCGGGGCCCAGCCCCTCGTCGTCCTCAGCAAGGCCGACCTGGTGCCCGACCCCGTCGGTCTGTCCTACCTGGTCGAGGACGTGGAGACGGTGGCCCCCGGGGTCCAGGTCCTGCCCGTCAGCTCTCTGACCGGGGAGGGGCTCGATGTGCTCCACGCCGTCGCCGCGGGCGGGACGAGCGTGCTGCTCGGCGTCTCCGGCGCCGGCAAGTCGACCCTCGCCAACACCCTGCTCGGCCGGGACGTGATGGAGGTCCAGGCGGCCCGTGACGTGGACGGCAAGGGCCGCCACACCACCACCACGCGCAACCTGCTCGTGCTGCCCGGCGGCGGGGTGCTCATCGACACGCCCGGGCTGCGGGGCGTCGGCCTCTGGGACGCCGAGGCGGGCGTCGGGCAGGTCTTCGCCGAGATCGAGGAGCTCGCCGCCGACTGCCGCTTCCCGGACTGCGCCCACGAGACGGAGCCCGGCTGCGCCGTCACCGCCGCGATCGCGGACGGGTCACTGCCCGAGCGGCGCCTCGACAGCTACCGCAAGCTGCTCCGCGAGAACCAGCGCCTCGCCGCCAAGACCGACGCCCGCCTGCGCACCGAGATGCTCAAGGACTGGAAGCGCAAGGGCGCGGAGGGGCGCGCGGCGATGGACCTCAAGCGGGGCCGGTTCCGGTAGGCCGGGCGGGGCGTGGCGGGGCGGCGCGGGGCGGGGCGCGGCGCGGCGGAGCCGGGGGCCGGCCCGGTGCGGCCCTGGCCCCGGCCGGGCAGGCTGCCCGGGGCCCGCGCCCAGGGCGCGGGCCCCGGGCGCGCTGCGCTGGCAGGCCCCGCCCCCGACTCCGCCCCGGCCCCCCGACTCCGCCCCGGGCCCCGGCTCCGCCTCCGGCTCCGCGTCCGAAAACCGCCAGCCGGTCCCCGAGGGGTCCCGCACACTGGAACCCATGACGCAGCAGACGCGCACGCCGTCGGTCCGGGTCGCCGGTGAGGACCCTCGCTACGAAGCGGTCAGCAGCCGGGACGCACGGTTCGACGGGGTGTTCTTCTTCGCCGTCTCCACCACCGGCATCTACTGCCGTCCCAGCTGCCCCGCCGTCACCCCCAAACGGCAGAACGTCAGCTTCTTCCCCACCGCCGCGGCCGCCCAGGGCCACGGTTTCCGGGCCTGCCGCCGCTGCCGCCCCGACGCCGTGCCGGGCTCCGCCGAGTGGAACGTCAGGGCCGACGTCGTCGGGCGCGCCGTGCGCATGATCGGCGACGGCGTCGTCGACCGCGAGGGCGTGCCCGGCCTCGCCGGCCGCCTCGGCTACAGCGCCCGGCAGGTGCAGCGCCAGCTCACCGCCGAGCTCGGTGCCGGGCCCGTCGCCCTCGCCCGCGCCCAGCGCGCCCACACCGCCCGACTCCTGCTGCAGACCACCGGGCTGCCCGTCACCGAGATCGCCTTCGCGGCGGGCTTCGCCAGCGTCCGGCAGTTCAACGACACCATCCGCGCGATCTACGCCCGCACCCCCACCCAGCTCCGCGAGGAGTCCGGCACCGGCACGGGACCGCGCACCGCGCTCGCCGCCGGGGTGCCGCTGCGGCTCGCCTACCGGGGCCCGTACGCCGCCGGGGAGGTCTTCGACCTGCTCGCCGCCGACACCGTACCCGGCATCGAGGAGGTCGTCGGGGCCCCCGGCGCCCGCACCTACCGGCGCACCCTGCGCCTGCCCTACGGCACCGGGATCGTCTCCGTGGACGAGCGCTCCCCGGGGCGCTGGCTGGAAGCCCGCATCCACCTCACCGAGCTGCGCGACCTCACCACCGCCGTCCAGCGGCTGCGCCGGCTCCTCGACCTGGACGCCGACCCGTACGCGGTCGCGGAACGGCTCGGCGCCGACCCCGCGCTCGCCGCCGAGGTCGCCGCCCGGCCGGGCGTCCGCTCGCCGGGCACGGCCGAGCCGGAGGAGTTCGCCGTACGGGCGCTCGTCGGCCGCGAGGAGGCCGCCCGGCTCGTCGCGGACCACGGCACCCCGCTGGAGACCGTCTGCGGCACCCTCAGCCATGTCTTCCCCGAGCCCGCGGCCCTCACCGGCCACCCCGTCGCGGGCCCGCTGGCCGCCGCGCTCGTCGAGGGGACCGTACGGCTCGACCCGGGCGCCGACCGCGCCGCCACCGCCGCCGCCCTGGCCGGCGTCCCCGGCATGACCGCGCGGGCCGCCGCCGCGATCCGCACCCGCGCCCTCGGCGACCCCGACGTGACCCCCGACGGCCTCGCGGACCACCCGGAGTGGGGGCCCTGGCGCTCGTACGCCGGGCGCTACCTGCGCGCCGAGGTCTGAGCGCGGGGGAGCGGGGGAGCGGGGGAGCGAGGGAGCGGGGGGAGCGGGAATGCGGGGATCAGCCCCAGATCACCGCCCCCGCCCATGCGCCGACGATCAGCAGGCACGCGAAGAGCTCGACCAGCACGCTCGTCCCCGCCGCCCGCATCACCGCGCGGGTGGCGGCCCGCGCCTGGCCGTGACCGCCCAGGCGCAGCCGCTCGGAGAGGTAGATGCCGCCGACGAAGCCGGGGATCGCGCCGAGGACCGGGACCAGCACGAAGCCCAGGACCGCGCCCACCCCCGCGTACGCGACCATCCGCCGGGTGATGCCGACGCCGCGGAAACGGCGCGGCGGCAGCTGCCACACGACCACCTGGGTGAGGAGCAGCAGGCCCGTCGAGGAGACCAGGAGGATCCAGGCGAGCCCGGTCTGTTCGTGCAGCGACCACCACAGCACGGCCGCCCACACCAGCCACGTCCCCGGCACGCCGGGCGTCAGCACCCCGAACAGTCCGAGCAGCATCACCATCGCGATCAGCAGGAGCTGCCACACACCCATCTGCCAAGGGTGCAGGAATTCCGGTGTTCTCGCAGGTCGCGAGGGGCGTACGGGTCAGGGGGCAAGCGGTATCGCGGCCGCGACCGGATGCCGGTCGCGGCGGCTGATCAGCGGAAAGACGATCTTCAGGGAGGTCTCGCTGTACGGCGAGGAGAGGACGAAGGAGGAGTTGAGGATCCGTTCCCTGATCTCCGAACGGAAGAGGTGCGCGCGCTGGATCGTCATTCGGTGCCCGACCGGCTTCGCGAAGTTGGGGTCGGCCTCGAAGATCAGGAGCCGGCGGTCGGTCATCGCGAGGTACATCGGCGTCGGCACCGGGACCACCGCCAGCGCCCCGCCGCTCGCGATGGCCGAGGCCACGCCGAACGCGGCCGTCCGGCGCACCGAGACGGTGCTCAGGCCCACGATGGTCGTCACCTCCACCTGCTCCCCCGGCTCCAGCATCGGAGTGACGGCGGCCAGCAGGGCGCGACGGCGCCTTCCGTTCATGCGGGGTGCTCCTGACGGGGGAGGGGGCAGGGAGGAGGGATGAAAACCGGCCGCCACCTTACGGCCAGCCCCGGCCACGCCCACCGCCGGGCCCCACCCCGCGGCCCGGCATCGCGGTCGGGCTCCGTGGTCCGGCTCCGCGAGCCCACCTCACGGCCCGGCGTCGCGTCCCGGCGTCGCGGCGCGGCCTCGCGGCCCCACCTCGTGGCCCGGCCTGGGGGCCCACCCCGCGCCCCGCCCCGCGGCCCCACCCCGTGAGCACCGCCCCTACTGCCGCGCCACCCACCCCTTCTCGTACGCGTGCCACCCCAGCTGCAACCGCGTCGTCACGCCCGTCAGTTCCATCAGGCCCTTCACCCGCCGCTGCACCGTCCGCAGCCCGAGGTCCAGCTGCTTCGCCACGCTCGCGTCGGTCATCCCGGCCAGCAGCAGCGACAGGATCTCCAGGTCCGTCGGGTCCGGGCCCGGCGTCTCCTCCTCCGTCACCTGGGCGCCCGCGCCGAGCCGCAGCGGCAGGGCCTCGCGCCAGACCGACTCGAAGAGGCCCATCAGCGATTCGAGCAGGCCGCTGGCGTGCACCACGAGCGCGGCCGGCTCGGCGCCGCGGCCGGTGAGCGGGACCATGGCGAGGGTGCGGTCCGCGACCACCAGCTTCGTCGGCACCCGGTCCACGATCCGGATCTGCTCCTCGCGGCCGAGCGCCGCCGTCAGCTCCATCAGGCCCGAGGGCAGGGTCAGCACCTCGCGCTCGATCACCACGCGGTAGCGCACCCCGCGCTCCGCGGCCAGCGCCTCGGCGTCGTTCTCCAGTCCGGACACGGCGATCGGCTTGCCCGTGACCAGGGCGCAGACCTCCTCGGTCGCGCCGAGCTGCAGCTGCAGGAAGCGGTGGGTGACGGCGCTCGCGCCGGTCACCACCTCGACCAGGTCGTGCACGGCGGGCTCGGTCGCCTCCGCGCGGTACTCCTGCGCCAGCAGCGCCGCCGCCAGCTCCGCCTGCTCCAGCTCGTGCCGCTGCTGGGTGAGCAGCGCGCCGAGTGCCACCCCGGGCGGGGCGGCGACCCAGCGCCCGGTACGCGCCGAGGACTGCGCGGCCAGGCCCTGGGACTCCAGCCGGCGCAGGGCCCGTTCGGTGTCGGTCTCCGGCAGGGCGAGCCGGTGCGCCAGGTCGGAGACCTCCGCCGCGCCCAGCGCGACGAGCGCGCGGTAGGCGGACTCCTGCCGTTCGTCGAGACCTATCGCTCCCAGCATCGCTGACCCCACCCCTCGCCAGACGTCCCCGGACGACCCGGACATTCCCGGGAGGGCCGTCGGACGCGTTCGTTCCGTTGGTGCGCTGGCGGGAATCGGCCACGGCGCATTCCCGCCTCGCCCATCCTGCCTGCACCACCCTCACCTCTGCCAATGTGGCGCCACCGCAGCACCAACAGCCTCCGGACATGGGCCCCTTATGTCCTCATGCCCGGAATCAGATGGGGAGAGCGATGCGTCCGATTTCGCGTACGGCCCTCGGGGCGGCGACCGCCGCCGTCCTGGCCGTCACCGCGGTCGCGGCGTCCGCGGCCGCAGCGCCGCAGGACGACCGGGCGACCGGCAAGCGACCGCTGGTCGGCAGCCAGGCGGGCGACGGCGGCGCGCAGACGCCCGCCACGGTCACCCTGGTGACCGGCGACCGGGTCCTGCTCACCCGCGACGCCGCCGGCGCCCCGACCGCCGCCGCGCTGCCCCGCGAGGACGGCAGCGTCCCGTTCGTCCAGACCCGCCGCTCCGGGCAGGACCTCTACGTCTACCCCGAGGGCGCCGCCGCCGCGCTCGCCGCCGGCCGCGTCGACGAGGAGCTCTTCAACGTCACCGGCCTGGTCCGGCAGGGATACGACGACGCCGGCTCCGCCACCATCCCGCTGATCGCCGTCTACGGCACGGATCCGGCCACCGCCCGCACGCTGCCGCCCGCCCCGCGGGGCGCCACCCGGGGGCAGCTCCTCAGGACCGTCGACGCCGTCGTCCTCAAGGCCGACAAGAAGCAGGCCGCCACCTTCTGGACCGACGTCACCGCGCCCGCCGCCCGCGGCGGGAACGCGGCGAGCGGCTTGAAGAAGCTGTGGCTCGACCGCAAGGTCCAGGCCACCCTGGAGCGTTCGACCGCCCAGGTGCACGCCCCCGAGGCCTGGGCCGCCGGCTACGACGGCACCGGCACCAAGGTCGCCGTCCTCGACACCGGCGCCGACGCCGACCACCCCGACCTCAAGGGCCGGATCGTCGCCGCGGAGAACTTCACCGACTCCGACAGCGCCGACGACCGCCAGGGCCACGGCACCCACACCATCTCCACCGTCGGCGGCTCCGGCGCGGCGAGCGGCGGCAGGAAGCGGGGCGTCGCGCCCGGCGCCGCCCTGCTCAACGGCAAGGTCCTCAACGACTCCGGCTCCGGCGCCACCTCCTGGATCATCGCCGGCATGGAGTGGGCCGTCGCCCAGGGCGCCGACGTCGTCTCCATGAGCCTCGGCAACCCGTCCGAGACCGACTGCACCGACCCGATGAGCACCGCCGCCGAACAACTCGCCCAGCACAGCGGCACCCTGTTCGTGGTCGCCGCCGGGAACACCGGGCCCGGCAACAACACCGTCTCCTCGCCCGGCTGCGCGCCGAGCGTCCTGACCGTCGGCGCCACCGACCGCGACGACTCCACCGCGTACTTCTCCAGCCGGGGCCCGGCGGCCGACGCCGCCCACACCCTCAAGCCCGAGATCGCCGCTCCCGGCGTCGGGATCTCCGCCGCGGCGGCCGGCGGCCGCGGCGTCTACGCCTACCGGTCGATGTCCGGCACCTCGATGGCCACCCCGCACGTCGCGGGCGCCGCCGCCATCGTCAGGCAGCGCCACCCCGACTGGACCGCCCGGCAGATCAAGGCCGCCCTCGTCTCCTCCGCCGACAGCGGCGTCCCCGGCGACACCCGCGAGGTCGGCGGCGGCCGCCTCGACGTCAAGGCCGCCGTCGACCAGACCGTCCTGGGCGCCCCCGCCGTCCAGGGCGGCACCTTCGCCTGGCCGCAGGCCGCCGCCGACCGCACCACGGTCGCCGTCCCGTACACCAACACCGGCGACCGGCCCGTCACCCTCTCCCTCGCCGTCGAGAGGCTCACCGGCAACGACGGCTCCGCCGTCAGGTCCCCCGTCGCCCGGCTCGGCGCGCGCACCGTCACCGTCCCGGCCGGTGCCACCGTCGAGGTCCCGCTGCGCATCGACCCGGCCGCCCACCTGGAGCGCGCCCAGTACGGCGACGTCACCGGCCGCGTGGTCGCCACCGGCGCCGCCGGTCTCCACGTCGCCACCCCGTTCGCGCTCTACGTCGAGCCCGAGACCCTCACCCTGCGCGTCAAGCTGATCGACCGTCAGGGAAGGCCCGCGGACGGCTCCTCCTCGCTCGACGTCATCGGCACCGACGACGCCACCGGCTCCCGCCGCTTCAACGAGGGCTCCGCCGACCAGGTCTACCGGCTGCGCGCCGGGCGCTACTTCCTCTCCTCCTTCGTCACCACCCCCGACCCGGGCGAGGGCGCCACGCTGAACGACTCGCTCAGCTACCTGGCCCGCCCGCAGCTGGAGCTGAAGAAGGACACCACCGTCGTCCTCGACGCCCGCAAGGCCCACCGGCTCGCGATCGACACCGACCGTCCGTCCGAACTCCGCGGCGCCACCCTCGCGTTCGCCCGCTCCTGGGACGACACCTGGCTGCACGCCGGCACCGCGGCGGGACCGCGCACCCTGCGCGGCTACTACGCCCGGGTCGAGGGTCGCGCCGACGACGGCAGCTTCGAGTTCGGCAGCTACTGGCGCGCCGCCGCCCCGCAGATCGAGCGGCTCGCGACGGGCGACGGACTGCTCCTGCACCCGCTGACCGCCACCCTCGGCTCCGACAACCTCGACGGCACCGGCTCCGCCCGGCTCGTCGACGCGGGCACCGGCACCCCCGACGAGCTCAAGGCCGCCGGAGTCCAGGGCCGCATCGCGCTGGTCCGGCTCCCGGACGCCGCCACCAGCGCCGTCACCGTCGCCCGCAACGCCCAGGCGGCCGGAGCCCTCGCCGTCGTCGCGTACCACCAGGCCGCCGGCCGCTGGTACCCCGGAGGCGGCTTCGGCGCCCTCGGCCTGCCCGTCGTCTCCGTCCCGGCCGGCGAGGCCACCGCGCTGCTCGGCAGGCTCGCCGCGGGCGAGGTCACCCTCTCCTGGAAGGCCACCGCCAAGAGCCCCTACCTCTACACCCTGGCCTTCCCCGAGACCCGCCCGGTCCGCGACGACCGGACCTACCGGGTCGAGGACCGCGAGCTCGGCCGCACCGAGGCGCGGTACGGCTCGTCCGGCATCGCCGCCGACTTCGTCGCCTTCCCGGCCGCCTACCGCCCCGACGGCTCCGCCGTCTCCTTCGGCTCGCTGGAGACCGTCCCGGCACCCGGCACCCGCACCGAGTACTACACCGCGGGCGACACGGCATGGCAGCAGCTGACCGGCAGCAGCTTCCCGTTCGGCGAGCTGATGGTCGGACAGCGGCACGCCTACACCCCGGGCGAGCGGCGCACCGAGCGCTGGTACGACGGCGTCATCGCCCCCACCGCCCCGCGCGACACGACCGGTGCCCCGGTCCTCGTCGCCGAGCGCCAGGGCAACCTCATCGGATTCGCCGCCGCCATGTGGGGCGACTCCACCCACCACGCCGAGGCCGCCTCCTTCGGCGACATCGGCAACCTCAGCCTGAGCAGGGACGGCGAGCTCCTCGACCGCAGCTCCTGGCCGTCCGGGGTGTTCGAGGTGCCGGCCGAGCCCGGCACGTACACGCTCGAACAGAACACCACGAAGATCGGCAGCAAGGTGTGGGCCCGCTCCACCTCCGTCAACTCGGTATGGAAATTCACCTCCAAGCTTGACGAGAGCGTCTATTCTCAGGGCATCCCGATTCTCTTCCCCCGGTACGACCTTCCGGAGGACGGACTCAAGACCCTCGCCGCGGCGGACGGCCAGCAGATCGGCCTCAGCGCGACGGGTCACGCGGGCTACACCCCCGCGGACATCACCTCGGCCAGGCTCTCCTACTCCTACGACGAGGGCACGACCTGGACCGCGGCCCGGGTGTCCCGGCAGGGCAGCGGCTGGACCGCGACCGTGAACCACGCGGACGCGACCGGCCGGCACGTCACCCTGAGGGCCGAACTGACGGACGCCAACGGCAACTCCGTCACCCAGACCGTGATCCGCGCTTACGACGTGCGCTGATCACGCCGGTCCGCCGGGCGTCCTTCCCGTGGGGGGTGGGGTCGCCCGGCGGACCACTTCTCCGTCGCCGGCCGTTTCCACGCATCAGTTTCCGCGCATCCGTTTCCGCGACACGTTTCCGCGACACATTTCCGGATGTCCCGTTTTCTGACGGCCTGTGCGGTGGACAATAAGGGCATGACTCAGCAGGGGGACCACTGGTGGGACAAGCTCTATGACGCGTCGGCCCCGGACACGGGGCCCGTCCCCACGTCCGAAAGCCTCGACGACCGCTTCGACTCCGTCCTGACGGACCCGGCGCCGCCGCCCGAGCCGCCCGCCCTCCAGGTCCCGGCGCCGCCGCCCGAGCCACCCGCCCTCCAGGTCCCGGCGCCCCGCCCCCGTACCGGACACGTCGGAAGCCGGCCGCCCACCTACGACGCCGAGCCCACCACCCTGCCCGCCGCCCGGCCCGGCGAGCTCGACGAGCTCGTCGCGGACACCGTGCTCGACGGGGCCCGCTACGGCGCCTACACCCTGCGCGCCGCCTCCGTACGCGGCGACTCCGCCCGCTTCCGCGGCGAACCCCGCCGCGACGCCCTGCTCACCGCGCGCTTCGGCCAGGACGAGGCCGCCCTCGTCCTCGTCGCCGTCGCCGCCGGACGGCGCGCCGCCGAGCAGACGCACCTCGCCGCCGCCGACCTCTGCCGCTGGATCGCCGAATCCGTCGGCCGCAGCCACGCCCGGCTCTCCGAGGACATCCGCTCCGGCCGCCGCGGCGACCTCAAGTCGGGTCTCCACCGGCTCACCGACCGCGCCTACGGCCGCCTGCGCGCCCGCGCCGCCGAGCGCGGACTCGACCCGGAGGAGTACACCGCGGGCCTGCGCTGCCTGCTGCTCTCCGCCGACCCCGCCTGCCGCACCCGGGTCTTCTTCGGCATCGGCCCCGGCGGCCTCTTCCGGCTGCGCGACGGGGCCTGGCAGGACATCGAGCCGCTGCTCCCCGACGCCTCGGCCACCGTCGGCGCCCCCGTCGTCGGCTTCGGCTCGCCGCCCGCGGCGCCACCCGAGGCCACCGAGGAGGGCGATCGGCTCACCATGGACCTCGGCATCGCCACCGCCCCCGGTCCCCTCGTGGAGGAACCCGTCCAGCCGCCCGCCGAACCGTTCCGCTTCCGCGCCTCCGTCGCCCGCCCGGGCGACACCCTGCTGCTCGCCTCCCACGGACTGGCCGAGCCGCTGCGCGGCGAACCCGCCCTCGCCCGGGAGCTCGCCGCCCGCTGGGCCGGCGCCGAGCCGCCCGGCCTCGCCGCCTTCCTCGCCGACACCCAGCTGCGCGTCACCGGCTACGCCGACGACCGTACGGGGGTGGCGGTCTGGGAGGCGTAACCCCCGCGGCCATGGGTTGATGGATCCATGGCCAAACAGAATGTCGCAGAACAGTTCGTCGACATCCTCGTCCGCGCGGGCGTCCAGCGTCTCTACGGAGTGGTCGGCGACAGCCTGAACCCGGTCGTCGACGCGATCCGCCGCAACTCCGCCATCGACTGGATCCAGGTGCGGCACGAGGAGGTCGCCGCCTTCGCCGCCGGCGCGGAGGCCCAGATCACCGGCCGGCTCGCCGCCTGCGCGGGCTCCTGCGGCCCGGGCAACCTGCACCTCATCAACGGCCTGTACGACGCCCACCGCTCCATGGCCCCGGTGCTCGCCCTCGCCTCCCACATCCCCTCCAGCGAGATCGGCCTCGGCTACTTCCAGGAGACCCACCCCGACCAGCTGTTCCGCGAGTGCAGCCACTACAGCGAGCTGATCTCGCACCCGAAGCAGATGCCCCGGCTGCTGCAGACCGCGATCCAGCACGCGGTCGGCCAGAGCGGCGTCAGCGTGGTCTCGCTGCCCGGCGACATCGCCTCCGAACCCGCCCCCGAGAAGACCGTCCAGAACGCCCTGGTCACCTCCCGGCCCACCGTGCGCCCCGGCGACGCCGAGATCGACGCCCTGGTCCGGATGATCGACTCCGCCGAACGGGTGGCGCTGTTCTGCGGCAGCGGCACCGCCGGCGCCCACGCCGAGGTGATGCAGTTCGCCGAGCGGGTGAAGTCGCCCGTCGGGCACGCCCTGCGCGGCAAGGAGTGGATCCAGTACGACAATCCGTACGACGTCGGCATGAGCGGACTGCTCGGCTACGGCGCCGCCTACGAGGCCACCCACGAGTGCGACCTGCTGATCCTGCTCGGCACGGACTTCCCGTACAACGCCTTCCTGCCGGACGACGTCAAGATCGTCCAGGTCGACGTCCGGCCCGAACGCCTCGGCCGGCGCTCCCGGCTCGACCTCGCGGTCTGGGGGGACGTCCGGGAGACCCTGCGCTGTGTCATCCCGCGCGTGCGGGCCAAGACGGACCGCCGCTTCCTGGACAAGATGCTGAAGAAGCACGCCGACGCCCTGGAGGGCGTCGTCAAGGCGTACACCCGCAAGGTGGAGAAGCACATGCCGATCCACCCCGAGTACGTCGCCTCCGTCCTGGACGAACTGGCCGACGACGACGCGGTGTTCACCGTCGACACCGGCATGTGCAACGTCTGGGCGGCACGCTACGTCTCGCCCAACGGACGCCGCCGGATCATCGGCTCCTTCAGCCACGGCTCCATGGCCAACGCGCTGCCCCAGGCGATCGGCGCCCAGTTCACGGACCGCGGCCGCCAGGTCGTCTCGATGTCCGGCGACGGCGGCTTCTCCATGCTGATGGGAGACTTCCTCACCCTGGTCCAGTACGACCTGCCGGTGAAGGTGATCCTCTTCAACAACTCCTCGCTCGGCATGGTCGAGCTGGAGATGCTGGTGGCCGGTCTTCCCTCGTACGGAACCACGAACAAGAACCCCGACTTCGCCGCCATCGCCCGCGCGGCCGGCGCCTACGGGGTGCGGGTGGAGAAGCCCAAGCAGCTGGCCGGAGCCCTCAAGGACGCCTTCAAGCACAAGGGCCCGGCCCTGGTGGACATCGTCACCGACCCCAACGCGCTCTCCATCCCGCCGAAGATCAGCGCCGAGATGGTGACCGGTTTCGCCCTCTCCGCCAGCAAGATCGTCCTCGACGGGGGAGTGGGCCGGATGCTCCAGATGGCCCGATCCAATCTGCGCAACGTGCCCCGGCCCTGACGGCCGGTCGCGCTCGTGAATGCGGGCCTCCCCGTGGGGCATGCATCCCCGTGAGCCTGTTCGACGCGACGCAGGGGTGGGGGGATATGGCCGGGGAGGCGCGACAGCCGACTCAACTGCTCAGAAAGGTGGGATGCGCGGATCTCACCGCGGTTCCGGAGGTACGACACGCCTTGCGCGCGATGCTGGGCGGCTGGGGCGCGCCGGGTGCCACCGACGTGGCCGAGCTGCTCACCAGCGAACTGGTGACCAACGCGCTGATCCACACGGACAACGGGGCGGTCGTGACCGCCACGGTCGCCCCGCAGCAGTTGCGGGTCGAGGTCCGGGACTTCGTCGCCGGACTCCACCGGCCGCGGGTACCGCACGCCGACGACGGTACGCACGGCAGGGGACTGGTCCTGGTGCAGGCGCTCGCCGACTCCTGGGGGGTCGAGAACCACGGGGTGGGCAAGGTCGTCTGGTTCGAACTGAACGGCGGGGCCGCCTGAGGGCGGCCCCGCCGAACCGTGTGGGGCGTGCGCGGGGTGACGCGGAGCTCAGCCGAACTGCTGCTCCAGGTCCGCGAGCTTGCGCTCCAGGGAGTCGAGCCGCGGCAGCGTCTGGGTGTCGTCCTCGGCGGTGAGGTCCACCGTCCGGGACTCGCCCTGGCGCGGCTCAGCGCCCTTCACGGCTTGCAGGGAGGGCCGGTTTCGAAGCGGCAGCTGTCCGGGGTCCGCTATGGCGGGCTCCGCGACGGCGGCCTGCACCGGCGTCGCGGAGCCCGCACCCGTGCCGGTCCCCAGGGCCGACACCTCCACCTGCCGGCCGCCGCCGCGCCCGAAGGCGCGGTGCTGCCGGTTGAGCGCCTTCAGCCGCGCCCGGTCCAGCTTCGCCTGCTCCCGCCTGCGGATCCGGTTGCTCTCCTTCTCCTTGCGGTCCTCGCGCACCTCGTCGACGGCCTCGTCCAGGGTCCGCACGCCTTCCAGGAGCATCAGCGACCAGGCGCCGAAGGTCTCCCGGGGCGCCCGCAGCCAGCGGACCATGCGGATCTGCGGCAGCGGGCGCGGGATCAGACCCTGCTCGCGCAGCGCGGCCCGCCTGGTCTGCTTCAGCGCCCGGTCGAAGAGGACCGCCGCCGACAGGGACATCCCCGCGAAGAACTGCGGGGCACCCGCGTGGCCCAGGCCGCGCGGGGCGTGCACCCAGTTGAACCAGGCCGCGGCCCCGGCGAACGTCCAGACCAGGAGGCGCGAGCCGAGGGCCGCGTCACCGTGGCTGGCCTCGCGGACGGCGAGCACCGAGCAGAACATCGCGGCGCCGTCGAGTCCGAACGGGACCAGGTACTCCCAGCCTCCGGTGAGGTTGAGGTTCTGCCGGCCGAAGCCGACGAGGCCGTGGAACGACAGGGCCGCCGCGACCGCGGCGCAGCAGAAGAGCAGGACGTAGGAGGCGGTGCCGTAGACGGCCTCCTTGCGTCTGCGGCGTTCCTCGCTGCGTTCCCAGGTGTCGTCGGCCGCGGCCTGGTCACCGGCGCGCTTCCCGCGCGCGAGCACCGCCACCGCCGTCAGGACGCCCGCCACCATCACGCCGCCCGGGAGCAGCCAGTCCAGCGATATGTCGGTCAGTCTCATTGCGGTGTCCCTTGCCTCGCAGTAGTGCCTCGCAGTTAGGGCGATACGGCGGCCCATACTGGCCGACCGGGCGGAGCGGGCACGGGGTTTCGGGACAAGAGCACGCCATCGGGGCCGTACGGCATACGAATAGGTGCGATCTGGTCGAACTGGCGCACGGTGGGGGCCGGTTGTGTTCGACTCGCGCCACCCCTGCGGGTGGCATAACGGCCCGAGGCGGTCAGGCGGTCGTGGCGAGCCTGCGGACCCGCTCCGCGTCGCCGGTGCGCGGACAGGTCAGACAGGTGTCCTCGGGGCGCAGCGTGTAGAAGAAGCAGCAGGTCGCCCGGTCGCGGGTGGAACGGGGCCCTCCGCAGGGGCCGGCCGAGCCTTCGAGCGCACGGAAGCCCGCGGCCCCCACGTACGGCTTGGCCGTGCCGGGCATCAGCAGTTCCAGCTCCGCCTTGGCCCGCTCCTCCTCGTCGAGCAGCTCCGCCACGTACCAGAGCCCCTCGACGATCTCGTCCGTGACCATGCCCCACAGGGCCCGCCGGCCGCGGCGCATGCGGGGTCCGAAGCCCGCCAGGAGCTCCTCGAAGTGCTCGCCGAGCGCGTCCCGCACCTCGGCCCGCAGCGCCTCCTCGTCCGGGACCACCCGGGCGCCGGGCAGTGCGGCCGCGGGGTCGCCGGGCAGGCAGGCGAACTCCTCGACCCGGACCGCCAGCCGCCCCAGGGCCCGGTGCACGGCCACGTTCCGCGCGGGCAGCCGGGGCACCCGGCGGTGCAGGAACCAGGGGAGCGTCACCAGGAGGCAGACGGGCCAGGCGTACCGGTGCAGAGCGAAGCTCGCCACCACGTCGGGCCGGGCCGTCGTTCCGTAGTCGCGCCGCACCTGCGTCTCGTCCCAGGCGAGAAAGGCGTCCATGGCGGCGCCGCCGGCGCCCAGCTCGGCCGCCCCCACCCAGCCCGTGCCGCCCGGCAGGCGTTCGTCCCGGGCCCGTTCGTCGACGCGCAGACCCGAGAAGACCTCGCCGAGCCGGGCGTAGGAGGCCGCGACGGGCGAAGTGGGGGCCGAGGCGGACGGCAGCAGAGCGGGGACGGCCATACGGGACCACCGAATCGCGATCGTTAGCAGGTTAGCCTTACCTTACCCGATCGTTACGGTGTTTGAACTGCGACGCCGTCCGCCTATCGTGCACAAGGGACCCCGGCACCGCGAGCCGGGCCCGGCACCACAGCGCAGGAGGACCCGGGTGGAGCAGGCCAGCATGCGCGAGCGGACCACGGACCGCTCCGCCCCCTCGGCGTACGGCGACGCGGCCAGGGTCCCGGAGCAGACCGGCGTCCACGACGTCCGCGGCGAGCACATCCACGACGAGCCACCCGCCCCCGCGCCCCGCGTCGTACGCCGGCACTCCGTCCGCGGGCAGATCCTGGAGGCCCTGCGCACCGCCCTCGTCGGCGGCGAACTCGTCCCCGGCGAGGTCTACTCCGCCCCCGTCCTCGCCGAACGCTTCGGCGTCTCCGCGACCCCCGTGCGCGAGGCCATGCAGCAGCTCGCCACCGAGGGCGCCGTCGAGGTCGTCCCCAACCGCGGCTTCCGGGTCACCGAACGCACCCCGCGCGAGCTCGCCGAGCTCGCCGAGGTCCGCGCGCTCATCGAGGTCCCCGTCATGCTCCGGCTCGCCCGCACCGTCCCCGCCGCGCGCTGGGCCGAGCTCCGCCCGCTCGCCGAGGCCACCGGGGCCGCCGCGGCCCGCGGCGACCGCGCCCACTACGCCGAGGCCGACCGGGCCTTCCACCGCGCCGTCCTCGCCCTCGCCGGCAACGAGCAGCTCCTCGTCATCGCCGACGACCTCCACCGACGCTCCCAGTGGCCCCTGGTGAGCGCCCCCGTCACCCGGCACGGCGAACTCGTCGCCGACGCGGCCGAGCACAGCGCCCTGCTCGACGCCCTGATCGCCCAGGATCTTCCCGTCGTCTCCTCGCTCGTTCGCGAGCACTTCACCGGAGCGCAGGACTGACGACTAAGGTCGACAGCGTCAGCCCGACACCCGTCGGCCGCGCCGACCGAGAGGTGCCCATGCCGTCCGTCCGCGCGGAGCGCCCCGGGGCCTCGGCCCTGCTCGGCTGGCTCACCGACCCCGAGGCCCCCCGCCTCTGCCTCGTCACCGAAGCGCCCGGCCTGCTCGACTGGCTCGCCGCGCACGGCCCCCGCGCCGCCGGACGCCGCCGCGCCGCCCGCGCGCTCGTCCCGCTGGCCGGCCAGAGCGCCCTCGGCACCGCCTGGGCCGTCGCCGGGCGGCTCGGCGCCGTCGCGACCTCCCCCGCTGACCTGGTCCGGGTCCTCGCCACCACCGAGACCGGCCGGACGTCCCGCACCGTCCTGCTCCTGCCCGGCCTGGACGCCGCCGCCGAGCCCGTGCGGATCGCCGAGCTGCTGCGGGACCTCGCCACCCTCGGCCGCGTCCGGGTGGTCGTCGAGGCCCGGCCCGGCAGCCCCGAGCACGCCGTGCTCGCCACCGCCCCGGCCGCCGTCGTCGACGGCGAACAGGGCACGGAGCCCGGGCCGGCCGCCGTGGAGCCGGGCCTGCCCGACCTCTCCGACCCGCTCGCCGTCTGCGCCGCCGACCCCGTCGCCGTCACCACCGGATACGTGCGGGACGCCGCCGACCAGCACGGCGGCCTGCGCCCCGCGTGGCTGCGCGCCGGGCAGGCGCTCTGTACCGCCCGGACCCCCGCCGACCGGGCCCTCGCGCTGCTCGCCGCGCTCGGCGACGGCGCCGACCCCCGGCTGCGCCCGGCGCTCGAGGAGGCCGCCGCCACGGCGCCCTGGCGGCTGCGGTGGAGCCGGGTCGCCGGGGACGTCGCCCCGCCCTGGCCCGGGCCCGTCGCCGCGCTCGCCGTCCAGGGCGGCACCCTGCTCGCCGCCGACCTCGGCGGCGCCGTACGCCTGCTCGGCGCGGCCGACGCGCGCCCCCACGGGCAGCTCGACCACCCCGTCACCGGCCGGGTCACGGCCCTGGCCCCCGCACCCGACGGCACGGTCCTGCTCCTGGACGAGCGCGGCCGGCTGCACACCGTACGCGGCCGGGAACCGCGTCCCCCCTACCTCCAGCGCCTCACCGAAGCCGTCGCGGCCACCCTGACCCGGCACCCGGGGACGGCGCTGGCCGCCATCTCCGGCTCCGTGGTGGTCGGCGACCGGCTCGGCTCCGTCCACGCCTTCGGCCTGACCGGCCTGCACCAGGCGGCCCTGCACAGCGGGCGGGTCACGGCGGTCGGCGCGGTGGAGTCGGAGACCCCGTTCGTGTGCAGCGGCGGCGCCGACGGCACGGTCCGCCGCTGGACCCCGGGACGGGAGCCGGATCCCGCCCCGCTGGCCGAGCGCCCTTCCCCGGTGGTCTCGCTCCACGCGGCCGAGACCCCCTACGGCCCCTTCGTCGCCGTGGCCTGGGCCGACGGAACGGCGGAGCTCCACCAGACGGAGACGGGCGAACGCCGCTCGTTCCGCCCGGGCCCACCCCTCAGGGCCGTGGCCGTCACCCCCGACGGCGCCCTGGTGCTGGGCCTGGACGAGGCGCTCGTCCGGCTGGACCGCAGGACCGGCTGACGACTCCCCCCCCCGAGGGGCCTCGGATCCCCGGGCGCGGAGTCCACCTGGCGAGGCCCCCGAGGGACCTCAGATCGCCGGCCGCGGAGTCAACTGCGCGGCCAGCCACGTGGGTACGCCCCCGAGGAGCCGGAACAGGCGCTCCGCCTCGGCGCGCAGACGGCCCGCCTCCGGCTCGGTCTCGGCCTCGGCCAGCGAGGCCAGGGCGGGGGCGGTGCCCACCAGATAGCCCAACTCCTCGCGGATCCGCAGGGATTCGGCGAAGCCGTGCCGGGCCTCCGCCAACTCGCCCTCGCGCAGGGCGAGTCCGGCCAGGTGGCGCCAGGTGAAGGAGAGCAGGAGCGCGTCGCCGTGCGCCTTCGCCCCGTCGTGGGCCCGGCGGTACGCGGCGCGGGCCGCCTGCGGGGAGTCGCCGAGGTTCTGCGCGAGCAGGCCGCGGCGGAAGTCGAGCAGCGGGCGCCGCGAGGCGTCGGGGTGGATGAGCGCCGCCGCCCGGCCCAGGGCCGCCCGGGCCTCGTCCGCCCGGTCCCGTACGCCCAGCAGGGTGGAGGCGTAGGCCAGATAGCCGCGTTCGCAGGCGGCGGCCCCGCGCTCCTCGTCGGTCTGGGCCACCGCCTCCGCCGCGCGCAGGGCCTCCTCCGCCTCGCCCCAGCCCTGCTCGGTGTAGAGACAGCGCTCGATCAGCAGCGCCGCCCGCTCCAGGGCCGCGGCGGGCTCCGTCGCGCGGGGGGCGAGCAGTTCGGCCGCGTCCGTCCAGCAGCCGCGGGAGCGGAGTCTCCAGACCGCGGTCTCCAGTGGGGTTTTCCGGCCGTACGCCACATTGCCCTCCCCGAGCGCGCCATCGAGCTGTGAGTAGGACGGCATCTCAGCACGGACGCGGGGGCCCGGCCAAGGGGTCGGGTGAAACTTTTCACAAGGGGAGGGTGCCGCAAGTCCCCCCGGACAAGGGAAGGGGCGGCAGTGACCTGCCGCCCCGTCAGTTCACGTGATCACCCGAAGAGATGAACCAGCGGCCGAACCGTGAGCCGGACCGACCGCGGATCTCAGCTCATCCGCAGCGCGAGGAAGAAGTCCAGCTTGTCCTCCAGCCGGGACAGGTCCCGCCCGGTGAGCTGCTCGATCCGCCCCACCCGGTACCGCAGCGTGTTCACGTGCAGGTGCAGCCGGGTCGCGCAGCGGGTCCACGAACCGTCGCAGTCCAAGAACGCCTCCAGCGTCGGGATGAGCTCCGCGCGGTGCCGCCGGTCGTAGTCGCGCAGCGGGTCGAGGAGCCGGGCGGTGAAGGCGCGCCGCACGTCGTCCGGGACGAAGGGCAGCAGCAGGACGTGCGAGGCCAGCTCGTGGTGCCCGGCGGCGCAGACCCGGCCCGGCCGGGCCGCGGCGACCCGGCGGGCGTGCCGTGCCTCCTCCAGGGCGCCGCGCAGGCCCTCCGCCGAGTGCACGGCGGCGCTGACGCCCAGGGTGAGCCGGCCGTCGTCGGCGAGCCCGGAGGAGAGCGGCGCGCGGACGGCGGCGAGCAGGGCGTCGGCGTGCAGGCCGAGCGCGACGGCGGGCAGCTCGTCCTCGCTGTCGGGCAGCGGCGCGGCGGCCAGCGGGACGAGGGCGATGGCCTCGTCGCCGCTGTGCGCGACGGCGATCCGGTCGGCGGTGTCGGCGCCGGAGGTGGCGGGGTCGACCAGGATCTCCTCCAGGAGCGCCTGGGCGACCGGGCCGCTGTCGACGGCGTTCTGGCCGGGCTCCTGCTCCCACTCGACCCGGGCCACCACGACCTGCCAGTGCGGGGCGCTGCCCAGGCCGGGCAGCAGCACCGGGGCGGCCACCCGCAGCCGGGCGGCGATCTCGGCGGGCGCGGCGCCCGTCTGGACCAGCTCCAGGACCTCCTGGGCGAGCCGGCGCCGCACCGTACGGGCGGCGTCCCGGCGGTCCCGCTCGACGGCGATCAGCTGGGTCACGCCCTGCAGCAGGTCCAGCCGGGCGGCCGGCCAGTCGCCCGCGTCGGCCTCGACGGCGAGCAGCCAGTCGGACAGCACGGTCTCGCGGACGTCGCGCACCGCGGGGGCGGCGCCGCGGCCCGTGTTGCGGATAGGGAAGAGCGAGTAGGTGCTTCCGCCGAGGGAGAGGCGGTGCGGGCCGCGCCGGCCGGTGCGGGTGGCGGCCAGGTGCTCGCCCGCCAGGGTGGCCGCGAGGGAGGCGTCCAGGGGCTCTCCCGCGCCCGCGATCTGGCGGCCGGTGGGGGAGAGCACCCAGGCCCTCAGGTCCAGGTCGGAGCCGAGGAGGTCGAGGACGACCTCGGGTCCGCCGCCCGCCGGTCCGGAGGTCATCAGACGCCGGTGGCGGTCCACGACGGCGGCCAGGTCGCCCGCGCGCTCGCCGGAGACCTGTCGAACAACATGTTCGGTGATCGTCGCGAAAGCAACGGACTCGTTTACTGCAAACAGGGGAAGCCGGTGGCGTGAACACGCCTCCACGAGGTCGTCCGGGATGTCCCCGAGCTCGGCCTCGCCTGCGGCCAGCGCGGCCACCCCGGCCGAGGCCAGGATCCGGACGAAGGGCTCGGCGTCGGCCGGTTCCCGCAGCCAGGCGAGGCCGGTCAGGACCAGCTCGCCACCGGACAGGTAACGGCTGGGGTCCTTGAGGTCCGTCGTCATCACGCCACGGACGGTGCGGTCCAGCTCCTCGTCGCCGCCGAGCAGGCGCAGCCCCAGCGCGTCGTTCTCCAGCAGTGCGCGCAGCCGCATGATGTCGCCGCCGTTCCTTCTTGTGGGTGTCGCGTTGTCGCCGGTGGCGTGGTGCCACCGTTTCCAGGGGAAAACGGAGAGGTTGCTGTTCTCCGCCTTTCGTTCGAATCTACAAGACGAGGATGGCAGCCAGCCAACTCCTTCATGGTTTCGGTGACTGCACCCGGACGACACGGGCTTGTGTACTAGGCCACACACCGCGTTAACAGCACATGAAGAGATCGTCGAGGGCCGGCCGTCCCCCCAGGCCCGACGACCCCCCGTTCACTAGAAGCACAAGAAGAGAGCCACCATGGACTTCCTTCGCCCCGCCAGCTGGGAGGAGGCGCTCGCCGCCAAGGCCGAGCACCCCACGGCCGTGCCCATTGCGGGTGGTACCGACATCATGGTCGAGATCAACTTCGACCACCGGCGTCCCGAGTACCTCCTGGACCTGAACCGTATCGAGCTCCTGCGCGAGTGGGAGGTCGGCGAGGAGAACGTACGCCTCGGCGCCTCCGTCCCGTACACGCAGATCATGGAGAACCTCCGGGCCGAGCTGCCCGGTCTGGCGCTCGCCTCGCACACGGTGGCCTCCCCGCAGATCCGCAACCGCGGCGGCGTAGGCGGCAACCTCGGCACCGCGTCGCCCGCCGGCGACGCCCACCCGGCGCTCCTCGCGGCCGGCGCCGAGGTCGAGGTCGAATCGGTGCGCGGCAGCCGGTTCATCCCGATCGACGAGTTCTACACGGGTGTGAAGCGCAACGCGCTGGAGCCCGACGAGCTCATCAAGACCGTCCACGTGAAGAAGGCGGACGGCCCCCAGCAGTACTCCAAGGTCGGCACGCGCAACGCGATGGTCATCGCCGTCTGCGCCTTCGGCCTCGCGCTGCACCCGGAGACCCGGACCGTACGGACCGGCATCGGCTCGGCGGCCCCCACCCCGATCCGCGCCAAGGAGGCCGAGGCCTTCCTGAACGCGGCTCTGGAGGAGGGCGGTTTCTGGGACAGCGGCAAGATCATCACCCCCTCGATCGCCAAGCAGTTCGCCGAGCTCTGCTCGGGTGCCGCCAACCCGATCGACGACGTCCGAGGCACCGCCAAGTACCGCCGCCACGCCGTCGGCATCATGGCTCGCCGCCAGCTGGGCTGGACCTGGGAGCAGTACCGCGGCAACGGCCGCACGCTTGAGGGAGCTGCATAACCATGCGCGTCAATTTCACGGTCAACGGACGTCCGCAGGAAGCCGACGACGTCTGGGAGGGCGAGTCCCTCCTCTATGTCCTGCGTGAGCGCCTGGGGCTGCCCGGCTCCAAGAACGCCTGCGAGCAGGGCGAGTGCGGCTCCTGCACGGTCCGCCTCGACGGCGTGCCGGTCTGTTCCTGCCTGGTCGCCGCCGGGCAGGTCGAGGGCCGCGAGGTCGTCACGGTCGAGGGCCTCGCCGACTTCGCCAAGCAGCGCGAGGAGCACGGTCACGGCGGCGGCTGCGCCTCCGGCGCCTGCGGCGGCACCTCGATCGACGAGGCCAAGAAGTGGGCGGCGAAGCCCGGTCAGGACTCGCAGACCGGCGAGGGCATCGAACTCAGCCCGATCCAGCAGGCGTTCATCGACGCCGGCGCCGTCCAGTGCGGCTTCTGCACCCCCGGTCTGCTGATCGCGGCGGACGAGCTCCTGGAGCGCCAGAGCGACCCGTCCGACCAGGACATCCGAGAGGCCCTCTCCGGCAACCTCTGCCGCTGCACGGGCTACGAGAAGATCCTCGACGCGGTCCGTCTGGCGGCCGCCCGTCAGGGAGAGGCGGTCTGACCATGGCGCAGAACACGCGCACCGCTCCGGCGGGCACGCCGACCAACGTCACCCAGAAGCACAACAAGGGCGGCATCGGCGAGTCCACGCTCCGCCCCGACGGCACCCTCAAGGTGACCGGCGAGTTCGCCTACTCCTCGGACATGTGGCACGAGGACATGCTGTGGGGCCAGATCCTGCGCTCCACCGTCGCGCACGCCGAGATCGTGTCCATCGACACCTCCGAGGCCCTCGCGATGGACGGCGTCTACGCCGTCATGACGCACGAGGACCTGCCGGCCGCGAAGAACTACGGCATGGAGTTCCAGGACACCCCGGTCCTCGCCTACGGCAAGGTCCGCCACCACGGCGAGCCGGTGGTCCTCGTGGCCGCCGACCACCCGGAGACCGCGCGCCGCGCGGCCGCCAAGGTGAAGATCGAGTACCGCGAGCTGCCCCTCATCACCGACGAGGCCTCGGCGACCGCGCCCGACGCGGTGCTCGTCCACGAGAACCGCGACGACCACCACGCCGGCCACGTCCCGCACCCCAACATCGTGCACCGCCAGCCGATCATCCGCGGCAACGCGGACGAGGCCGCCAAGCGGGCCGACGTGATCGTCAAGGGCGAGTACACCTTCGGCATGCAGGACCAGGCCTTCCTCGGCCCGGAGTCCGGCCTCGCGGTGCCCGCCGAGGACGGCGGCGTCGACCTGTACGTCGCCACCCAGTGGCTGCACTCCGACCTCAAGCAGATCGCGCCCTGCCTCGGCCTGCCCGAGGAGAAGGTGCGGATGACGATGGCCGGCGTCGGCGGCGCGTTCGGCGGTCGCGAGGACATCTCGATGCAGATCCTCGCCTCCCTGCTCGCGCTGCGCACCGGCAAGCCGGTGAAGATGGTCTACAACCGGTACGAGTCCTTCTTCGGCCACGTCCACCGGCACCCGGCGAAGCTCTACTACGAGCACGGCGCCACCAAGGACGGCAAGCTGACGCACATGAAGTGCAAGATCGTGCTGGACGGCGGCGCGTACGCGTCGTCCACGGCCTCGGTCGTCGGCAACGCCTCGTCCCTCTCGGTCGGCCCGTACGTCATCGACGACGTCGAGATCGAGGCGATCGGCCTCTACACCAACAACCCGCCCTGCGGCGCCATGCGCGGCTTCGGCGCGGTCCAGGCCTGCTTCGCCTACGAGGCCCAGATGGACAAGCTCGCGGCCAAGCTGGGCATGGACCCGGTCGAGCTGCGCCAGCTCAACGCCATGGAGCAGGGCACGATCATGCCGACCGGCCAGGTCGTGGACTCGCCGGCCCCGGTGGCCGAACTGCTGCGCCGGGTCAAGGCCCGTCCGATGCCGCCGGAGCGCCAGTGGGAGACCGCCGGCGAGAACGCGGACGTCCGCGCGCTGCCGGGCGGTCTGTCCAACACCTCGCACGGCGAGGGCGTGGTGCGGGGCGTCGGCTACGCCGTCGGCATCAAGAACGTCGGCTTCTCCGAGGGCTTCGACGACTACTCGACCGCCAAGATCCGTATGGAGGTCATCAACGGTGAGGCCGTCGCCACGGTCCACACCGCGATGGCGGAGGTCGGTCAGGGCGGTGTCACCATCCACGCCCAGATCGCCCGCACGGAGCTCGGCGTCACCCAGGTGACCATCCACCCGGCCGACACCCAGGTCGGCTCGGCCGGTTCCACCTCCGCGGGCCGCCAGACGTACATGACCGGCGGCGCCATCAAGAACTCCTGCGAGCTCGTCCGCGAGAAGGTCCTGGAGATCGGGCGGCGCAAGTTCGGCTCGTACCACCCGGCGTGGGCCAACGCCGAACTCCTCCTGGAGGGCGGCAAGGTCGTCACCGACAACGGCGAGGCCCTCGCCTCCATCGCCGACGTCCTCGAGGACGAGGTCGTGGAGATCGAGGAGGAGTGGCGGCACCGCCCCACGCAGGCCTTCGACCTGGTCACCGGCCAGGGCAACGGCCACGTGCAGTACGCCTTCGCGGCGCACCGCGCGGTGGTGGAGGTCGACACCGAGCTCGGCCTGGTCAAGGTCATCGAGCTGGCCTGCGCCCAGGACGTCGGCAAGGCGGTCAACCCGCTCTCCGTGGTCGGCCAGATCCAGGGTGGCACCACCCAGGGCCTGGGCGTCGCGGTGATGGAGGAGATCATCGTCGACCCGAAGACCGCGAAGGTGCGCAACCCCTCCTTCACGGACTACCTCATCCCGACCATCCTCGACACGCCGACCATCCCGGTCGACTACCTCGAGCTGGCCGACCCCAACGCGCCGTACGGCGTCCGGGGCATCGGTGAGGCCCCCACCCTGTCGTCCACCCCGGCCGTCCTCGCGGCGATCCGGGCGGCGACCGGGCTGGAGCTCAACAAGACGCCGGTCCGCCCGGAGGCGCTCACCGGCACCCTGTAAGACCCCTCCGGACGGTGCGTGCCTCCCCGGGAACGTCACACTTCCCCCGCCCGCACCGTCCGGGGACATCCCCGCAGTACCGATTCACCCCCGTTCGTCTCGGGCCGTCCCCCGGGTCGTGCAGCCAACGTGATTTCCCAAATCCCGCAGCTTCACAGCACGACGAAATCCTTCGAAGTCTGATGCGGGTGCCCCTTTGAACCTTGGGAGTAGGCCCCATGACCCAGTCGTCAGTGGAGCCCAAGACCACGGCGGAGGACGCGGGCAACGGCTCGCGCAACCCCGCCGGCAGGTCCTGGCTCGACCGGTACTTTCACATCTCGGAGAGAGGATCCACCGTCGCGACGGAGATCCGCGGCGGCGTCACCACCTTCATGGCGATGGCGTACATTCTCCTGCTCAACCCCCTGATCCTGAGCGGCAAGGACGTGGACGGCAACGTCCTCGGCCAGCCCGCGCTGATCACCGCGACGGCGCTCTGCGCGGCCGCGACCACTCTCCTGATGGGCTTCTGGGGCAAGGTCCCGCTCGCCCTCGCCGCCGGCCTCAGCGTCTCCGGTGTGATGGCCTCGCAGGTCGTGCCGGTCATGACCTGGCCGCAGGCCATGGGCATGTCCGTGGCGTACGGAGCCGTGATCTGTCTCCTGGTGGTCACCGGCCTCCGCGAGATGATCATGAACGCGATACCCCTCGCGCTCAAGCACGCCATCACCATCGGCATCGGTCTCTTCATCGCGATCATCGGCTTCGTGAAGGCCGGCTTCGTGCACGAGAACCCCGCCCCCGGCGGCGGTCCCGTCACCCTCGGCCCGGCCGGTGAGCTCGAAGGCTGGCCCGTCCTGATCTTCGCCTTCACCCTGCTGCTGATCTTCGCCCTGCAGTCCCGCAACATCCCCGGCGCCATCCTCATCGGCATCGTCGCCGGCACGGTCGTCGCGGCCGTCCTCAACGCGGTCGCCGACATCCCGGCCAAGGCCTGGTTCTCCGGCGCCCCCGAGCTGCACGGCAGCGCCGTCTCCGCCCCGGACTTCTCGCTCATCGGGAACGTGTCCTTCAGCGGCTGGGGCGACGTCGGCTACATCACGATCACCATGATCGTGTTCACCCTGGTGCTGGCCGGCTTCTTCGACGCGATGGCGACCATCCTGGGCGTCGGCACCGAGGCCAAGCTCGCCGACGACAAGGGCCGCATGCCGGGCCTGTCCAAGGCCCTGTTCATCGACGGTGCCGGCGGCATCCTCGGCGGTGCGGGCGGCGCCTCGGGCCAGACGGTCTTCGTCGAGTCCGCCACCGGCGTCGGCGAGGGCGCCCGTACCGGTCTGGCCTCCGTGGTCACCGGCGCGTTCTTCGCCCTGTGCCTGTTCTTCACGCCGCTCACCGCGATCGTCCCGCAGGAGGTCGCCGCCGCGGCCCTGGTCGTCATCGGCTCGATGATGATGCAGAACGCCAAGCACGTCGACTGGAGCGACCGCTCCGTCGCGATCCCGGTGTTCCTCACCGTGGTCCTGATGCCCTTCACGTACACCATCACCACCGGTGTCGCGGCCGGCGTCATCTCCTACGCGGTCATCAAGTCCGCGCAGGGCAAGGCGAGGGAGGTCGGCGGCTTCATGTGGGCGCTGACGGCCGTCTTCGTCATCTACTTCGCGATCCATCCGATCGAGAGCTGGCTGGGCGTCGGCTGACGCCCCTCACGTCGCCCTCCACACGACATCCCTAGGAGTTCGAGATGCTGGACATCGCCGAAGAGTTGCACCGGTGGGTCGAGCAGGGACGCGAGTTCGCCGTCGCCACCGTGGTGTCGGTCGGCGGCAGCGCGCCCCGGCAGCCGGGCGCCGCACTCGCCGTCGACAGCGACGGCACGGCGATCGGCTCGGTCTCCGGAGGATGTGTGGAGGGCGCCGTCTACGAGCTGTGCCAACAGGCCCTCGAGGACGGCCGCACGGTCGTCGAGCGCTTCGGCTACAGCGACGAGGACGCCTTCGCGGTCGGGCTGACCTGCGGCGGCATCATCGACATCCTCGTCACCCCGGTCCGCGGCGGGGTCTACCCCGCCGCCCTCGCGGCCGCCGTCTCCGGCGAGGCGGCCGCCCTGGCCCGGATCGCGGCCGGCCCGGAGGACCTGTTGGGGCAGGCCCTCCTGGTCGCCCCCGACGGCTCGTTCGAGGGTGCCCTCGGCGGCCACCCCGAGCTGGACCGCACCGCCGCGGCCGAGGCCCGCGCGATGCTGGACGCGGGCCGCACCGGGACCGTGGAGATCGGCGAGGACGGCAGCCGCTGCGGACAGCCGCTCACCCTCCTCGTGGAGTCCTCCGTCCCCGCCCCCCGCATGATCGTCTTCGGCGCCATCGACTTCGCCGCCGCGCTGGTCCGGGTCGGCAAGTTCCTCGGCTACCACGTCACCGTCTGCGACGCCCGCCCGGTCTTCGCCACGAAGGCGCGCTTCCCCGAGGCCGACGAGGTCGTCGTCGAGTGGCCGCACCGCTATCTGGAGTCGACGGAGGTCGACGGCCGGACCGTGCTCTGCGTCCTCACCCACGACGCCAAGTTCGACGTCCCCCTGCTCGCGGCCGCCCTCAGGCTCCCCGTCGCGTACATCGGCGCCATGGGCTCCCGCCGCACCCACGAGGACCGCAACAGGCGCCTGCGCGAGGTCGGCGTCACCGAGCTCGAACTCGCCCGGCTGCGCTCCCCGATCGGACTCGACCTCGGCGCCCGTACGCCGGAGGAGACCGCCCTGTCCATCGGCGCCGAGATCGTCGCCAACCGCCGCGGCGGCAGCGGCGCCTCCCTCACCGGCGCCCACACCCCGATCCACCACGACGGCCCCCGGGAGCCGGCCGGCCGGATCGGCTCGGTCGCCTAGGTCCCCTTCCCCTCCGCCGGCACCACCGCGCCGGGGCCGGGCCGCGTCCGGGAAGACGCGGCCTAGCCCCGGCGCAGTCCGTTCAGCAGCAGTTCCGCGAGCTGGTCGTACGCCTCGGCGTCGGCGAGCCCGGTGGCGGAGGCCACCTGGCGGCGCTGGATGCGGACCATGACCGAGGAGATGACGTCGGCGGCGAAGCTGACGTGGACCTCGCGGAAGACGCCCGCGGTCACCCCCTCCTCGATGAGCTCCTGGACCCGGCCGGCCGCGGCGCGGGTGTTGCGCTCGTAGACCTCGGCGGCCGGTTCGAAGGCGGCCACGTCGTCGAAGAAGCGCGGGGAGACCGGGGCCAGTTCGGCCGAGACGGCCCGCAGATAGGCGGCGAGGCGCTCGGCCGGTCCGGTCGCGGCGGCCAGCACCGACTCGACGCGGACGGTCGCCCGCCGGAAGAAGTGGACCACGGCCGCCCGGACGAGCTGCTCCTTGCTCCCGGCGAGGCCGTACAGGGTCCGCTTGGAGCAGTGCAGGCGGGCGGCGAGGTCGTCCAGGGTCAGCTGGGCGAAACCCTCGCCCACCAACAGGGCCACCAGCTTCTCGAAGAGCTCGGAGCGCCGGGCGGCGCCCCGGCCCGTCAGCTTGGGTGCGTCGGCGGCGGAGGTCTCGATCACCCGAACAGTATGCCGGGCGACCCCTTCGGGGGGTTACGCGGGCACCCATCTGCGCTACTCTCACCGGTACTGCCGTACCCCTCGCAGTACCGTTTCGCAGCACCAGCCTGCGTCTTGACTGGAGTCGCCATGGATGTCGACCGCCTGCTTCCCACCCCCGAAGCCGCGGACCTCATCGCCCTCACGCGGGAGATCGCCGACAAGGAGCTCGCCCCCCGCGCCGACGAGCACGAGGCCGCCGAGACGTATCCGGAAGGCCTGTTCGCGACCCTCGGCGAGGCCGGTCTGCTCGGTCTGGCGTACCCGGAGGAGTTCGGCGGCGGCGGCCAGCCGTACGAGGTGTACCTCCAGGTCCTCGAAGAGCTCGCCGCCCGCTGGGCCGCCGTCGCCGTGGCCACCAGCGTCCACACCCTCGCCTGCCACCCGCTGCACTCCTTCGGCACGCCGGAGCAGAAGGAGCGCTGGCTGCCCGGGATGCTGGAGGGCCGGCTCATCGGCGGCTACAGCCTCTCGGAGCCGCAGGCCGGCTCCGACGCGGCGGCGCTGTCCTGCAAGGCCGAGCCGGTCACCGACGGCGCGGGCGGGGCGGCCTACCGGGTCACCGGCAACAAGGCCTGGATCACCCACGGCGGCAAGGCCGGCTTCTACACCCTCTTCGCCCGCACCGCCCCCGGCAGCCACGGCATCTCCTGCTTCCTCGCCCCCGGCGAGACCGAGGGCCTGACCTTCGGCAAGCCGGAGCGCAAGATGGGCCTGCAGGCCGTCCCCACCACCTCCGCCCACTGGGACGGCGCCCTCATCGAAGCCGACCGGCGCATCGGAGCCGAGGGCCAGGGCCTCCAGATCGCCTTCAGCGCCCTCGACTCGGGCCGGCTCGGCATCGCCGCCTGCGCCACCGGTCTCGCCCAGGCCGCGCTCTCCGCCGCCGTCGCCTACGCCAACGAGCGCAGCACCTTCGGCCGCAAGATCGTCGACCACCAGGGCCTGGGCTTCCTCCTCGCGGACATGGCCGCCGCCGTCGACGCGGCCCGCGCCACCTACCTGGACGCGGCCCGCCGCCGCGACCTGGGCCGGCCCTTCAGCCGCCAGGCCAGCGCCGCCAAGCTGATCGCCACGGACACCGCGATGAAGGTCACCACGGACGCCGTCCAGGTGCTCGGCGGCTACGGATACACCCGGGACTTCCCGGTCGAGCGGTACATGCGCGAGGCCAAGATCATGCAGATCTTCGAGGGGACGAACCAGATCCAGCGGCTGGTCATCAGCCGACAGCTGAAGGTCTGAGCCGTTCCGGTTGCCGGGCCGCGCCGGTGGGCGTAGGCCGGAAGAGGGGATCGACGATCCGCTCGTCTCCGGGAGAGGAGTCCCATCATGCTCGGCGACCTGATCGGTGAGGAACGGGGCCAGAGGACGGGGCTGCGGGTGGTGTCGGTCGACGGCGGCCACCCGCACGTGGAGGTGTCCTTCCAGGCGACCGGCACGCTGCTGGGAGCGGCGGTCGAGGACCTGGGCACCTACGACTCGGTGATGCAGGCCGACGGCACGCTCTTCGGAGACGGCCAGGGCTGCACCATGACCCAGGACGGCGACATCATCACCTGGCAGGGCACCGGTGTCGGCCGTCCGGACGGATCCGGCGGGTTCAGCTACCGGGGTTCGATCTTCTGGGAGACCGCCTCGGGGGCGTTCAGCCGGCTCAACGGGACCGCCGGCGTGTTCGAGTACGAGGAGGACAAGGACGGCAACGCCACGGCCAAGGTCTGGGAATGGAAGTAGCGCGCGCCCGTCGCGCGAGCAGTGCACACACATCCGGCGGCCCGGAGGCGGGCCGCCGGCTCGTATGAGGAGATCCATGGACATCGCAGGTTCCGCCGCGCTCGTCACCGGTGCCGCTTCGGGGCTCGGGGCCGCCACCGCCGCCGCGCTCGCCGCGAAGGGCGCCACCGTCTACGGCCTCGACCTCGACAAGGCCGTCGCCGGGGCCGAGGGCGTGCCGGACGGGGTCACCCTGGTCGCCGCCGACGTCACCGACGAGGAGCAGGTCCGGGCGGCGCTCGCCCGGATCGAGGAGGACGGCGCCGAGCTGCGGCTCGCGGTCAACTGCGCCGGGATCGCGCCCTCGGCCCGGATCCTCGGCCGCAAGGGCCCGCACGACCTGGCGCTCTTCAAGGCCGTCCTGGACGTCAACCTGGTCGGCACCTTCAACGTGCTGCGGCTGGCCGCCGAGGCCATCGCCCGGCACGAGCCCGACGGGAACGGGCAGCGCGGCCTCGTGGTGAACACCGCCTCCATCGCCGCCTTCGAGGGGCAGGTCGGCCAGATCGCGTACGCCGCCTCCAAGGCCGGCGTCGCCGGGATGACGGTCACCGCCGCCCGGGACCTGGCCCAGTTCGGCATCCGGGTCGTCACCGTGGCGCCCGGCATCGTCGACACCCCGATGATGGCCGGGTTCAGCGAGGAGGTCCGGGCCGGGCTCGCCGCCAGCGTCACCTTCCCGCAGCGGCTCGCCCGCCCCGAGGAGTACGCCCGCCTGGTCACCATGATCGCCGAGCACGACTACCTCAACGGCGAGACCATCCGGATGGACGGCGCCCTGCGCATGGCCGCCCGCTGAGCCGAGCATGGCACCAAGTGCCGCCGCGCGAGGGATCCGAGTGCTAGGTTTCCGGGTATGAGCACCCACCCCGCCAAGCCCTCGATGCGTGACTCCCTCGTCGCGGCGGCCTTCCAGCTCTTCCTGGAGCGCGGCTACGAGCAGACGACGATCGACGACATCGTGAAGACGGCCGGGGTGGGCCGGCGGTCCTTCTTCCGGTACTTCCCGTCCAAGGAGGACGTGGTCTTCCCCGACCACGAGCAGAGCCTCGCCGACATGACCGAGTTCCTCGCCGCGAGCGAGGACTCCGACGACCCGCTGCTCCGGGTCTGCGAGGCCACCCGGCTCGTCATGCGGATGTACGCCGAGAACCCCACCTTCTCCGTCCAGCGCTACCGCCTCACCCGCGAGGTGACGGGCCTGCGGACGTACGAGCTCTCGGTGGTCTGGCGGTACGAGAAGACCCTCGGCGACTATCTGCGCACCCGGTTCGCCGACCGCCGCGACGGCACGCTGCGGGCCAACGTGGTCGCGGCCGCCGTCGTCGCCGCGCACAACCACGCGCTGCGCCACTGGCTGCGCTCGGGCGGCGAGGGCGACCCGCTGGCCGAGGTCGACCGGGCCCTGGAGTTCGTCCGGGAGACCTGGAGCCCGGACGCGGCGGCGCCCGTCGAGAACGACGACGACGTGGTCGTGGTGATCACCAAGCGCTCCACCCCGATGTGGCGCGTGGTGCGCGAGGTCGAGTCGAGCCTCGGGGACAGCTGAGGGGCCGTCGGGGATCTCAGTATCGTCAATTGAGGGAACTCAGGTCTTTATTTGCTGGCACTGAGTGCCATATCTTTGCTCTGCACGGTTGATGCACGGTTGAGCCGCCGAGTGCAAGGAGAAGCATCGTGTTCCACACGGGATCCACGGGTCTGCGCAGCGGGACCGCCGCCCTCGACGAGGAGTACGCCGCCGAGCCCGAGCTCCACTTCCAGCGCTGCCGCTGGTGCCACACCACCACCTTCCAGCGCCTGCTCTGTCCGACCTGCGGGTCGACCGACCTCGACGCCGAACTCAGCGCGGGCGAAGGCGTGATATCCGTACGCCGCGCCTTCACCGCCGCCCAGGCCGACCTCTGGCCGGTGCACATGGCCGAGGGCTTCGTGGTGCGCTGCCGGGTCGAGGGGCCGCCGCACGCGGTGCGCCCCGGGGTCCGGGTCCGGCTGGCCCACGACGGCTCGGGACCGGGCCGCAGGCCGATCGTCCGGCTCTGCGAGGAGGTCCCGCTCGACGGCTGGTTCTGAAGCCGTGCGCGAGCGTGCGGAAGGGGCGGGTGGCACAGAGTGCCACCCGCCCCTTCCGTATCGTCAAGCCCTCGGCGTCAGCGCGCGCCGATCTCGTCCGTCAGCTGCGGCAGGACCTCGAACAGGTCGCCGACGACGCCGTAGTCGACGAGGTCGAAGATCGGGGCCTCGGCGTCCTTGTTGACCGCCACGATCGTCTTCGAGGTCTGCATGCCCGCCCGGTGCTGGATCGCGCCGGAGATGCCCGCCGCGATGTACAGCTGCGGCGAGACCTGCTTGCCGGTCTGGCCCACCTGGTTGGAGTGCGGGTACCAGCCGGCGTCCACCGCGGCGCGCGAGGCGCCGACGGCCGCGCCGAGCGAGTCGGCGAGCTTCTCGACGACCTCGAAGCCCTCGGCGGCGCCGACGCCGCGACCGCCCGAGACCACGATCGCCGACTCGGTCAGCTCCGGACGGCCGGTGGAGACCCGCGGCGTGCGCGAGACGACCGTGGCCGCGTTGCCGGTGAAGGCGACGGTGACGTTCTCGACCGTGCCCGCGGCCGGAGCGGCCTCGGGAGCGGCGGAGTTCGGCTTGACCGTGATGACCGGCACGCCGTGCGAGACGGTCGACTTCACCTGGTACGAGGCGGCGAACACCGACTGGGTGGCGACCGGGCCGTTCTCCCCGGCCTCCAGCTCCACCGCGTCCGTGATCAGGCCCGAGCCCAGGCGCAGCGCCACGCGGGCCGCGACCTCCTTGCCCTCGCCGGAGGAGGTCACCAGGACGGCGGCGACGCCCTTGTCCTTGGCGATCTGGGTGAGCGCGTCGACCTTGGGCACGACGAGCTGCTCGGCGAACTCGGCGCCGTCGGCGACGTACACGGTGGCCGCGCCGTACTCGCCGGCCGTCGCGGCGATCGAGGCCGCGGCCTCGCCGGCGCCGAGGACGACCGCCGTGGGCTCGCCGAGCCGGCGGGCCAGGGTCAGCAGTTCGAGGGCCGGCTTGCGGACCGCACCGTCGGCGTGGTCCACGAGAACCAGGATCTCAGCCATGATTCCTTGCTCCTGAGGTGTGGTGACGGTGGGTCAGATGAACTTCTGGGCGGAGAGGAACGCGGCGAGCTGCTTGCCGCCCTCGCCCTCGTCCGTGACGATCGTGCCCTGGGTACGGGCCGGGCGGGCGTCCGCCGACTCGACCAGGGTCCAGGAGCCCGCGAGGCCGACCTCGTCGGCTTCGATGCCGAGGTCGTCCAGGTCCAGCTCCTCGACCGGCTTCTTCTTGGCGGCCATGATCCCCTTGAAGGAGGGGTAACGGGCCTCGCCCGACTGGTCGGTGACCGAGACGACGGCCGGCAGCGCGGCCTGCAGCTGCTCGCTGGCGGCGTCGCCGTCGCGGCGGCCCTTGACGACCCCGTCCTCGACCGAGACCTCGGAGAGCAGCGTCGCCTGCGGCACGTTCAGCCGCTCCGCGAGCAGCGCCGGCAGCACGCCCATGGTGCCGTCGGTCGAGGCCATGCCGCAGACGACCAGGTCGAAACCGGTCTTCTCCAGCGCCTTGGCGAGGATCGCGGAGGTGCCGATGACGTCCGATCCGTGGATGTCCTCGTCGTTGACGTGCACGGCCTTGTCCGCGCCCATCGACAGCGCCTTGCGCAGCGCGTCCTTGGCGTCGTCCGGGCCGACCGTGATCACGGTGACCTCGGCGTCGTCGGCCTCCTCGGAGATCCGCAGGGCCTGCTCCACCGCGTACTCGTCGAGCTCCGAGAGCAGCCCGTCCACCTCGTCGCGGTCGACGGTCAGGTCATCGGCGAAACCGCGGTCGCCGGTGGCGTCGGGAACGTACTTCACACAGACAGCGATCTTCAGGGTCACGGCCTGTCTCCTTTCAACGGGCGGGTGGTTACGGGAGGTTGCGGGCCATGACGATGCGCTGGACCTGGTTGGTGCCTTCGTAGATCTGGGTGATCTTGGCGTCGCGCATCATGCGC
>NZ_JBIRVJ010000010.1:0-342216 GCF_044386705.1 Streptomyces sp. NPDC020422 | reverse complement strand
CGAACGGCGCGATCTTCGCCTCCGCCAGCGCACGGACCGACTCACGGAGCATGTCGTGCTCCTCGGACGGGCGATACAGGTCGAAGTCCTTGGCCGAACCCGCCATGCTCACTCACTCCCACGCTTTGCTAACTACCGTTAAGTAACCCAAAGCGTAGGGCTTGGCCGGGCCGCGATCCAGGCCCCGACTATGCTCGGGCAGGCATTTCCCGCCCGTACGCACAGGGAGTCCCGCATGGCCCTCAAGATCACCGTGATCGGCACCGGATACCTCGGCGCCACCCACGCCGCGGCCATGGCTGAGCTCGGCTTCGAGGTCCTCGGGCTCGACGTCGTGCCCGAGAAGATCGAGATGCTCTCCGCCGGGCGCGTCCCCATGTACGAGCCGGGCCTGGAGGAACTGCTCGCGCAGCACGTCGCCGGGATCGAGGGCTCCAGCGGGCGGCTGCGGTTCACCACCTCCTGGGAGGAGGTCGGCGCGTTCGGCGACGTCCACTTCGTCTGTGTGAACACGCCGCAGAAGCACGGCGAGTACGCGTGTGACATGTCGTACGTCGACGCCGCCTTCGCCTCGCTCTCCGGCGTGGTGCGCGAGGGCGCGCTCGTCGTCGGCAAGTCGACCGTGCCCGTCGGCTCGGCACAGCGGCTCGCCGGGCTGCTGCCCGAGGGCGTCGACCTGGCCTGGAACCCGGAGTTCCTGCGCGAGGGCTTCGCCGTCCAGGACACCCTCCACCCGGACCGGATCGTGATCGGCGTCGGCGCCGACGAGGGCGGCTCCCGCGCGGAGAAGCTGCTGCGCTCGGTGTACGCGGTGCCGGTGGCGGAGGGCTCGCCCTTCGTGGTGACCGACTACCCCACCGCCGAGCTGGTGAAGACCTCCGCCAACTCCTTCCTGGCCACGAAGATCTCCTTCATCAACGCGATGGCGGAGGTCTGCGAGGCGGCCGGCGGCGACGTCGCCAAGCTGGCCGAGGCGATCGGGCACGACGAGCGGATCGGCAACAAGTTCCTGCGGGCCGGGATCGGCTTCGGCGGCGGCTGCCTGCCCAAGGACATCCGGGCCTTCATGGCCCGGGCGGGCGAGCTGGGCGCGGACCAGGCGCTGACCTTCCTGCGCGAGATCGACTCCATCAACATGCGGCGCCGCGCGTCCATGGTGGAGATGGCGCGGGAGGCGCTGGGCGGGGGCTTCCTCGGCAGGCGGGTCGCCGTCCTCGGCGCGACCTTCAAGCCCGACTCGGACGACGTGCGCGACTCGCCCGCGCTGAACGTGGCGGGCCAGATCCATCTCCAGGGCGGCCAGGTCACCGTCTACGACCCCAAGGGCATGGCGAACGCGCGCCGGCTCTTCCCCACGCTGGCGTACGCGGACTCGGTCGTCGAGGCGGTGCGGGGGGCGGACGTGGTGCTCCATCTCACCGAGTGGCGGGAGTTCCGCGAGGCGGTGGATCCGGTGGAGCTGGCGGCGGTCGTCTCCTCCCCGGTGATCCTGGACGGGCGCAACGCCCTGGACCCGAACCGCTGGCGCGAAGCCGGCTGGACCTACCGAGCCATGGGCCGCCCTCGCGCCTGAGCGCACCGGCCGCACCCGCCCCACCGCGGCGACGCCCCGCCGTCGAGGGCCTGCGGCCCGCCCCGCCGTTGTGGGCATTCGTTCCGCTGGGGCGGTGCCCACCCTCCCGGCCGCGCCCGCCCCCCGTTGTGGGCCCGCACCCCGTTGTGGGCATTCGTTCCGCTGGGGCGGAACGGGTGGGCACAACGGACGGCGCCCCTTGCCGGGCCTAGGCTCCCGCGCCCTGACCCGCACCCCTAGTGCGGCGCGGTCGTGGTGCGGGTCAAGGCACTGGGAGCGGAGGCGCCGCTAAGGGCGCCGTCCCGTGTGCCCACCCGTCCCGCCCTGCGGGACGATTGCCCACACTCCGCGGGCGGAGGCGGCCCACGCGGGCAGGGGCGCGGCGGCCCACACGGGGGTGGGCGAGGCGCCCCGCACGGGCAGGGGCGCGGGGGCTCACACTCCGCGGGCGGAGGCGGCCCGCAGGGGCGGGGGCCCGGCGGCGCGCGCTTCGCCGGTGGAGGCGGCCCGGACGGGGGGGACAGGCCGAGGGGCCCGGCGCTGGTGCGGCGGGCCCCTTTTTCAGGCGGCTTTCAGGCGGGTCGTTCTGGCCTGGAACTCCGTTTCGCGGAGGACTCGGGTCGCGTTGGCGTGCGCCAGCGCCACCAGGTCCCCCGCCGGCCAGCCCCTGCGGAGGAGCTCCGCGAAGAGCGGGGCATAGCCCGCCGCCGGGTCGGTCGCGTGGGAGAGGCCCAGGGAGGCCGGGCCCGCCAGGGCCCGCACGCGGTCCAGGGTGTCCGCCGTCGCCGACGCGTCCGGCGTGACCGGGACCATGCACACGCCGCCGTTCTCGCCCAGCAGGCCCAGGACGTCGTCCGGCATGCCGTCGGGATCCGCGCGGGTGAGCAGGACCGGGGCCCGGCCCACCGCGAGGGTCTGGCGGATGGTGTCGGGGTCGGCCCCCGTCAGGTCCACGGTCAGGCCGAGGCGGTTCATCTCACGGACCGCCTCGCGGGCGAACCGGTCGTAGCGGGTCAGGTTGACCGCCCGTACGCCCAGCGCGTGATACGCCCGGAGCGCGGCGACGGAACCGCCGACCGCCTCCCAGCTCACCGGGCCGAGCAGGGCGGCCACCCGGCCGCACGCCTCGGCGTGGGCCAGCTCCGACGTCGTGTACGCCAGGCGCAGCTCCTCGGGATAGGCGGCCACCAGCGCGCGGATCGCGTCGATCCGGCGCAGGGTGCCGAGCACGCCCTCGTCCGCGCCCACGCGCAGCGACCAGAGCTGGGCTCCCGCCTCCGGCGCCCGGACCGGAGGAAGGTCCTCCGGGTCGAGCACGCGGGGCGGTTCCGTGTGCCCCTCGACGACCGGCTGCGCCGCGAGCAGGGCGCGCGCACGGGTCGACTCGTCGAGGGGCCGGGGATGTTCGGGGGGATCCTGGTCGCCCGCGGACGCGGCGTGGGCGACGGTGAACGTCGTGGTGGTGGGATCGTCCAGCAGATCTGCCATGGGTGGCTCAACTCCGTACTACTGAGGCAGTACGGTCCACCGTGCCACCCACCCGCCGGACCGGCGCGGCGGGCTGCTCCGTTCGGGTGGGTGCGGAAGTGCCGAAGGCCCCGCGGGCGCGGGGCCTTCGGCGTGCTGTTCGGTCGGCGTCAACCGCCTTACGCGGTCACCGACTTGATCGTCGCCACGGACGGTCCCCGCAGCGCGCTCTGCTCCCGCGCCACCGACTCCGCGTCGCGCAGCACCCGTACCGCGTTGGACCACGTCAGCTTCGCCAGGTCCGCGTGCGACCAGCCGCGTTCGAGCAGCTCCGCGATCAGGTTCGGGTAGCCCGCCACGTCGTCGAGGCCGGACGGGGTGAAGGCCGTGCCGTCGTAGTCGCCGCCGATGCCGATGTGGTCGATGCCGGCGACCTCGCGCATGTGGTCGAGGTGGTCGGCGACCGTCGCCGTCGTCGCGATCGGGCGCGGGTGCTCGGCCTCGAAGGCGCGGTGGACCGCCATCGCGTCGGGCGTGGTGGCGAGGTGGTGGAAGCCGTGGGCGCGCATGTTCTCGTCGGCCCGGTTCGTCCACTCGACCGCCGCCTGCAGGATGAACTTCGGCACGAACGTCGCCATCGCCACACCGCCGTTGCCGGGCAGCCGCTCCAGGACGTCGTCCGGGATGTTCCGCGGATGGTCGCAGACCGCGCGGGAGGAGGAGTGGGAGAAGATCACCGGGGCCGCGGTGGTGTCCAGTGCGGCGTGCATCGTCGTCGCCGCCACGTGCGAGAGGTCGACCAGCATGCCGGTGCGGTTCATCTCGCGGACGACCTCGCGGCCGAAGGCCGTCAGACCGCCGTGCCTCGGCTCGTCGGTGGCCGAGTCCGCCCAGTCGTTGTTCTCGTTGTGCGTGAGCGTCATATAGCGGACGCCCAGGGTGTGCAGGGCACGCAGGGTGGCCAGCGAGTTGTTGATCGAGTGGCCGCCCTCGGCACCCTTGAGGGACGCGATCCGTCCCTCCTTGCGGGCCGCCTCCATGTCGTCCGCGGTCAGCGCGGGCGCCAGGTCGGCCCCGTAACGCGCGAGGAGCAGGTCGACGGCGTCGATCTGCTCCAGGGTGGCGCTCACCGCGTGGTCGCCGGCCAGTCCGCCCGGCACGTAGACCGACCAGAACTGGGCCCCCACACCGCCCGCCCGGAGACGGGCGAGGTCGGTGTGGAGGGCGCCGGACTGGTCCCCGGCGATGTCGAGCTTGTCGAGGTCGTAGCCGCAGTGCTCGCGCAGCGCCCAGGGCAGGTCGTTGTGCCCGTCGACCACGGGGGCGGAGGCGAGCAGTCCGCGCGCCTCCGCGAGGCGGTCGGCCGCGCTCATCGGGCGAACCCGAAGGACTCCGCACCCTCGACCTTGGCCCGCAGGCGCCTGCCCTTCTCGGTCGCCTGGTCGTTCAGCTCCTGCTGGAACTCCTGCATACGGGCGAGCAGTTCGGGATCGTGCGCGGCGAGGATCCGGGCCGCGAGGAGGCCCGCGTTGCGGGCGCCGCCGACCGAGACGGTGGCGACCGGGACGCCGGCCGGCATCTGCACGATGGAGAGCAGCGAGTCCATCCCGTCGAGGTACTTCAGCGGCACCGGGACGCCGATGACGGGCAGCGGGGTGACCGACGCGAGCATGCCCGGCAGGTGGGCGGCGCCGCCCGCACCCGCGATGACCGCCTTCAGCCCGCGCTCGGCCGCCTGCTCGCCGTACGCGATCATCTCGCGCGGCATCCGGTGCGCGGAGAGGACGTTCACCTCGTACGCGATCTCGAACTCGTCCAGGGCCTGCGCCGCGGCCTCCATGACGGACCAGTCCGAGTCGGACCCCATCGCGATGCCAATGAGCGGATTACTCAACGATCGTCCCTCGCAGGTAGTCGGCGGCGTGGCGGGCGCGCTCCAGCACCTCGTCCAGGTCGTCGCCGTAGGTGTTGACGTGGCCCACCTTGCGACCGGGCTTCACGTCCTTGCCGTACATGTGGATCTTCAGCTGCGGATCCCTGGCCATGCAGTGCAGGTACGCGGAGTACATGTCCGGGAAGTCGCCACCGAGAACATTGCACATCACGGTCCACTTCGCGCGGGGGCGCGGGTCGCCCAGCGGAAGGTCGAGGACGGCACGGACGTGGTTGGCGAACTGCGAGGTGACCGCGCCGTCCTGGGTCCAGTGCCCCGAGTTGTGCGGGCGCATGGCGAGCTCGTTGACGAGGATGCGGCCGTCGCGGGTCTCGAAGAGCTCGACCGCGAGGTGGCCGACCACGTCCAGCTCCTTGGCGATCCGCAGGGCCAGCTCCTGCGCCTGGCCCGCCAGCTCGTCGGAGAGGTCGGGCGCCGGTGCGATCACCGTGTCGCAGACCCCGTCGACCTGCCGGGACTCCACGACGGGGTAGGCGACGGCCTGCCCGTGCGGGGAGCGGACGATGTTCGCGGCGAGCTCGCGCGCGAAGTCGACCTTCTCCTCGGCGAGGACCGCCACGCCCGCCTTGAAGGCGTCGTGGGCGTCCGCCTCGGAGCGCACGAACCAGACGCCCTTGCCGTCGTAGCCGCCGCGCACGGTCTTCAGGATGATCGGGAACCCGTCGCCCTCGGCGGCGAAGGCCGCCGCGTCGGCCGGGTCCGCGACCAGGCGGTGCCGCGGGCTCGGCGCGCCGATCTCGTCGAGCTTCGCCCGCATCACCCCCTTGTCCTGGGCGTGCGCGAGGGCCGCACGGCCTGGGCGGACGACGACGCCGTCCGCCTCCAGGGCCGCCAGGTGCTCCGCGGGCACGTGCTCGTGATCGAAGGTGATCACGTCGCAGCCGCGCGCGAAGTCACGCAGCGTGTCCAGGTCGCGATAGTCGCCGATGACGACTTCGCTGACCACCTGGGCCGCCGAGTCCTGCGGGGTGTCACTGAGGAGCTTGAACTTCAGGCCGAGGGGGATACCCGCCTCGTGGGTCATACGGGCGAGCTGACCGCCGCCGACCATGCCGACTACCGGGAACGTCACCCTCTTAGGGTATCCGCACAAGTTGCGGACACTCGTCCGGCTGTGTTTTGTCACAGCCCGGAGTGGGCTCGCACACGGATCGTCCGCAACACGGGCGGTCGACAGGAGGGCTGGTTAGCATGGTTTGGTTGGCGCCGTCCGGGCGTCGGCCGGAGGACATCCGATACGGACGGGACAGAGCCATCACGATGAGTGAACCCGGCGCGCTGCGCATGCGAGTGGACCGGCTCGTCCGCGAGGTCGCGAAGTTCGGTGTGGTCGGCGGACTCGGCGTCCTGGTGAACCTGGCCGTCTTCAACCTGGTCCGCCACCTGACCGAGCTCCCCGTGGTCAGGGCGAGCATCATCGCCACGGTGGTGGCGATCGCCTTCAACTACGTGGGGTTCCGCTACTTCACGTACCGCGACCGCGACAAGTCCGGGCGGACCAAGGAACTCACCCTGTTCCTGCTGTTCAGCCTGGTCGGCATGGTGATCGAGAACGGCGTGCTCTACGCGGCGACGTACGGCTTCGGCTGGGACACCCCGCTGGCGAGCAACTTCTTCAAGTTCTTCGGCATCGGTGTCGCGACGCTGTTCCGCTTCTGGTCCTACCGCACCTGGGTCTTCAAGGCGCTGCCCGCGAAGGAGGCGGTGCAGACCGCCGAGTCCTTCCTGGAGCAGGCGCCCCGCCAGGCCTCCCGCAAGCAGCCCGACCGCGTCTGACCGGGTCTGACAGGGGCCGGACCGGCCCGGTCCGCCCCCGTCACGCCCCTGGTAGCCCCTGGTCGCCCCTCCGTGCCCGGTCCGCTCAGCGGACCGGGCGTTCCGCTTCCGGCTCCGTGCGGCTGCGGACCTCGCGGCCGAGGAAGAGGGCGAACACCGGCGGCTGCTGCTGGAGCAGCTCCAGCCGCCCGCCGTCGGCCTCCGCGAGGTCCCGGGCGACGGCGAGGCCGATGCCCGTGGAGCTGCGCCCGCTGACCGCCCGCTCGAAGATCCGCGCCCCGAGGTCGGCGGGGACGCCCGGGCCCTCGTCGGTGACCTCGATCACGGACTGGTTGCCGGTCACCCGGGTGCGCAGGGCGACCGTGCCGCCGCCGTGCATGAGCGAGTTCTCGATGAGCGCCGCCAGGACCTGGGCGACCGCGCCCGGGGTGCCCACGGCCCGCATGCCCTGCTTGCCGGAGTGCACGATGGCCCGGCCTGCGCTGCGGTAGGCGGGGCGCCACTCCTCGATCTGCTGCTTGATGACCTCGTCCAGGTCGAAGGCGACGGCGGAGCCGGTACGGGGGTCGCGGGAGTTCGTGAGCAGCCGCTCGACCACGTCGGTGAGCCGCTCCACCTGGGTGAGCGCGATCGTCGCCTCCTCCCTGACCGTGTCGAGCTCGTCGGCCATGGCGACCTCCTCCAGGCGCATGGAGAGCGCCGTGAGGGGCGTACGGAGCTGGTGGGAGGCGTCGGCGGCGAGCCGGCGCTCGGCGGTGAGCATCCGGGCGATCCGCTCGGCGGAGGCGTCGAGGACGTCCGCGACCCGGTCGAGCTCGGGGACTCCGTACCGCTTGTGCCGGGGCCGCGGGTCGCCGGAGCCGAGCCGCTCGGCGGTCTCGGCGAGGTCGGTGAGCGGCGAGGCCAGCTTGTTCGCCTGCCGTACGGCGAGCAGGACGGCCGCCACGACGCACAGCAGCGCCACCGTGGCGATGATCATCAGGGTGCGGGCCACCTCGTCGGTGACGACCGAGCGGGCCTCCTCCACGGTGACCGTCTCGCCGCGCTCGCCCTCGGCCAGGCCCCTGATGACCTCGCCGCCGGGGCGGCTGCCGATCTCGATGGGGGCGCGGCCGGGGATGGTGATCCGGGCGTAGCGCTTGGCGCCGCTCTGCTCGGCCAGGATGTCCGGATTGACCGGCTCCCCGCCGATGAGCCGGCTGTCGACGATGGAGACGAGCCGCAGCGCCTCGGAGTCCACGCTCTCCTGGGCGCTGTTGGAGATGGTGCGGGACTCGACGATCACCAGGGAGACCCCGAAGACGGCGATCACGACGAGCACCACGGCGAGCGTGGAGTTGATCAGGCGGCGGCGCACGGGGTCGGGGCCTAGCTCTTCTCGAAGCGGAAGCCGACGCCCCGGACGGTGGCGATGTAGCGGGGGTTCGCCGCGTCGTCGCCGAGCTTCTTGCGGAGCCAGGAGATGTGCATGTCGAGGGTCTTGGTGGAGGACCACCAGGTGGTGTCCCAGACCTCGCGCATCAGCTGGTCACGGGTGACGACCCGGCCCGCGTCGCGGACCAGGACCCGCAGCAGGTCGAACTCCTTCGCGGTGAGCTGGAGCTCCTCGTCGCCCATCCAGGCGCGGTGCGACTCGACGTCGATCCGCACGCCGTGGGTGGTGGGCGCGGCGGCGGGCTCGGTGGCGCCGCGCCGGAGCAGGGCCCGGACGCGGGCGAGGAGCTCGGCGAGCCGGAAGGGCTTGGTGACGTAGTCGTCGGCGCCGGCGTCGAGCCCGACGACGGTGTCGACCTCGTCGGCGCGGGCGGTGAGGACCAGGATCGGCACGGTGTGGCCCTCGGCACGCAGCCGCCGGGCGACCTCCAGGCCGTCCATGCCGGGCAGGCCCAGGTCGAGCACGACCAGGTCGACCCCGCCCTGGAGTCCGGCGTCGAGGGCGGTCGGGCCGTCCTCTCTCACCTCGACCTCGTAGCCCTCCCGCCGCAGGGCGCGGGCCAGCGGTTCCGAGATGGAGGCGTCGTCCTCGGCGAGCAGTACACGGGTCATGGAGTGATGGTAGTCCGGTCGGCGACGGTGCCGGGGCGTGATCCACCGGCCCCGTGCCGAGCCTGTGGATCTTGGACCGTAACCTGCTGATGACCTTCGAATGAAGGAAGTTGGTTCCGCCGCCACCTGTGATCCATCTCTCAAGTCCTTCCATATCCGGCACTGTCGTGTCGTATGGTGTCGAGTGTTCTGTAGCGGTAATCGGGGACCTTTGGCCGTGTTGGTGCGCCAAGGGTCTCTTTTCTGCACAAGGTGTGCTCCGGCAGCCTTGGGAACGCTGAATGACCTGTGGGCCGGGTCCGACGGCGCGACGACGCGTCAGGGCGTGGATCCCGGAGAGGTGCGACCGCACCTCCCCGGTGCCGGCCTCCCCCACCGGGCGCCCCCGCTCACGAAGCGAGCGTCCCGACAGAGCAAGGATCGACATGGCGTCCAGCCTGACGACGGCTTCGACCGGAGTTCCCCGGTACCAGAAGACGTTCCTCGGCCACCCCCGCGGCCTGACCACCCTCTTCTTCACCGAGATGTGGGAGCGCTTCTCCTACTACGGAATGCGGGCCCTGCTGGTCTACTACCTGGTCTCCGGTGGCGTCGACGCCGCCAAGGGCAGCCAGGGCGGCGGTCTGGCGATGACGGCCGCCACGGCCACGGCGATCTACTCCGTGTACGTGTCGATGGTCTACCTGATGGCCATGCCCGGTGGCTGGTTCGGCGACCGTGTCTGGGGTGCCCGCAAGACGGTCGCCATCGCCGGCTTCGTGATCATGGGTGGTCACATCTCGCTGGCCCTGCCCGGGCAGGCGATGTTCTTCGTGGGTCTGGCGCTCGTCGCCGTCGGCTCCGGTCTGCTCAAGGCCAACATCTCCACGATGGTCGGCCACCTCTACAACGGCCCGGACGACCCGCGCCGTGACGGTGGCTTCACCCTCTTCTACGTCGGCATCAACCTCGGTGCCTTCGTCGCCCCGCTCCTCATCGGAACGATCGGCAAGGAAGTCAACTGGCACGTCGGCTTCGCGCTCGCCGCGGTCGGCATGGGCCTGGGCCTGGCCGTCTTCCTCGCCTTCGGCAAGAGCCTCAACCCGAAGAGCAGCGAGGTCCCGAACCCGCTGACGCCCGAGGAGCGCAAGGGCATCCTGGTCAAGGTCTGCCTCGTCCTGGTCCTCGCCGCCGCCTTCTACGGCGCCGTCGTCGCCCTGGGCCTGTACACCCTGAACTGGGCGCTGGTCCCGCTCACCCTCGCCGGCCTGATCATCCCGGTCGCCGTCCTCGCCCGCATCAAGCGCGACAAGGACCTCGACAAGACCGAGCAGTCGCGGGTGACCGGCTACATCTGGTTCTTCGTCGCCGCCGCCGTCTTCTGGATGATCTACGACCAGGGTGGCTCGACCCTGTCGCTGTTCGCCGACGACAAGACCGCCGACACCGTCTTCGGCCTCGGCTTCTCCGCCACCTGGTACCAGTCCCTGAACCCGCTGTTCGTCATGGCGCTGGCCCCGGTCTTCGCCTGGCTGTGGCTGTGGCTGGCCCGCCGGAACCAGGAGCCCAACACCATCGTGAAGTTCGCGATGGGCATCGTCCTGGTCGGCGCGTCCTTCTTCATCTTCATCATCCCGATGAACATGGCGGGCGACGGCACCAAGGTCTCCCCGATGTGGCTCGTCTCGATCTACATGATCCAGACCATCGGTGAGCTGTGCCTCTCCCCGGTCGGCCTCTCCGTCACGACGAAGATGGCGCCGAAGAAGTACGCCTCGCAGATGATGGGTGTCTGGTTCCTCGCCGTCACCGCCGGTGACTGCACCACGGGTCTGCTCTCCATCGCGGGCGTGGACCTGAACGGAACCGGGATCATCGCCCTGCAGGCCGCGCTGGCCGTGATCGCCGGATTCGCGATCTACATGTACCGCAACAAGGTCCAGGCGCTCATGGGCGACGTCCACTGACGCACCCGCGCCCCACGGACGCACGGAGGGCCGCCGCACCGAACCGGTGCGGCGGCCCTCCGCCGTTTCCGCGCTCTCCTAGCGCCGCAGCCGCGCCCACGGCGTGAAGGTGAAGACCGCGCCGCCGAGCAGGATCACCGTGCCCGCCACGAGGGCGAGGGCGCGCAGGGCGCCGGTGTCCTCCGCGCCGGTCTGGGCGAGGTCGCCGCCGCCGGAGGTGGAGCCACCCGAGGTGGAGCTGCTGCCGCCGCCCCCGGAGGCGCCGCCGGCCTGCTTGGTGGTGTCGAGCTCCAGGGAGACCGGGGCGCTGCCCTTGACCTCGCAGGGGATGACGATCACCGAGCCGCCGAGCGAGACGTTGATGGTCAGCTTGCCGGGGCTGAGCGTGGCCTTGCCGCTCGCGCCCGGCTTGTACGTGCCGGTCATGTCGGTCAGGTCGACCGGCTTGCCCATCTCCAGCGGAGCCGGGTTGGCGGCGCCCGTGACGGTCACGGTGCCGCTGTCGGCTCCGCCGAGCCTCACCGCCATGGACGGCTTGAGGGCGCCCGCGGGGAGCGGGGCCGGGCTGTTCATGACGCCCTTGGCGGTCTTCACGGTCAGGGCGTACGAGCCGCCGCTCTTCTTGGCGTTGATGGTCACCTTGGAGGTGATCGCGGCGGGGCCGGGAGACTGGCAGGCCAGGTTCACCGTGACCTGCTTGCCGGGGAAGTCGGTCTGCCCGCCGCCCCCGCCGGAGGTGCCGCCGCCGGAGGTCGTCGTGGAGCCGCCGGAGGTGGTTCCGCCGGAGGTGGTTCCGCCGGAGGTGGTTCCGCCGGAGGTGGTTCCGCCGGAGGTGGTTCCGCCGGAGGTGGTTCCGCCGGAGGTGGTTCCACCGGAGGTCGTCGTGGAGCCGCCGGACGTGGTGGTCGAGCCACCCGACGTCGTCCCGCCCGAGGTGGTCGTGGAGCCGCCCGAGGTGGTTCCGCCCGAGGAGGTGGTCGAGCCGCCCGAGGTGGTACCGCCGCCCGACGTCGTGCCTCCCCCGGCGGTGACCTTGATCGTGGCCGCGACCCCGACCGTCTCCTTCGGCGAGCACTTCGTGTCCGTCGACAGCGGCTTGGACACGTTGATCGTGTACTTGTCCGGCGTCAGCGTGATCTCGCCGGCCTTCTCCAGCTTCAGCTTGCCCTTCATGTCCGGCAGCACCATCGGGCTGTTCTTCTTGATCGGCGGGTTCTGCCGCGGGCCCTCCATCGACAGGGTGCCGCTCGCCGCGCCGCCGAGCCTGACGGTGCCGCTCGGCTTCACGGTGTCCTTGTCCAGGTCGAGGACGTCGGGGTTCTTGGAAGCGGCCTCGACCGTCTTCCAGACCACCTCCACCTCGTCGCCCACCTTCGCCTCCGCGGGTGCGGTGATCTGCACCTTGGTGGTGCCCTGCACCGGTGGGAGGCCGGAGATCGAGGGCGGGATGCACTCGGTCTTGTAGGAGACCTCGGCGGCCAGCGCGGGGCTCGCGGTCAGCAGGATTCCCGCGCCGCCGAGCATCAGCGCGACGCCCGCCGCGAGCGTCCTCCGGGTCGTGCGTGTCGTGCTCACGACTGTCCCTTCGTCGTCGGACTGTTCTCTGACGGTGCGGATCGGGGGGTGAACCACGGCAGGACCGCGGTCGGTTCGTCACCGGCGGACGCCGGCGGTACGGGGAGGGGGGCGCGCTCCGGCAGCCGGTGCGGCCGCTGCCGCGTGCTCGGGCGCCGGCCGCCCGCCGGCCTCGTGCGGTCGACGACCGCCATGCCGATGCGGAAGAGCGCGGCCGGGACGACGACGGCGAGCAGCAGCCAGAAGAGCAGGACGCCCCACGGCCGCCCGACGCCCCAGGGCTGCTCGACCAGCACCTTGCCGCCGTACCGTACGGACACCTGGTAGTCGCCGTGGGCGCCCGCGGTCAGTTCGACGGGCAGCCTGACCAGTGCCTTGCGGCCGGGCTGCAGGGTGCCGCGCCACTGCCGCTCCTCGTACTGCGGGGAGAAGACGCCGTGGCTGGTGCCGACCTCGAAGACCGGGTCCTTGACGGGGGTCTGGCCGAGGTTGCCGACGGTGAAGACCACCTCGCGGCGGGCGGGCGCGCCGAACCAGACGAGGACGCCGCTGGACCCTTCGAGCCGCACGGAGGCGAGCACGGCGAGCCGCCCGCCGCCGGACGGCTCGGGCAGCGGGGCGGTCGGGTGCCCGGCGACGGTGAACGCGGTGTCCACGGCGTCCTGTTGCCCGGTCACCCCGGCGACGTGGACCACGCAGGGGCAGGGCTTGGGCGGTTCGGCGACGGGCAGCTTCTGGCTGAAGGAGCCCTGGGCGCCGACGGTGGCGGCCCTGCCGTCGGTGTTCGCGCAGGAGTTGGTGCCGCCGATGACGCCCTTTCCGGGCGCGGACTGGCCGCAGATCAGCAGCATCAGCAGGGCGCCCGGCTTCCAGCCGGAGCCGCTGACGGTGATCTCGCCGCCCTTGCCGCCCTTGCTCTGCGAGAGCGCCACCTTCGGGGCGGCCTCGGCGGCATCGGCGGCCTCGGCGGCGGTGGGCAGCAGGGCGAGCAGCAGCGCGGCGAGCAGGGCGAGGGCCGCTCCCGTACGCGCCGGCCCCGTCGGCCCCTTCGGCCTCATCGGCTCCGTCGGCCTCATCGCTTCCTCCGTATCGCGTACGCGGTCGCGCCGGCCGTCCCGAGCAGGGCGGCGGCCGCGGCGCCGACGCCCGCCGCGGAGGCGAAGACGGTGTCCGCGGCGGCGGTCGCGGGGACGGCGCCCGCGGCGGTGGCCGTCAGACGGACGGTGACCGAGTCCAGGGCGGGCGGGTCGGGCCAGGGTTCGGTGCGGGCCGCCCGCTCGCCGGGCCGCAGGGTCAGCGGCAGCGGGCGTTCCGGCCGGTCGACGAGGCGGCGGCCGAGGGCGCCGTCGGCGCGGACGGCCAGGCGCGGGGCGAGGAGGGTGTTGCCGCGGTTGACGAGCGTGTAGTGCAGGGTGCCGGAGCGGTCGACGCGGACGTCCTCGACGGTGAGCGCGGCGAGCCGCGGCCCGCTGACCCGCAGATGGAGCGGGACGACGGCCTCCCGGCCCGCCGCGCCGGCCCGGATCGTGCCGCGGTGCTCGCCGGGCGGGGTGTCGGCGGTGACGGTGACCGCGAAGGGCACGTCCGCGCGGGTCCTGGGCGGCACGGTGACGCTCCGCGACGCGAAGGCGACGGGCGCGCCCTGGCCGGAGAGCCGGACGGTGAGCGGGCGGGCGCCCGGGTTGGTGACGGACAGGGTGTCCTGGAGCACGCTGCCCGCTGCGCCCTCCAGGTAGACGTACGGGCGCCCCGCGGCGGGCGCCGCCGTCCAGCCGGGCGCGGGTGCCGCGGCGACCGCCCCGAGGAGGGCGAGCGCGGCGGCTCCGGTCCCGGCCCACGCCGTCCGCATCAGCGCGCCGTGCGCCGGGTGAGCCAGAGCACCCCGGCCGCGCCGGTCAGCAGCACGGTGCCGCCGAGGGTGCCGAGGGCTGCCGCCGAGTCGAGCGGACCGGTCTTGGGCAGGGTCCCGGCACCGCCGCCGGAATCGCCCGAGCCGCCCTGGCCGCCGGTGCCCTCGGAGTCGCCGCCGCCGGCGGCCGTGACGTCGAGTTCGAGGGCGGGTGCCGGGTTGTTCTTGGGGGTGCAGGTGGCGGCGTCCATGCCGAGGGCGTGGACGGTGAGGACCCCGGCCGTGAAGGTGACCTTGCCGCTCTTCTTCGGGGTGTACGTCCCCGTCAACTTCCCGATCTTGATGGGGGTGTTCGGCGGGATGGCGGCGGTGTTGGGCGCGCCCTTGACCTGGACCCTGCCGCTGTCCGCGCCGCCGACGACGAGCTCGGCGCGCGGGGTCATCACGCCCTTCGGGAGTTCGACGGGGCTGTCGGAGACGCCCTTCTCGAAGGACATGGTGATGGTGTACGAGCCGCCGTTCTTGACGGCGGTGATGCCGACGGGCGAGACGGCGCCCTTGGGGCCGATCTTCGTCACGCAGGCGTAGTCGACGTCGACGACCGCGGCCTGGGCCGCGGGGGCGGTGAGCAGGACCGCCGCGCCCGCCACCGTCATCGCCGCCGTCGCGGCGGCCGTTCTCCTCCGGTTCGGCACTTCGAGCACCCCTCACCGCACGGTTACTGACGACCTATCAGATTGGCCGTCAAGGTACGCCGGGGGCCCTGTGGAGGGAAGAGAGAGGGAAGTGAAAGTCCTATGCGGGGGCGCCCAGTTCGGCCCACACCGTCTTGCCGGGGGCGCCAGGCGTGCGGTCGATGCCCCAGGCGCGGCAGAGTCTCTGGACGATGAACATGCCGTGTCCGCCGGGCCGTCCGGCGCGGTGCGGGGTGCGTGGGGCGGGCTGGCCGGCGCCGCGGTCGGCGACTTCGAGGCGCAGCACTCCGGCGAGCCGCAGCACGCGCAGGCTCTCGGGGCCCTCGGCGTGCAGGCAGGCGTTGGTGACGAGCTCGGAGACCACGAGCAGGACGTCCTCGGCGGCGGCGCGGCGGTCGGCGGTGGCGGCGGGCAGCCAGCCCCAGTCGTAGAGCGCCTGACGGGTGAAGTCACGCGCCAGCGGCACGGTGCCGCTGGCCGCCCCGAGGGCGAGGGTGCGGACCTCGAGGTCGCCGGAGGCGGTCTCCTTCAACGCTTCACCTCACCGTTTCAGCCGATTCACGAGTTCAGGACAGAGGGCCGGGGCGCGGGGCGCCGGTCGCGGCGACGCGCGCTCAGCCGGGGAGCGCCGATTCGAGGGAGTCGTGGACGGTGAAGACCGCCTCCGCGCCCGTGATCTCGAAGACCCGGGCCACGACCGGCCGCATCCGGGCCAGGTGGATCCCGCCGCCGGCGGCCTCCGCCCTCAGTCGCGCGACGAGCAGCACGTTGAGCCCGCTGGAGTCGCAGAACTCGAGCCGTGAGCAGTCGAGCACGAGGCGCGACCGACCCTCGTCGAGGGCGCGCTCGAGTGGCACACGCAACAGCTCGGCGGTGTGGTGATCGAGCTCACCCACCAGGGTGAGCACCTCGCTCGCCCCCATGGTCCGGACCTCGACCCGAAACCGCCCAGGTGCGCTGCCGATCTGCTCGCGGTACATGCCTCGAACCATACAAGTGCGGACCCGCTCACCGCACACAAGCTCCACCGCATATGCACATGAAGCGGACAATTGCCACTTGCAACCATCGGGGGCGACCGGGTAGGGCTAGTAGGACACGTTCCGTATGGCCGGCTTGGAGGCGCCGCAAACCGCAGCGAGAAACAAATGATGGAGGAGACCATGTCACCCCGGCTCGACGTCCCGGAGCGCACCGAGCTCGCGGATCTCCCGGAGATCCCGCCCGCGGACGAGATCGCGCCGCACGACGCGCGCGCGCTGTCCAAGACCCTCTTCGCCCGCCTGGGCGACCTGGAAGAGGGCACCCACGAGTACGCGTACGTCCGCAACACCCTGATCGAACTCAACCTGGCCCTGGTCACGTTCGCCGCCTCGCGGTTCCGCTCCCGCAGCGAACCCATGGAGGACATCGTCCAGGTCGGCACCATAGGCCTCATCAAGGCGATCGACCGCTTCGACCTGGCCCGCGGCGTCGAGTTCCCCACCTTCGCGATGCCGACCATCATCGGCGAGATCAAGCGCTTCTTCCGCGACACCTCGTGGTCGGTGCACGTCCCGCGCAGGCTCCAGGAGCTCCGCATCGACCTCGCCAAGGCCGGCGACGAACTCGCCCAGCGCCTTGACCGGGCCCCCACCGTCGAGGAGCTCGCCCAGGAGCTCGGCATCCGCGCCGAGGAGGTCGTCGAGGGCATGGCCGCGGCCAACGCCTACACCGCGAGCTCCCTCGACGCCCCGCCCGAGGAGTCCGACGCCGAGGGCGCCACGCTCGCCGACCGGCTCGGCTACGAGGACCACGGCATCGAGGGCATCGAGTACGTCGAGTCCCTCAAGCCGATGATCGCCTCCCTGCCCGCGCGTGAACGCCGCATCCTCTCCCTGCGCTTCACCGCGGGACTCACCCAGTCGGAGATCGGCGAGGAACTCGGCATCTCCCAGATGCACGTCTCCCGCCTGCTCTCCCGCACCCTCGCACGGCTCCGCAGGGGACTGACCGTCGAGGAGTGAACTCCGCGCGGCGCAGGCCTTGCCGACGACCCGTCCGGGACGCCCGGTATCGGGAACGGCAAGGCCGGCGCCGAGGCCGTCAGGCCACCCGGGCGCCCTTGCGCCAGACCTCCGACACCAGCGGCACGCCCGGGCGGTAGGCCAGGTGGACGTGGGACGGGGCGGCGAGGACGGTCAGGTCGGCTCGGGAGCCGGGGGTGAGGTGGCCCACGTCCGTGCGGCGGAGGGCCGCCGCGCCGCCGGCCGTGGCGGACCAGAGGGCCTCGTCGGGGGTCATCCGCATGTCGCGGACCGCCAGCGCGATGCAGAACGGTACCGAGGACGTGAAGGACGAGCCGGGGTTGCAGTCCGTGGACAGCGCCACCGTCACGCCCGCGTCCAGGAGGCGTCGGGCGTCCGGCCACTGCGCCCGGGTGGAGAACTCCGCGCCGGGGAGCAGCGTGGCCACCGTGTTGCCGGAGGCCAGCGCGTCCACGTCCGCGTCCGTCAGGTGCGTGCAGTGGTCCGCGCTCGCCGCGTCCAGCTCGACCGCGAGCTGCACGCCCGGCCCGTACGACAGCTGGTTGGCGTGGACGCGCGGGAGGAGGCCCTTCGCCTTGCCCGCCGTCAGGATCGCCCGCGCCTGGTCGCCGTCGAACGCGCCCTTCTCGCAGAACACGTCCACCCAGCGGGCGTACGGGGCGCAGGCCTCCAGCATCTCCCCGGTGACGAGGTCCACGTACGCCGCCGGGTCGTCCGCGTAGTCCGGCGAGACGATGTGCGCGCCCAGGTACGTGACCTCGTCCGTGTGCTCGGCCGCGATGCGCAGGGCGCGGGCCTCGTCCTCGACCGTCAGGCCGTAGCCGGACTTGGTCTCGAAGGTGGTCGTGCCCTGCTGCAGGGCCTCCTTCATGTAGTGCGCCACGTTCGCCGACAGCTCCGCGTCCGTCGCCGCGCGCGTGGCGGCGACCGTCGTGCGGATGCCGCCGGCCTGGTAGGGCCGGCCGGACATGCGGGCGTTGAACTCGGCGGTGCGGTCGCCCGCGAAGACGAGGTGGGAGTGGGAGTCGACGAAGCCGGGGATCACGGCGCGGCCCTGCGCGTCGACCCGGCGGTCGGCCGCGGGGGCCTTCGCGGCCGGGCCGGTCCAGGCGACCTTGTCGTCCGCCAGGACCAGCGCGGCGTTCGTCAGCAGGCCGAGCGGCGAACCGTCGCCCTGGTTCGGGTCGTTCGTGACCAGGGTGGCGATGTTCGTGATGACCGTCGTCGTCGACATGGGGGGCTCTCCGTTGAGGGGCGGGTACGGGCCGGTGGCCGGGGGCCGGTTCAGTCTCTGAGGGTCTTGATCGCGTCCGCCAGCGCCCTGCCCGTGTCCGGCACCGAGACGTGTGCTCCGTCGCGTACGACCACCCGGCCGCCCACCACGACGTGGTGGACGTCCGTCGCCGTCGCCGCGAAGACCGCCGTCTCGGCCGCCAGGCGCGGGGCCGGGCCGGCCGTGCGGACCGAGTCCAGGGACAGCGTCGTGAAGTCGGCCAGGGCGCCCGGCTCCAGGGTGCCCGCGTCCGCCCACCCGAGGGCCGCGTGGCCGTCGGCCGTGGCCGCGCGGAGCAGGGCCGCCGCCGTCCAGTGGCCGCGGGTGCGGGTGCGCAGGCGCTCGTTCAGTTCCATGGCCCGCGCCTCCTCCAGGAGGTCGACGACGGCGTGGCTGTCGCTGCCCAGGGACAGCGGGGAGCCCGCGCGCTGGAGGGCGACCGCCGGGCCGATGCCGTCGGCCAGGTCGCGTTCCGTGGTCGGGCACATGCAGGTGCCGGTGGACGAGCCGCCGATCAGGGCGATGTCCCCGTCCGTCATATGGGTGTTGTGGACGCCCGTCGTGCGCGCGCCGAGGACGCCGTGCTCCGCCAGGAGCTGCGTCGGCGTCATGCCGTGCGCCGCCTGGCAGGCGTCGTTCTCCGCCGTCTGCTCGGAGAGGTGGACGTGCAGGGGGGCCTGGCGGTCCTGGGCCCAGCCGGCGACGGTGGAGAGCTGGGTCGCCGGCACCGCGCGTACCGAGTGGATCGCCGCGCCGATGCGGACGCCCTCGCGCTCCTTCAGCGCCGACACGCGTTCCGCCCACGCGTCGGCCGTGCCGTCGGTGAAGCGCAGCTGGTGCGGTTCGGGGGCGGCGCCGAAGCCGGCGGAGAGGTAGGCCGTGTCGAGGAGCGTGATGCGGATGCCCGCCTCGCCGGCCGCGGCGATCAGGGCCTCGCCCATCGCGTTGGGGTCGGCGTACGGGGTGCCGCCGGGCGCGTGGTGCAGGTAGTGGAACTCGCCGACGGACGTGATGCCGGCCAGCGCCATCTCCGCGTACACCGCCCGGGCCAGCGTGAAGTACGTCTCCGGCGTCAGGCGCTGGGCGACCGCGTACATCACCTCGCGCCAGGTCCAGAAGGTGCCGCTGCCCACCTGGACCGTGCCGCGCAGGGCGCGGTGGAAGGCGTGCGAGTGGGCGTTCGCCAGGCCCGGGATCGTCAGGCCGCGGAGGACCACGGCGCCCGGGGGCGGCGCTTCCGTGCCCGTCCGGACCGCCGTGACGCGGCCGTCCGACACCTCCAGCGCCACGCCCGGCTCGACGTGGGTGCCGAGCCAGGCGTGCTCCAGCCAGTAGGTCACCTGCACGCCAGGTCCTCCAGTACGTCGGCGAGGGCGCGGACGCCCGCCACGCAGTCGTCCTCGGCCGCGAACTCGGCCGGGGAGTGCGAGACGCCCGTGGGGTTGCGTACGAACAGCATGGCGGTCGGGATCGACGCGGAGAGGATTCCGGCGTCGTGTCCCGCACCCGTGCCCAGGACCGGGATCTTGTCGCCGGTCCGCTCGGACAGGATGCGGCCGAGTTCGTCGCGCAGGGCGTGGTCGAAGTCCACGACCGGGGTGAAGGACTCCCGGACGACCGTGAGGTCGATGCCCGCGCGCTCGGCGTGTTCCCGTGCCGCCGTCTCGACGCCGGCGATGACCGCGTCCAGGGCGTCCTGGTCGGCGGCGCGCGCGTCGAGCCAGCCGCGGACCAGCGACGGGATGGCGTTGACGCCGTTGGGCTCCACGGCGATCTTGCCGAAGGTGGCGACGGCGCCCGCGAGTTCGGCCTCGCGGCGGGCGGCGAGGACCGTCTCCGCGTAGGTGAGCATCGGGTCGCGGCGGTCGACGAGCCGGGTGGTGCCGGCGTGGTTGGCCTCGCCGGCGAAGTCGTAGCGCCAGCGGCCGTGCGGCCAGATCGCGGAGGCGATGCCGACGGGATCGCCGGACAGGTCGAGGGCGCGGCCCTGTTCGACGTGGAGCTCGACGAAGGCGCCGATGCGCGCCAGGCGCTCGGGGTCGGGGCCGATGGCCGCGGGGTCGTAGCCGGCGGCCTCCATCGCCTGCGGGAGGCTGATGCCGTCGGCGTCGCGCAGCTCGTACGCCTTCTCCTTGGTCAGCTGTCCGGAGGTGAGGCGGGAGCCGACGCAGGCGAGTCCGAAGCGGGCGCCCTCCTCGTCGCCGAAGTTGACGATGGCGAGCGGGCGCCTGAACCGGACGCCGCGGGCGCGCAGTTCGTCGAGCGCGGCGAAGGAGGACACGACGCCGAGGGGGCCGTCGAAGGCGCCGCCGTCCGGGACGGAGTCCAGGTGGGAGCCGGTGACGACGGCGTCACCGGCGTTCGGGTCGCCGAGCCAGGCCCACTGGTTGCCGTTGCGGTCGGTCTCGACGTCGAGGCGGCGGGCCTCGGCCTGCATCCGGAACCAGAGCCGGCAGTCGGCGTCGGCGCCGGTCCAGGCGTAGCGGCGGTAGCCGCCGGAGGAGGCGTCGCGGCCGAGGGGGGCGAGGCTGCGCCACATGGCGTGGAAGGAGGGGGAGGTCCACTCCCCCGCGCCCGCCGCCGGGGCGCCCGGGGCGGTGCCCCGGGGCGCCTCGGCGGCGTCGGATGACGAGGTCACGCGGAGTCACCCTCGCGCATCGGGACGCGGACGCCCTTCTCGTCGGCGACCCGCTCGGCGATGTCGTAGCCGGCGTCGACGTGGCGGATCACGCCCATGCCGGGGTCGTTGGTGAGCACGCGGCGGATCTTCTCGCCCGCGAGGGCGGTGCCGTCGGCGACGGTGACCTGACCGGCGTGGATGGAGCGGCCCATGCCGACGCCGCCGCCGTGGTGGAGGGAGACCCAGGAGGCGCCGGAGGCGACGTTCACCATGGCGTTGAGGAGCGGCCAGTCGGCGATGGCGTCGGAGCCGTCGAGCATGGCCTCGGTCTCGCGGTACGGGGAGGCCACCGAGCCGCAGTCGAGGTGGTCGCGGCCGATCGCGAGCGGGGCGGCGAGGGTGCCGTCGGCGACCATGTCGTTGAACATGTCGCCGGCCTTGTCGCGCTCGCCCTGGCCGAGCCAGCAGATGCGGGCGGGCAGGCCCTGGAAGTGGACGCGCTCGCCGGCCATCTTGATCCAGCGGGCGAGGGACTCGTTCTCCGGGAAGAGGTCGAGGATCGCCTTGTCGGTCTTGTGGATGTCCGAGGCCTCGCCGGACAGGGCGGCCCAGCGGAACGGTCCCTTGCCCTCGCAGAAGAGCGGGCGGATGTAGGCGGGGACGAAGCCGGGGAAGGCGAAGGCGCGGTCGTAGCCGGCCAGCTGGGCCTCGCCGCGGATGGAGTTGCCGTAGTCGAAGACCTCGGCGCCGGCGTCCATGAAGCCGACCATGGCCTCGACGTGCTTGGCCATCGACTCGCGGGCGCGCCGGGTGAAGCCGGCCGGGTCCTTGGCGGCGGCGTCGGCCATGTCCTCGAAGGCCACGCCGACCGGCAGGTAGGACAGCGGGTCGTGGGCCGAGGTCTGGTCGGTCACGATGTCGATGGGGGCGCCCTCGGCGAGCATCTGCGGCACCAGCTCCGCGGCGTTGCCGAGGAGGCCGATGGAGAGCGGGCGGCGGGCGTCGCGGGCCTCGGTCGCCAGCTGGAGGGCGTGGGCCAGGTTGTCGGCCCTGACGTCCAGGTAGCGGTGCTCGATGCGGCGCTCGATGGCGCGCGGGTCGACGTCGATGCAGATGGCGACGCCGTCGTTCATGGTGACGGCCAGCGGCTGGGCGCCGCCCATGCCGCCGAGGCCGGCGGTGAGGGTGATGGTGCCGGCCAGGGTGCCGTTGAACTTCTTCGCGGCGACGGCGGCGAAGGTCTCGTAGGTGCCCTGGAGGATGCCCTGGGTGCCGATGTAGATCCAGGAGCCTGCGGTCATCTGGCCGTACATGGTGAGGCCGAGCTGCTCCAGGCGCCGGAACTCCTCCCAGTTGGCCCAGTCGCCGACCAGGTTGGAGTTGGCGATGAGGACGCGGGGGGCCCACTCGTGGGTCTGCATGACGCCGACCGGGCGGCCGGACTGGACCAGCATGGTCTCGTCCTGCTTGAGGGTGCGCAGGGTGCGCACCATGGCGTCGAAGGAGCGCCAGTCGCGGGCCGCCTTGCCGGTGCCGCCGTAGACGACGAGCTTGTCGGGGTGCTCGGCGACCTCGGGGTCGAGGTTGTTCTGGAGCATCCGGAGGGCGGCTTCCTGCTGCCATCCCAGGGCGCTCAGTTCCGTACCGCGCGGGGCCCGTACGGGGCGGGGTCCTGACATGGCGATGCCTCCTCGAATGTGGTTCAGATATTCACATCCTGACCGGCTGAATAGACTTAGTCAACAGCTGCGGGGCCACCCCGCCCGGTGGTGGGATGGGCGGATGGCTTCCTCCCTGGCTTCCACCCCGGTCCCCTCCCCCGGACCGAACCGCCGCGACCTCGCCGTCCGCGCCGCCGTCGGACAAGGCCTCCTCACCCCCTCCGAACCCGTCGTCGCGCTCCTCGACACCGCCGGCGTCCGCGCCTCCGCCCAGGCCCTGACCAGTGCTTTCGCCGCCGTCACCGACGCCCCCGTGCTGCACGCCTTCGCCGTCAAGGCCGCCCCGCTGGTGCCCGTCCTGCGCCTGCTGTACGACGCGGGGCTCGGCGTCGAGGTCGCCAGCCCCGGCGAGCTGGCGCTGGCCCGTGCCGCCGGGGTGCCCCCGGCCCGTACCGTCCTCGACTCCCCCGCCAAGACCCCGGCCGAACTGCGCCAGGCCCTCGCGCTGGGCATCGCCGTCAACGCCGACAACCTCCAGGAGCTGGCCCGGCTCGACGCGCTGGTCGCCTCCGCGCCCACCGCCTCGCCGCTCGGCCTGCGGGTCAACCCGCAGATCGGGGCCGGCACCATCGGCGCGCTCTCCACCGCCACCGCCACCTCCAAGTTCGGCGTGGCGCTGCGCGACGAGGGCGCCCGCGAGGCGGTCGTGCAGGCCTACCTCGACCGCCCCTGGCTGACCCGGCTGCACACCCACACCGGCTCCCAGGGCATCCCGCTCGCCCTGATGGCCGAAGGGGTCGGCGCCGCGTACGCCCTGGCCGAGGAGATCAACACCAAGGCCGGGCGGCAGCAGATCGACACCCTCGACATCGGCGGCGGACTGCCGGTGAACTTCGCCTCCGACGAGGAGACCCCCACCTACGCCGAGTACGCCCGGCTGCTCGCCGCGACCGTCCCCGGCCTGTTCGACGGGCGCTACGCCCTGGTCACCGAGTTCGGGCGCTCGCTGCTCGCCAAACACGGCACGGTGCTCGCCCGCGTCGAGTACACCAAGGTCTCCGGCGGGCGCCCGATCGCCGTCACCCACGCCGGGGTCCAGCTCGCCACCCGCACCGTGTACGCGCCGGAGTCCTGGCCGCTGCGCGTCCTCGCGTACGACGCCGAGGGCCGCCCCCGCACCGGCGAGGAGACCGTCCAGGACGTGGCGGGGCCCGCCTGCTTCGCCGGGGACCTGCTGGCCACCGGCCGGCTGCTGCCCCTGCTGCGGCCGGACGACGTGGTGGCCGTGCCGGACACCGGGGCGTACTACTTCGCCCACCACTACGCGTACAACAGCCTGCCCCGGCCCGCCGTCCACGGATTCACCCCGACGGAGGACGGCGGCATCGCCTTCACGACCGTACGCCGGGCCCAGACCCTCGACGAGATCGTGGCGGAGTCGGGCGGCGACCGGCCCGACGCGCTCCTGCGGGAGACGGCGGACGGTGGTCCCATGAAGCCATGACAGGAACCACCTCCGTCGTCGTCGAACGCCGGGTCGCCGCCTCCCCGGGCCGGGTCTGGGAGTCCATCACCGACCTGCCGGACCTGCCCCGGGTGCTCAGCGGCGTCGAGAAGGTCGAGGTGCTCACCGAGGGCGGATTCGCGGTGGGCACCCGCTGGCGCGAGACCCGGCGGATGATGGGCCGGTCGGCCACGGAGGAGATGACCGTGACGGCCTGCGAGCCGCCCGAGCGCTATGTCACGGTGGCCGACTCGCACGGCATGCACTACGTGTGCGAGATGGCCCTGCTCCCCGAGGGCCCGGCGGTCTCGGCCGGGGCGACCACCCTGCGCATGACCTTCACCGCCCGCCCCGCGCACGACCGCGCCCCGGGTCTGCTCGCCCGCCTGGCCGGCCGCTTCGGCGCGCGGGCGGTGGCCCGGGCGCTCGCCAAGGACCTGGCGGAGATCGCCACGGCGGTCGAGAGCCGCGGCTGACCGGACAGTCCCGCACCCGCCGGTGACAAATTCCTCTGGAAAATGCCAAACCCCTGCCCCGCGCCGCGACGTTGAGTAGCGTCACCGTTACTGCCGTACGCCCGCACGCCGCATCGGGAGGGGATCTCGCGTGCCCGGAATCGACGAGTGCCTACTGGAGGCCATGGGCCTGCCGGGGGCGCGCGGCGCGTGGCTGGTCGACTGGACCAGTGGCCTGGCGCTCGGCGCGGCGGGCGAGTCCCCGGTCGGCGACCATGAGACGACGGCCGCCGAGACCGCCGAACTGGCCCGTGCCGCGGCCGAGTTCGAGTCGCCCGCCGCCGGGGCCGAGGCGGTCGGGGCCGCGCCCGTGGAGGATCTGATCCTCACCACCCGCACCGGCTACCACCTGCTCCGCTTCGTCGAGACGGCCTTCGACAGCAGCGTCTTCCTGCACCTCTGGCTCGACCGGGACGCCGGGAACCTCGCCCTCGCGCGGATCCGGCTCGGCGACCTCGCGGAGAGGCTGGTCCTCGGATGACCGTCTCCCCCATGCTCACCCGCCTCGCCGCCGAGAAGGCGACCGGCGCCCTGCTGCGCGACCACGGCACGCTCTACCTCGTCGACGGCCGGGTCGTGCACGCCGAGAGCCCCTCCGCGCCCGGACTCGACGTCCTGCTCACCGCGGGCGGGCGGCTGCCCCGCGCGGGCTGGGACGAGGCCGTGGACCGGGCCGGGGCGCTGCGCGCGGTCGGGCGCTTCCTGGTCGACAGCGGCCGGCTGCACGGCGGCGAGCTGGAGATCTGCCACCTGGGCGCCGTCTTCGACGCGGCCTTCTTCGCCCTCGCCCCCACCAGCGGCCCGAGCCGCTTCCGGTACGGGGTGGGGCACTGGTTCGGCTCGGTGCGGCCGGTCGCCGCCGAGGCGGTCGAGCGGGAGACCGTGCGCCGCCGCGAGCTGCTCGACAGCGTCTGGCCCTATCCGGCCGTCGACACCGCCCCCGTGGTGCCCCGCCCGGCCGCCCCCGGGCAGCCGGTGGGCGCCCGGCAGCGGGCGCTGCTGGCGGCGGCGGACGGGGTCCGGACCCCGGCGGAGATCGCGCGGCTGCTCGGCCGGCCCGCCTTCCACACCCTGCTCGACGTACGGCGGCTCGCGGCGGCCGGGCTCGTGTCGACCCCGAGCGAAGCGCCGCCGCCCGCCCCACCCGCCGTGCCCGCCTGGGTCGGCGAGGTCGCCACCGACCCGGACATCGCCCTGCTCCGCCGGCTCCGCGACGCCCTGGAGGCAGCACTGTGATGAGGCGTGCCCTGCGCCTGCGCGCCGAGAGGAGACAACTGATGACCGCAGAAGCCGAGGTCCTCGGCGAGCTGAGACGGCTGCGGGCCCGCCTGCCGCAGCTGACCGGAGCCCTCGCCGCCAGCGCGGACGGCCTGGTCCTGGCCCAGGACACCGTCGACGGCGAGGCGGAGAGCGTGGCCGCGCTGACGGCCGCGGCGCTCGGAGTCGGGCAGCGGCTGACGGACACCACCGGGCAGGGCGCCTTCCGCGAGCTGCTGGTCCGGGGCGAGCACGGCTATGTGGCGACGTACGCGGCGGGCGGCTCGGCCGTCCTGACCCTGCTCGCCGAGCCGCGGATCAACGTGGGCCGGCTGCATCTGGAGGCCCGCCGGTCGAGCGCCCGGATAGGGGAGCTCGTGGACGGCGCACTGGAGCGCAGAGACCTGAACTGAAACGGCACATCCCCTCGCACATCCCCTCTCACGAAGGAAGTACGACAGCCATGGCGAACACCGAGACAGCCCTCAAGGAAGCCGCGCAGATCGAAGGCGCCATCGGCGCCGCCCTCGTCGACTACACGAGCGGCATGGCGCTCGGCACCATCGGCGGCGGCAAGGAGCTCGACCTGAACATGGCCGCGGCGGGCAACACCGACGTGGTCCGCGCCAAGGTCCGGACGATGGAGATGCTGGGCCTGCAGGAGGGGATCGAGGACATCCTGATCACCCTCAACACCCAGTACCACCTGATCCGGCTGCTCAAGTCCCGGGGCTCGAACGGCCTGTTCCTCTACCTGGCACTCGACAAGAACCGGGCCAACCTGGCGATGGCCCGGCACCAGCTGAAGCGCATCGAGGAGGAGCTGGAGGTCTGAGACCCCGGCCCCCACGCGCCGGAGCCCTACTCCACGAAGAGCCCGCGCGCGGCCGCCTTGGTGTCGAACTCCTCCAGGCGGGCCTGCGCGTCCGGCAGTTCGTCCGCCATCGCCTCCAGGAGCACCCGGCCGAGCAGCATCGGCGCGCAGGCGGTGTCGAAGGCGAGACCGGTGCCGACGGCGGCCGGGATGAGCAGGTCGCTGTGGGCGGCGACGGGCGCGAACGCGGACTCGGCGACGGTCACCACGGTGAGCCCGGCCGAGCGCGCGTACTCCAGCGCCTCGACGACCTCGCGCGGGTGCCGGGGCAGCGCGAAGCAGAGCAGCGCCGTGGCCCCGGCCCGTACGGCCGCGTCGATGCGGTCGGTGAGCATGGAGCCGCCCTCGTCGAGCAGCCGGACGTCCGGGTGCACCTTGGCGGCGAAGTAGGCGAAGCCGCGGGCCTGCGAGGAGGCGGCCCGCAGGCCGAGCACGGGCAGCGGGCGGGAGCCGGCGAGCAGCCGGCCGGCCCGCTCGACGGGCGCGGGATCGGCGAGCAGCCCGGCGAGGTGCCGCAGGTTCTCGATCTCGGCGAGGACGGCCTGCTGGTACTCGTTGTGCCCGGTGGGCCCGGGCGCCTTCTCGGGCGCCTCGGGCGCGCTCTCGCGCAGGTGCCGGCGCAGCGCCGGGTAGCCGTCGAAGCCGAGGGCGACGGCGAAGCGGGTGACGGAGGGCTGGCTGACGCCGGCGAGCTCGGCCAGCTCGACGCTGGAGAGGAAGGGCACGTCGGCGGCGCGGCGGACCATGCAGTGCGCGATCCGTCGCTGTGTCGGTGTCAGCCGTTGCCCTTCGAAGAGCGCCTGCAGCCGTCCGGCCGGGCTGTCGCTCATGCCGTCCCCCTTCCGCTTATTCACTCATCCAGAACTCTGTATGAGGATATGCAGCAGGGCAAGGGGAGGCTTGCGCGGGGACCGCCGCACCCCCGTTGCCGGGGGGCGGGACGACGGCGGTCCCCGCGAGGGACACGGGCCCGGGTCAGGGCCGGTCCGCGTCCGCGGCGTCGGTGGAGGTCCGGGAGCCGCTCCGGAGGTCCGTGACGCCGACAAGTCCAATCTGCCGGAGGCGTGTTAAGCGGGTGCTGCGGGTACGTGACGCGCTCGTACCAGTTGCGCGAACGTACCCGCGGTCACCCGCCCGGTACGGCCCGGAAGCGGCGCCCGGTGCCGCTCAGTGCTGGCGGGTGCCCCCGTTGGCGGCGAGGAAGGCCAGCAGGTCCTGGCGGCTGACCACGTCGGTCGGCTTGCCCTCGACCAGCACGATGGCCGCGTCCGCGTCGCCGAGGACGGACATCAGGTCGGCGACCGGCTCGCCCGAGCCGACCTGCGGCAGCGGGGCGCACATGTGGTGCTCCAGCGGGTCCTCCAGGGCGGCCTTCTGCGTGAAGAGGGCGCTCAGGAGCTCGCGCTCGACCACCGAGCCGACGACCTCGGCGGCCATGACGTCGGGGTGGCCGGCGCCGGGCTTGACGATCGGCATCTGGGAGACGCCGTACTCGCGCAGCACCTCGATGGCCTGGCCGACGGTCTCGTCCGGGTGCATGTGGACGAGCGAGGGCAGGCCGTGCGACTTGTGGCGCAGCACGTCGGCGACGGTGGCGGAGCTGGTGTCCTCCAGGAAGCCGTAGTCGGCCATCCACTCGTCGTTGAAGATCTTGGACAGGTAGCCGCGGCCGGAGTCCGGCAGCAGCACGACCACGACGTCGTCGGGGCCGAGCTCGCGCGCGACCTCCAGGGCGGCGACGACCGCCATGCCGCAGGAGCCGCCCACGAGCAGGCCCTCCTCCTTGGCGAGGCGGCGGGTCATCTGGAAGGAGTCCTTGTCGGAGACCGCGACGATCCGGTCGGTGACCGAGGCGTCGTAGGCGGTCGGCCAGAAGTCCTCGCCCACGCCCTCGACCAGGTACGGGCGGCCCGAGCCGCCGGAGTAGACCGAGCCCTCGGGGTCGGCGCCGACGATCGTGACCTTGCCGCCGCTGGCCTCCTTCAGGTACTTGCCGGTGCCGGAGATCGTGCCGCCGGTGCCGACGCCCGCGACGAAGTGGGTGATCCTGCCGTCCGTCTGCTCCCAGAGCTCGGGGCCCGTCGTCTCGTAGTGCGAGCGCGGGTTGTTCGGGTTCGAGTACTGGTCGGGCTTCCAGGCGCCCGGCGTCTCGCGCACGAGGCGGTCCGACACGTTGTAGTACGAGTCGGGGTGCTCGGGGTCGACGGCGGTCGGGCAGACGACGACCTCGGCGCCGTACGCGCGCAGGACGTTGATCTTGTCCGTGGACACCTTGTCGGGGCAGACGAAGATGCACTTGTAGCCCTTCTGCTGGGCCACGATCGCCAGGCCGACGCCGGTGTTGCCGGACGTGGGCTCGACGATGGTGCCGCCGGGCTTGAGCGCACCGCTCTCCTCGGCCGCCTCGATCATGCGCAGGGCGATGCGGTCCTTGACCGATCCGCCCGGGTTGAAGTACTCGACCTTGGCCAGCACGGTGGCCTTGATTCCCGCAGTGACGCTGTTGAGCTTCACCAGCGGGGTGTTGCCGACGAGGCTGATCATCGAGTCGTGGTATTGCACCGTAATCTCCGGGGTCTCCGTAATGGTGCTGCCAGCGTATTGCGTGGGATGCGTAGGCGGTGGCGCTTACGGGGCAGGAGTAACCACGACGTGGCGTGAAGGAGGTGACGGCCCCGATGTCCAGGGCGAGGGTGGCACGGCGGATCGCGGCGGGTGCGGCGTACGGCGGCGGGAGCATCGGACTGCTCGGTGTGGCCGCCGTCGGGGTCCTCCTGGCCGAGGTGCAGCTGGCCAAGAGGTCGGTGGGGGGCGGGGTCGCTCCGCTGCCGCCGGGCGCGGACGGGCGCTACGGGCGCGCGTACGGCGGCGAGGAGCCGCTGCGGCTGGCCCTTCTGGGTGATTCCACGGCGGCGGGCCAGGGCGTGCGGCGCACGGGCCAGACGCCGGGGGCGCTGCTGGCCTCCGGGCTCGCGGCGGTGGCGGAGCGCCCGGTGGACCTGAGGAACGTGGCGCTGCCCGGGGCGCGCTCGGACGACCTGGAGCGGCAGGTGTCGCTGCTGCTCGCCGCCCCGGCCGGGGCACCGGACGTGTGCGTGATCATGATCGGCGCGAATGACGTCACGCACCGGATGCCGGCGACCCAGTCGGTGCGCTGTCTGGCGTCCGCGGTGCGCCGGCTGCGGACCGCCGGCGCGGAGGTGGTGGTCGGCACCTGCCCGGACCTGGGCACGATCGAGCCGGTCTACCAGCCGCTGCGCTGGCTGGCCCGGCGGGCCTCGCGGCAGCTCGCGGCGGCGCAGACGATCGTGGTGGTGGAGCAGGGCGGGCGGACGGTGTCGCTGGGCGACCTGCTCGGGCCCGAGTTCGCCGCGAACCCGCGCGAGATGTTCGGGGTGGACAACTTCCATCCCTCGGCGGAGGGGTACGCGACGGCGGCGATGGCGCTGCTGCCGACGGTCTGCGCGGCGCTCGCGATGTGGCCGGAGGCGGACCGGATCGACACCGACCGGCGCGAGAACATGCTGCCGGTGGCCAAGGCGGCCGCGGAGGCGGCGAAGGAGGCCGGTACGGAGGTCACCGGCGCCCGCGCCCCCTGGGCCCTGCTGAAGCACCGCAGGCGCCGGCGGCTCCCGGTGCCGGGCGCGCCCGCGGCGGAGCCCGTGGCGGAGGGGGAGGAGGACGGTCCGGGCTCGCGGAGCGCGACCGTACGGCAGGACTGAGCCGCCGGGGGACCTCCTGAGCGTACGCTTAGAAAAGAGGTCCGCATCACATGCCGCGGCCGGTGACCCCGTGCGGTACGTACGGGTAACTTCCCTTTCAGTCCGCCCACCCAGCACCCTCCTGGAGCCGTGATGCCCGAAGCCGTGATCGTCTCGACCGCCCGTTCCCCGATCGGCCGGGCCTTCAAGGGCTCCCTCAAGGACCTGCGACCCGACGACCTCACCGCCACGATCATCCAGGCCGCCCTCGCCAAGGTCCCCGAGCTGGACCCGCGCGACATCGACGACCTGATGCTCGGCTGCGGTCTGCCCGGCGGCGAGCAGGGCAACAACCTCGGCCGGATCGTGGCCGTGCAGATGGGGATGGACCACCTCCCGGGCTGCACGATCACCCGCTACTGCTCCTCCTCGCTGCAGACCTCGCGCATGGCGCTGCACGCGATCAAGGCGGGCGAGGGCGACGTCTTCATCTCGGCGGGCGTCGAGATGGTGTCGAGCTTCGCCAAGGGCAACTCGGACTCGTGGCCGGACACCCACAACCCGTTCTTCGCCGAGGCCGAGGCCCGCACCGCCGCGGTCGCCGCCTCCGAGGGCTCCACCTGGCACGACCCGCGCGAGGACGGCCTCGTCCCGGACGCGTACATCGCCATGGGCCAGACCGCCGAGAACCTGGCCCGCTGGAAGGGCGTCACCCGCCAGGAGATGGACGAGTTCGGCGTGCGCTCGCAGAACCTCGCCGAGCAGGCCATCAAGAACGGCTTCTGGGCCCGCGAGATCACCCCGGTGACCCTGCCGGACGGCACCGTCGTCTCGCAGGACGACGGCCCGCGCGCCGGCGTGACCCTGGAGGGCGTCTCCGGCCTCAAGCCGGTGTTCCGCCCCGACGGCCTGGTCACCGCCGGCAACTGCTGCCCGCTGAACGACGGCGCCGCCGCGCTCGTGATCATGTCCGACACCAAGGCGCGCGAGCTGGGTCTGACCCCGCTGGCCCGGATCGTCTCCACCGGCGTCTCCGGCCTCTCCCCCGAGATCATGGGCCTCGGCCCGGTCGAGGCGTCGAAGCAGGCGCTGCAGCGGGCCGGCCTGACCACGTCCGACATCGACCTGGTCGAGATCAACGAGGCGTTCGCCGCCCAGGTGATCCCGTCCTACCGGGACCTGGGCTTCGATCTGGACAAGGTCAACGTCAACGGCGGCGCCATCGCCGTCGGCCACCCGTTCGGCATGACCGGCGCCCGCATCACCGGCACGCTGATCAACAGCCTCCAGTTCCACGACAAGCAGTTCGGCCTGGAGACCATGTGCGTGGGCGGTGGCCAGGGCATGGCCATGGTCATCGAGCGCCTGAGCTGAGCCGCAGCGGAGGATGGGGCCGCCCGGGGAACGGGGGCGGCCGCCGCCCGCGGCGGAGGCGAAGCCCCGTGCGGCCGAAAGCGGAGAGCGACTCTCCTAACCGCCCCGCGTCCAAGCCGTGACCGAATCTCCCCCAGGATGTGACCTACGTCCCGGGGGAGAGTCGTTTTCCCAGGTCACGGCCGTTTCGGGACTAAACACCTGGCATAAATACCTGTCCAATTCGTGACGTAATGCACTGACAGGGAGCGCCACCCCACGACAAGCTGATGTAGGAAGTCGGGGGGATCGACTCGGAATCGGGAGTACGTCAGTGAGCGCACTGTCTCTTGCCCTGCTGGTGACCACGGCTGCTGCCACCGCCGTGGGCGTCGCCGCCCTGCACTCCGCCCACGCCCTCCGTAAGCAGGTCATCGCGCTGCGTGGCGAACTCGCCGCGGCGAACGGCCTGTCCGTCCCGCACGCCCGCCAGACGCCCGCCGCCGAGATACGGGCCGCGGTCGCCGAGGCGCTGGCCGAGGAGCGCGAGCGCGAGCTGGCGGAGGCGCGGGCCTTCTGGGCCGCGCAGGAGGCCAGGGACGCCGCCGACGCCCCGTCGCTGCTCGGCGGAGCGGGCGGCCCGGCCGAGGAGGGCCCCTACTTCGTGCCGCGCCAGGCCGACTTCGTGGGCCTGGAGGCGATGGCCCTGGAGGCGATGGAGGCGGAGGCCGCCGCGCTCGACGGTCCCGACCCGCTGGACGCGTTCGACACCTTCGACGCCTTCGACGAGTTCCCGGAGCCGGCCGGGGCCTCCGAGTACCCGGAGGACTCCCCCGAGCTGGCCGCGGCCCGCCGCCGTCACCCCTCGCACCCCGACTTCGTGCCGGTCCAGACCCCCGTGGTCACCGACCACGAGCGCACGGTGGCCCGCCTGGAGGAGCTGGCGGACACCGCCACGGCGCTGACCGACGTCCGCCCCGGCCCGCTGGGCACGCTGGACGTGTACGTCTTCGCCGACGGCACCACGCTCTGTATGACCCCCGGCCACCGGGAGACCGCCGAGCGCCTCGCCGAGGCCCTGCGCTCCGGCCACACCCCGGTCCTGCTCGGCGGCTCGGGCATCTCCGGCGCCTACGCCCTGACCTTCTCCTGCGGCGACGCGGCGGAGGACAACGTGTACATCCTGGCCGACCGCGTGATCGCGAGCCTGTAGCAGCAGAAGTCAGAGGCCGGATCGGGCCTCCGCCTCCCGTACCAGCCTCACGGCCTCGTCCAGGTCCCCCTCGGGGGCGCCGGCCGGGGCCGTCCGCAGTGTTTCGGCCAGATCCGCGGCGGCGACCGTCAACTGGTCCGCGACCACGAACACCCCGGCGTCCGGCATGCTCACCGGCTCCCGGCCGGGGAACTCGGCGCGCTGCGCCCGGTTCGCCAACTCCCTCGCCAGTGCCAGCCCTTCGGCCGCGGCGCCGCGCTGGAGGCGGCTCTGCGGGGCGGACCGCAGCCGGTCGGCGAACCGCTCTGCCGCGGTGGTCAGTTCACTCGTATCGCGCACGGCACGACCCTATGCGCCGCCCGGGCACCATTGCCAACGAGCGAACACTCGGGCACGGTGACGTGAAGGAGCAAAAGGCACAACGCGTCCGGAGGCGCCGATGTCCCACACCTTCTCCGAAGAGACCCACCGCAACCTCCTCGCCCGCATCCCGCACTGCACGGGCCGCGAGATCTCCGACTGGCTGAAGACCGTCGAGGAGGGCCCCTCGCTCCTCCGCTTCGAGGACAAGGTCAGCTGGCTGCGCGGGGCGCACGACCTGGCGTACGGCCACGCCAAGGCGATCATCCACGAGTACGACCTGCGCCGGGCGGCCCGCCGCATGCTCTAGGCCGGACACGGCCCAGGGCCCGGGCGGCGGTTCGGCCCGGGCGGCGGACCGCCGTCGCTCACCCCTTCACCCGCCGGTCGAGGAAGTCGCGGACCAGCTCCGCGATCTCCTCGCCGTGCGTCTCCAGGGCGAAGTGCCCGGCGTCCAGGAGGTGGATCTCCGCGTCCGGCAGGTCGCGGGCGAAGGCCTCGGCCCCGGCCGGGCCGAAGATCTCGTCGCCGCGGCCCCAGGCGGCGAGCAGCGGCGGACGGTGGGTGCGGAAGTACTCCTGGAAGGCCGGGTAGCCGTCCAGGTTGAACTGGTAGTCCCAGAAGAGCTGGAGCTGGATCTCCTTGTTGCCGGGCCGGTCGAGGCCTGCCTGGTCCAGGGTCCAGGTCTCGGGCCCGACGCGGTCGAGCCGGTCGGCCGGGACGCCGTGGGTGTACTGCCAGCGGGTGGCCTCCGCGGTGAGCAGCTCGCGTACGGCGGGCTCGTGGGTCGCGCGGTCCTCGGCGTGCGCGAACAGCACGTCCCAGAAGGGCGTGAAGCCCTCCATGTAGGCGTTGCCGCTCTGGGTGACGATCGCGGTGATCCGCTCGGGGTGGCGGGAGGCGATGCGCAGCCCGATGGGGGCGCCGTAGTCCTGGACGTAGAGGGCGAAGCGGTCGACGCCGAGGCGGTCGAGGAGCTTCAGGGTGATCTCGGTGAGCTTCTCGAAGCCGTAGTCGAACTCGGTCACGGCCGGCGCCGCGGAGGCGCCGAAGCCGATGTGGTCGGGCGCGATCAGGTGGTAGGCGTCGGCGAGCTCGGCCATCAGTCCGCGGTACATGTGCGAGCTGGCCGGGAAGCCGTGCAGCAGCACGAGGGTGGGGCGGTCCGGGTCGCCCGCCTCCCGGTAGAAGACCTCCAGGCCGTCGATGTTCTCGGTGCGGCCGCGCAGCGCGAATACGGACATGGCTGTCCCCTTCTCGGGTTCCGAGCGGGAGAACGATCGTTCTCCCGATGACCTGTAGAGTAGGAGAACGATGGTTCTCAACGCAAGCGGATAGCCGAGGAGTGATCGGGATGGACGCGGAGACCGCCGAGCTGAAGCTCCTGGAGACGGCCGAGACCCTGTTCGACGAGCGGGGGGTCCAGGCCGTCGGCATGGACGCCATCCGCAGCGCGTCAGGCGTCTCGCTCAAGCGCCTCTACCAGCTCTTCCCCTCCAAGGACCATCTGGTCTGGGCGGTCCTCAAGCGCCGCGACGGCGCCGTCCGCGAGGCGATCGCCGCCCACGGCGCGACCCATGCCACCACTCCGTACGGGCGCAGCCTCGCGGTCTTCGACTACCTCGGCGACTGGTTCGCGGACCCCGGGTTCCGGGGCTGCGCCTTCATCAACACCTTCGGCGAGATGGGCGGCATCTCCCCCGACATCGCCGACATCGCCCGGGGCCACAAGCAGGCCCTGCGGGACTACTTCGCCGAGCAGACCGACGCCATGAACGCCCCGCCCGCCCTCGCCGACCAGCTCGCCCTGCTGGCCAACGGCGCCATGGCCGTCGCCGGCATCAACGGCACCTCGGAGCCGGCCGCCCAGGCCAAGGACGCCGCCCGGGTGCTCCTGGACGCCTACGTCGACTAGGCCCCCGGAACGCGGAAGGGCCCGCCCGGCGGCTGCCGGGCGGGCCCTTCCCTCACGCGGTGAGGCGTCAGTCGTCGCCCTGGAGGATCGACAGCAGACGCAGCGCCTCCAGGTAGATCCACACCAGGGTCATGGTGAGGCCGAAGGCCGCCAGCCAGGACTCCTCGCGCGGAGCGCCGTAGGTGATGCCGTCCTCGACCTGCTTGAAGTCGAGGGCGAGGAAGCAGGCGCCGAGGACGATGCCGATGACGCCGAACAGGATGCCGAGGCCGCCGCTGCGGAAGCCCAGGCCGTCACCGCCGCCGAAGACGGCGAACAGCAGGTTGACCACCATGAGCAGCATGAAGCCCATCGCGGCGGCCATCACGAAGCCGTAGAAACGGCGGGTGACGCGGATCCAGCGCATCTTGTACGCGATCAGCACGCCGGCGAAGACCGCCATCGTGCCGAGCACGGCCTGGATGACGACGCCGTCCGCGATGTAGGTCGAGACGGCGGCGGAGATCACACCGAGGAAGACGCCCTCGAAGGCCGCGTAGCCCAGGATCAGCGCCGGAACGGGCTTGCGCTTGAACGACTGCACGAGCGACAGGACCAGCGCCACCAGGGCGGCGCCGACGCCGATGCCGTAGGACTTGCCCAGGTTCGCCGGGTCGACCGGCAGCAGCAGCCAGGACAGCACGGCGGTGAGCACGACCGTACCGAGCGTGATGGCCGTGCGGCTCACCACGTCGTCGATCGTCATCACGTTGCCGCGCACCTGCTGCGGGGCACCGAGCGCGGTGTCCTGCGGGGCGTACGGGTTGGTCGCGTACGGGTTCGTCGCGTAGGGGTTGGTTCCGACGGCGGGGCCCCCGGCCTGCGGCTGCTGCGCGTTGAAGCCGGCGTAGCCGTTGTCGCGGCTGAACCCCCGTCGCGAGAAGACCGGGTTGCTGCTCCTCATCTCACTCCTCCATGGCCGCACTGCGCGGCGTCCCCTCAAGAGTAATAGGGAAGCAAAAGAAACTCCCTAGTGCTCGGGGAGGATCTTTCGGTGAACGGGGGAGGGCGTGGGGAGGAGCTGTGCCCGGAACCGGATTCGAACCGGTACGGCCCGAAGGCCAGCGAGGTTTAAGCTCGCCGTGTCTGCATTCCACCATCCGGGCGGGTCGCGAAGCTCCGCGTTGGCACATGAGCCTATCGGGGCGGGTCGCTCGTTCAGCGGAACGGTGTCGCGATGTTGTCTTATTTTATTGACACCTGAGGGTGCGTCAGCGCAGGTGGGGCCCCTTCGGCGAAGGGCGGCCGGGGTCGCACCGGCAAAGACCGGCGTGACGGATTGACGGAAACTCGCCGACTACCCCTCCGTAGTCCGTCAACATCAGGGTCGCCGTCATACCTCAGGAGGAGGGCGGGCCGGTCCGGTCCGACTCGAGGCTGCCCCGGGAACGGGCATGTGGACGGACGTCCGGCGCCCTAACGCTCGACACGATGGAGTGGTTCCCGAACAGTCGCAGTGACAGGAGTCCGTCGTGACCACCACCCCCACCGTGCCCCGCTCGACCGCGGTGGCCGCCCGCGCCACCGACCTCTCCAAGGTCTACGGACAGGGCGAGACCCAGGTGGTCGCCCTCGACCGCGTCAGCGTGGACTTCCGCCAGGGCGAGTTCACCGCGATCATGGGCCCCTCCGGCTCCGGCAAGTCGACCCTGATGCACTGTGTCGCCGGCCTCGACTCCTTCAGCTCCGGCTCCGTCCGGATCGGCGAGACCGAGCTCGGCACCCTGAAGGACAAGCAGCTCACGCAGCTGCGCCGGGACAAGATCGGCTTCATCTTCCAGGCGTTCAACCTGCTGCCGACGCTGACCGCCCTGGAGAACATCACGCTGCCGATGGACATCGCCGGCCGCAAGCCCGACAAGCAGTGGGTGCAGACGGTCATCGACATGATCGGCCTGTCCGGCCGGCTCGGCCACCGTCCCTCGCAGCTCTCCGGCGGCCAGCAGCAGCGCGTGGCCGTGGCCCGCGCGCTGGCCTCCAAGCCCGAGATCATCTTCGGCGACGAGCCCACCGGAAACCTGGACTCGCGCTCCGGCGCCGAGGTCCTGGGCTTCCTGCGCAACTCGGTGCGCGAGCTCGGCCAGACCGTGGTGATGGTCACCCACGACCCGGTCGCCGCCTCCTACGCGGACCGCGTGATCTTCCTGGCGGACGGCCGGATCGTCGACGAGATGCTCCACCCCACGGCGGACGGCGTGCTCGACCGCATGAAGGCCTTCGACGCCAAGGGCCGCACGAGCTGAGCCCAGGGCCCTGGGCCCCGTCTCCGGCCGCGGCCCCCAGGCCCCCGCCCCCGTCCTCCGCCCCTGCTTCCGTTCAGGACCCCACCCATGTTCCGTACCGCCCTGCGCAATGTGCTCGCGCACAAGGCCAGGCTGCTGATGACCGTCCTCGCCGTGATGCTCGGCGTGGCCTTCGTCTCCGGCACCCTCGTCTTCACCGACACCCTCTCCAACGCCTTCCGCGGCCAGTCCGCCAAGAGCTACGACGACGTCGCCGTCGCCGTCAGCGCCGCCCCCAACCAGCAGGACCCGAACCAGACGCCGGGGCTCTCCGAGCAGACCCGGCAGAAGATCGCCTCCCTGGACGGCGTCGCCTCGGCGACCGGCCGGGTCAACGGCTTCGCCGGCGTGCCCGACAAGAACGGCAAGCTGATCGGCGCCGGCTGGTCCAACAAGGGCACCAACTTCGCCCCCGGCCCGGACGGCAAGGACTCCGCGTACGCCTTCACCAGCGGCGAGGGCCCGGTGCGGCACGACCAGATCGCGCTCGACCGGGACACCGCCGACAAGGGCGGCTACAAGGTCGGCGACGAGGTCCGCGTCGCAACCAACGGCCCCGTGGAGACGTACACCCTCTCCGGTGTGTTCACCACCGAGGACGGCGCCGTGAACGCCGGCGGCAGCCTCGTCGTCTTCGACACCCCCACCGCGCAGAAGCTCTTCCTCAAGCCCGGCCACTTCCTCGACATCAACGTCGCCGGCAAGCCCGGCGCCGACGACGCGAAGATCCTCGCCGAGGTGCAGAAGGTCGTCGGCGACACCGCCGACGCCCAGACCGGTCAGGCCCTCGCCGACAAGCAGGCCGAGGACATCGAGGCCGGCCTCGGCGCGCTCAACCAGATGCTGCTCGGCTTCGCCGCCATCGCGCTCTTCGTCGGCGTCTTCCTGATCTCCAACACCTTCACGATGCTGGTCGCCCAGCGCACCAAGGAACTCGCGCTGATGCGCGCCGTCGGCGCCTCGCGCAAGCAGATCACCCGCTCCGTCCTCGCGGAGGCCGGACTGGTCGGCCTGGTCGCCTCCGTGGTCGGCTTCGGGCTCGGCATCGGACTCGCCGCGACCCTGCGCTCCGCCATGAACGCCTTCGGCCTGAAGGTCCCGGACGGCGAGCTCGTGGTCGGCACCACCCCGCTCGTCTCCGCGCTCGCCGTCGGCATCCTGGTCACCATGCTGGCCGCCTGGCTGCCCGGCCGCCGCGCCGCGAAGATCCCGCCGGTCGCCGCCATGAGCAGCGTCCACGCGGTGGCCACCACCAAGTCGCTGGTCGTGCGCAACACCATCGGCGCGATCGTCACCGCCCTGGGCCTGGCCGGCATCGTCGCGGGCGCCGGCACGGGCGGCGACGACGGCCGGATGTACATCGCGGCCGGCGCGTTCCTCGCGCTCATCGGCGTGATCGTGCTGATCCCGCTGCTCTCCCGCCCGGTGATCGCACTGGCCCGCCCGTTCCTGAAGCCCTTCGGCGTGGCCGGCTCGCTGGCCGGCCAGAACGCGGTCCGCAACCCGCGCCGCACCGGGGCCACGGCCTCCGCCCTCGCCATCGGCCTCACCCTGGTCACCGGTCTGTCGGTGCTCGGCGCCACGGTCGGCTCGGCCGTGGACCGGATGACGACCGACCAGGTCAAGGCCGACTACATGATCTCCATGGCGAGCGGTGACGGCCTCAACCAGGCCGCCCTGGACGCCGTGCGCAAGACCCCGGGCCTGACGGCCGTCTCGCCGCAGCAGGCGGGCTACCTCCAGGTGAAGGGCGACTTCAGGTCCGCCTCCGGTGTCACCCCGGGCGCCATCGAGAAGGTGCTCAACCTGAAGGTGGTCGACGGTTCGATGGGCACCCTCGCCCAGGGCCGGGTCGCCGTCGACGACAAGACCGCGCAGAAGCAGGGCTGGAAGGTCGGCTCGACCCTGCCGGTGGAGTTCTCCGACAAGAAGAAGGGCACGCTGACGGTCGGCGCCGTCTACGAGGCCAGCGAGTTCGTCTCGCCGCTGGTCCTGGACGCCGAGATCCTCAACGCGCACGACCCCAAGCCGTACATCCCGCAGATCCTCGTGAAGATGGACGGCGGCGCCTCCGCCTCGGCCGAGAAGGCCCTGATGAAGGCGCTGGGCGACAACCCGGCCATGACGGTCATGGACCAGAAGGACATCCGCGACCAGTTCGGCGGCGTCATCAACATGCTGCTGAACATCATGTACGGCCTGCTCGCGATGGCCCTGATCATCGCGGTGCTCGGAGTCGTCAACACCCTGGCCATGTCGGTCTTCGAGCGCCAGCAGGAGATCGGCATGCTGCGGGCGATCGGTCTCGACCGGCGCCGGGTGAAGCGGATGGTGCGCCTCGAAGCCGTGGTCATCTCGCTGTTCGGCGCGGTGGTCGGCATCGGCCTCGGCGCGTTCCTCGGCTGGGCGATCGGCGAGACGTTCAAGAACAGCCTGCCGGGCTACGCGCTGGTCCTCCCGTGGGACCGGATCGGGCTCTTCCTGCTCCTGGCCGGACTGGTCGGCGTCCTCGCCTCCCTGTGGCCGGCGCGCAGCGCGGCGAAGCTGAACATGCTCTCCGCCATCAAGGCCGAGTAGCACCGGCCGCCCAGGCGGCCGGAAGGGCCGGTCTCCCCGCGCGGGAGGCCGGCCCTTCGGCGTGCCGGGGGCTGACGGGGTCAGCTGCCCGCGCAGTACGACATCAGGTACTGGTGGTTGGCCTTGAACTGGTCGTAGAGAGCGGCGTTGTCTATCTTCAGCAGCGTCTCGTCATTGGCCCGCAGCGCCGGGTAGGTGTAGTTGTGGCTGCCGGTCCACACCAGCTTCTTGCCGGCCACCCCGTCGTACGTGCCCTCGATCAGCAGGTACTTGGAGTGCAGGCCCGCCTTGGCGACGCCGGTGCCGCGGTCCTCGTAGCACTGGACGCGCTGGGTGAGCTTGCCCGAGATGATCGACTCGACGGTGGTGCCCATGGAGCCCGGGTAGCCGTCGTGGGCCAGGATCACGGAGCAGCCGGCGTTCTTCAGGGCGACGAGCTTGGTGGCGACCTCGTCGCGGGTGAAGAGGTTGGCGGCCATGCGGATCTGGGTGCCGCCCGCGCAGCTGACGTTGTCCAGGATCAGCTTGATGGTGTCGGTGGAGGCGTCGTTGTCGTACGTGGTGCCGGCGGTCTCCTTGCGCGGGAAGAAGTACGCCTTGTACGGGCCGCTGGCCGGGGTCTTGTAGTAGTGGCTGAGCCCGGACGTGGTGCTGCCGTAGCTGAGCAGGTCGGCGAAGTAGGCCTGGTAGATGCCGTAGAGGCCGGTGTCGACGATGGTGACGGCGTTGTTGAACAGGTCGGTGCGCTGGACGCCGGTCATGTTGGCCGAGGTCTGCACGACGACGTCGTTCGCGCCGCCGGTGTTCGAGAACAGCCAGAACTTGTTGTGGTTGATGGCGCCGTCGGTGTCGCCCGGCAGCTGCCGGGAGCCGATGCAGCCGCGGCCCGCCGGACAGGCGAAGACCCACGAGGCCTGGGCGCGGTCGGTGCCGAGGCGGGCGACGAGGCGCGTGTACTCGCCGCCGGCCATGGTGACCGAGGTGTTGTCGACGATGACCTTGACGTTCACGCCACGGTTCTTGGCGTTGCCCAGGGCGTCGGTGACGGAGTCGTCGGTGAAGGTGTAGAGCCCGGCGGTGATGGAGGCGCCCGCCGGGGTCTGGTCGATGAGGCTGATGATGTGGTCGCGGACCCGGTTCTGGGCGGCGGCGTCGCCGGACGGGTCGTTGAAGGTGGCCGTGGTGGTCACTGCGGTGGTGTCGGCACCGGCCGGGGCCGGGGAGGCCGCGAGCAGGCCGACGGCGGCGGCCAGGGCGAGTGCCAGACGGGTAGGACGGCGCAAGATTCCCCCTCGAGCGCGAGAACGACATATGCATGACAATCGGGACACAAAGGAAAGGGGGTGCCGGTTCGCACCGGCACCCCGCTTCCGGAACCCGAAGGTCCGAACGTATCAGCGCTCTTGGGGCTCGTGGGGCTCCTAGGACTTCTGGAGCTCCTGAGATTCCTGGGGTTCGTGGGACTCCCGGGACTCCTGGGGCTCGTTCCACACCCTCGGCCGCAGGGCCACGCCCGAGACGCCCGAGACCGGCGTCTTCACGGCCAGGAACTGGTTCACCCCGATGCGGTTGCGCTCGAACGAGACCGCCGAGGCCGCCATGTACAGACGCCAGATCCGCGCCCGGCCCGGCGAGACCAGCCGCACCGCCTCGTCCCAGCGGCTCTCCAGATTGGCCACCCAGCGGCGCAGCGTCAGCGCGTAGTGCTCGCGGATCGCCTCCACGTCCCGCACCTCGAACCCCGCTTCCTCAAGGGTCGTCAGGGTGCGTCCCATCGGGGCCAGTTCGCCGTCGGGGAAGACGTACGCGTCGATGAAGGCGTCCACCTCGTACGCCTCCTCGTCCGGCTCCGGGCGGCGCGAGATCTGGTGGTTGAGCAGCCGCCCGCCGGGCTTCAGGAGCCCGTACAGGATGTCGGCGTACTCCCGGTACTTCACGGCGCCCACGTGCTCGGCCATGCCGATCGAGGAGATCGCGTCGAACGGTCCGTCCGTGACGTCCCGGTAGTCCTGCACCCGGATCTCGATCCGGTCCGTGAGCCCCTCGTCCGCGATCCGCTTGCGCGCGAACGCGGCCTGCTCACGGGAGAGGGTGATGCCGACGACCCGCGCCCCGTACTCCCGGGCCGCGTGGATCGCCATCGAGCCCCAGCCGCAGCCGACGTCGAGCAGCCGGTCGCCCTCCTTCAGGCGCAGCTTGCGCGCGATCAGGTCGAGCTTGTCGCGCTGGGCGTCCTCCAGGGTGCCCCGCTCGGTCCAGTAGGCGCACGAGTAGACCATCGACGGGCCGAGCACCAGCGCGTAGAAGTCGTTGCCCACGTCGTAGTGGTGACTGATCGCCTGCTTGTCCCGGCGCCTGCTGTGCCGCAGGCCGCTGCGGCCGCGCATCTCCTCGACGGGCGGCTTCGGCGGCGGGAACGGGCCGGCCAGCTTCAGCAGCGCCTTGGCCGCCGCCCGCACCTTCGGGTCGCGGACGGTCTCCAGGGCGCCGCGCGGCTCCTCACCGCGCTCCCAGATGAATCCGGCCAGCCGGTCGAGGACCTCGTACAGGTCCCCCTCGACGTCGATCTCGCCGGCCACCCAGGCCCGGGCCAGGCCCAGCTCGCCCGGCTTCCACAGCAGCCGGCGCAGGGCGCGGCGCTCGCGCACGATCAGTACGGGGCCGTCGGCGGGGCCGGCTTCACTGCCGTCCCAGGCCCGCAGCCGGACCGGGATCCGCGCTCCCAGTACGTCCTCGGCGAGGGCGGTCAGCCGCGACGCGGCGTCGGCCATGGTGCAACACCTCCGTGATCTCGTGCCCCAGAAATGCTCGTCACCATGGGAACACCGTCGGTAGGGGATCCACTCCCGCGACGGCGAAAACAGTCCGGAAAAACACGCGAAGGGCCGTCCGCACCACGGATGGCGGACGGCCCTTTTACGGCCTTGCGTGTACTACGGGTGTTACGGGGTCAGGCCTTGGCCTTCTCCTGCGCCGGGGCGGCCGGCGCCGGGGCGGGCTTGGCCGCCTCGTAGAACTCCTCGCGGGGGGTCTCCATGGCGCCCAGGGAGACGACCTCGCGCTTGAGGAACATGCCGAGGGTCCAGTCGGCGAAGATGCGGATCTTGCGGTTCCAGGTCGGCATCGCCATGCCGTGGTAGCCACGGTGCATGTACCAGGCGAGACGGCCCTTGAGCTTGATCTTGGTCTTGCCCATGACGATCATCGCGACGCCCTTGTGCAGGCCGAGACCCGCGACGGCGCCCTTGTTGGAGTGCGCGTACTCCTTCTGCGGGAAGCCGCGCATGCCCGACACCACGTTGTCGCCGAGGACCTTGGCCTGGCGCAGGGCGTGCTGGGCGTTCGGCGGGCACCAGGCGTTCTCGACACCGGCACGGCGCGAGGCCATGTCCGGGACCTGGGCGTTGTCGCCCGCGGCCCACACGTAGTCGAGGCCGTTGACCTGGAGCTTCTCGTTGCAGTCCACGTGGCCGCGGGGGCCGAGCGGCAGACCGAAGCGGGCGAGCGCCGGGTTCGGCTTCACACCGGCGGTCCAGACGATCGTGTTGGAGTCGACCTCGAGGCCGTTCTTCAGCACGACGTGGCCGTCGACGCAGGAGTCCATCGAGGTCTGGAGGTAGATCTCGATGCCGCGGCCCTCGAGGTGCTCCTTGCCGTACTGGCCGAGCTTCGGGCCGACCTCGGGAAGGATCTTGTCGGCGGCGTCGACCAGGATGAAGCGCATGTCCTCGCGCTTCACGTTCTGGTAGTACTTCGCCGCGTCGCGGGCCATGTCCTCGACCTCGCCGATGGTCTCCGCGCCGGCGAAGCCGCCGCCCACGAAGACGAAGGTCAGCGCCTTGCGGCGGACCTCCTCGTCGGTCGTCGAGTCGGCCTTGTCGAGCTGCTCGAGGACGTGGTTGCGCAGGCCGATGGCCTCCTCGATGCCCTTCATGCCGATGCCCTGCTCGGCGAGGCCGGGGATCGGGAAGGTGCGGGAGACGGCACCCATCGCAATGACCAGGTAGTCGAAGGGCAGCTCATAGGCCTCGCCGACGAGCGGCGCGACCGTGGCGACCTTGCGGTCCTGGTCGATGGTGGTGACCCGGCCGGTGAGCACCTCCGCTCCGCGCACGACGCGTCGCAGCGGGACGACGACGTGGCGCGGCGAGATGCTGCCGGCGGCGGCTTCGGGGAGGAAGGGCTGGTAGGTCATGTACGACCGCGGGTCGACGACCGTGACGGTCGCCTCCGCGTAGCGCATCTTCTTGAGGATGCGCCGAGCTGCGTACAGGCCTACGTACCCGCCGCCTACTACGAGGATCCTGGGACGCTCCGTGGTGCTCATGCATCCGAGTATCCACCCCTCCCAGGGGGGTTGCTCGTGCGCCCCTTCACAAGCTTCCAGGGGACCTCTGCTACACTCCGCGGCCCACGTGACCCAGGTCATGGTCCAGCAAAGGAACCAGGGGCGGCCCGCGGACGTTGTTCACCCCCTGTGAACTGGTCCGGAGAGCCTTCGTTAACGCCGTACCAAGGGGTGCGTTCACACGATGGAAACATCGAGCGAACTGCCCTCCGCGCCTGCGAAAGGGCCCTGAGAACCCCCTCGGAGGGACCAAAGGCCCTCCTCGGGCGCCATCAGGGCCCTTTTCCTTGTGAAGAACTTCACGAAGCTTTCCGACGGGGCGTCGCGGAAGGGGCCCTGTCAGGCCCCATAGGCGCCCGCTATGCGACGGATAGCGCGATCCCATCGAGGATGTCGTGCTCGCTGACGACCACCTCGGCGGCGCCGGTCCGCTCCATGATCTCCGCGAGGACCAGGGCGCCCGCGATGATCACGTCGACCCGGCCGGGGTGGATCACCGGGATCGCGGCCCGCTCGTCGTGGGTGGAGGCGAGCAGCCGGGCCACCACCTCGTCGACCCGGGCCCGGGAGATCCGGGCGTGGTGGATCTTCGTGGAGTCGTACTCCGGCAGCCCGAGCGCGATCGCGGCGACCGTGGTGACCGAGCCGGCCAGGCCCACCAGGGTCTCGGCCTCCCCGAGCGGAACGGTCTCGGCGGCCAGGTCCATGGCCGCGCGCACGTCGGCGCGGATCGCGGCGATCTCCTCGGCCGTCGGCGGGTCGTGCCGCACGTGCCGCTCGGTCAGGCGTACGCAGCCGATGTCGACCGAACGGGCCGCCTCGACGTGCTTGTTGCCCACCACGAACTCGGTGGAGCCGCCGCCGATGTCCACCACCAGGCGCCGGTCGGCGCCGTGCAGCTCGCCGGTGGCGCCGGTGAAGGAGAACTCGGCCTCCTGGTCGCCGGTGATGACCTCCGGCTCGACGCCCAGGATCTCCACGACGCCGTTGACGAAGTCGGCCCGGTTCTCGGCGTCACGGGAGGCGGAGGTGGCGACGAAGCGCACCTTCGTGGCGCCGAACTCCTCGATGACGGCCGCGTACTCGCGGCAGGCCGCGAAGGTCCGCTCCAGCGCCTCGGGGGCGAGCCGACCGGTCCGGTCGACGCCCTGGCCGAGCCGGACGATGGTCATCCGCCGGTCCAGCTCGATCAGCTCGCCCGTCTCCGGGTGCACGTCGGCGACGAGGAGGCGGATGGAGTTCGTACCGCAGTCGATTCCGGCGACCCGGGTCACTTCTGCTCCTCGTCCTTGTCCGTCGCGTCGGTGCACGGGGTCACGCACGGCCCCTTCGCCCACCACTCGGGCAGCATGGCCAGCGCCTCGTCGCCGAACGGGTTCACGCCCGGGCCCGCGACCAGCGAGTGGCCGACGAGGACGTGCAGGCACTTGACCCGGTCCGGCATGCCGCCGGCGCTCGGGAAGCCCTCCAGGACCTCGATGGCGTCGCGGCGCGCGATGTAGTCCTCGTGCGCGGCGCGGTAGGCGGCGGCGAGCTCCGGGTCGGTGGCGAGCCGGGCCTGCATCTCCTTCATGACCCCGTTGGCCTCCAGGGTGCCGATGGCCGAGGCCGCCCGGGGGCAGGTCAGGTAGTACGTGGTCGGGAACGGGGTGCCGTCGGGGAGCCGGGGAGCGGTCTCGACGACGTCCGGGTTGCCGCACGGGCAGCGGTGCGCGATGGCACGCAGGCCGCGGGGCGGCCGGCCGAGCTGGGCCTCGAACGCGGCGACGTCCGCCTCGGTCGGCTCGGTGCGTTCGGTCTGCGGAGGAGGCGATTCCATGGGGTGATCCTGGGTTGGTCAGTGGCGGTCGGCGTTGTCCACGCCGTCCCACAGGTTGTCGTACCAGGGGCGGTCCGTCGCGCCCTGGTCGGTGCGGGGCCGGTGCTCCGCGTCGGGGTCGTTCACCGTGAAGCCGGTCTCGCCGGGCATCACGTAGTGCAGGTGCTCGCGGGCCAGCCGGCGCACATAGGCCGGGTCCTGGAGGCGTGCCTTCTCGTCCCGCAGCTCCTCGACCCGCCGGGCGGCCTCGGCGGCCTTGCGCTGCTGGTCGGCGATCTCGCCCTGCTGGGAGACGTACTGCCGCATCGGGTAGGCCAGCGCCACCACCAGCGAGCAGACGACCAGGGCGAGGAAGGCCGCCCGGCCGGTGAGCCGCGAGCGGCGGTCCTGGCGGCGGGTCTGGGAGCGGTAGACACGGGCGGCGGTCTGCTCGCCGAGCAGCCTGATCCGGGTCGCGGTCGAGAACCGGTCCCGGTCCTTCACGGCCATGTCGTGCGCCTCCCCTTCGTGCTGCCGGCCCTGGTCACACGTACGTCCCCGCACACGGTACGGGACCGGGTGCGGGGACGGACGTAACTACGGCTTCAGGCAGGTCAGCCCTTGAAGCGCGGGAAGGCGGAGCGACCCGCGTACACCGCGGCGTCGTCGAGGATCTCCTCGATGCGCAGCAGCTGGTTGTACTTGGCGACGCGCTCGGAGCGGGCCGGGGCGCCGGTCTTGATCTGGCCGCAGTTGGTGGCGACGGCCAGGTCGGCGATGGTGACGTCCTCGGTCTCGCCGGAGCGGTGGGACATCATGCACTTGAAGCCGTTGCGCTGGGCCAGCTCGACGGCGTCCAGGGTCTCGGTCAGCGAGCCGATCTGGTTGACCTTGACCAGGAGGGCGTTGGCGGAGCCCTCCTCGATGCCGCGGGCGAGGCGCTCGGGGTTGGTGACGAACAGGTCGTCGCCGACGAGCTGGACCTTGGAGCCGAGCTTGTCGGTGATGACCTTCCAGCCGGCCCAGTCGTCCTCGAACAGCGGGTCCTCGATGGAGACCAGCGGGTACGCGGAGACGAGCTCCTCGTAGTACTCGGTCATCTCGGCGGCCGAGCGGGCCTTGCCCTCGAACTCGTACTTGCCGTCCTTGTAGAACTCGGAGGCGGCGCAGTCGAGCGCGAGCGCGATGTCCTTGCCCGGGACGTAGCCGGCCTGCTTGATGGCCTCGACGATGAGGTCGAGCGCGGCGCGGTTGGAGTCCAGGTTCGGGGCGAAGCCGCCCTCGTCGCCCAGGCCGGTGGACAGGCCCTTGGTCTTCAGGACGGACTTGAGGGTGTGGTAGACCTCGGTGCCCCAGCGCAGGGCCTCGGAGAAGGACTCCGCGCCGATCGGAGCGATCATGAACTCCTGGATGTCCACGTTGGAGTCGGCGTGCGAGCCGCCGTTCAGGATGTTCATCATCGGAACGGGCAGCAGGTGCGCGTTCGGGCCGCCGAGGTAGCGGAAGAGCGGCAGGTCGGAGGCCTCGGAGGCGGCGTGCGCCACGGCGAGGGAGACGCCGAGGATGGCGTTGGCGCCGAGGGAGGACTTGTCCGGGGTGGCGTCCAGGTCGAACATCGCCTGGTCGATCAGGCGCTGCTCGGTGGCGTCGTAGCCGACGAGCTCCGGGCCGATCTGCTCGATGACCGCGAGGACGGCCTTCTCGACGCCCTTGCCCTGGTAGCGGTTGGGGTCACCGTCGCGAAGCTCGAGGGCCTCGAACGCACCGGTGGAGGCACCGGACGGAACGGCAGCACGGCCGGTGCTGCCGTCGTCGAGGCCGACCTCGACCTCGACGGTGGGGTTGCCTCGGGAGTCCAGGATTTCCCGGGCTACGACGACGTCGATGGACGGCACGAGCATCTCCTTCTGGGATGTGACGCTGGTTGTGACGCATGCGGCAAGGTCTCGTTCGCCTTGCGACAAGAGCCTAACCGGCTCGGGGGCTCCGGCCAGCCGGGCGCCCGCCCGCTGGGACGAAAAAGGACCCAAGGGCATGCATCTGAGGACGAAAGACCCCTTACTACTGATCGGTAGGGGCCGGGGCGACCACGGAACGGGGAAACCCCGGCCCGGAGCGCACGGGGGAAGGGCACTCCGGACCGGGGTGGTCACTCACCGCGGGAGGGTCGGCAGGCTCACTTGAGGTGGAGCTGCTGGCCCGGGTAGATCAGGTCGGCGTTGTCGACGACGTCCTTGTTCAGCTCGAAGAGCTTGGCCCAGCCGCCCTTGACGCCGTGCGCCTGGGCGATCTTGCCGAGGGTGTCGCCGGCGACGACCTTGTACTCGCCGTCGCCCTTCTTGACCTTCTTGCCGGTCGGGGTGGTGACGGTCTTCTTCGACTCGGTCTTCTCGGGCGCGGTCCGCTTCGGCGCCTGGCGCTGCTCGCTGCGGGTCGTCGGCTGCTCGGTGGAGCGCTGCGACGAGGAGGAGGAGCTCGAAGAGGAGCCGGAGGAGTTCGACGAGGCGGAGCCGCCGTCGTAGGAGGCGCCGGAGAGGCCCACGCCACAGCTCGGCCACGCGCCCTTGCCCTGGCCGGCCAGGACCTTCTCGGCGATGGCGATCTGCTGCGACTTCGAGGCCTGGTCGGCGGTCGAGGCGTAGGCGGTGCCGCCGTACGCGGCCCAGGTGGAGGCCGAGAACTGCAGGCCGCCGTAGTAGCCGTTGCCGGTGTTGATGGACCAGTTGCCGCCGGACTCGCACGCGGCGACGGCGTCCCACTCGGAGCTGGTGGCGGCCGAGGCGGTGCCGGCGGTCATCAGCGGGGCCGCCACGGCGACACCGGCGACGCCGGCGAGGGCGACGGCGCGGGTGGCCTTGGAGGGACGACGGTGTTTGCCCTTGTTGCCGGAAAACAGCATGGGAATTCTCCTCACCGACGCCTACGAGGTGAGCTGTCGGGTTCGGGCGAGTGAGTTGCCCGGCCGCGTGTCCTTGCACGCGGCTTCACCCCAAGCCGATCGTCGGCCGTCTGTCTCAACGGCCGGGGCCGGCACTTACCTTGGGTCCCCCGCTCCTGCCTTCGGCGCTTGACGCGACGACTTCCCCTCGGCCGGCGGCAGGATTCGGCGTACCGGTCGACGGGGCCCGCGGTGGCGAGCGGTCACGACCGTAGACACAGACCCCGCGGAAGTTCAAAGACCATCAACCCGGAGAAATCGCCCCTACTTGCACCCCGATGCCGGGTGTTTGCGCAGGTGAGGGGCGACACGAGCAAAGTTTGCGGACGTGACACGCCCGTTCGGCAAGAGAGACCCATGTCTCACTGGCTCATAACGGACATTCAGCCTCTAACTACCCCTCAGCCGAGGCGCCGTCAGTCTTCAGCTCAAGGCTCTGACCAGGGAGAATGAGGTCGGGATCGGCACCGACCGTCTTCTTGTTGGCGTCGTAGAGGGCGGTCCACCCACCGGGGAGCGCGTTCTCCTGCGCAATGTCCGACAGACTGTCACCCGGCTTGACGGTGTATTCGTCGACCTTGTCCGCTTGGCCGGTCTTGTCCGACTTCCCTGTCGTAGCGGCGTCCCCCGCCGTGGAGTCGGCGCCGGTCGCGTCACCCGTCGCCCCGTCAGTCGGGGCCGCGTGCCGTCCGGGTTCGGGTGCGGTGTCCGGCTTGCCCGGTTCCTCCGACGCCGCGTCACCGCGGTGCTTGCCGGTGCCGGGAGTGCTCGAATCCGGCGTACCGGGCGTAACCGTCTCATCCGGCGAACCGGGCGTCACCGTCGAACCGGGCGTGGCAGGGGTCCCGGGGGTGGTCGGAGTCGCGGGCGCGGTCGTGGTGCCGGCCGACGGGGTGGCCGGGGCGGCGGGGGTCGTGGGCGCGGCCGGGACCGCGGGGCTCGCCACGGAGCCGGAGGGAAGGCCGTCCGTCCGGTTGGACTCGGCGACCGGACCGGTGGACTCCTTGGGCTGCACGGCGGGCCCCGGGACGACGGCCGGCTTCCTGCCGTCGTTCTCCAGACCCGCGATCGGGGCACAGGTGGCCCACTGGGTGTCTCCCGCGGCGAGCGCCTTGTCGGCGATCGCGATCTGCTGCGCCCGGCTGGCGAGGTCGGCGCTCGGCGCGTACGCGAGGCCGCCGTGGCGCTCCCAGCTCTCCTGGGTGAACTGCAGACCGCCGTAGAGGCCGTTGCCGAAGTTGGCGCTCCACGCGCCGCCCGACTCGCACTCGGCGACCCGGTCCCAGGTCGGGGCGTCGGCGGCGGAGGCGGAGCCGGTGGCGAGCAGCGGCAGGGCCATGGCCGAACCGGTCACGCCCGCCGCGACGACGAGCGCGGGGGCCTGGCGGGGTCTGCGGTGACGACCGTTACCGGAGCGCATACGGAGGGCCTTTCGCGTGACTGCTGAGACTGGGGTGGAACGTAGCGGCATTCGAACGTGAGTCACAAGTCGATGCAGCGGAGATCACGCGAAGATCACATTATTGATGGTCCGTCAGTTCTGCGCCTCTTTGTGGGAAGGCGTGAACTCGACCGGAAGCGTGCGCAGGCCACGCATGATCAGCCCACCGCGCCACCGCAGTTCCTCCGGATCGGCCCCAAGTCGCAGGTCCGGCAGGCGAGTCAGGAGCGTCGCCAGCGCCGACTGCCCCTCCAGCCGGGCCAGCGGCGCCCCCAGGCAGTAGTGGATGCCGTGCCCGTACCCGAGGTGCTGGTTGTCGCGCCGCGCCAGATCGAGGGTGTCGGGCTCCTCGAAGCGCGCCGGGTCGCGGTCGGCGGCCGCGAGGACCACCAGGACCGGGTCGCCGGCCGGGATCTCCTGCCCGCCGATGGTCAGCGCCTCGGTCGCGAACCGCCAGGTCGCCAGCTCCACCGGTCCGTCGAACCGCAGCAGCTCCTCGACCCCGGTCTCCAGCAGCCCGGTCTCCCCCGCCGCGAGCGAGTCCTGCAGCCGGGCCCGCTGCTCCGGGTGGCGCAGCAGCGCGTACACACCGTTGCCGATGAGGTTGACCGTGGTCTCGAAGCCGGCGAAGAGGAGGATGAAGGCCATCGCCGCGGCCTCGTTCTCGGTGAGGTGCTCGCCGTGGTCGGAGGCCCTGATGAGTCCGGAGATCAGGTCGTCCCCCGGGTCCTCGCGCTTCTTGTGGATCAGCTCCAGCAGATAGCCGCGCATCTTCTTCACCGAGCGCGCCACCCCGCCGCGCGGCCCGCCGCCGTGCCGGATCATCATCCCGGCCCAGTCCCGGAAGTCGTCCTGGTCCTCGCGCGGCACACCGAGCAGGTCGCAGATCGCGTAGATGGGCAGGGGGAAGGCGAACTCGTGGATCAGGTCCGCGCTCCCCCGCTCGGCGAAGCCGTCGATGAGCCGGTCCGTCAGCTCCTGCACCCGCGGGGCGAACTCGGCGACCCGGCGCGGGGTGAACGCCTTCGACACGAGCCGCCGCAGCCGGGTGTGGTCCGGCGGGTCGATGTTGAGCAGGTGGGTCATCAGCTCGGCCTTGCGCTCGCCCGGGATGCCCGTCTTGCCCTTGGCGTGCGCCGGCTCGTCGTGGTGCGCCGGGTTCTTCGAGAGCCGCTGGTCGGCGAGCGCCTGCCGGGCGTCCGCGTACCGGGTCACCAGCCAGGCCTCCACCCCGCTGGGCAGCTTCGCCCGGTGCACCGGCGCGTGCTCGCGCAGCCAGGCGTAGGCGGGGTACGGGTCGGTGGCGAACTCCCAGGTGAAGAGCTCGGGGGCGGGCGGCGGAACGGAGGCGGCGGGGGGCTGGTCGGGCATGCTCCCGACACTAACCCCCCGCCGTGGCGGGACCGCGCGGCCCCGGCCCCGCCCGGGCTCACATCCGGGCGTACACCCCCTTCGCCGTCAGCTGGTCGAACGCCAGCCGGACCGCGGTGGCGCTGTCCACCGGCAGCGGGCCGCCCACCGTGGTGATCTCCGCGTCCGAGAGCGCCCTGCGGATCAGCGTGAACTCGTCCAGCGAGCCCTTCAGCCGGTCCTTGGCATCGGCCCCGTCGGGCCGCGCGCCGAGCTGGATGCCCCGCACGTCGAAACCGTCGTCGGAGGTGACCGCACCGGAGACGGCTCCGGTCGCGACGGCCTGGAGCGCGGTCCCGTCGCCGACCGACAGGGTCAGCGTCCCGCCCGCTCGGCGCAGCACGACCTGCCGCCAGGTGCCGTCGCCGAAGACGGTCCCGGCCGGGGCCCTGGCCTCCAGGCTGGTGGTCCCGCGGTCGGTCTGGAGGTGGGCGACCACCTTGTTCTCCTGGGACACGGCCCGGATCCACAGCTGGCGCTCCGAGGTGCCGACGCCGTACGCCCAGACGAGCACCGGCGTCTGGTTCTCGGCCTGCCGGAAGCGCACCCAGGTCGCCAGGGTGAAGTCGCCCGCGCCCAGCGCCCGGTCCTCGCCGTACGGGAGCTCCACGGTGCCGCTCACGCCGTCGAGGTCGAGGCTCCGGCCGAACCTGGCGCCGGTGTCGGTGACGGTGGCGCCGGTGCGCACCAGGGCGTGGCCGCAGTGCTGCGAGGCGTCGGGGGTGGCGCGGGCGGCGGGGTCGTCGGCGAACCGGGTCACCAGGTGCTGCTCGGTGTTGTTGCCGTCCATGGTCCACCAGACGGACGGGTCGCGCGGAGCGCTCGACCCGCCGACGGCCGTGTTGTAGAGGCCGGTCTCCTCGGTCGACGACAGGGCCCGCTTGTAGAAGCGGAAGTCGTCGAGCTCGCCGGTGAGGACGTCGGTGCCGGTGGGCTTGGAGCCGACCCGGAAGCCCTCGGGGGCGGCGATGCCGTCCGTGAAGGAGCCGGTGAGGCCCTCCGCGGTGGTGGCGTAGGTGTTGTCGACGCGCAGGGTGACGGTGGTCGCCGCGGCCTCCGGGCTCGCCTTCCTGCGGGTCAGGGTCAGCAGGTGCCAGGCGTTGTCGCCGAACGCGGTCCGATCGGCCCTGGTGTCGATCACGTCGATCGGGAGGGAGACCCCGGCCGTCTCCAGGCGGGCCGTCAGCCGGTCGGCGGACGGTTTGGCCCGCACCCACAGCGAGGGCTTGCCGGAGGTGGACCCGTACGCCCACAGCAGCGCCGCGTCCTGCGGCTGCGCCGTGGCGTCGTAACGGAACCAGAGGGCGAAGGTGAACTCGCCCGCGCCGTTGTCCACCGCGGGGACGTAAGGGACCTCCACGCCCGGCAGGTTCGCGTCGACCTTGAGGGCGCCGGAGCTGATGCGTCCCTTGACGACCGCGGCCTCCGTGCTGGTGGTGCCGAGGACGGTGCCGTCGGCGCAGTGGCCGGAGACGTCGTCCTGGATGCGGGTGTTCACGAGCGTCACGGGGTCGGCGGTGTCGACCACCTCGAAGGGCAGGTGGGCCTTGAGCGCGGCCGGGGCCACGGTCTCGGGCTGCGCGCCGCGCAGCGCCTCGCGCTCGGCGTCGGTGAGGACCGCGGCGTACATCCGGAACTCGTCGAGGGTGCCGGTGAACCCGTCGTTGGGGTCGGTGCCGAGCTTGTCGCCGAGCCGGATGCCGGCCGGGTCGCCGGTGCGCGGCACGGCGAGCCGGCCGACGTCGGTGCGGGTGTCCTGGGCGACGAGGTCGTCGACCCGGAGCGTGACGGCGGCCCCCTGGCGGGTGAGGACCAGGTGGTGCCAGAGGCCGTCGCCGAAGGCCCGTGCGCTCGGGTGCGCCGGCGCCTTGAGGGTGAGCGTGACGTGCTGCCCGCTGTCGCCCTCGACCCGGGCCATGACCTGGTCGTTCCCCGGCTGGACGCGGACCCACACCTGCGGCTTGGGGTCGCCGAGCCCGTAGCCCCAGAGCAGGGTCTGCTGCGGGGTGGTGGCTGTGGCGTCGTACCGGAAGAAGAGGGAGTACGTGACGTCCGAGGCCCCCGGGTCGAGCGAGGGGGTGTACGGCAGGTCGGCGGAGCCGGCGTTGCCGTTGGCGCCGCCGTCGAGCTTCAGGCCCTGCCCGAACGTCCGGGTGCCGAACGTGGCTCCCGTACCGAGCGTCGCGCCGCTGCCGAGGTAGCCGTCGTTGGCCTGGGCGGTGGTGTCCGGGCTGGTGCGGCCGGCGGCCGGGGAGATCGCCGGCAGCGCGGAGCCCTTGCCGGCGAAGGTGCCCGGGAGGCCGAGCTCGCTCACCGCGAAGCGGGTGAAGTAGACGTTCTCGGCGGAGAAGGACTGGCCGCCCTCGTGGACCATGCCGATCTCGCCGGCCGACAGCTCGGCCAGGTCGGAGTAGCCGGCCCGGTCGCCGAGCACCTTGGCGACCTGTCCGCCGGGGGCGTCCTGCCAGGTGGTGCCGCCGTTGTCGGAGTACCGGATCCGCATGCCCTGGCGCAGCGTCGGGTGCGAGGGCGTCGACATCAGCAGCAGGTCGCCGGGCCGGGAGCGGTAGGTGTCGCGCGGGGCGAGGAGGCCCACCTGCACGTCCGGGCCCTTCCAGCCCTGCGTCAGCTGGAACTTCGGCACCTTGAGCGCGCCGGTCGCGGTGTCGTCGACGGCGAGGCTGTGGGTGCGGTGGCCCTCCACCTGCGTGGGGTCGGTGGCGCTGACCCGCACGTCGAAGGGGCTGCGGGCGCTGACGTAGAGCCGCCCGCCGGGCAGTTCGGCCACCACCGGCTCGCCGGGCTTGGCGACGGGGGTGTCGGGCGTGCTGCCGGGCGGCGGGGCGGGCAGGTCCCCGGCGCGCAGGAAGGAGTTCTCGGTGATGCTCGCGGTCCAGGTCCTGCCCCGGTCGTCGCTGTAGAGGACGCCGGCCCGCTGGTCCTCCGCGCCGGCGGTGTCGCCCACCGTCTCGTAGGCGCCGACGACCAGGCGCCCGGCGTGCGGGCCCTCCTGGACCTGGATGCCGTGCGAGGGGCCGGTGCCGAACCACTTCCTGCCGCTCGTCGTCAGCCGCGGGATGGCGCGCGGGGCGCCGAAGCTGAGGCCGTCGTCGTCGCTCTGCTGCACCCAGGACATCCGGGTGCTGACCGGGGTGGAGCTCTCGGAGTTGGAGAGGAGGAGGACGGCGCCGTCCTTCTCGGCGACCGGCGAGGGGTTGCCCCGTACGTGCGGGGCGTCGGGGTCGGTCTCGTTGCCGGAGAGGACGACCCGGATCGGGGACCAGGTGCGTCCGTCGTTGGTGGAGCGGCGCATCACGATGTCGATGGGGCCGCGGTCCGCGCACGAGGGGGAGGTGCGGCCCTCGGCGAAGGCGAGCAGCGTGCCCTTGGCCGTCCTGACCAGGGTCGGTATCCGGAAGCAGCCGTAGCCGGCGGTGCCGGAGCGGAACAGGACCTGCTGGGTGCCCAGGTCGCCGTCGGTGGATATCCGGGTGCCGCTCGCGGCGGCGGGGGCCGCCGCGGTGAGCCCGAGCGCCGGAACGGCCGGGAGGAGGACGGCGAGTGCGGCCGTCCACGTCACGGAGCGCCGGGCGGTCCGGCGCCGCCCGGGCCGTCGATCGCCATGTCCTCTACAGAGCAGTCTCATGATCGGAAAGCTAGACGTCCGCGGTCCCGGCAGACGCGGATTCCACCTGCCGTCCATGAGGTTGTGATCGTCACGTGACGGCCCGTGGCCTAGATTCACCCCGTGGATGCCCAGTTGCTACGAAGTACGTTCGCGGTCGTCGAGAGACGGGCCGAACACGCCGTCACCTTCTTCTACTCGCACCTCTTCTGGAACAACCCGGGCGTGCGCGAACTCTTCCCCCGGGACCTGGGCCCCCAGCGGGACCGTCTCTTCGCCGCCCTCACCCATGTGGTGACCCACCTCGAGGACCCGGCCCTCGCCCGCTATCTCGGCGAACTCGGCCGCGACCACCGCAAGTTCCTCGCCTCGCCCGCGCTGTACGCCGCCGTCGGTTCCAGCCTGCTCGCCGCCTTCGCCCACGCCTCCGGACCCGCCTGGACGGTGGAGGCGGAGAAGGAGTGGAGCGAGGCGTACGGGCGCGTCGCCGAGCTGATGATGGCCGGCGCCGCCGCGGCCGAGGCGGAGGGGCAGCCCGCCTGGTGGGACGCCGACGTCGTCCGCCACGAGCGCTACGGCGACGACCTGGCCCTGCTGACCCTGCGGCCCCGCCGCCCCTACCCGTACCAGCCCGGCCAGTACGTCAGCGTCAGCACGCTCCATCTGCCCCGGGTCTGGCGCACCTACTCCTTCGCCAACGCGCCCCGCCCCGACGGCACCCTCGAACTCCACGTCAGCCGGGTGCGGAACGGAGTGATGAGCACCGCGCTCACCGAGCGGCTGCGGGCCGGCGAGACCCTCCGGCTCAGCAGCCCGGGCGGCGCGCTCACCGCCCGCACCCCGCCCGGCAAGCCCCGCACCTTCATAGCCGCCGGCACCGGCTGGGCTCCCGTGCGGGCCCTCCTGGAGGAGGCCGCCGTGGACGAGCCGGAGCTGGAGGGCCGGCTGTTCCTCGTCGCCCGCGCCAAGGAGTACCTGTACGGCAAGCCCGACGCCGAGCGGCTGCGCGCGCTCATACCCCGGCTCTCCGTCACCTACATCACCGCCGCGCCCCGCCGCCCCCGCGACCAGGCCACCGAGCGCCTCGTCCAGACCCTGCGCGCGGCCGTCAACTGGCCGGCCCACGACGTCTACCTCTCGGGCCCGCCCGGCTTCCTCGTCGAGGTCGCCGAGGAACTGGAGGAGCTCGGCACCGACCCCGCGCGCATCTTCCGCGACGCGCTCCCGGCCGTGGGCCGCTTCACCAGGCGCCCGAGCACCCGCGCGGAGTGGCTGCTCGAACCGCCCCCGCTGCACTGGCACAACCCGGAGGCCCGCGCGCCGCGGGACGGCTGAGCCCTCGGACCCCCGAACAACCGCGGCCACGCGACACTGACGACTGAGCCCTCGGAACTCCCGAACGCCCACGGCCACGCGAGGCCCGAGCCCTACGCCTCCCCCACGCCCTCCGCCGCGCGGATCGCGTCCCGGTAGAGCCGGCCGGCCGCCCGCAGGGCCGCCTCCGGGTCGACCCCGGCGGCCTCCGCCCGCACCGCCAGGGCCAGCAGCTCGTAGCCGATGCCGTCGCCCGCAGGCGGGGCGACATCGAGACCCGCGGTGCGCACCCGGCCCGCGAGCTTGGCGGCGAGCGCCAGACCGGGCTGGCCGAGCGGCACCCCGTCGGTCACCGACTCCCGCCGCTTCTCCGCGGCCTTGGTCCGCAGCCAGTGCTCCTTGACCTCCTCCGGCGTCTGCGCGGTCGCGTCGCCGAAGACGTGCGGATGGCGGTGGACGAGCTTCTCGACGATCGTCCCGGCCACGTCGTCCACGGAGAACGGCTCCTCGGCGTCCTCCTCCGCGATCCGGGCGTGGAAGACGACCTGGAGCAGCACGTCGCCCAGCTCCTCGCGCAGCGCCTCGCGGTCGCCGTCCTCGATGGCCTCGACGAGCTCGTACGCCTCCTCGATGCCGTACTTCGCCAGGCCCTTGTGCGTCTGCTGCGAGGACCAGGGGCACTCGCGCCTGATCCGGTCCATGACCTGCACCAGGTCGAGCAGCCGGGCGCCCGGCAGGTCGTACGAGCCGGGCAGCAGCTCCAGGTCGGGCATGGCGACCCGGCCGGAGCCGGCGAGCCGGGCGAGGCCGTCGGTCAGCGCCGCGTCGCCCTCCCCGGAGGGCAGCACCACGACCGTCCGGCCACCGGCGCAGGCCTCGACCAGCTCCTGCGCGGAGGGCCGCGCCGACTCGACGTCGACGCCCGCCTCGCGCAGATAGGGCAGCTGGGGGTGGCCGGCGTCGGGACACAGCACCCGGTCGGCCGCGTGCAGCGCCTGCCAGGCGGGCCAGGACAGCAGTCCGGGCGCGACGCGGTGGCTTGCGGTGAGCAGGACGATGCGGCCGGGGTCAGGGTTGAGGGCGTTCACCCCTCGAACCTACCCCGGCCCGCGCCCTACAGGCTCTGCCCGGGCGCCTTGCTGATCTGCCGCACCCAGGGCGCGGTGTAGGTGGCGAGCTGGATCTTCTCGTCGTCCCAGGTGCCGAAGCGCGGGTTGACGTCGATCCTGAGCGCCTTGGAGGCCCGGCCGAACGCCTCGGTGAGCTTCTTCTGGCCCTCGGGGGTGTCGGTGGCGCCCAGCTTCGCGGCGATCTTGTTCATGAGGACGGCCCGCCGGGCGACGTCGTCGATCTCGTCGGGCGCGACCCCCTGCTGCTGGAGCAGCAGGGCCTTCATCTGCTGCTCGCCGCCGCTCTGCCGGGCGAAGTCGGCGCGGGCCTTCTGGATCTCGCCGCGGCTGGCGCCGACCCCGTTGTCCGCGGCGACCTTCGCGACCACCCGGTCGAAGATCATGCCGTGCAGCTTCCGCCGGCTCAGGTCGCCCGTCTCCTTGATCAGCTGCGCGGACTGCGGCGAGGCGTGCTGGGCGGCCCGCACGTCCTGGACCTGCGCCTGCAGGCTGGAGACCTCGATGCGCTGCCCGCCGACGACGGCCGCCGCCCCGGGATGGGCGTCGCTGCCACAGGCGGCGAGCAGGGGGGCCGCGGCGAGCAGGGCGACGGCGGAGACGGAGAGCGCGGTGCGGCGGTGCAAAGGAGCCTCCCGGCGTGGGTCGTGCGTCAGTGGGACGACCGTGCGGTGATCGATGTTAGGCAGTCGCCGTGGCCCGGGCCACTACTTGGAAGCGACTGTTTCGGTCAACGACTCACGTGTTCGGGTGGTGTCGGGTCCCAGCATGATCGTCCGGGAGAGGACGAAGGTGACCGGGACGGCGGCCGCCGCGGCGAGCAGCGGGGCGTAGGTGCTGTCGAAGGAGAGCAGTTCCACGAGCACGTAGACGCCGGCGGTCGTGATGACGAAGTTGGCGGCGTTCGTCAGGGGGAAGAGCAGGAACTTCCGCCAGGTCGGACGGGTGCGGTAGGTGAAGTAGGAGGTGAGGAAGAAGGAGCCGACCATGGAGAGCGCGAACGCCAGGACGTGCGCGGCGAGGTACGGGAGCCACAGCCCGAGGAGCAGGTAGAGCCCGTAGTACGTACCGGTGTTGACGGCGCCGACCAGGGCGAAGCGCACCACCTGCCAGGTCGTCGTCATCGCCGCAGGAGCTCCTCGTCACGGGGCATCGGCACGCGCACGTTGGTGGCCTTCACCAGGAAGTGGGGGCGCCGCTTCACCTCGTAGTAGATACGTCCGACGTACTCCCCGACCAGGCCCAGCATCACCATCTGGACGCCCGCGAGCGCCGTGACCGTGACGAGCAGGGTGACGTATCCGGGGGTCTCCACGCCGTTCACCAGGGCGACACCGACGATCCAGGCGGCGTAGGCGAAAGCCATCGCGACCAGCATCATCCCGAGATAGACGGCGGCCCGCAGCGGCTTGTTGTTGAAGGAGAGCAGACCGTCGAGGCCGTAGTTGAGCAGCTTTCCGAAGGTCCATTTCGAACGGCCCTCCTCGCGCACCGCGTTCTCGTACTCGAACGTCGTCGTCCGGAATCCGACCCAGGCGAAGAGGCCCTTCGAGAAACGGTTGTATTCGGTCAGTTCGAGAATCGAGTCGACCGTGCGGCGGGAAAGCAGCCGGAAGTCGCCGACGCCGTCGACGAGCTCGACGTCCACGAGCCGGTTGATCGCCCAGTAGTACGCGCGGGCGGTCAGCGTGCGGGTGACCCGGTCGCCGGTGCGGGTCCGCCGGGCGATGACCTGGTCGTAGCCCTCGGCGTGCAGCGCCACCATGCGGTGCACGAGCTCCGGCGGGTGCTGGAGGTCGGCGTCCATGATGACGACGGCGTCGCCGCCCGCGTGCTGGAGACCGGCCAGCATCGCGGCCTCCTTGCCGAAGTTGCGGCTGAAGGAGACATAGCGCGCCCGGGGGTCGCCCACGGCGATCTCCTCCAGGAGCGGCAGCGTACGGTCATGGCTTCCGTCGTCCACGTAGACGATCTCGAATTCGCCGTCGAAACGGGAGAGTTCCTTCGTCACATGGTCGTGGAAGCGACCGATGATCTCTTCTTCGTTGAAGCACGGGACCACGATCGAGAGCAGCACGCACGCCACGACAACGGCTGCGGATGTCGGTGCCGGATTCGACCGGTGACGCGGAGACGACCATTGAATGAACTGACCTTCCCGCACCCCGATTTCCTCCCTTCGCGCCGCTTCTCGCTGTCATATTCGAAACACGATGAAGATCCGGAACCGCGGCCCGCGCGCCGCCGGGCTCGCCGCGCTGCTCACCGTGCTCGCCGTGTGCGCGGGGGACGCCGTCGCCCGCACCTTCCCCTTCGGCCCGCACCGGCGCAGCGTCAACGACCTGGGCAACCAGTTCCTGCCCTTCCACGCGCACCTGTGGGACCTGCTGCACGGGCGGGCCGACGGCGGGCTGCTGCTCAACTGGCAGTCCGGCTGGGGCAGCGGCTTCCTGCCCGACCTCGGCACCTATCTGACGAGCCCGTTCGCCCCGCTCGTCGCCCTCTTCCCGCGCGCCGACCTCGCGTACGCGCTGTACGCGATCACCGTCCTGAAGTCGGCGGCCGCGGCGGCGGCGACGGCGTGGACGCTGCTGCGGATCCGCGAGGGCGTCTGGTGGGGCGCGGGGCTGCTCGGCGCCGCGTACGGGCTGTGCGGCTGGGCGCTCCTGGAGGCCGTCTACAACCCGATGTGGATGGACGGCCTGATCGCCTTCCCGCTGCTGTGCCTGGTGGGGGTGTGGGTGCGGGAGGGGCGCCGGCCGCTGCTCGGGACGCTGCTCGTCGCCGGGTGCTGGACCGCGAACTTCTACACCGCCTACATGGCCACGATCGGCGCCGCCCTGGTCCTGCTGGTCACGGCGCCGCGCCGGCGGGTGCTGCTGCGGGGCGCGGCGACCGTGCTGCTCGGGGTGGGGCTCGCCGCGCCCGTCCTCCTCCCGGTCTTCCTCGGCACCCGGCACGCCTACCCGGGCGTCGTCCGGGACTTCGCGGCGGCGGGCGGGGCGGACCTGGCCGCGCGTCTGATGCCCGCCACCTACGGCTTCTCCACCCCGGCCCTCTTCGTCTTCACCGCGGTCCCGGTCCTGGCGGCCTCCCTACCGTTCCGCCGCGAGTGGCGCTGGCCGCTGCTCGCGGCGGGCGTCGCGCTCTCCCTCCAGTGGGGCCCGACGCACCTGGTGTGGCACGTCTTCGCGACCCCGAACGGCAGTCCGTACCGGCAGACCTTCGTCCTGGCCGGCGTCCTCGTCCTCGCCGCCTGGCAGGCGGTCGCGGACGGCCTCCCGGAGCGGCGGGCGCTGCTCGGCGGCGCGGGGCTCGTCGCCCTCCTCGGCCTGGGCGCGCTGGGCAGCGCGCAGGCGACGGGATGGGGCTGGGTCCTGTTCGCGGCGGGCCTCACGGCGCCGTTCGTGCGCCGCGGGCGGCTCGCCGTCCCCGTCCTGGCCGCGGTCCTGGTCGCGCAGGCCGCCGCCACCACGGCGTACGGCGACCGGGAGCGGCTCGCCCGGCTCGACGACTATCCCGCCTGGAGCGCCGCCGACACCCGTCGGGCCGCCGCGCTCGCCGAGGCCGACGGCTGGCCCGCCTACCGCACCGACTCCGGCCGCCCCCAGACCACCGGCAACGAGCCGATGCTGCTCGGCGGCCAGGGCGGCGCCTACTACAGCAGCCTCACTCCGGACGTGCTGACCCGCACGATGGCGGCCCTGGGCGCCGGCTGGACCTCCCGGGGGCGCAATCTGCAGAGCCTCGACAATCCGGTGACCGACGCCCTGTTCGCGGTGGGGGCGCGCTGGCGGGACGGCGCCGTGGTCCGTACGGGGCCGGCGGCCCCGCTCGTGACGGTGCGGCCGGCCGGCCGCGGGCCCTCGTACGGCCCCTCCCCCTTCCGCAACCAGGAGCTCCTCCTGGGCGCCCGGGTCTACGAGCCCCCGGGGCCCGACGGCGCCTGCCGCACCGGCACGGAGACCTTCCTGTGGGCGCCCGACTTCACCGGCACGGCCCGCCTCGGCGCCCGTACGGTCACCCTGCGCGGGCAGCTCCCCAAATGGCGGGCCGCTCTGACGTCGCTGGGCGTCAGGACCGGCCCCGCCGCCCGCCCGGCCCTCACCGGCCGCGGCCCGCACGGGGAGCTCGGGTGCCTGGACCACACCCGGCTCCGGGCGGCCGTGGCGGCACTCCGGGCCACCGCCCCGACGGCCCTCACCGTCACCGACAGCGGTTTCCGCGCCACCCTGCGCCCCGGCACCCGCGGCACGGTGGTCCTCGCCGCCCCGCGCATCGCGGGCTGGCACTGCGCGGGGCGGCCCGCCGAGGCGTACGGCGGCCTGGTGGCGGTCCGCGCGGAGGGCCGCACGGAGATCACCTGCTCCTACCGGCCGCCGGGACTACGGGCCGGCCTGGCCGTCGGCGGGGCGGCGGCACTGCTGCTGGGGGCATGGGCGACGGCGACGGTTCGACGTCGCGGGCCGACTCCCGCGCTTCCCGGGCAGGTTGGTCACCTCGCGCCCGGCGGGGTGCGCGCTTGACAGGGCTCCCGCGACGCGGGTGACCGACAGGTGCGCGGGCGGCTGCTGCCGGGCCGGCGCGGGCGGGTCCGTTCGGGTTCCGGGGCTCTGTCGATTCCGACACGCCCCGTTCGACGTACGGGTGTGGGGGCGTTTCGCCCCGCAGGATGCGACAGAACCCGACGGAGGAGAGCCGTGGACCAGCTGCTGAGAGTCATGAACTTCAACGTGTCGAGTGACGGGATCGGCGCGGGCGCCAGTGCGGACCAGAGCCTGGAGAGCCCGTTCGGCCTGCCCCGGCCGGAGCGGCTGTTCGCCTGGGCCGGTGCCACGGCGAGCTGGCCCATGCGGACCGACCCGGGCGGCAGCCGCGGCCTCGACGACTACTTCACGCGGGACTTCGCCCGGAACATCGGCGCGGAGATCATGGGCCGCAACAAGTTCGGTCCGCAGCGCGGCCCCTGGGAGGACCACGACTGGCAGGGCTGGTGGGGCGACGAGCCGCCGTTCCACACGCCGGTGTTCGTCCTGACCCACCACGAGCGCCCGTCGATCGCGCTCTCCGACACCACGTTCCACTTCGTCGGCGGCGACCCGGCCTCGGTCCTGGAACGGGCGCGGGAGGCGGCGGACGGCAAGGACGTGCGGCTCGGCGGCGGGGTCTCGACGATCCGGCAGTTCCTCGACGCCGGTCTCGTCGACACGATGCACGTCGCGGTCTCGCCGGTGGAGCTCGGCTCGGGGCTCCGGCTCTGGGAGTCGCCGGAGGAGCTGACCGACCGCTTCCACCTGGAGGTCGTGCCGAGTCCGAGCGGGGTCGTGCACCACCTGTTCTGGCGGAGGTGAGGCAAGGGGCGTCGCGGTCCGCGGCGCCCTCCCGAAAAATAGTAGCCATGTACATAGTAGCCATGTACTGTATCCGCCATGAGCTCAGCAGCCGAGAACAGAGCCACCGCCGGTTTCCTGGTCTGGCGCCTGTCCATGAAGTGGCGGGTCGCCGTCGACCGCGCGGTCGCCCCCCTGGGCATGACCCACGCGCAGTACGCGCTGATGGCGTCCCTGCACGGCATGGCGCGCAGCGGACAGCGCCCCAGTCAGCGTCAGCTCGCCGACCACACCGGTCTGGAACCGCTGTACGTGTCCAAGCTGGCCCGGGCCCTGGAGTCCTCCGGCCTCGTCGCCCGCACCCGGGACCCGGCCGACCCGCGCGCCATGCGGCTGGAGCTCACCGAGCAGGGGCGGGACGTCACCCGGCGCGCGATCACGGTGATCCAGGGGCTGCTCGACCAGCTCCTGGAGCCCCTCGGCGGCCAGGACTCGCCGCGCACCCGCCAGTTCACCGAGGAGCTGGCCACCCTGCTCGACGTACCTCTCGACGTACCTCTTGATCCGCACGACGCCGCCGACAAGAAGGAGCAGTCATGACCACCACCGCACCCACCACCAACGGGCGCGTCATCGCGCTGGCGCACTACGCCGCCCGCGCCGTCCTGGAGGGCGTCCTGACCCGGCACGGCCTCACCTTCCAGCAGAGCGTGACGCTCCGGGCCGTCGCCCTCGCGGGCGGCACCGTCGGCCGCGAGCAGCTTGTCGCCGACGTCATCAACTCGTTGAAGATCGAGGAGTCGCTCGTACGGGACGTGGTCGAGGAGATGACGGCGGCGAAGCTCCTCGAAGCGGCCCCCGCCGACCCGACCCTGCTGCGGCTCTCCGCCGCCGGGCAGGAGCTGAGCGACACCACCGCCGCCGAGACCGCCGAGGCCTCCGCCCGCATCTACGCCGGCATCCCGGACGAGGACCTGGCGGTCGCCGGCCGCGTCCTGGCCCTGGTGACGGAACGCGCGAACGCGGAGCTGGCCCGGGCCTGACACCCCCTGGCCGCGGGGACGTATCCCGTCGGACCGGCCCGTCGTTGGGCACGCCGTACCGGTCATGACTCCCGGAAGGCGGGCCCATGAAGTCCAAGTCCAAGATCGTCGGCGGCGTGCTGTTGGCGGGGGCCCTCGCCCTCGGATCGGCCGGGGCGGCCGTGGCCGACGGCCCCGGTGACGACGAGGCGGCGACCGCCGCCCCCTCCGTGGCACAGAGCGTGCCCGCCGTCGGGCAGCTGCCCCTGTCGGGAAACCAGCTGTCGCCGGTCGGCACCCTGCTCGGCGGCTGACGGCACACGTCAGGCACCACGAAGGGGCCGGTCCCACGGGACCGGCCCCTTCGCCGTCGCGCGGTGTGCGCGGTTACTTCTTGACGGCGTTCAGGCAGAGCACGAACTTGTCCGAGTCGAGCTGCTGCGCGAGGGCGACCTCGCTCTCCTGGCCGCACTTCTCCACGTCGAAGGTGTCGTCGACGACCTTGACGACCTTGTACAGGTCGGGCTTGCCGGAGTCGCAGGGCTGGGAGTCGACCTTGGGGTCGTTGTCCGGGCCGCTCACGGTGACGCACTCGCCGGCCTTGGCGTGCACGGGGGCCTCACCGGTGAGGTAGGGCAGACCGACCTTGACGGCGATGGCGACCGCCGCGAGCACGACGATGCTGCCGACCTTCTTCAGCGCGCCGCCCTTCTTCTCGGGGGCGGGCGCCTGCGCGGGGGCGGCGGCGAACGGGTCGGACGGCGGAGGCGTGGTCATCGAGGCATCCTTGAACGGCGTGGACATGATCGAACGCGCACGTTACAGACCGCAAAAAGACCAAATCGGACCTGTTCGCTCCGTTGTCCAATCAGATACGGAGTCGTGACTCTGCCGGTCCGTCAGATCGGCCCGGCCCGCCCCGCGCCTCAGAGCCGCGGATCCACCCGCTGCTGCCGCTCCAGCGCCCGCCGCAGATCCGCGGCGAGCGGGTGGTACACCCCGTACGCCCGCTCCGCGTCGTACAGCAGCGCCTGCAACTGCGCCCGCCCCGCGCCGAGGTCCCCCATCGCGAGCAGCAGCAGGCCGATCCGGTGCCGGATGTCGAAGGCGCGGGTCTGCCGGTCGGGGCCGGTGGCGGGCTCGAAGTACGGCAGGAGCGCCCGGTATTCGGCGAGCGCGGCCGCCGGGTCGCCCAGCTGCTCCAGGCACTGGGCGGCGTCATAACGGAACTGAAGGGTCGCGGGATCGGCCGGGCCCGCCTCCGCCGCGCGGTCCTCCGCGAGGCGCCGCAGCTCCGGCAGGGCACGCCGGTACTGGCCGTCGTCCATCAGCGTCGTCGCGTACTGCTTGCGCAGGATGCGCACGACCGGCGAGTGCTCGCCGTGCTCCGCGGCCGCCGCCGGGAGGATCCCGCCGAGGATGTCCACGGCCCGGGTCAGGGAGCCCTCCCCCAGGAGGCGCTTCACCTCGTCGACCGCGGCGGCCACGTCCGGCTTCGAGGGGGCGGGCGCCACCACCGGCGCCGGGGGCGCGGCGACCTGCACCGCGTGGTCGGGCCAGGGGGCGTGCGGCCGGCGGAACGGGCGGGTCGGGTCGAGCGGGCCCGCAGGACCCGGCGCGCCGCGCGGCGGCAGGAGCGGCAGCAGCTGCTCGTACACCTCCTGCGCGCCCGAGGGCCGGGCCAGCGGGTCCTTCGCGAGCAGCCGCAGGACGAGGGCTTCGAGGGCCTCGGGCACCTCGGGGCGAAGCCGGCGGACCGGGACGGGCGGCTCGTACAGGTGCCGGTGCAGCACGCCGAGCGCGGTCGAGCCGGCGAACGGCACGTTTCCGCTGAGGAGTTCGTGGAGCAGCACCCCCAGCGCGTACAGGTCGGTGTACGGGCCGACGGCGCCGCCCATCGCCTGCTCGGGCGCCATGTAGGCGGGGCTGCCGATCGGCGAACCGGTGTGGGTGAGGCGCGTGGTGTCGGTGTCCAGGACGGAGGCCACGCCCAGGTCGAGCACGGTGACCGTGCCGTCGGGGCGGACCATCACGTTCCGCGGCTTGAGGTCGCGGTGCACGATCGGCACCGCGTGCACGGCCGCGAGCACCGCGCACAGCTGGGCGGCGACGGACACCGCCCACGGCCACGGGTAGGGGTCGTGCTCGGCGAGGTGGTCGGCGAGGTCGGCGCCCTCCACGTACTGCATGACCAGGTACAGGTCGTCGCCGTCGCTGCCCGCGTCGTGGACGGTGACGAGTCCGGGGTGCCCGACCTGGGCGGTCACCCTGCACTCGCGCACGAAGCGGCGGCGCAGCTCCTGGGCCGCGGTCGCGGGGCCGCTGATGGCGGCCGGGCTGAGCAGCTTCACCGCGACCCGCCGGTCGAGCCGGCCGTCGTACGCCGTCCAGACCTGGCCCATGCCGCCCTGGCCGATCAGGGTGGACAGCTCGTAGCGCCCGCCGATGACCCGGCCGTTCACCGCCCGCCTTCCCGGGGGTCCTTGTCCTTGCGGAGGAGGTCGCTGAGCTCGTCGAGCTCGGCGCGGACCTGGTCGATGCGGGGGCTCGCCACGGGAGGCTGCGGCGGGGCGACGGCCTGCGGCCGGGGCTCCGCCACCGGCTGGGGCCGGACCGGCGGCTGCGGCTGCGGCTGCGGGTAGCCGTAGGACGGGGTCTGCTGCGGGGCCGTCGCCGCGTACGGGTTGTACGGCGACGGCACCGGGGCGGCGGCCGCACCCGCGAGGCGGGTGCGGTCCAGGCGGATGTCCACGGCCAGGTAATACGCCGTGAACGCCACCGCGTTGAGCAGGATCATCCCCACGACCCAGTCCGCCCGGCTCGCCTTCTCGTCCTCCGGCATCAGCACGAGGCTCGCGATGACGACGCCCACGCAGAGACCGAACAGGACCCAGTCGACGACCCGTCGGGTCAGCAGCGCGATCCGCAGGGCCGTCCCCCAGGTGAGGAAGCCGATGCTGAGCAGCGGGAGCACCGCGAAGAGCACCCGCAGCACGATGACCGAAGCCGGAACACCGCGCTGCGGCGGCGCGGGCTGCGGATAGCCGTGGCCGTACATTCCTGCTCCCGGGTCACCTGAATGGCTCTGTTGTCGAGGACGAGCGTATACAAGTGCGGCCCGGGCCGTCAGGAGCCTTCCGGGAGCCTCAGGGAGCCACCGTGCCGTCCGCGAGCCCGTCGTACATGCCCTGCACCAGCTGCTCGCCGAGGCGTCCCGCGAGCCGCAGCGCCTCCTCGAACTCCGCGAGCGCGCGGAACCGCTCCCCGTACCGCTGCTGTTCGGCGAGCGGCAGACGCGGCAGCTGGAGGCGGCGCACGTCGAGCCGGGTGGCGGTCGAGGCGTACGAGCTGGCCTGGCGCTTGTTGGCGGTGGCGCGCAGGAAGCCGGCCAGGAACCAGGGGTCGAGGGCGGCCGGGTCGGGGCGCAGCAGGTGCACGTTGCGGCCGAGGGCGGCGCCCGCGGTCGCGGGGTCGACGACCCGGGTGACGGAGCCGCCGCCGAGGACGGGCACGACGACGTCTCCCACGGCCAGGAGCACCGGCTCCTCCCCCGGGCCCTCGGCGGAGGCCTCGGGCAGCGCGCCCGAGGGCGCCTGGCCGGCGAGGACGTCGGTGTCGGTGAGGACGGCGACGGGGGCGGTGGGAGCGGCCGTTCCCGCTCCTCCCGCGCGCAGGGTGAGCGCGCCCGCGCGGGCCAGCTCGCCGACCGTCGTCGCGGGCCAGCGCAGTCCGCCGGCGACGGGGTCGGCGGCGGGCGGCGGGGTCAGTTCCCGGGTGCGGCGCAGGGTCTCGGTGAGCCGCTCGCGCACCCCGGACAGCTGCGCGGCGCCCTCGGCGGCGGCGGGCGGCGGCAGATGGCGGGCGGGGGCGAGGTCGACGTCGTCGTCGAGGAGCTCGATGACCGGGACGCCGCGGCTCTCGCCGGGCGTCTCGGCGAGGGCGCCGTCGCGGCCGAAGGGCCGCCAGGCGTCGAGGACGGCGCTCTCCACGGCGGGCCAGTCGAGCCGCTCGCGCCCGGCGGCGCCCTGTTCGGACGCGGTGTCGACGAGCAGCAGCTCGGCGGGCGGGCGTTCGCCGGGGACGGGGCGGCGCAGCACCCACAGGTGGAGCGGGATGCCGTACGGGGGTGCCGCGCCGGCCGGGAGGGCGACGACGGCCCGCAGGGCGCCGCGGCGCAGCAGGTCGGCACGGATGCGGCGGCCGGAGCGGCGGGACGCGGCGGCGGGCGGCATGAGCAGGACGGCGCTGCCGCCGGGCCGCAGCCGGGCGAGCGCGTGCTGGACCCAGGCCAGTTCGGACTCCGTACGGGCCGGGAAGCCGTACTCCCAGCGGGGGTCGTAGGCCAGTTCGTCGTGGCCCCAGTTGCGCTCGTTGAACGGCGGGTGGCACAGCACGGCGTCGGCGGCGAGCGCCGGGAAGGCGTCGGCACGCAGGGTGTCTCCCGCGTGGACGCGCACGTCGGCGTCGGTGGCCAGGGCCAGGCGCAGGGCGGTCAGCGCGGCCAGGTCGGAGTCGGCGTCCTGGCCGTGGAGCGCGGTGGGAGCGGCCGCTCCCGCGGGGCCGGTGGCGGTGGCGGGGCCGGCGGCGGTCAGGGCGGCGGCGAGCAGGGCTCCGGTGCCGCAGGCGGGATCGAGGACGGTGGCCGCGGGGCCGGCGAGCGCCGCCATGAGGGCGGCGGGGCCGGGCGGGGTCAGGGTGTACTGGCGCGGGTTGGCGTCCAGATGGCGCCCGAGCAGGAACTCGTACGCCTCGCGCACGCCGGCGCTCCCGCCGCCGGACTCGCCGGACCCCGTGGGCTCGGCGGACTCGGCGGACTCGGTGGCCAGCTCCACGACCCCGCGCAGGAGCGGCACGGAGGGGGCGAGTTCGGCCGCGGACGGGGTGCGGACCGCCCTCTCGACGCCCAGGCGCTCGGTCAGCGTCTCGGCCAGGGGGACGGGGAGCACCTCGGCGAGCCGCTCGTCGGGGGTGGCGGACAGCATCGGCCGGGCCGCCCGCCTGTCCCGTACGAGGAGGAGAACGCAGCCCGCGTGCACCAGGGCGGTGACGGCGCCGGCGGGGTGGCCGGCGACGAGCTGCCAGACGCGCTCGCGCAGGGGCACCTCGGCGAGCTTGCCCTGGACGCGCAGCCACTCCTCGACGTCGGCGAGGGCGAAGGAGGGGCTGGTCTCCGTGCCGCCGACGGGCTTGGGGAAGTCGGCGTGGCGGCGGCGCCAGTTGCTCACGGCCGCCCGGCCGACCCCCGCGAGACGGGCGATGCCCGCGGCGGTCACCTCTGCTGCGCTGTCGGGCACCTGCCTCAACTCCCCTCATGCCGTGTGTGTGACGCCGATCTTACTGACGAACCCCGCCCACACCACTTCACAGCGTGAGTCGACCCATTTCCCGTGAACCTTGTTGACTCGGTTCACAGGCTATGCTGTTATTGATCCATCGCGCCAGACAAACCCACTGTCCGGGAGGACACACCCATGTCGTACGACACGCAGCTCCCGCACGCCCCCTCCCCGGTGGCCATGCGCAACGGACTCGGCACCGCGGCCCTGGTCCTCGGCATCATCGGCACGGTCTCCGGCTTCATCCCGTTCTTCTTCTGGCTGGCCGGCATCCTCGGCCTGATCGCGCTGATCCTCGGCGTCATCGGCACCGGCCGGGCGAAGCGGGGCCAGGCGAGCAACAAGGGCGTGGCGCTGACCGGCGCGATCCTCGGCCTCGCGGCCCTGATCCTCTCGATCGTCGGCGCGGTCCTCGCCTACACGGTGGTCAGCGACGCGGCGGACAAGATCGACAAGGCGATCAAGGACTCCGCGCCGAAGGACCCGACCTCCAAGGCCCCGTTGGGCAAGGGCGCCGGCAAGGGCGCCACGGACCCCAAGGCCAAGGCGCTCGCGGCCGACGACACCGTCGTCTACGACGACGACGTGAAGGTCACCGTCTCGCCGGCGAAGAAGTTCTCCCCGAGCGAGTACGCGGCCGGCCACACCGCGGGCAACAAGGCGTGGCAGGTCACCGTCACCATCGAGAACGGCGGCAAGAAGAAGTTCGACACGACCCTGGTGACCCTGGACGCCCGCGCCGGCAAGGACGGCACCACGGCCGAGCAGATCTTCGACGACAAGGTCGGCAGCGGCTTCAGCGGCACCGTCCTGCCCGGCAAGAAGGCCACCGCCACCTTCGCCTTCGACGCCCCGGCCGCCGCCGAGGACCTCACCGTCGAGGTCAGCCCCGGCCTGGACTACAACGCCTCGCAGTGGGAGCTCAAGGTCGGCTGACCCGGCCGGCGCCGCGTAGCACCCCGCACCCCCACCGCCTCCCTCGCACCACCCGATAGACCCCGATCCCCCGGAGAACCACCATGTCTGCCACCGTCCGCCTCCGCCGCACCGCCCTCGTCTCGGCCCTGTGCGCCGCCGTCGCGCTCGGCGCGACCGCCTGCGGCCCCTTCTCCGGCGACAAGGCCGACGCCGCCAAGCCGGCCGGACCCTTCGGGGACCTGACCGGGCCCCAGATCGCCAACAAGGCCATCGGCGCGACGAAGAGCGCGGACTCGCTCACCCTCGACGTCGCCCTGAAGACCACCGACGGCCCGATCAAGGCCTACCTCAAGACCGACGTCCGGGGCCGGTGCGCCGGCACGATGACGGTCGGCGCGACGGGGACCGCCGAGCTGGTCAAGCCGGACGACAAGTCCGTCTACCTCCGCTTCGACGAGGCCTTCCTGAAGGAGCAGGCGAAGGGCGAGTCGGCCGAGGTGCAGGCGGCCGTGCTCAAGGAGCTCAAGGGCCGCTGGATGAAGACCGACGCGAAGGACCCCGACGCCAAGGACAGCCTCGAACTGTGCGACCTGAAGTCGCTGCTCGGGCAGTTCCAGCAGGGCGCGAACCTCGCGGTCAAGGGCAAGGAGACGACGGTCGGCGGGAAGAAGGCGCTGATGCTCACCCAGGCCTTCGACGACGAGAAGACCACGCTCTACGTGGCCACGGAGGGCAAGCCGTACCTGCTGAAGATCGTGACGGCGGGCGGCAAGGAGCCCGGCACGATCTCCTTCTCCGACTACGACAAGCCGGTCGAGGCGAAGGCGCCGCCGGCCAAGGACGTGGTCGACGAGAAGCAGCTCGGCTGACGGACCCGGGCCCGAGGGGGGCTAGGGGATCCGGGGGGATCCGGGGGGATCCGGGGACGGGAAAGGCGTGAAGGCCACCGCTGGGGAGCGGCCTTCACGCCTTCGCGTCGTTACGTCCTTGCGCCGTTCGGCGATCGGAGTTTCAGACCCGGTGCCGGACCCACACATTGGGCTCGACGTACACCGCGTAACCGCGGGAGGCCTCGCAGTGGACCGGCACCAGGGCGCCTTCGACCTCGACGGGGCCGTCGGTGTCGAACGGGAGGCCCGTCCACTGCCGCCACTGCTCCACGGAGGCGCCGATCGTCATCGAGGCCGGGGCGACCTTCTCCACCGTGGCTCCCGCGCGGACGTGGACGCGCAGCCACGGGTCCACCGGCAGGCCGTCCTCGCGGGTGCGGAAGGCGTACTCGTGCATCGCCGACTCCGCCTCCTTGTGCTTGCCGTTGGGGCGCACGGGGGCGACCACCTCGGCGAAGCCGAGCCGGCGGGCGTTGTCGCGCATCGCGGCCAGCATGACGTGCGAGAGGCCGTTGCCGAGCGCGCTCGTGTCCACGGTGATCTCGATCGCGCTGACCGTGTCGGGGGTGCGACCGTGCCGCAGGTCGGAGAACGCCCACAGCAGGACCTGGTCCCAGCCGGTGCCGGGCAGCTCGCCACGGCCCTCGGCCCGGAGCTGGAAGGGCACGCTGAAGCCCCGGGCGACGACCTTGCCGTCGGGGTCGGTGGCGACGAGGACGTACTCGGGGAACGCGGTGGCGATCTGCCCCATGTTCGCCCAGCCGACCGGGTCGTACATCATGAACTCCGGCCAGAGGTCCTTCATCTGCCACAGAGCGCCCTCGAGTTCGGGGCGTTCGGCGAGGGTCGTGATGTGCAGGTCCATGCCGGAGATGCTAACCACCCCTCCCACCAGGGAAGAAACGTTTTTCTCCGGCCTCGCCCCTACGGCAGCCGCTGCTCCGGGCACTTCGCCAGCACCCGCTTCATCGCTTCCCGCTCCCCCGGCGTCACCCACACCCCGTACTTCCTCTTCACCGCGACCTGCCGGGCCACGTAGGTGCACCGGTACGCCTTGTTGGGCGGCAGCCAGGTCGCCGCGTCGCCGTCGGACTTGCGGCGGTTGGTCGCCGAGTCGACCGCGAGCAGATTGAGCGGATCGTTCGCGAACCGCAGCCTGGTGCCGGCGTCCCACTTCTGCGCGCCCTTCTGCCAGGCGTCGGAGAGGGCCACGACGTGGTCGATGTCGACCTTGCTGCGACCGCGCACATAGGCGAGGGAACCGCCGGTGTACGGGTCGTTCGCGAGCGTCCCGGAGGCGACCTTGCACCGGCCGTCGGTGAAGCGCACTCCGGTGAGGTCGCGCCGGAGTATGTCGTCACGGGTGCCGCAGCCGTTGCCGTCCACATCGGCCCAGGCGCGCCCGAACCTCGCCCGCTCGTATCCGGTCCTGGGCGCACGCCCCTTCACGGTGAGCCCGTCCACGGCGGCGAGCGCGGTGCCTCCCCCGGCCGGCTTCGGGGGCGCGCCGCCGCCGCCGGACGCGTCGCTTCCGGCGAGCGGCGCGCAGGCGGCGTTGGCGAGCAGGGCGAGGACGGCGAAGGCCGAGGCGAAGAGGGTCTTTTGGTACGTCAGCACCGGAAGATCCTATTTGATACCTCTTTAGATCCTGCCGATTCCCAGCGTGTTCTCCGCGGGCAGCAGACCGGAGCCGATGACCGCGAGCCACGGCCCGCCGAGCAGTTCGGAGAGGCGGGCGGTGGACTGCGGACCGAGGGCGGCCCAGGGGGCGGCGGCCAGTTCGTCCGTGCGGCGCTCGACCTCGGCGCGCAGGGCGCGCCCGGCCTCGGTGGCGGCGCCGTCGGCGCCGAGGAGGCCACGGGCGGCGAGGCGTCGACGGGCGGCGGACCACTCCGCCCCGGTCCAGCCGCGGCTCGCGAAGGTGGTCTCGGCGGCGGCACCGACGGCGGCGAAGGAGACCAGCGCCTCGGCCGGGTCGAGACCGGCGGCCAGGAGCGCGGCGAGGTGCCCGTCGCCGCGGTGCTCGCGCAGGATCGTGGCGGCCTGCCACAGGACGAGGTGCGGGGCGCCGGGCCAGGGCAGCTCGGCGTTGGCGGCGGCCAGCGGGCGACCCGCGGTCCCGGCGGCCTCCGCGGCACGGCGGGCGAGGGCGGCGGCCTCGGCGAGCTCGGGGCCGTCGACCACGGCCTCGCCCAGGACGGCCCGGTAGGTCAGGTCGACGGCGCGGAGCCGGGCCGCCAGGACCTCGGCGGGGGTGGCGACGCCCCAGACGGCGGGGACGTACCGGGCGACCATGTCGGGCGCGAAGCTGTAGAAGGCGGAGGTCACCCGGGCGCTCCCGGCGGACCCGAGGGGAGCGGCGCGCCAGGCGAAGTAGGCGGGCCACCGCTCGTCCACGCGGTAGCCGAGGGCGGCGGCCTGGCCGAAGGCCTCGGGGGCGTAGTAGAGCACGGCGTGCAGGGGTTCGAGCAGGTGCCACATCTGGCGCACGCGGGCGGGCTCGACCTCGCTCCGGCCCCCGGCCTCGGCCCGGCTGCCGACCTCGGCCTGACTTCCGGCCTCGACCTGACTCCCGGCCTCGACCTGACTTCCGGCCTCGACCTGGCTCCCGCTACGGGTCTGGGGCTGTGCGGTCATGACGTCTCCCGTCCACTGCGTCCACACACCATCTTGTCACCGACTAGATTCCTCCCGCCCCTCGAACTTGTCAATGCCTAGATTCCGCGTACGCTGCTGCCATGACCACCCGGCGCACCTACCACCACGGCGATCTGCGGCAGGCCGTGCTCACCGCCGCCCTCGACGTGATCGGCGGCGAGGGCCCCGCCGCGCTCAGCCTGCGCGACCTCGCCCGCCGCGCGGGCGTCTCGCACGCGGCCCCCGCCCACCACTTCAAGGACCGCACGGGCCTGCTCACCGCGATCGCCGCCCAGGGCTACGACCTCCTCGCCGAAGCCCTCGCCGACGCCCCCGACCTGCGGGAGCGCGGGGTGCGGTACGTGCGGTTCGCCGTCGCCCACCCGGCCCATTTCCAGGTCATGTTCCAGCCCGACCTGCACCGCGCCGACGACCCGGAGCTGCTCGCCGCGAAGGAGCGGGCCGCCGCCGAGCTGCGCGCCGGTGTCGGCGCGCTGCCGGCCACCACCGACGCCCCCCGCGACACCGGCGTCGCCGCCTGGTCGCTGGCCCACGGCTTCGCGACCCTGCTCCTCACCCACAACCTCGACGCCGCGCTCGGCGGCCGGGACCCGGGCGAGGCGTTCCGCGGACTCACCGGACTGCTCGGTTCCGCTCAACTCGGCTCCGGCACACAGGAATAGCCCGAGTCGATCAAGACTTGTCCCTGGTCGTGCGCACACGAAAGACCACGGCACACGACAACGGGCGGAACACATGAAGACCACCAGCACCCTCCGGCGCGCAGGCATCGCCCTGCTGGCCGCGACCATCCTCACCGCGCTGCCCACCACCGGCGCGTCCGCCGCCACGGCCGCCACGGCCGCCACCGCCGGCACCGCCGCAGCGCCGAGCCGCGGCGGCGACACCGGCTGGCGCGGCGCCTGGGCCGCCTCCCCGCAGCCGGCCACGGCGCCCTTCGCGCCCAACTGGTCCACGGCCGGCTTCGACGACCAGACCGTCCGCCAGACCGTACGGGTCACCGCGGGCGGCACCCGGGCCCGCATCGAGCTGACCAACCGTTACGGCAGCACCCCGCTCCGGATCACCGGCGCGACCGTCGCCCGCACCGCCGAGGGCGGCGCCGTGCGGCCCGGCACGGTCCGCGCGCTCACCTTCGGCGGGCACGGCTCGGTCACCGTCCCGGCCGGCGGGACCCTGCTGAGCGACGGCGTGCCGTTCCGTACCGGCGCCCTGGAGTCCGTCACCGTCACCCTGTACCTGGCGGGCCCGACCGGCCCCGCCACCTTCCACCACCTCGCCGGCGCCACCAGCTACCGGGCCGCCGGCGACCACCGTGCCGACGTGGCAGGTACGGCGTTCACCGAGACCAGCTCGTCCTGGTACTACCTCTCCGGCGTCGAGGTCTCCGGCGGCCCGCACACGGTCCGCCGCGACGGCATCGTCGCCTTCGGCGACTCCATCACCGACGGCGTCGGCGCCACCCCGGACGCCGACGCCCGCTACCCCGACGAGCTCGCCGAACGCCTCGCCGCGGCCGGCTCCCCGCGGGCCGTCCTCAACCACGGCATCGGCGGCAACGAGGTCACCAACGACGTGGCCTGGGCCGGCGAGAAGGGCATCTCCCGCTTCGAGAAGGACGTGCTCACGGAGAAGGGCGTGGGCACGGTCATCCTCCTGGAAGGCCTCAACGACATCGGCGGCAGCGGACCGTCCTTCCCCGGCGGCCCGACCCCCGAGGTCTCCGTCGAGCGCCTCATCGCGGGCCACCGCACGCTGATCCGCCAGGCGCACGCCCACGGCCTCAAGGTGATCGGCGCGACCCTGACCCCGGTCAAGGGCTCCGCCTACTTCACCCCCGGGAACGAGGCCAAGCGCGAGGCGTTCAACGCCTGGGTGCGCACCTCGGGCGCGTACGACGGGATCGTCGACTTCGAGCGCGCGGTCGCCGACCCGACCGACCCGGACCGGCTCCTCCCCGCCTACGACTCCGGCGACCACCTCCACCCGGACGACGCGGGCTACCGCGCGATGGCGCAGGCGCTGGACCTGGACGCCCTGTAGGACCGGGACCCCGTCCCCGTTCCGGCTCATGCCGCCGGAACGGGGACGGGCCCAGGCGCGCCCCGGGGGCAGCCAAGGCGCGACCCGGGGACGGCCACGGCGCGGGGACGGCCCGGGCGCGGCCCTGGGGGCCCGGGCGCGGCCCCGGGGGTGGTCAGGAACCCAGGATCTCCGCCAGGAACTCCCCGGTCCACGCCAGCAGTTCGCGTCCCACCACCGGCTTCCCGCCGATCTTCCCGGTCGTCGGGCGCGGCACGAGGATCTGGTGGACCGCCGGCTTGATGACCGTGCGCGGGTAGAGGCGCTTGAGGCGCAGCTCCTGGGACTCGCGCAACTCCACAGGCGCGAAGCGGATGTTGGGACCCTGGAGGACGATCTCGCCGACCCCGCAGGCGCGGGCGAGCATGCGCAGCCCGGCGACCAGGAGGAGGTTCTCGACCGGCTCGGGCAGCTTGCCGTAGCGGTCGGTGAGCTCCTCGCGCACGGCCTTGATGTCCTCCTCCGAGTTGGCGGAGGCGATGGACCGGTAGGCCTGGAGGCGCAGTCGCTCGCCCGGCGCGTAGTCGTGCGGCATGTGGGCGTCGACCGGGAGCTCGATCTTGACCTCCAGCGGGGCCTCTTCCTCCTCGCCGCCCTCCATCTGCGCCCGGTAGTCGGCGACGGCCTCGCCGACCATGCGGACGTACAGGTCGAAGCCGACGCCCGCGATGTGGCCGGACTGCTCCCCGCCGAGCAGGTTGCCCGCGCCGCGGATCTCCAGGTCCTTCATCGCCACGTACATGCCCGCGCCCATCTCGGTGTGCTGGGCGATCGTGGCGAGCCGCTCGTGGGCGGTCTCCGTCAGGGGCTTCTCCGGCGGGTAGAGGAAGTAGGCGTAGCCGCGCTCGCGGCCACGGCCGACGCGGCCGCGCAGCTGGTGCAGCTGGGAGAGGCCGAAGTTGTCGCCGCGCTCGACGATCAGGGTGTTGGCGTTGGAGATGTCGATGCCGGACTCGACGATCGTCGTCGAGACGAGGACGTCGAACTTCTTCTCCCAGAAGTCGACGACGACCTGCTCCAGGGCCTGCTCCGACATCTGGCCGTGGGCCGTCGCGATCCGCGCCTCGGGGACGATCTCGCGCAGCCGGGCGGCGGCCCGGTCGATGGACTCGACGCGGTTGTGGATGTAGAAGACCTGGCCCTCGCGCAGCAGTTCGCGGCGGATGGCCGCGCCGATCTGCTTCTCCTCGTACGGGCCGACGAAGGTGAGGACCGGGTGCCGCTCCTCCGGCGGGGTGGTGATCGTCGACATCTCGCGGATGCCGGTGACCGCCATCTCCAGCGTACGGGGGATGGGGGTCGCCGACATCGTCAGGACGTCGACGTTGGCCCGCAGCTTCTTCAGCTGCTCCTTGTGCTCGACGCCGAAGCGCTGCTCCTCGTCGACGATGACCAGGCCCAGGTCCTTGAACTTCGTCTCGGAGGAGAACAGGCGGTGGGTGCCGATGACGACGTCGACGGAGCCGTCCTTGAGCCCCTCCATCGTCGCCTTCGACTCGGCGTCGGTCTGGAAGCGGGACAGGGCGCGGACGTTGACGGGGAACTGTCCGTACCGCTCGGAGAAGGTGCCGAAGTGCTGCTGCACGAGCAGGGTGGTCGGGACGAGGACGGCGACCTGCTTGCCGTCCTGGACGGCCTTGAAGGCGGCGCGGACGGCGATCTCCGTCTTGCCGTAGCCGACGTCGCCGCAGATCAGGCGGTCCATGGGGACGGTCTTCTCCATGTCCTCCTTCACCTCGGCGATGGTGGACAGCTGGTCGGGCGTCTCCGCGTACGGGAAGGCGTCCTCCAGCTCCCGCTGCCAGGGGGTGTCGGGGCCGAAGGCGTGACCGGGGGCGGCCATCCGGGCCGAGTACAGCTTGATGAGGTCGGCGGCGATCTCCTTGACCGCCTTCTTCGCCCGGGCCTTGGTCTTGGTCCAGTCGGCGCCGCCGAGGCGGTGCAGGGTCGGGGCCTCGCCGCCCACGTACTTGGTGACCTGCTCCAGCTGGTCGGTGGGGATGTAGAGGCGGTCGCCGGGCTGGCCGCGCTTGGCGGGCGCGTACTCGACGAGGAGGTACTCGCGGGTGGCGCCCTGCACGGTCCGCTGGACCATCTCGATGTAGCGGCCGACGCCGTGCTGCTCGTGGACGATGTAGTCGCCGACCTCCAGGGTCAGCGGGTCGATCGTCTTGCGCCGCTTGGCGGGCATCCGCTGCCCGTCCTTGCCGGCGGCCTTCTGCCCGGACAGGTCGGTCTCGGTGAGGACGGCGAGCTTGAGCGCCGGGTCGACGAAGCCGTAGTCGATGGAGCCGCAGGCGACGTGGACGACGGACGGGGTGATCTCCGTCAGGTCGCCGTCCAGGCGGGCGGCGATGCCCTCGTTGCCGAGGACCTCGACGGTGCGGGAGGCGGGGCCGTGGGCCTCCGTCACGTACACCGTGCGCCAGCCGTCGGCCAGCCAGCCCTTGGTGTCGGCGAGCGCCTTGGCGGTGTCGCCGCGGTAGCTCTCCGGGGCGTGCATGCCGAGCTTGAGCTCCGCCGGCCCGCCGGCTGACGACAGCGTCGCGTCGACGGTCTCGTCGGCGGCGAACGGGGACACCGACCACCACATCATGTCCAGCTCGCGGGCCCGGTCGCGGACGTCGGCGATCCCCCACAGGGAGGCCGCGCCGACGTCGATCGGGGCCTCGCCGCCCCCGGCCGTCGCCGCCCACGACGCCTGCAGGAACTCCTGGCTCGTCGCCACCAGGTCGGCGGCCCGGGTCCGCACCCGCTCGGGGTCGCAGACGACGGCCATCGAGCCCTTGGGGAGGACGTCGAGCAGCAGCTCCATGTCGTCGACGAGGACGGGCGCGAGGGACTCCATGCCCTCCACGGCGATCCCCTCGGCGATCTTGTTGAGCAGCTCGCCGAGCTCGGGGTGCTGCTCCGCGAGGGCGGCGGCCCGCTCCCGTACGTCATCGGTCAGCAGCAGCTCGCGGCAGGGCGGGGCCCACAGGCCGTGCTCGGCGACTTCGAGGGAGCGCTGGTCGGCGACCTTGAAGTAGCGGATCTCCTCGACGTCGTCGCCCCAGAACTCGATGCGGAGCGGGTGCTCCTCGGTGGGCGGGAAGACGTCCAGGATGCCGCCGCGCACGGCGAACTCGCCACGCTTCTCGACGAGCTCGACCCGGGAGTACGCGGCGGCCGCGAGGCCCTCGACGACCTCGTTCAGATCGGCCGTCTGGCCGCTTCTGAGCGCCACGGGCTCCAGGTCCCCCAGGCCCTTGACCTGCGGCTGGAGCACGGAGCGGATGGGGGCGACGACGACGCTGACGGGCCCCGCGGCGGGGTCGTCCGCGCGCGGGTGGGCGAGCCTGCGCAGCACGGCGAGGCGGCGGCCGACGGTGTCGGAGCGGGGCGAGAGGCGCTCGTGCGGGAGGGTCTCCCAGGACGGGTACTCGACGACCGTGTCCGGGTCGAGGAGCGAGCGCAGCGCGGCGGCCAGGTCCTCGGCCTCCCGCCCGGTGGCGGTGACCGCGAGCACCGTGCGCCCGGCCTCCCGGGCGAGCGCGGCGACGACGAAGGGGCGGGCGGCGGGCGGGCCGACGAGGTCGACGTGGGGACGATGGGCGTCCGTGGCGGCCTTGACCGCTTCGGCGAGGGCCGCGTCTCGGACGACGACGTCAAGCAGACCGTGCAGGCTCATGGGGCTTCCATCCCGACAGTGGGCAACGCGAACCGCCCGACACGTCGCACGGGCCGGGGGTTCCCAGCGTACGACGCCCCACCGACAGCCGCCGCCGAACCGGGCCGTCAGAGGGCCGGTGCGGCGGCGGCCGCGGGGTGCGGCGGGCCCCCTACTCCGTCGCGATCGCGTTCAGGACGTTCATCCGCCCGGCCCGGAAGGCCGGCACCAGGGCCGCGAAGAGGCCCACGAAGGCCGAGCCGACGAAGACGGCGACGATCGTCGGCCAGGGGATCTCCAGGACGGTGAGACCCTCCAGGGCGAGGAGCTTCTGGGCGGCGGTGCCCCAGGTCATGCCGAGGGCGAGGCCCAGGAGGGCGCCGAAGAGGGCGATGACGACCGACTCCAGGCGGATCATGCGGCGCAGCTGGCGGCGGGAGAGTCCGATGGCCCGCATGAGGCCGATCTCCCGGGTGCGCTCCACGACCGAGAGGGCGAGGGTGTTCACCACGCCGAGGACGGCGACGATGATCGCGAGGGCGAGCAGCCCGTACACGATGTTGAGCAGCTGGCCCACCTGGTCCTGGAGCTGCTTCTTGTAGTCGGCCTGATCGGCGACCTTGTACTGCGGGTAGGGCGCGAGGGCCTTCTTGAGCGCCTCGTACGCGGCCGTCTCCTGGCCGTCCTTGGCCGTGGCGAAGACGATCACGCTCTTGGGCATCCGCTCGTCCGCGAGGTGGCGGGCCGCGGTCGTGATGTTCGTGTACATCACGCCCTTGTCGATGTTGTTGTCGTCGGAGGTGATCGCGGCGACCTTCAGCCGGGCCCGCTCGCCGCCCTTGAAGGCGACCGTGAGCGTGTCGCCCACCTTCACCCCGTGCTCGGCGGCGTAGAGGCTGCCCACGGACATCGCGCCGGGTCCGTACGCCTCGGACAGCGTGCCCGCCGTGGTGTCGCGGCGCACGTCCTTCGCGTACGTCGGGTCCGCGGCGACCAGGCCGGTCTCCTTCGCCTTGCCGTGCGGGTCGGTGACGACCGCCTCGACCCACTTGTACTCGGTGACGTGGTCCAGGCCGGGCGCCTTCTCCACGGCCGCCTGGGCCTGCGGCACGACGGGCTGCCCGTTGGCGGACTGGACGATGAAGTCGGCGCCGACGGACCGGTCGAGCTCCTCCGTGGCGGAGGCGACCATCGACGAGCCGACCACGGACAGGCAGGCGACGAGCGCGAGGCCGATCATCAGGGCCGCGCCGGTGGCGCCGGTGCGGCGCGGGTTGCGCAGGGCGTTGCGTTCGGCCATGCGGCCGACCGGGCCGAAGACCCGCAGGACGACGACGCCGAGGGCGCGGACCACCCCGCCCGACAGCAGCGGGCCGATCACGACGAAGCCGAGCAGGGACAGGACGACGCCGAGGCCGAGCCAGAGCGAGCCCGCGCCGGCCTTCTCGGCCTGGGTCGCGGTCCACAGCGCGCCACCGCCGGCGGCGGTGAGCAGCAGGCCGAGCACCGCGCGTACCGCACCGGCCTTGGCGTCGGCGGGCGTGCCGGCGTCGCGCAGGGCGGCCATCGGGGAGACCTTCGAGGCCCGGCGGGCGGGGACGAAGGCGGCGAGGAGGGTGACGACGACCCCGAGGGCGAGCCCGACGACGGGCGTGGTCCAGCGGACGGTGAGGTCCTCGGTGGACAGCTCCATGCCCATGGAGGCCATGAGCTTCATCAGGCCGACGGCGAGGCCCACCCCGGCGGCCACGCCCGCGACCGAGCCGACGACGCCGAGGAGCAGCGCCTCGACGAGGACGGAGCGGTTGATCTGGCGGCGGCTGGAGCCGATGGCCCGCATGAGGCCGATCTCGCGGGTGCGCTGGGCGACCAGCATGGAGAACGTGTTGACGATGAGGAAGATGCCGACGAGGAAGGCGATCCCGGCGAAGCCGAGCATCGCGTACTTCATGACGTCGAGGAAGCCGGCGACGTCCTCGCGGCCCGCGTCGGCGGCCTCGGCGGCGGTCCGCAGCGTGTAGCCGGAGCCGACGGCGGACGCGATCCGCGCCTTCAGCGCCTCGTCGCTGACCCCGGGCGCCGCGTCGGCGGTGATCTGGGTGAACACGCCCGGCTTGCCGAGGAGTTCGCGCTGGGCGGTGGCGGTGTCGAAGTAGACGAGGGTGGCGCCGGGGTTGGTGACCCTGAAGTCGACGATGCCGGAGATCCGCGCGGTGAAGTCGCCGGTGACGGCGATGGTGCGCAGCTCGTCACCGATCTTCAGGTGGTGCTTCTCGGCGGTGCCGCCGTCGACCATCACCTCGGTGGGGCCGCGCGGCTCGTGGCCGGAGCTGATCTCGACCGAACGCAGCTCGTTCGGGGACCAGTTGCCCGCGATGGTCGGGGCGCCGGAGGTGGGTCCGACGTTCTCGTTGCGGGAGTCGACGACGGTGACCGACATGGAGACGACGCCGCCCTGCACGTTGCGGGCGCCGTCGACGCCCCGCACCCGCTCGACGAGGGCGGCGGGCAGGGTCGCGGGGCGCCCGTTCTGCGGGATCTCGTCGTTCTCGGCGGCGTCCTTCGGGCTGACGCTGACGTCGGAGGCGGTGGAGGCGAAGAGCTTGTCGAAGGTGGTGTTCATGGTGTCGCTGAACACCAGGGTGCCGCAGACGAAGGCGACGGAGAGCAGGACGGCGACGGCTGAGAGCGCCATGCGGCCCTTGTGCGCGAGGAAGCTGCGCAGGGAGGTCTTGAGGACGGTCATGACGTCCGCCCGCGCGCGTCGAAGTCCTTCATGCGGTCGAGTACGGCCTCCGCGGTGGGCCGGTGCATCTCGTCGACGATGCGCCCGTCGGCGAGGTAGAGGACCCGGTCCGCGTAGGACGCGGCGACGGGGTCGTGGGTGACCATGACGATGGTCTGGCCCAGCTCGTCGACCGACTGGCGCAGGAAGCCGAGGACTTCGGCGCCGGCCCGGGAGTCGAGGTTTCCGGTCGGCTCGTCGCCGAAGACGATCTCGGGCCGGGCGGCGAGCGCGCGGGCCACGGCGACGCGCTGCTGCTGGCCGCCGGAGAGCTGGGTGGGGCGGTGCCTGAGGCGCTCGCCGAGACCGACCGTGTCGACGACCCGGCGCAGCCACTCCTGGTCGGGCTTGCGGCCGGCGATGTCCATCGGCAGCGTGATGTTCTCCAGCGCGTTGAGCGTGGGGAGCAGGTTGAAGGCCTGGAAGACGAACCCGATGCGGTCGCGCCGCAGCCGGGTCAGCTTCTTGTCCTTCAGGCCGGTGATCTCGGTCTCGTCGAGGAAGATCCGTCCGCTGGTGACGGTGTCGAGGCCGGCGAGGCAGTGCATCAGCGTGGACTTGCCGGAGCCCGAGGGGCCCATGATCGCGGTGAACGCGCCGCGGGCGATGTCCACGTCGACGTGGTCCAGCGCGACGACCCGGGTCTCCCCCGTGCCGTACGCCTTGACGACCTGTCGCGCCCGCGCGGCGACGGCCGTCCTCCCACCCGTACCCCCGTGCGTGGGGGCGGTCACAGCCGAAGTCACGGTATGTCTCCCATGTTCTCTACGCCTTGGATGCGCGCTACGTCTTGGTGTGCCGTTGCGTAAGACCAAGCTAAGGACGGACGGCGCGCGGCTCGTCCTCCGCCGGGACGAGCGGTCCCTGGGCTGTATGGGGGAGGGACCCCTAGGGGTTCTCCATCGAAGGATCGAGTGAGAGGGTGGCCCGGGCGCACTTAGATGTACGAAGCATCCGGCTGGTTGGGGAGAGGGGCGGGTCCGGTGTCCGAGGCGACCACGAGGAAGACCGCACCGCCCCCGGCGGGCACCACCCGGCGCGGGCCCGTCGTCGCGGCGCTGATGCTGGGCATGGCGCTCGCCGCGCTCGACGGCACGGTGGTGTCCACCGCCGTCCCGCAGATCGTCGGCGACCTCGGCGGCCTGTCCGTCTTCTCCTGGCTGTTCTCCGGCTATCTCCTCGCCGTGACGGTCACCCTGCCGGTGTACGGGAAGCTCAGCGACACCTTCGGACGCAAGCCCGTCCTGATCGCGGGCATCGTCCTCTTCCTGACCGGCTCCGTGCTGTGCGCGTCCGCCTGGGACATGGGCTCGCTCATCGCCTTCCGCGTCGTCCAGGGGCTGGGCGGCGGCGCCCTGCAGGGCACGGTCCAGACGATCGCCGCCGACCTCTACCCGCTGAAGGAGCGCCCCCGGATCCAGGCCCGGCTCTCCTCCGTGTGGGCCACGGCCGCGGTGGCCGGCCCGGCGGCGGGCGGGCTGCTCGCCGGATACGCGGACTGGCGCTGGATCTTCCTGGTCAACCTGCCGGTCGGAGCGGCGGCGTTGTGGCTGATCGCCCGCTATCTGGTGGAGCCGGGCCGACCCCTAGGGGACGCAGCGGGAGCCGGGCCGGGACGCGAAGCCGGCGGCGGCGCGAAGCCCGCCCGGCCGCGGCTCTCCGTCGACTGGGCCGGCGCGCTCGCCATCTTCGCCACCGGCACCCTGCTCCTGACCGCGCTCGTCCAGGGCGGGGTCGCCTGGCCGTGGTTCTCGGCCCCCTCGCTCGGCCTGTTCGGCGGAGCCGCGGCACTCGCCGCGCTCACCGTCCTCATCGAACGCCGGGCCGCCGAACCGATCATCCCCGGCTGGGTCTGGCGCCGCCGCACGATAGCCGCCGTCAACCTGGCACTCGGCGCCCTGGGCCTGCTGATGGTCGCGCCGACCGTCTTCCTGCCCACCTACGCCCAGGCCGTCCTCGGCCTCGGCCCGATCGCCGCCGGCTTCGTGCTCTCCGCGATGACGCTGAGCTGGCCCGTCACCGCCGCCTTCGCCAACCGGGTCTACACCCGCATCGGCTTCCGCCAGACCGCCGTCCTCGGCATGACCGGGGCCCTGCTGGTCCTGCTCGCGTTCCCCCTGCTGCCCTTCCCCGGCGAACCCTGGCAGCCCGCCCTGCTGATGCTGCTGCTCGGCGGGGCCCTCGGCTTCTTCCAGCTGCCGCTGATCGTCGGCGTCCAGTCGACCGTCCCGTACGAGGAGCGCGGGACGACCACCGCCTCCGTGCTCTTCGTCCGCCAGGTCGGGCAGAGCGTCGGCGCCGCCCTGTTCGGCGCCGTCGCCAACGGGGTGCTCGCCGCCCGCCTCGGCGACGCGGGCGGCGACCTCGACGGCCTGGTCAAGGCGCTGGAGACGCCCGGCTCCAGCGCCGGGCAGACCGCCGACCACCTGCGCCGGGCGGTCGACGCCGCCGTCGACTACGTCTATCTGGGCGCGGCCTGCGCGGCCGCCCTCGCCCTGGTCGTGCTGCTCACCCTCGCCCCGCGCCGCTTCCCCGTCCTCACCGAGCACCAGGGCGAGACCGACGAGGCCGCCGGGACCGCCCCGGCCGCGAGCTGAGCACCAGCGGCAGGACGGCAGCGGGACGCGGGCCTGGTGACCGGCCACCGCTACCGGCGCGAGGGGTACTACCGGGCGAGCGGGCCGGGCCGCGCGCTCCTGGAGGGGACCGGCGCCTCGACGGTCGCCACCAGCAACTCCTCGGCGCTGGACGGCCGCAGACCGTCCGGCCGGCCCGCGAAGTAGCGCTCGGCGAGCTCCCCGGCCGACACGTGCCGGGCCTGTGTGAAGCCCGTCCCGCGGGCCAGCTCCAGCATCTCCCGCGGGGAGTAGAGGCTGCGGAAGGGCGTCCCCGCGGCCTGGGCGGCGCGCTGTGTCGCGGCGAGCGCCGGGCGCTCCTCGGCCGCGACGAGGTCGAGCGGGAGCATGAACGTCGCCGCCAGCGTGGACCCCGGAGCGAGCTTCGCGACCCGGCCCAGCGTGGCCGCGGCCGCCTCCCGCGTGAGGTACATCAGCACCCCCGTGGACGCCACGACCGCGGGCCGCTCCGGGTCGAACCCGGCCGCCACGAGCCGCTCCCACCAGGACCGGCCCTCCTCGAAGTCCACCGGCACCAGCGACAGCCAGTCGGGCACGCCGTAGCCGAGCTCGTCCAGGCGCCGCCGCTTCCAGGCCTGGGTGTCCGGCCGGTCCACCTCGAACACCCGCAGCCCGGCCGCGACCTCGGGCCTGCGCTGGGCGAAGGTGTCCAGGCCGGCGCCGAGGACGACGTACTGGGCGACTCCCTGCGCGGCCCGCTCCACCACCAGGTCCTCGATGAACCGGGCCCGGGCCACGATGGACGCCCGCATCCGGCTCGTACGCCCCGGGTCCATGTCCGGGCGGCCGGTCCAGCCCTCGCCGGGGGCGGCGAGGCGGAGCCCGACCTCGTCCGCGAGGACGTGCGGCGCCGGGTCGACCCGGACGTGCAGGGCCCGCCAGAGGGCGGTGCGGAGGGCGGTGGCGTCGACCTTGTTCGTATCCATGCCGACCACGCTAGGGAGGGGGAAGGCGGGCGCGCTTCTTCGGAATTGCGCAGTGCGGTCCGTCCGGCCGTCGCCCCGCGTCTACGCGTCGGCCGACCCTTCGGCCGTCCCTTCCGACGTTCCGTCGGCCGTCCCTTCCGCCGTTCCGTGGGCCGTCCCGTCCGCCGCCCCGTCCGCCTCCCGCCGAGGCGGCTCGACGCGCCCGGTCAGGGCCGCGAGCGAGGAGCGGATGTGCTCCATGTGGGAGTGGATCTCGTCGCGGGCCTCCTCGTGCTCGCGCAGCACCCGCTCCGTCTCGCGCTCGATCCGCTCCTGCTTCAGCCGCGCCTCGGCGAGGATCTCCGCGGCCTTCGCCTCCGCGTCCTCCTGGCCGTGCCGCGCGGCCTCCCTGGTCTCGGCGAGCCCGCGCTGCGCCTCGGCGAGCCCGCCCTCGGCGTGCGCGACGAGCTCGGCGTGCCGGGCCTCGAGCTCGGCCACCCGCTCCGCCGCCGCCCGCTCGGCCTCCTCGTGACGCGCCTGGTGCTCCTCGCGCTGCGCGGTGCGGAGCGCCTCGGCCTCGCGCCGGGTCTCCTCGAAGGCGGCGCGCGCCTCGGCCCGGGTCTTGTCGGCGTCGCGCTGCGCCGAGGTCCGTATCGCGTCGGCCTGGAGCCCGGCCTCCCTGACGGTCGCCCGGGCCGCCGAGTCCGCCGCGGCGCGCACGCCCTCCGCGTACGCCTTGGCCGCCGCGGCCGCCTCCTCGGCGGCCGCCTCCGCCGCCCCGGCGAGCTCCTGCGCCTCCGCTTCGGCGGCCCGGACCAGGGCCTCGTCCTCGGCCTCGGCGAGCTCCAGGATGCGGCGGGCGCGCTCGCTGAGGTTGTCGTAGCGCTGCGGGGCGAGCGCGGCGACGGCCTCGCGGAGCCGGGCGGCCTCCTCCTCCATCTCCTTGGCGAGGACGGTCAGACGCGCCGCGCGCTCCCACGCGCCGTCGCGCTCCTCGGAGAGCGCGGCCAGGTAGCGGTCGACCTGCTCGGGGCGGTAACCGCGACCCCGTCCGACGACGAAACTCATCCCTGACGCCCCTTCGACTCCCTTATGTCCAACAAACATCAAGGATGCGGCATCAGAACGGACAAAAGACGCTCGACGTGAGTACACATCGAGCGCCTTTCGTCACATCGTGCGCACGGCCGCTACAGGAGGCCGTCCCACATCTGCTCCAGGAGCACGGACCACCAGTTCTCCGGCGACGACAGCGCGGCCGGGTCCAGCATCGCCAACTGGGCCTGGAAGTCGGTCGTCCAGCGGCCCGCCTGCTCCGGGTTGAGCCCGAAGCGCAGCCGCCACATCCGCCCGAGCAGCGCGAGGCAGCGGACGAACTCCGGCAGCCCCGTGTTCACGAACTGCGGCGGCACCGACTGCCCGCCCGGACCGGCCTCCACCGGCACGGCGACGATGTGCGCCGTGCCGTACTGGACGCAGATCGCCCGGCCGAAGTCCGAACCGAGCACCAGGTACGAACCGGCGTCCGGCGCGGGCTGCACCTGGCGCTGCGCGGCGAGCTCCGCGAGCGTCGGCACCACCGGCACGGCCGGCTGCGCCCAGAAGAACGGGCCGAAGTCGGCCGGCAGACCCGCCCACACGAGCGTGACCGCCACCAGCTCCGGCACACCCTGCCGGGACACCGCGCGCTGGTCGAAGCGCAGGATGCCGGGACCGAACGCCCCGGCCAGCTCCTGCGCCACCCCGTCCGGCGGCAGCGGCGGCGCCGGCTGCACCTGCGGCAGCGGCGCCCGCACCGGCGCCGGGCGCGCCGGACCGTCCGCGACCTGGTGCAACTCGCCCTGGTGGGTGATCAGTTGCTGCATGCCCTGCTGCCGGCCGGCGTGATCACGCCCGTACGGAGCGATGTTGGTGATCCGCGCCTGCGGCCAGGTCTCCCGGATCATCCGCGCGCAGTAACCACCCGGCAGCTCACAGGACTCCAGCTCCGTGTGCAGCTCCAGCACCTGCTGCGGCGGCACGTTCATCGCCCGCAGCTCGTGCAGGATCTGCCACTCCGGGTGCGGGGTACCGGGCGCGGAGCGGCGGATGATCTGCTGCTCCGAACCGTCGGGCGCGCGGTAGCGCAGCACGGCCTGGTAGCCGGGACCCACGGTCGGCAGCCCCGTGGGACCGGGCTGCGGATACCCGTACGCCTGCGCCGGCGCGGGCGCGGGCGCGTTCATCGGCGCCGGGGCCGGGCCGGGCGGCGGGGGCGGCCCCGCGGGACCCGGCTGCGCCAGCATCGTCGCGGCATGCGCGATCCCACCGGGCGGCGTCCCGGGCACACCCGGAGGCGGAGGCGGAGGCGGCGGAGCACCCGGCCCACCCTGGTTCGGGTGCGCCAGCATCGTCGCCGCGTGCGCCACGCCACCCGGCGGCGTCCCGGGCACACCCGGAGGCGGAGGCGGAGGCGGCGGAGCACCCGGCCCACCCTGGTTCGGGTGCGCCAGCATCGTCGCCGCGTGGTGCACGGCCTGCGGCGGGGTCGCGCCGGGAGGCGCGGGAGGACCCGGAGGACCCGGAGGACCGGGAGGCGTGGGCGGGCCGGGCGGCGCGGGCGGCTGCACCCCGGGGCCCTCGGGCCCCAGCTGCGACACGAGCTGCGTCCGCACATAGCCACCGGGCGGCGGGGTGGACGCCTTGCTGGTCGCCGCATCCGCGATGTCCGAGGCACCGGGGGCACCCGGCACCTCGGGAGGGGCCGCGGGGGCAGGGGGAGCGGAGGGCGCCGGCCCCGCGGGCGCCCCGCCGGGGCCGCCCTGCGCGAACGTGCCGTCCGTGTTCAGTCGCGGGGCGATCGCGGTCGCCGGCAGCGCGCTGCCGCCCTTCATCAGCGCCGTCGGAGCGTCCGCTCCCACGACCGGCGCCGGGGTGTCGTCGTCGTCCGCACCGGAGAGCGGCGGCGCGAACACCGTCGCGGGCAGCGGCACGGCACCGTCGGCGCCCCCGGCACTCGCGTTCGCGTCCGCCCAAGGACTCGGCGCGCTCCGCGGGCCCTGCGCACCCGGCGCGACCGGCTCGGCCTCGGACCCGGACCCGGACCCGGGCAAGGACCCGGCCCCGGACAGAGGCTCCGCAGAAGGAGCGTCCGACGGAGCCGAAGCCCCGGGCACGGACACGACCTCCGGCTCGCCCTCGACGACCGGCACAGACACGGACTCCGCCACCGGCGCGGACACGGGCTCAGCCGCAACCACCGGCGCGGACACGGACTCAGCCGCAACCACCGGCGCGGGCAGGGGAACAGCCACCGGCTCCGGCGCAGGCGCCGACGGCACATCCGCATCCGCACCCGGCCCCGCCGACCCGCCCTCCGCCGACGCCCCCGCACTCGCCTGCGACGCGTTCGACTCCACCGGCGGCAGACCGATCTTGTCCGCCGCCTCCTGGAGCCACTCCGGCGGGCTCAGCAGGAACGACGTCTGGTTCAGGTCGACCCGGGCCGGCGCCTGCGGCGGAATCGCCGCCGCCGCCTCCGCGGAAGCGCCGTACTCCTCCTCGTAACGACGGATGACCTCAGCCACCGGAAGACCCGGCCACAACGTCGCCTCGCCGCTGTCACGCGCGATCACCAGCCGCTGCCGGCCCCCGTCCGGGGTCGGCGCCTCCTCACGGTCCTCGGCCCACACCACGAAGCCCAGCCCGAACTCCCGCACCCGCACCTCACGGTGCAGATACGCCGGCACATCGCCGTTGATCCACTCCTCGGCGCGCTCCTGCGCCTGCGCGAACGTCACCACAGCCAGTTCACTCCCCCACCGGGACCACGGGAACGGCGCGCGCGAAGCCGCCGTCCACCATCAGGTTCGCCACCGTCTCCAGCTCCGGCGGATTGCCCGCGAGCCGCTGGAGGAAAGCGTCGAAGTCCGCACCACAGGGCAGCAGCAGCCGCTCCACCCGCTCGTTCACCGTCCAGCCGTCACGATCCCGCGCGTCGTCATAGGCGCAGAACCACACCGAACCGACCGCCTCGCCCTTCACCTTCAGCGCGAGCAGACCGCCCTGCACGAAGGCCACACCCAGGTAGTCCTTCGTCAGATGGTCACGCAGACACTTGTTGACGTACACCAGGTCATTGACCCCCGCCTCCTCACGGACCGTGAAGAACGGCTGGTCCACCAGCAGACCCAGCTCCGCGTCCAGCGCCGCACCCACCGGCGCACAACCGCCCGCCGCCTTCAGGAACGACCGGTACGCACCCGGCAGCCGATAGCCGAGATCCTCCTCGACACCCTGCAGCTGCTGCTCCGACACCGGCATCGCCCGCTTCGGCAGCCCGAAGTGCGCCGGCCGGGTCTCCTGCAACGGACGCGTACCACGCTTCGCCTGATCCACCGCGGCCGTCGTCACACCACCGTGATGCCGCAGCAACGCCTTCACCTCGACCGGAACCAGCTCCAGACGCCGCGAGTGCGCCACGTGGTGCCAGGTCCAGCCGTGCGGCGTCGCCACCGCCGGAATCGTGTCCCACAGCTCGTGCCCCGTCGCGGCCAGCGCCGCGTTCGCCGACACATAGTCCGTCAGGCGCAGTTCGTCGACGCCGAAACCCTCCGGCGGATCGGCGATCTCCGCCGCCGCCCGCGCGTACGGCGAGAAATCCGGGTAGCCGCGCTCGTCCACCCGCACCCCTCGGGGATGCCGGGAGGCCCGGACCGGATCCGGGAAGTGCACGACCTGCCCGGCGTACGCCGCGTTCGGCGGCGCGGTGTCCTGGCCGAGCCGACCTGTCGTCATGGCGGTTGCCCCCTGTGACTGCTGCCGGCTGCTGCCAGGCTGCTGCTGGTTGGTCCGCACAGCCTAAGCGCTGCCGCCCGACCACGACCCGGCCCGATGCGCCCACCCCGCCCATCGTGACCCCGTGTCACGACGGCATGACAGGACCGCCATGATTCCGACACACCGAAAGCACGTTTCCGCGCCCCAGCTTCCACATCCGGCACCGCGTTTGGCAGGCTGTTCCCGCAACTCGGGGGATTGCAGGAGGGGAAGAACAGCACCATGCAAGCAAGCACCACACCGGCACCAGCACCCACACAGGGTGACCCACGCCTCAGTTGGGGCAGCGACGCCGACCACCAGCGCGCCCCGTTACTGCGACACCGCCGCGACGGAATCCTGCCCGCCGTCGGCGCGGCCCTCTCCGTCCGCGGCGAGACCCTCACCTGCACCGCCGCCCGCGGCGACCAGGCGCCCGCCCTCCACCCACTCGTCCAGGACTTCCTCGACACCCTCACGAGCGGCCAGCGCGAACGCTTCACCGGACGCTGCCCGGAAGCCATCCTGCTCTCCCGGCACCTCACCGCCACCGAAAGCGCCCGCTCCAAGCGCGCCCAACGCAAACCGCTCACCCAGAGCGAGGCCCGCCGCTCCCTCAAACACGCCAAGCTCACCGCACGGCGCATCCGCGAGGACGGCGACCCGCTGCACGGCAGCTACGCGACACCCTGCCGCTCCTGTACGGCGATGCTCGCCCACTTCGGAGTCCGCACCGTCGACCCGACCGCCACCTGAGCCGGCCCACGCCCAGAACGGCTGAACCACACCCATGCCCGACCTGAACAGCACCCGATTCCCGGTCAACGTCGACGCCGCCCTGCGCGAGGCCGGCTGGCAGCCCGGCCGCTGGGACATCAAGCTCGCCGAAGAGTGGGCCGACACCCTGCGCGCCCACATCACACCCGCCGGACACCGGCACAGCGTCTTCCCCGCCGCCGTCGAGGCCTGGGCCGAATTCGGCGGCCTGCGCGTCACCGCCCCCGGCCCCGGCCGCCAGATAGCCCCCGCCGCCATCCGCTTCGACCCGCTCGCCGGCATCCACCTCGCCCGCACCCTCGGCGACCTCGGCCGCGCCCTCGACACCGAACTGGCACCACTCGGGGAAGAAGGCGAACACCGGGCGGTCCTGGCCATGGACATCGAAGGACGCGTCTACAGCATCGACCACACCGGCGACTGGTACCTGGGCCGGGACATCGACGCCGCCCTCGCCACCCTCATCACCGGAACGCAGCCGACGCGACTGGTGGCAGCGCCGTAGCTAGGCCGCCGGCTCCCCCGCCACCGGCCCCACGGCCACCGGCAGCACCGCACTCACCCGGAAACCACCCGCGTCCGTCGGCCCCGACACGAACACCCCGCCCAGACCCGACACCCGCTCCCGCATGCCGACCAGACCGTTCCCCCCGCTCGGCAGATGCGCGTCCGCGGCCGTCGCGTCCGACGGACCGTTCTCCACCTGCATCGCGACCTCCGCCGCCCGGTGCGCCAGACGCACCACGACCTTCGCACCCGCCGCATGCTTGTGGACGTTGGTCAACGCCTCCTGAACGACCCGATAAGCCGTCTGCTCCACCTCGGCCCCATACGCCCGCGGCTCCCCCGTCACCACCAGCTCCACCACGGCCCCCGCCTGCCGCGACTGCTCGACCAGATCCTCCAGAGCATCCAGACAAGGCCCGCCGTCCTCCGCCGCCGCCTCGGCGGCAGCCGCCGCCGCCCGCCCGACCGCGGCGAGCGGAAGAGCCGCCGACGCCGTCGGCACCTCCTCCCGCAGCACCCCCAGCATCTCCCGCAACTCCGTCAACGCCTGCCGACCCATGTCCCCCACCAGCGCCGCGTTCTTCACCGCCTTCTGCGGATCCTTCAACGCCACCGCCTGCAAAGCCGCCGCGTGCACCACCATCAGCGACACCCGGTGCGCCACCACGTCGTGCATCTCCCGCGCGATCCGCGTCCGCTCCTCCTGCCGCGCCCACTGCGCCCGCTGCTCCGCCCGGTCCGCGAGCAGCGACAACTCCTGCTCCAGGCTGTCGGCCCGCTCGCGCAAGGACTCCATGAGCCGGCGCCGGGCGCCTATGTAGAGGCCGAAGAGCACCGGCGGGGCGTTGAGCCCGAGCGTCATGAAGAGCGAGACGACCGGGACGTACCAGCCACTCGGATCGAAGTCCTGCTGATCCACATCGGCCTGCGCGACGTCCTCGCGGAGCCGGACCATCGTCACCACGTACACGGCGACCGTGGACATGCCGGCGAGCGCGGCGGTGAAACGCCGGGGCACCTCGGACGCGGCCAGCGAGTACAGGCCGACGATGCCCATCAGATAGCCCATCTCGGCGGGCGTGACGGCGATCGAGACGAGCACCACGGTGATCGGCCAGCGGCGCCGCACGAGCAGCACCGAACCCACGACCAGCCCGAACAGCACCCCCACGGGCACCGGCAACGACGCCTTCCCCGCGAAGCCGATCCCCTCCAGCCCGCACTCCAGCGCGGACACCACGGCGAGCGCCACGTCCAGCACGACACTGCGCCGTCTCCCCCACCACCACCACGAACGCGGCGCCCGCATGCCCGCCGCGTCCTGGTCTGCCCCCGTTGTGGTCATGCCTTCCACCCTACGGGCGAGGGCCAACGATTTTCCCACCTCCGCCCCACCCGGGAGCGCCGCCCGTCAACACGCGCGGACACCAGTCCCTCGAACTGTTGAACCGCCAGCGTTTTCGACCCGCCCGTCCGCATTCCGGACGACGCTCGTGCCATGACCTCCAGCACGAGCAAGTACACGGACTTCGAGAGCCTGCGCGATCGGGCGGTCGCGCTGCGCCGCGAGGGCCTCAGCCGCCGCCAGATCCGCGACCGCATCCACATCGACAACAACGACCTCCTCAACCGCCTGCTCGAAGGCGAACCCCCGCCGGACTGGACCCGCCGACCCAACGCCAAGGACGCTCTGCGGGCGCGGGCGCGGGAGCTGCGGCTCGAAGGCCGGACCTACGACCAGATCCAGCTGGAGCTCGGCTGCTCGAAGAGCTCGATCTCCCTGTGGGTGCGGGACCTGCCGAAGCCGGAGCGCGGGCGCAGCCGCGCGGAGGCGTCGGAGATCGCCCGCAAGGGCTGGGAAGCGACGCTGCGGGTCCGCGAGGAGGAGCGACAGCGGACCAAGGAGGCGGCCGCGCGCGCCGTCGGGTCCCTGTCCGACCGGGAGCTCTTCCTGGTCGGGGTGGCCCTGTACTGGGCCGAAGGCACGAAGGACAAGCCGTACGAGCGCCGCGAGCGGGTCACCTTCGTGAACAGCGACCCGGGCATGATCCGGACGTTCCTGGCCTGGCTCGATCTCATCGGTGTCGACCGGGCACGGCACACCTACCACCTGATGATCCATGAGAACGCGGACGTGCCCGCCGCCGAGCGCTACTGGGCCGATGTCACCGGCGCCGCCCCTGAGCGCTTCGGGAAGACGACGCTCAAGCGCCACGCACCCAAGACGACACGGAAGAACGTCGCGGACGCCTATCGGGGGTGCCTCGCCGTACGGGTCCGCGGAAGCGCCGAGCTGTACCGTCGCATCGAGGGCGCCTGGTGCGGCATAGTAGGGGCTGCCTCCACACTCGATCAGTCAAATCGGGCGTAGGGGACAGATAATCCCGGATCGTCTAAGGGCAGGACAAATGGTTTTGGTCCATTGAATGAGGGTTCGAATCCTTCTCCGGGAGCTCACACACGCGGGTCCCGACCTCACCGGTCGGGACCCGCGCTCGTTCCGCGCCCGGTACCCCCCGGTATCCTTCGGAAGTCCACCCACCAAAGCCGAAGGGCACACCCGTGAGCGCCAACCGCCCGGCCGCCGTCGTCGTCCTCGCAGCGGGTGAGGGCACCCGCATGAAGTCGAAGACCCCCAAGGTTCTGCACGAGATCGCCGGGCGTTCGCTCGTCGGGCATGTCGTCTCCGCCGCCCGTGAGCTGGAGCCCGAGGACCTGGTCGTGGTCGTCGGGCATGCGCGGGAGCAGGTCAGGGGACATCTGGACGCGCACTACGCGGGGACGCGGACCGCGGTGCAGGAGGAGCAGAACGGGACCGGGCACGCGGTGCGGATGGCGCTCGGCGAGCTCGGGCGGGCGCCCGAGGGGACCGTGGTCGTGGTCTGCGGCGACACTCCGCTGCTGTCCGGGGAGACGCTGCGGGCGCTCGCCGCGACGCACGCCGCCGACGGCAACGCCGTGACCGTGCTGACCGCCGAGGTGCCGGACGCGACCGGCTACGGGCGGATCGTGCGGGACGGGGCGAGCGGTGCCGTGACCGCGATCGTCGAGCACAAGGACGCCTCCGAGGCGCAGCGGGCGATCCGTGAGATCAACTCCGGGGTGTTCGCGTTCGACGGTGTGCTGCTCGCGGACGCGCTGGGCAAGGTGCGGACGGACAACAGCCAGGGCGAGGAGTACCTCACCGACGTGCTGTCGATCCTGCGTGAGGCGGGGCACCGGGTGGGTGCCTCGGTGGCGGTGGACCACCGGGAGATCCTGGGGATCAACAACCGGGTGCAGCTGGCGGAGGCTCGTGCGCTGCTGAATCAGCGGCTCGTGGAGCGGGCGATGCTGGCGGGTGTGACGGTGGTGGATCCGGCGTCGACGTTCGTGGATGTGACGGTGACGTTCGAGGCGGACGCGGTGGTGCTGCCGAACACGCTGCTGCTGGGTGCGACGCATGTGGGTGAGGACGCCGTGGTGGGTCCGAACACGCGGCTGACGGACACGACGGTGGCGCGTGGTGCGCGGGTGGACAACACGGTCGCGGATTCCGCCGTGGTGGGCGAGGGGGCGTCCGTGGGTCCGTTCGCCTATCTGCGTCCGGGGACGCGGCTGGGTGCGAAGGCGAAGGCCGGCACGTACGTCGAGATGAAGAACGCCGTGGTGGGCGAGGGCACGAAGGTCCCCCATCTGTCGTATGTGGGTGACGCGACGATCGGTGAGTACACGAACATCGGCGCGGCGAGTGTCTTCGTGAACTACGACGGCGAGTCGAAGCACCACACGACGATCGGCTCCCACTGCCGTACGGGTTCGGACAACATGTTTGTGGCACCCATCACGATCGGGGACGGGGCGTACACGGCCGCTGGCTCGGTGATCACGAAGGACGTGCCGCCGGGTTCGCTGGCCGTCGCCCGTGGCCAGCAGCGGAATATCGAGGGTTGGGTGGCCCGCAAGCGGCCGGGGAGTGCGGCCGCGCAGGCTGCTCAGTCCGCGGTGGAGAACTCCGTCGGCGAAAGCTGACCGGAAACGAGTACGTCGAACTCGGCGTACCGTGATACGTGCACACAAATTCGGCTGGCTCGCACACGCGCACGGGAGCGCGGGGATCCGCGGCCAGAGAAACCGTCGAGGAGACAGTGCTGTGACCGGGATCAAGACGACCGGCGAGAAGAAGCTGATGCTCTTCTCCGGCCGCGCCCACCCCGAGCTGGCCGAGGAGGTCGCACACCAGCTGGGTGTCGGCATCGTGCCGACCAAGGCTTTCGACTTCGCCAACGGTGAGATCTACGTCCGCTTCCAGGAGTCGGCGCGTGGCGCGGACTGCTTCCTGATCCAGAGCCACACGGCTCCGATCAACAAGTGGATCATGGAGCAGCTGATCATGATCGATGCTCTGAAGCGGGCTTCGGCCCGGAGCATCACCGTGATCATCCCGTCGTACGGCTATGCCCGTCAGGACAAGAAGCACCGTGGCCGCGAGCCGATCTCGGCCCGTCTGGTCGCGGATCTGCTGAAGACCGCGGGTGCGGACCGCATCCTGACGGTCGACCTGCACACGGACCAGATCCAGGGCTTCTTCGACGGTCCGGTGGACCACCTGTCGGCGCTGCCGGTCCTCGCGGACTACGTGGGTGCGAAGGTGGACCGCAAGAAGCTGACGATCGTGTCTCCGGACGCCGGTCGGGTGCGGGTCGCGGACCGCTGGTGCGACCGTCTGGACGCGCCGCTGGCGATCGTGCACAAGCGTCGTGACAAGGACGTCGCCAACCAGGTGACGGTCCACGAGGTCGTCGGTGACGTGAAGGGCCGTGTGTGTGTCCTGGTGGACGACATGGTCGACACGGCGGGCACGATCTGCGCGGCGGCGGACGCCCTGTTCGCGCACGGTGCGGAGGACGTCATCGTGACGGCGACGCACGGCATCCTGTCGGGGCCGGCCGCCGATCGTCTGAAGAACTCGAAGGTGAGCGAGTTCGTGTTCACGGACACGCTGCCGGACCCGAGCTCGCTGGAGCTGGACAAGATCACGGTGCTGTCGATCGCGCCGACGATCGCGCGTGCGGTGCGTGAGGTGTTCGAGGACGGTTCGGTGACGAGCCTCTTCGAGGAGCACTGAGCCGCCGTTCCGTTTAGGGCTTGAGTAGGGGCCGCTTCCCCGTGGGGAGCGGCCCTTACTCATGTCCTCGTGTACCCCGTGTCCCCGTGTCCGATCGCGACCGGCCGCCGTTCGGGTACTCCACGACGCCGGCCTCGTGGCGCAGGGTGGGCAGGGCCGGCGAAGGTGCTGGGGCTGACCGGGGGTGATCCATTTGGGCGGGCGGTGGGCTGCGGCTAGACTGTCGTGGTTGCTCGGCGAGGGAGGCCGGATCCTGTGGATTCCGGCGGTCCGTTATCGACGCGCTCTTCGTAGCAGGCCATCGCCAGTCGTGGCCGGGTGACAGTCGTCTTTCGTCACCACACTACGAGGAGTGCACATGTCCGAGGTCAAGCTCGCCGCTTCGATCCGCACCGAGTTCGGCAAGGGCGCCGCCCGCAAGATCCGCCGTGACGCCAAGGTTCCCGGTGTCCTCTACGGCCACGGCTCCGAGCCGGTTCACCTGACCCTCCCGGGCCACGAGCTGTCGATGGCGCTGCGTACCCCGAACGTCCTGCTCTCCCTGGACATCGAGGGCCGCAACGAGCTGGCGATCCCGAAGGCCGCCCAGCGTGACCCGCTGAAGGGCTTCCTGGAGCACGTCGACCTGCTTCTCGTGAAGCGCGGCGAGAAGGTCACCGTCGAGGTTCCGGTCACCGCCGAGGGCGAGCTGGCCGCCGGCGGCAACCTGCTCGAGCACGTTCTGAACACCCTCTCGGTCGAGGCCGAGGCCACCCACCTGCCCGAGGCCGTCACGGTCTCCGTCGAGGGCCTGGAGGCCGGCGCCTCCGTCCTGGCGCAGGACATCGCGCTGCCCAAGGGCGTCACCCTGGTGACCGAGGGCGACGCCGTCGTCCTGCAGGTCCTGGCCGCGCAGGCCGAGGAGCCGGCCGCCGAGGGCGAGACCGAGGCTGCCGAGGGCGCCGAGGCCTGAGCCGTAGGCTCTGCCTGACGTGACGGGGTGACGGGCCGGAAACGGCCCGGCACCCCGTTTCTTTCTGTCCGGACGCAAGACGGACCTGTACGCATTCGAGGAGACGTGACGCAGATGACGGACGACGCGAACGCCCCCTGGCTGATCGTCGGCCTCGGCAATCCGGGCCCGGAGTACGCGGGCAACCGGCACAACGTGGGCTTCATGGTGGCGGACCTGCTGGCCGAGCGGATCGGCGGCAAGTTCAAGCGGGCGCAGAAGGCGCAGGCGCAGGTGGTGGAGGGCCGGATGGGTCCGCCCGGGCCGGCAAACCGCCGGGTGGTGCTGGCGAAGCCGCTGTCGTACATGAACCTGTCGGGCGGCCCGGTGACGGCGCTGCGCGACTTCTACAAGGTGCCGACGGCGCACATCGTGGCGGTCCACGACGAGCTGGACATCGACTACGGGGTGCTGCGGCTGAAGCTCGGCGGCGGGGACAACGGGCACAACGGCCTGAAGTCGATGACGAAGTCGATGGGTGCGGAGTACCACCGGCTGCGGTTCGGCATCGGGCGTCCGCCGGGCCGGATGCAGGTGGCGGACTTCGTTCTGAAGGACTTCTCGTCGACCGAGCGCAAGGAGCTGGACTACTTCGTGGACCGGGCGGCGGACGCGGTGGAGTGCCTGGTGACGGAGGGCCTGGAGCGGGCGCAGTCGGCGTACAACTCGTAGGACGGCCCCTGGCCCCCGGCCGGTACGACTGTACGATCGCGGGTCATGACGCTCGCCCGTAATGCCGCCATGGCCCTCGTCGTCCTGCTCCTGCTCGTCGCGGGCGCCTGGTCCTCCTGGGCCACGGCGCAGCACGTGCTGCTGCCGAAGGGCCGTGAGCACGGCACGTTGACGGTGACCGGCTGCAACGAGGAGACGTGCAGCGGCCGTTACGTACCGGACGATCCGGCCTCGCGGCTGCGGGCGGTGCGGATCGCGCACTCGGTGGCGGCGGAGGAGGGCGAGACGCTGCCGGTGGTGGTGAAGCCGGGCACGGACGAGGCGGTCCGGGCGGGCTGGGGCGGCGGTCTGCACGCGTGGCTCCCGCTGGGCGGGGCGCTGCTGTTGGCGGCGCCGCTGGTGGGTGGCGGGATGCGGTTGCCGCGGACGGGGTGGGCGGCCGCGGGGGCGGGGGCGGCTGTTCTGCTGGGCGCATTCTTCGCGCTCTGATTCTTTTCAGACAGCGCGGCGTGATCCTGCTGGATCGTTATGACCCTTTGGCTTAAGGATGACTTAAAGCTACGGATAGGCTGCCCCCGCCACCTCCCACGGCAAACCTCATCCCACAGATGGACGACAGCACATGCGACGTTCCCTCATCTCCGCCGGCGCGCTCGTCGCAGCCGTTGCGGGCTCCCTCGTTCTGGCTCCGGCGGCTTCCGCCAGTGGCAACCCGCACGGTGACAACGGCACCGTGAAGATCCACGACTCGAAGACCGGCGAGGAGATCAAGGCCAACCAGCCGAAGGTCTGCTCCTTCTACCTGGACGCGTTCGGCTTCGACGCCGAGCAGAAGGTCGAGTGGCACATCGAGGCCTGGGCCAACAACGACCAGGACAAGGGCACCACGGTCAAGGAAGGCACCATCGTCCTCGACGGTGACGGCCACGAGCGCACCGCGGACATGACCCTCCCGAACGGCCAGTACAAGCTGTTCTGGAACTTCGAGGGCGAGAACGGCCGCGCGAAGCACAAGGTCTTCAAGACCGACTGCGAGCCCGGCGAGGAGAACCCCGGCACCCCCACGGGCACCCCGTCCGGCACCCCCTCGGGCACCCCGTCCGAGACGCCGTCCGGCACCCCCTCGGGCACCCCGTCCGGCACCCCCACGGGCACGCCGTCCGGCACCCCCGGCACCGAGACGCCCGGCTCCTCCGAGTCGCCGTCCGCCTCCACCCCGGCCGGCGCCACCACCGCCCCCGGTGACAAGGGCGACTCCGCCGGCGGCGGTCTCGCCGAGACGGGCTCCAGCGCCCCCGTCGGCATCCTCGCCGCCGTCGCCGTCGCCCTCGCGGGTGCCGGTGCGTTCCTGGTGAGCCGTCGTCGCAAGGCGCAGCAGCACTGACGCGACACGCCGTCATGACAGTGCCCCCGCGGGGAAGCCCGCGGGGGCACTGCCGTATCCGGAGAGCGTCAGCCGGTGTTGCGCAGCCCCGCCGCCACGCCGTTCACCGTGAGCAGGAGGGCGCGGGCGAGCAGCGGGTCCGGCTCCTCGCCGCTTTCGGCGGCGGCGCGCTGGCGGGCGAGGAGGGCGACCTGGAGGTAGGAGATCGGGTCCAGGTAGGCGTCGCGGATGGCGAAGGTCTGCTGGAGCACCGGGTTGGAGTCGAGCAGCTTCTCGCCGCCCGTCACCTTGAGGACCTCCTCGACGGTGAGCGCGTGCTCGGCCTCGATGGTGTCGAAGATGTGCTTGAGCTCGTCCGGGACGAGGGTGTCGACGTAGTGGCGGGCGATCCGCAGGTCCGTCTTGGCCAGCGTCATCTCGACGTTGGAGAGGAAGTTGCGGAAGAAGTGCCAGTGCTCGTACATCTCGCCGAGGACCGGGTCGAGGCCGGCCTCGCGCAGCGCCTTGAGGCCGGAGCCGACGCCGAACCAGCCGGGCACGATCTGGCGGGACTGGGTCCAGCCGAACACCCAGGGGATGGCGCGGAGTCCGTCGAGGGAGACGCCTGAGCCCGGGCGGCGGGAGGGCCGTGAGCCCAGGTGCAGGTCGGCGAGCTGGTCGACGGGGGTGGAGGCGAGGAAGTACGCCGGCAGGCCGGGGTCCTCGACGAGCTGGCGGTACGCGGTGTGCGCGGCTTCCGAGACGGTGTCCATGGCCGCGTCCCAGCGGGCCAGCGCCTCGTCGGACTGGCGCGGCGCGGTGTGCAGGGCGGAGGCCTGGAGGGTGGCCGCGACGGTCAGTTCGAGGTTCTCGCGGGCCAGCGACGGGATGAGGTACTTGTCGGAGATGACCTCGCCCTGCTCGGTCACCTTGATCTCGCCCTCCAGGGTGCCCCAGGGCTGGGCGAGGATCGCGTCGTGCGAGGGGCCGCCGCCGCGGCCGACGGTGCCGCCGCGGCCGTGGAAGAGGCGCAGCCGCACGCCGTAGCGATGGGCGACGTCGCGGAGCCGGCGCTGGGCGCGGTGGATCTCCCACTGGGAGGTGGTGATGCCGCCGAACTTCGAGGAGTCGGAGTAGCCGAGCATGACCTCCTGGACGTCGCCGCGCAGCGAGACGAGGCGCCGGTAGGAGGGGTCGGCCAGCATGTCGTTGAGGATGACGTCGGCGGCCCTGAGCTCGTCCGTGGTCTCCAGGAGCGGCACGATGCCGATCTTGGCCCAGCCGGCGTGCAGGTCGATCAGACCGGCCTCGCGGGCCAGGACGGTGGCGGCGAAGACGTCGTCGGCGCCCTGGCACATCGAGATGATGTAGGACTCGATGACCTCGGGGCCGAAGCGCTCGAAGGCCTCCTTGACGGTGTGGAAGACGCCGAGGGTCTTCTGCCCGGCCGCGTCCAGCGGGGCCGGCGTGGGGGCCAGCGGGCGGCGCGAGCGCAGCTCCTTGGCGAGCAGCTTCTGCCGGTAGTCGCGGGGCATGTCGGCGTAGCGCCAGGACTCCTCGCCGAGCCGGTCGAAGAGCTGCCCGAGGGCGTGGTGGTGGGCGTCGGCGTGCTCGCGGACGTCCATGGTGGCGAGCTGGAGGCCGAACGCGGCCAGGGTGCGGATGGTGCGGTCCATCCGGCCGTCGGCGAACAGGCCGCCGCGGTGCTCGCGCAGCGAGGTCTGGATCAGGGTGAGGTCGCGGAGCAGCTCGGCGGTGCCGAGGTAGTCGCGGCCCTCGACGTGCGGGGTGCCGGTGGCCAGGCGCTCGCGGGTGTTGACGAGCTTCTGGCGGATGCAGGTGGCCTTGAGCCGGTAGGGCTCCTCGGCGTTGAGGCGCTTGTAGCGGGGGCTGATCTCCGGGAGGCGCTCCAGGTCGGCCTGGAGGGAGTCCAGGAGCTCCTGGGTGGCGCCGGTGTAGCGGATGGAGTTGGAGAGCAGTCCGCGCAGGAAGTCGACGAGTTCGAGGGCGTCGGTGATGCCGTGCTCGTGCTGGAGGATCAGCACGTCCCAGGTGACCTGCGGGGTGACGTTGGGGTTGCCGTCGCGGTCGCCGCCGATCCAGGTGCCGAAGGTGAGAGGGCGGGTGCCGGCGGGCAGCTCGAAGCCGACCCGCTCCAGCTCGGCGGCGAGGTCCTCCAGGACGTCGCCGACGGCGCCGGCGTGCAGCTCGTCCAGGTAGTAGATGGCGTTGCGGGCCTCGTCGGCGGGCTCGGGACGGACCACGCGGAGCTCGTCGGTCTGCCAGATGAGGTCGATGTTCTCGGCGAGCCGCAGGTCGAGCCGGCGCCGGTCGGCCTCGATGACCGGCGTCTCCAGGAGCGCGGCGATGCGGCGCAGCTTGTTGAGGACGGAGCGCCGGGCGGCCTCGGTCGGGTGGGCGGTGAACACCGGCCGTACGTTGAGGTTCTTGATCGTCTCGCGTACGTGGGCGGGGTCGCCCTCCTTGAGCATGTCCGCCGTCCGGGCGAGCAGCCCGCCCTCGGCGGCACGCTTCTCGCGCATCTCGCGACCGCGGTGGACCTGCTCGGTGACGTTGGCGAGGTGGAAGTAGGTGGAGAAGGCGCGCACCAGGCGGGCGGCGGTCTCCAGCTCGACACCGCGCAGCAGCTCGGCGGCGGCCTCGCCGTCCTCGCGCGTGAGGCGGCGGACCTTCTCGACGAGGTCCAGGAGCTCCGGGCCCTCCTGGCGGACGAGCGTCTCGCCCAGCAGGTCGCCCAGTCGGCGGATGTCGGAGCGCAGTTCGGCGCTGGCGGTGGAGGTCTGGTCGGCACTGCTCACAGGTGCGGCTCCTTGCAGTGTTTGAGCACGTCTGGAGGGGTACTGGAGGCTTGCGGACCGCGCTGTCCGACGCACACAGGATAGGTGTCGGTCGCCGCGGCGCGGGCAACGCCCCGGCTTAGGCGCTCTTGCCGCGCGCCGACGCGCTGCCATACTTACGTCGCCGTAGGTTACGGGACCGTAGCCTATGGCTCCCTTTCCGTACGCATCGATGACGCATCCGTGCATATCCGTGCGTATCCGCTCATCTCCCCACGTATCCCTCATCCTCACCCCCTGGGACGCCCATGACCATCAGCCCCGACGTGACCTCGGAACCCACGGCGCGCGAGACCGCTCCGGCCGCCCCGGAACTGCCCTCCGCCACGCTGGGCGGTGACAGCAAGCGTTCGGTCGAGCAGATCACGCTGCTGCTGTTCATCACGGTGCCCTTCCTCGCCCTGCTCGCGGCGGTGCCGCTGACGTGGGGCTGGGGGGTCAGCTGGCTGGATCTCGGCCTCATGACGGCGATGTACTTCATCGGCTGCCACGGCATCACGATCGGCTTCCACCGCTACTTCACGCACGGCTCGTTCAAGGCGAAGCGCCCGCTGCGGATCGCGCTGGCGATCATGGGCTCGCTGGCGGTCGAGGGGCCGCTGGTGCGCTGGGTCGCCGACCACCGCAAGCACCACAAGTTCTCGGACGCCGAGGGCGACCCGCACTCGCCGTGGCGGTTCGGGGAGACGGTGCCGGCCCTGATGAAGGGGCTGTGGTGGGCGCACATCGGCTGGATGTTCGACGAGGAGCAGACGCCGCAGCACAAGTACGCGCCCGATCTGATCAAGGACCCGGCGATCCGCCGGATCTCGCGCCAGTTCGTGCTGTGGACGGTGGTGTCGCTGGCGATCCCGCCGGTGGTCGGCGGTCTGGTCACCATGTCGTGGTGGGGCGCGTTCACGGCGTTCTTCTGGGGCTCCCTGGTCCGGGTGGCGCTGCTGCACCACGTCACCTGGTCGATCAACTCGATCTGCCACGCGGTGGGCAAGCGTCCCTTCAAGTCGCGCGACCGCTCGGGCAACGTGTGGTGGCTCGCGGTGCTGTCCTGCGGCGAGTCCTGGCACAACCTGCACCACGCGGACCCGACCTCGGCCCGGCACGGCGTGCTGAGGGGCCAGGTCGACTCCAGCGCGCGGCTGATCCGCTGGTTCGAGCAGCTGGGCTGGGCCTCCGACGTGCGCTGGCCGGCGGCCGCCCGCATCGAAGCCCGGCGCCAGGGCGCACCCGCCGACGCGGCATGATGGAAGACGTGGCGATCGACGGCAGTGCAGGCAGTACGAGCGAACCGAAGCCCCGGCGTGGCCGCCGGGTGAGGATGACGGGCGCCGAGCGCCGCGAGCAGCTCCTCGACATCGGTCGCACGCTCTTCGCGGAGAAGGGCTTCGAGGGCACGTCGGTGGAGGAGATCGCGGCGAAGGCCGGGGTGTCCAAGCCGGTGGTGTACGAGCACTTCGGCGGCAAGGAGGGCCTGTACGCGGTCGTGGTGGACCGCGAGATGCGCCAGCTCCTCGACATGGTGACGGGGGCGCTGACCGCCGGCCACCCGCGCGAGCTGCTGGAGCAGGCGGCCTTCGCGCTGCTCGACTACATCGAGCGCTACACGGACGGCTTCCGCATCCTGGTCCGCGACTCTCCGGTGGCCCAGTCGACGGGCACCTTCGCCTCGCTGATCAGCGACATCGCCACGCAGGTCGAGGACATCCTGGGCCTGGAGTTCAAGGCCCGCGGCTTCGATCCGAAGCTCGCCCCGCTGTACGCCCAGGCCCTGGTCGGCAGCGTGGCCCTGACCGGCCAGTGGTGGCTGGACGTCCGCAAGCCGAAGAAGGCGGAGGTGGCGGCGCACCTGGTGAACCTGGCCTGGCACGGCCTGGACGGCCTGGAGCAGAAGCCGCGGTTGATAGGGCACCGCAAGAGCTGAGGCCTAGCCGGCCCTGCGCCAGGGCTTGCACCCCTCGGTCTTGAACGCCACGTCGGAGGGGAGCACGGTCACCGTGAGCGGCCCCTTCGAACCGTCGGCGGCGAGCAGGTCGCCGGGGTTCCCGGTGGTGCCCTTGAGCCGCGCCCAGGAGCAGTAGGGCACGTTGGGGTCGGCGGGTCCGTCGCTGCGGTACGTGCCCGGCGCCACCTCCTTGCCGACGAAGAAGGTGCCGTCCCCGGGGATCGTGCCGCGGGGCGCGGCCGTACCGGTGTCGGGCGGTCCCGATACGGTGTCGCCGGCCGGGGTGGTGCCGTCCGCTCCGGGCGGCGGCGTGGCGGTGACGGTGACCGTGGGGCCCACGGCCCCGGCCGACCCGCCGTCATCGGCGAGGACCAGCCCGATCAGGACCCCGACGCCGAGGCCGGCGGTGGCCGTGACCGCGTGGGTCCACAGCGGTCGGCGCGCGCCCGCGGGTCTCCGGTCGGGCGGCCCCGACCGGGGCCCGGGCGGCGGGCCCGTCGGGGAGTTGCGGGCGGTCATGGACCAAGGGTGCGGCCGGCCGGGGCCGGCCGCACGCCGGGTGGGTCATTCCAGGGGCTCCGGGAACTCCGGACGGTTTCCGACCGGGTCTTCGGCGTGGCGGCGCCGGTGGCCTGGCAGACGGGCGTCCCAGAGGACTCTGCCCCCGCGTTTCTCCAGGCGGGCCGCGTAGTCCGCGTAGTCCCGGATTCCCGTCACCCGCAGGCCCGGGTGGGCCGTGCGGGCGGGGCGGGAGCCGGCCAGGGCCCCCGGGTGGAGCCGGACGGCTCCGTCGGCCGCGGCGAACCGGCAGCCTCCTCGTGCGGCGGGGACCTGCGGCTTCGGGATCTCGGTCGTGCCGAGGACGTCCCCGTGGTGGGCGCGCGGCAGGTCCTCGCCTCCGATGGGGGCGGCGAGCCGGACGTGGTCGACGGGTAACAGCATCAGGCGGCCTTCCTGGCGATGGCGAAGATCCTCCGGAACGGGAACGCGGTGCCGTGCGGGCCCGGCGGGTAGGCCTCGCGGAGCCGTTCGCGGTACTGGTCGAGGAAGGCCTCGGTGGCGGCGCGGTCGTCCTTCAGGGCGGTCAGGACGGGCCGCAGCGCGGTGCCCTTGACCCAGTCGAGGACGGGGTCCTCGCCGGTGAGCATCTGGTGGTAGGTGGTCTCCCAGACGTCCGTCTCGCAGCCGAGGTCGGTCAGCCGCTGGAGGTAGTCGGCCGGTTCGAGGATGTGGACGAAACGCCGGCCCTGGTCGCCGACGCGCTCGCGCCACTCCGGGGTCTCGCAGAGCTCGCCGAGCAGGGCGTGGCTGGGCGAGGTGAAATTGCCGGGGACCTGGAAGGCGAGGGTGCCGCCGGGCCGCAGTCCGGCGATCCACGCGGCGAAGGACTCCGGGTGGTTCGGCACCCACTGAAGGGCCGCGTTGGACACGATCAGGTCGTACGGCTCCTCCGGCGTCCAGTGGGCCGCGTCGGCCGCCCGGAAGTCGATCCAGCCGCCCCCCGCCGTGGTGCCGGCCCAGTCCTTCTCGGCCCGCTCCAGCATCTCGGGCGAGAGGTCGAGGCCGGTGATGTGCGCGTCGGGCCAGCGGTCGGCGAGCAGCACCGTGACGTTGCCGGGTCCGCAGCCGAGGTCGGCGACCCGGGCCGGCCGGTTCTGGTTGGGCAGCTGCGGTATTCGGGCGAGCAGGTCGAGGAACGGTCGGGTGCGGTGACCGGCGTGACGCAGGTACTGCTGTGGGTCCCATGTCGGTGCGGCGGATTCCACGGAATGCATGTTCGAAGCCCCCTTGCTGGAACGAATAGCCGAAGCGGAACGGAGTTCCGGCCCGGTCTCTTCCCCATAGTCCAGCAGACTATATCTCTATATCAAGATACTTGACGTAGAGAGACTTAATACCAAGAGACTTTATGTCAAGGGACCCTCTACACTGATCGTCATGGAGGACGAGGTCGACCGACTGGTCGCTGCATGGCGCCGCGAGCGCCCGGACCTCGACGTGGAACCGCTCGAGGTGCTCAGCCGTGTCTCACGCCTGGCCCGGCACCTCGACCGCGCCCGTCGTCTCGCCTTCTCCGAGCACCAGCTGGAGCCCTGGGAGTTCGACGTCCTGACCTCGCTCCGCCGGGCCGGCGCGCCCTACCAGCTCTCCCCCGGCCAGCTGCTCACCCAGACCCTGGTCACCTCGGGCACCATGACCAACCGCATCGACCGGCTCACCAAGAAGGGCCTGGTCGAGCGCCTGCCCGACCCCAGCGACCGCCGTGGCGTCCTGGTCCGCCTCACGCCCGAGGGCCGCGACCGCGCGGACCAGGCGCTCGCCGGCCTCCTCGCCCAGGAGCGGGCCATCCTGGCCCGGCTCTCCCGCACCGAGCGCAGCGAGCTCGCCGCCCTGCTACGCCAGCTGACCGCCCCGTTCGACAACGTCCCCGGCTAGCACCGGCGCGGGGACCACCACCGGCCCCGCGTCCTCCACCGGACCCACCCCGGCCCGCCGCGCCAGCGCCACCGCCGCCAGCGTCGAGTGCACGCCCAGCTTGCCCAGCACGTTCTGCATATGGGTCCGCACGGTGTGCGGGGACAGGAAGAGGCGCTCCGCGACCGCCTTGCGGCCCAGACCGGCCACCATGCAGCGCAGCACCTCCCGCTCGCGCGGGGTCAGCGACTCCACCAGCCGCTCGCTCTCCGTACGGTGCTTGCGCGCCTCCGTCAGCTCCCGCAGGACTCCCGTGAGCAGCGCCGGCGGCAGATGGGTCTCGTCCCGCAGCACCCCGCGCACGACGGCGAGCAGCCGCTGCAGCGAGCAGTCCTTGGCCACCCACCCCCAGGCGCCGGCCTGCAGCGCGAGCGCCGCCCGGTGGGCGTCGTCCCGCTCCGCGAGGACCACGCTGCGCAGCCCGGGCCGCCCCTCGCGCACGCCGGCCACCAGGGCGATCCCGTCGCCCCCGCCGAGGTCGGCGTCGACGAGCATCACGTCGAACCGCCGCCCCTCCCCCACGCCGCGGTCCAGGCAGCGCAGAGCGGCCGGGCCGCTGCCCGCGGCGGTGACGTCGACGTCGGGCTCCGCCGCGAGGGCGGCTGCGAGCGACTCGGCGAAGATGCGGTGGTCGTCGACCACCAGAACCCGGATACGGGCCACGGACACCCCCAAGTGTCGAGGAACGGCCCGGCGCGGGCACGACGCCGGGGGCGGGCACCGCCGAACGCACAGCCGCCGCCGTGCCATGACAGTTACCCCCGCCCCGGGCGCCGTACCCGGCGGGTCTCGATACCCCTGATCAGCACCGGCCCCCACCGGCGCTGCGCACCAGGGTAAGGGCGCGGCGGGCCGACGGAAGCCGAATCGCGGAAGTGTGCGCAGTTGGGGGGAGTTGGGGACCTGACGGATCGTCAACCCGGCCGGTCGCGGTGACCGGACCGGGCGCCTCAGGCCACCCGGCGCGCGCCCGCCGACGGGACCGCCGGGAAGACGCCGGGTGCGGTGTGGCCCGCCTCGGCGAAGGCCTTGGCGACCGCGGCGGCGACCGCGTCCGCCGCGTCCGCCTCCACCAGGACGACCGCCGAGCCGCCGAAGCCGCCGCCGGTCATCCGCGCGCCGAGCGCCCCCGCCGCGTTCGCCGCCTCGACCGCGAGGTCCAGCTCGGCACAGGAGACGCGCAGGTCGTCACGGAGCGAGGCGTGGCCCTCGGTGAGGAGGGCGCCGACCGCGCGGGGATCCCCGGCGTCGAGGAGGGCGATCACCCGCTCGACCCGGTCGTTGTCGGAGACGACGTGCCGGACATAGCGGCGAACCGTTTCATCACCCAAACGCGCGAGCACATCGGACAGTTGCGCGGCGGGAACGTCGCGCAGCGCGCGCACGCCGAGCGCCCGCGCACCCGCTTCACACCCGGCGCGCCGCTCCGCGTACGCGCCGTCCCCGAGCGCGTGCTTCACCCGCGTGTCGACGACCAGCAGGCAGAGCCCCCGGGCGGCCAGGTCGAACGGCACCTGCCGGTACGACAGGTCGCGCGTGTCCAGGTGCAGGGCGTGGCCCTCGGTGGCGCACGCGGAGGCCATCTGGTCCATCACCCCGCACGGCACGCCCACGAAGGCGTTCTCCGCGCGCTGGGCGATCACGGCGAGCTCGGGCCGGGACAGCCCGAGCCCGAACAGATCGTTCAGCGCGAGGGCCGTGACCACCTCCAGCGCGGCCGACGAGGAGAGTCCGGCGCCGGTCGGCACCGTCGACGCGAGGTGGACGTCGGCGCCGGTCACCGCGTGCCCGGCCGCCCGCAGCGCCCACACCACACCGGCCGGATACGCGGCCCAGCCGTATCCCGAGGCCCCGGACAGCGGCTCCAGGGCGTCGACGTCGAGCTGGACGACGCCGCCCCCGACGTCGCCGGAGTGCAGCCGCAGAACCCCGTCGTCCCGGCGGGAGACGGCGGCCACGGCCGTGTGCGGCAGAGCCAGCGGGAGCACGAAGCCCTCGTTGAAGTCGGTGTACTCACCGATCAGGTTGACCCGCCCGGGAGCGGCCCAGACCCCGTCGGGGGCCGCTCCGTACAGCGCGCCGAACTCCGCCGCGACGTCTCTCATGCCTGCCCCTGCTCCTTCTTGCGCGCGAACGCCCAGGCGTCCTCGACGATGGCCGCCAGATCCGGGCGGGACGGGTTCCAGCCGAGGCGCTCGCGCGCGGTGTCGGCCGAGGCGACGAGCACGGCCGGGTCACCGGCGCGGCGCTCGGCCATCACCTCGGGCACCGGGTGGCCGGTGACCTTGCGGACGGTCTCGACGACCTCCCGCACGGAGAAGCCGTTGCCGTTGCCGAGGTTGCAGATCAGGTGCTCGCCCTCGGTCATCGCGTCCAGGGCGAGCAGATGGGCCTCCGCGAGGTCCGCGACGTGGATGTAGTCGCGCACGCAGGTGCCGTCGGGCGTCGGGTAGTCGTCGCCGTAGACGTTGATCGCCTCGCGCTGCCCGAGGGCGACCTGCAGGACCAGCGGGATGAGGTGCGACTCGGGGTCGTGCCGCTCGCCGCACTCCTTGTAGGCGCCGGCCACGTTGAAGTAGCGCAGCGAGACCGCGGCGAGGCCGTGGGCGGCGCACTCGCCGGTGATCATGTGGTCGACGGCCAGCTTGGTCGCGCCGTAGGGGTTGGTCGGCGCGGTCGGCGCGGCCTCGGTGATCGGCACGGTCTCCGGCTCGCCGTAGGTGGCGGCGGTCGAGGAGAACACCAGGCGGCGCACGCCGGCCTCGCGCATGGCGGCGATCAGCGCCATGGTGCCGCCGACGTTGTTGTCCCAGTACCTCTCCGGCCTGGCGACGGACTCGCCGACCTGGGAGAAGGCGGCGAAGTGCAGCACGCCGTCAAAGCTGGAGTCGAGCCACCGCGCGGCGTCCTGGATGCGGCCCTCGATGAAGGCCGCCCCGGCGGGAACGCCCTCACGGAAGCCGGTGGAGAGGTCGTCGAGGACGGTGACCTCGTGCCCCGCCTCCAGGAGGTGGGCCGCGACCGTGCTGCCCACGTAGCCTGCTCCACCCGTCACCAGGTACTTACTCAACTGCTTGCCACCTCTCGGAGTCTGTCGGCCGCGGACTCCGGCGACACGTCGTTCATGAACGCGCCCATGCCGGACTCGGTGCCCGCGAGGTACTTCAGCTTGCCAGAGGCCCGGCGGACGGTGAAAAGCTCCAGGTGCAGCGCGAACTCCTCCCGGCCGGCGCCGGCCACCGGCGCCTGGTGCCAGGCGGCGATGTAGGGCGTCGGCGGCTGGTCCGTGCCGAAGATCCGGTCGAAGCGCCGCAGCAGTTCGAGGTAGAGCCGCGGGAACTCCGCGCGGGCCGCCCCGTCGAGGGCGGTGAGGTCGGCCGCCCGCCGGTTCGGGTAGAGGTGCACCTCGTACGGCCAGCGGGCGGCGTACGGCACGAAGGCCGTCCAGTGCTCGCCGGCGAGCACCACCCGCTCCCCGGCCCGCTCGCGCTCCAGCACGTCCTCGAAGAGGTTGCGTCCGGTGCCTGCGCGGTGCGCGACGGCGTTGCGGAGCATGGTGGCCGTGCGGGGCGTGGTGAAGGGGAAGGCGTAGATCTGGCCGTGCGGGTGGGCCAGGGTGACGCCGATCTCGGCGCCCCGGTTCTCGAAGCAGTAGACCTGCCGGACGCCGGGACGGGCGGAGAGCTCGGCGGTGCGGTCGGTCCAGGCGGCGAGGACCAGGGCGGCCCGCTCCTCGGTGAGGTCGGCGAAGGAGGCCTTGTGGTCGGAGGTGAAGCAGACGACCTCGCAGCGTCCGTTGGCGCCGGAGAGCGAGGGGAAGCGGTTCTCGAAGACCGCCACCTCGTAGTCGGCGGCCGGGATCTCGCTCTGCCAGGCCGGCGTGGAGGGGCAGAGCGGGCAGCTGTCGGCGGGCGGGTGGTAGATCCGGCCCTGCCGGTGCGAGGCGATGGCCACGTCCTCGCCGAGCAGCGGGTCGTGGCGGACCTCGGAGGCGGAGGTGACGGGGTCGAGCGGCCGGTGGTCGACGGCCTCGCGGACGGTGTCGTCCGCGGCGTCGAAGTAGAGGAGCTCCCGCCCGTCGGCGAGGTGGGTCAGGGTCTTCTTCACGGCGGGCGGCCTCCAACAGCCTCCAGCAAACAGAACCACCCATAAAAAACCACAATCAAACAACGAAGGTCAACAGTCGTCCAGGCCCGTCACCCACACGAAGGACGAGACCGGGCCCCGGGCCCCGCAGCCCGGCCCGGACCGGCCCGGCCCGGACCGGACCGGAAGGCAGTCCCTACGCCCGCTGCACCGGCACCCGGTCCAGCAGCCCGGTCCGCGCCGCCAGCGCCGCCGCCTCCAGCCGCGAGCCGACCCCCAGCTTCATCAGCACCCGCTGCACATGCGTCCGCGCCGTGCTCGGCGCGATCGCCATCCCCGCCGCGATCACCCGGGTGTCCTCCCCCTCCGCCACCCGGACCAGGACCTCCGCCTCCCGCGGGGTGAGCAGCCGCAGCAGCCGCTGGCCCTCGTCGTCCGGCTGCGCCGCCGGGTTGAGCAGCTCCGCGAAGGCGCTCTGGAGCAGCAGCGGAGCCACCGCCGCCTCCCCCGCCCTGGCCTTCATCAGCGCCCGCTCGACGCCCTCGATCCGCTCGTCGTGCCGGACGTAGCCCGAGGCCCCGGCCGCGAAGGCCGCCGCGATACCGCGCGGCGAGGGCACCGGACCCAGCACCACCACGGCCACCTGGGGCCGCTCCCGCTTGATCCGTACGACCGGGTCGAAGGCGCCCGGTTCGGCCGGCGCCGAGGTGCCCAGCAGACAGACCTCCGGCGCACGGCTCACCACCAGCTCCGCCGCACCCGCCACCGGCGCCGCCGACGCGAGCACCCGGTGCCCGCGCAGCTTCAGCGCCGAGGCGAGCGCCTCCGCGTGCAGTCGGTGGTCGTCGACCACCATGAGCCGAACGCCCATCGATCTGGCCCCCATCTCTCCCTGACCCCCCAGACTGTCGAATTCTTCGCCAAACAGGCCCATGTGCAAACAGTCCGGCGCACCGATGTGCATCGGTGCGCCGGACTGTAGCGATGACGGAGCGTCAGCGGGTGCTGTATCCCACCACCAGGTACTCCTTGGTGGAGGACGCCGAGCGCTGCTTGTCGATCATGACCTCGGAGAGGAACAGCCGCCCGTCGGCGTACACGGCCTCCACGTAGTCCGAGGAGAAGGACCGCTCGGGGCTGTCGATGCCCTTCACCACCGGGTTCTCCAGGAGCTTGGTCTCCTTCATGGAGCCGCCGTCGATGGAGACGATCTGCCCGCCCTTGTCGTAGGGCGGCAGCTTGTACGCGATGATGTTGCCGCCGTCCATGCGGAGCGGGACCAGCGTGTAGCGGTCGCCCGCGTCGGCCTTCTCGGGCACCGGCTTGCCGGTGGCCAGGTCGAACGCGACGATCTCGTTGGTCTCGTCGCCGTACTCCCCGGTGGTGCCCTCGTGCTCCTCGGTCGGCAGGTAGAGCCGGCCGTTGCCCACCACGACCTTGCTGCAGTTCTCCACCTCGGTGGAGCGGCAGCGGGCCGCGTAGCGCTCGGAGTCCGCGGTGATCTTCGCCTTCAGCTTGCCGGTCTTCTCGTCGATGGAGAAGAAGTCCGAGATGCCGGAGCCGTCGGTCGCGGTGTCGCCGACGTCGGCGGCCACCACCAGCGGCTTGGTGGAGACGACCGCCGCGTACTCGACGCCCGCGGGCATCTTGAACTGCGAGATCGGGGCGCCGCTGACCGGGTTGAGGTTCTGGATCAGCACGTACTGGCTGCCGTACGAACCGCACTTGCGGGCCGCGACCAGGCCCGCGCCGCCGCCGTAGCCCATGTCGTAGCAGTTGTTGCTGTTGGCCTGCGGCTTCCAGCGCGGGTTGCCGTTGGCCACGTCGAAGGCCGCGCCGCCGTCGGTGCCGCCGACCGCGACGGTCGCGCCGCTCAGCGTGACCTCGCTGAAGCGGGCCTTGCTGTCGCCCGCGGAGCCTCCGGTGACGGACGTCGACCAGACCAGCTTGCCGGTGTTGAGGTCGATCAGGCCGACCTCGGTGCACGGCTGGTAGTTCTTCGGGGGCAGCCGCTTGGTCGCCTCGAAGAGGATCGGCGTCTTGCCGTCCGCCGTGACGTGCTGCGTGGCGCCGCAGACCTGGCCGGTCAGCGGCAGCGTCCACAGCACGGTGCCCTTGTCGAGGTCGTAGCCGACGACCGAGTTGACCCCGGTCTTCACGTACGCCTTGGCGGTGATCCAGGAGCCGGAGACGTCGGTGACGTCCTCGACCTTGGGCTGCGGCAGCTGGACGGTCATCTTGGCCGAGGTGTTCGACGGGGCCTTCTCCTTGCCGGCCCCGTCGAGCCCGCCGCCCGATGCGCCGCCCGTACCGCCCCCGGTGGTGGCGCCGGAGGTGCCCTTGGCGTCCTTGTCCTTGTCGTCACCCCCGCCGGAGTTCGCGTACCACAGGCCGCCGCCGATGATCAGCACCACGGCGACGACCGCCGCGATGATGATCTGCATCTGCGCCGACAGCTTCTTGCCGCCGCCGGAACCCGGCGGAGGCGTCTGCTGGTACTGCTGCGGATACGGCGACTGCTGCGGATACGGCTGCTGCTGCGGATACCCGTACTGCGGCTGCGGCTGGGTGGGCGGCTGCTGCGGGTAGCCGTACGGGGCCTGCTGCGGGGGCGCCGGCGGCTGCTGGGGGTAGCCGTACTGCGGCGGGGGCGTCGGGGCGCCGAACCCGCCCGGCGGCGGGTCCTGGGGCGCGCCGAAGCCGCCCGGCGGCGGGTCCTGGGGCGCGCCGAAGCCGCCCGGCGGCGGGTCCTGCGGGGCGCCGAAACCGCCCGGCGGCGGGCCGGGGGGCTGGTTCGGCGGTGGCGGCGGTGGCTGCGTCATGACGTGGGTACCTCGGAGGAGTCGGGGAGCGGACGGGACGGGCGGGGCGTCACTTGCCGTACGCCATCATCGTCTTGGTCTCCTTCTCCTCCTTGTCGTTGGAGGCGGAGACCCGGCCCGCGGCGATCACGAACGTGCCGTTGCCGTACGCGTAGCCCGCGTCGTAGAAGGAGCTCTCGACCGTCGAGACCGCCGCCTGGTGCTGGAGCAGCACCTTCGGCGCACCGCCGGTCGGGGCGATGGTCGCCACCGCGCCGCCCGTGTCGTAGCGCGGCTCGACGTAGACCAGCACCTCGGACCCCTCCATGCGCAGCGGGGTCATCTGCGCCTCGCCGGGCGCCTTGGAGCGCCACTTGGGCTTGCCGGTGTTGAGGTCGAAGGCGATGACGTCGTTGGGCGTGCCGTACGCGGTCTCGGTGGCCATGTAGAAGGTGTTCGCGTCGGCCGCGACACCGGTGCAGCCCTGCAGGTTCTTGCCGAAGACGACGAACGAGCCGCCGCAGCGGGGGGCGAACTTGTCCTTGCCGCCCTGGATCTGCGAGCGCTCGGTGCCGTTGGCCTTGAGCGAGAAGATCGCCCACTTCTTCTGCTCGCGCTGGGTGGCCGAGACGACCAGCGGGTCGACCGAGTAGACCCGGTCCACCTCCCAGTTGACCTCCAGCTTGAAGGTCCACTTGGGCTTGCCCGTGTTCGGGTCGACCTCGCTGACCGCCTGCGACTCCTTGTTCACGTCGCCCGAGGGGCACTTGGAGGCGGCGATCAGCTTGCTGCCGCCCGCGTAGGCGAAGGGCTTGCAGCCGCTGGTCGGCGAGGAGAACAGCTGCTTGCCGTCGGTCAGCGAGAAGCCGTACGCGGAGCTGGAGCCGGCCGCGGTGACCGTGTTGCCGCTGATGGCCAGGGTGTTGTCGGAGAAGGCGAAGAGGCCGGTGGCCTTCGGGACGGCCTTCTTCCAGCCCGCCTTGCCGGTCTTGAGGTCGACCTGCTGCATCTGGGTGCACTTGGCCCGGTCGCCCGCGCTGTCGTTGTACGCGAAGACCATGGTGCCGTTCGCGGCGGGCTCCGGCGGCGCGGCGCACAGCTCGAAGGGCACGTCGATGTGCCACTTCGCGGAGCCGTCGGCCAGGCTGTAGCCGTCGATGCCCTTGTACATGGCCTTGACGACGGTGTCGCCGACGATCCACGGGCCGTAGACGTCGGCGCCGTTGCGCGGCAGGTCGACGTTGTTCTTGAGCAGCCAGTTGATCTTCGCTTCGCCGTCCTTGCGGCCGGCGTTCAGGCTCTCGTCGCCGTTCTCGCCGTCGCCGCTGCCGTCGCCCTCGTCGACGGAGTCCGTCGGCTTCGGGGTGGTGGTGGCGGAGGTGGTCGGCTGGGCGACCGGGTCCTTCTCGTCGTCACCGCTGAGCGCGAACCAGCTGACGCCGCCGATGACGAGCAGCGCGGCCGCGGCCGCGGCGACGATGACGCCGGGCTTGCCCTTGAACGGGTTCTTGCCGCCGCCCGGGGGCGGCGTCTGCTGCATCGGGGCGGTGGGGTAGCCGCCGTACGGGTTGGGCTGCTGACCGTACGGGCCGGGCTGCTGGCCGTACGGACCCGGCTGCTGCTGCGGATAGCCGTACGGGCCCTGCTGCGGCTGCTGCTGGTAGGGCCCGGGCTGCTGGTACGGCCCCGGCGGAGGCGTCTGCGGGGCCTGCTGCGGGTACCCGTACGGGCCCGGCTGCGCCTGCGGCGCCTGCGGCGGGACCGGCGGAGCCGCGGGTGCCTGCGGAGGCATCGGCGGGACCGGCGGGACGTTCGGGTCCGGAGCGCCGAAGCCCCCCGGCGGCTGGTTGCTGGGCGGCTGGGTCATCAGCGCTTCCCCCTTTTGTGAGCGGGTTTTCTTTCTACCACTCACGCGATGGCGCAAAAGTGACCGGTCCGCCCCTTGTTCCCAAGGGAGGACCGGCCCGTGATGCCGTCGTTATGCGGTCTCTACGACTTCTCTACGCGTCCTCGGCCAGTTCGAGCCAGCGCATTTCCAATTCCTCGCGCTCCCCGGCGAGTTCCCGCAGCTCGGCGTCGAGCTTCGCGACCTTCTCGAAGTCCGTGGCGTTCTCCGCGATCCGGGTGTGCAGCTTGGCCTCCTTGTCGGAGATCTTGTCGAGCTGCCGCTCGACCTTCTGCAACTCCTTCTTCGCGGCGCGCGCGTCGGCGGCCGACACCCCCTGCTTCGGCGCGGCGGCGGGGGCGGCCGGGGCCGGGGCGGCGGCCTCGATCATCTTCCGGCGCCGCTCCAGGTACTCGTCGATGCCGCGCGGCAGCATCCGCAGCGTCTGGTCGCCGAGCAGCGCGAAGGTCCGGTCGGTGGTGCGCTCCAGGAAGAACCGGTCGTGGGAGATGACCACCATCGAGCCCGGCCAGCCGTCGAGCAGGTCCTCCAGCTGGGTCAGGGTCTCGATGTCGAGGTCGTTGGTCGGCTCGTCGAGGAAGAGCACGTTGGGCTCGTCCATGAGCAGCCGGAGCAGCTGGAGCCGGCGCCGCTCGCCGCCGGAGAGGTCGCCGACGGGCGTCCACTGCTTGTCCCTGCCGAAGCCGAACTGCTCGCAGAGCTGTCCGGCGCTCATCTCCCGGCCCTTGCCGAGGTCGACCCGGTCGCGGATCTGCTGCACGGCCTCCAGGACGCGCAGTTCGGCGGGGAGTTCGGTGACGTCCTGGGAGAGGTAGGCGAGCCGGACGGTCTTGCCGACCACGATCCGGCCGGCCGGCGGCTGCGCCTCGCCCTCGGTGCGGGCGGCCTCGGCCAGGGCGCGCAGCAGCGAGGTCTTGCCGGCGCCGTTGACGCCGACCAGGCCGATGCGGTCGCCGGGGCCGAGCTGCCAGGTGAGGTGGCGCAGGAGCGTCTTCGGCCCGGCGGTGACGGTCACGTCCTCCAGGTCGAAGACGGTCTTGCCGAGCCGGGCGTTGGCGAACTTCATCAGCTCGGAGGTGTCGCGGGGCTCCGGCACGTCCGCGATGAGCGCGTTGGCGGCCTCGATGCGGAAGCGCGGCTTGGAGGTGCGGGCCGGGGCGCCGCGGCGCAGCCAGGCGAGCTCCTTGCGGACCAGGTTCTGCCGCTTGACCTCCTCCGTGGCCGCGATCCGCTCGCGCTCGGCGCGGGCGAAGACGTAGTCGGAGTAGCCGCCCTCGTACTCGTAGACGGTGCCGCGCTGCACGTCCCACATGCGGGTGCAGACCTGGTCGAGGAACCAGCGGTCGTGGGTGACGCAGACGAGCGCGGAGCGCCGGTTCTGCAGGTGGCCGGCGAGCCAGGCGATGCCCTCGACGTCGAGGTGGTTGGTGGGCTCGTCGAGGACGATCAGGTCCTGGTCCTCGATGAGCAGCTTGGCGAGCGCGATCCGGCGCCGCTCGCCACCGGACAGCGGCCCGATCACGGTGTCGAGGCCGTTCTCGAAGCCGGGCAGGTCGAGCCCGCCGAACAGGCCGGTGAGCACGTCGCGGATCTTGGCGCTGCCCGCCCACTCGTGGTCGGCCATGACGCCGATGACCTCGTGGCGGATGGTCGCCTTCGGGTCGAGCGAGTCGTGCTGGGTGAGCACCCCGAGCCGCAGCCCGCCGCTGTGGGTGACCCGGCCGGTGTCGGCCTCCTCCAGCTTGGCGAGCATCCGGATCAGCGTGGTCTTGCCGTCGCCGTTGCGGCCGACGACACCGATCCGGTCCCCTTCGGAGACGCCGAGGGATACCCCGTCGAGCAGTGCACGGGTGCCGTACACCTTGCTGACGGACTCGACATTGACCAGATTGACGGCCATTTCACTCCTGTGGCGGGGGATCGATCGACGTCCAGGGTAGACGGGTGGGGCGGGTGGGATAGCGTGCGGTGATTTCGTTCGCAACTGTGTACGGGGCGGGGGCCTGGGATGGGCGATGCGGTGGGGGCGCGGTTCCGGCGGCACCGCTGGCTGCCCCAGGCGAGCGCGGTGGTCCTGCTCGCGGCGCTGGTCACGGGTTTCGTCCTGGTCAGGGCCGAGCGGCGGGAGAACCACAACACGGACGCCCTGGCCCGGGCCTGCGGCGGGGTGCTGCCCGCGGACGCGGTGCGGGCGCTGCTCCCCGACGACGAGTGGTGGCGCGCGCGGACCGGACCCGGGCCGCGCGGGCTGGTCTCGTGCGGGGTGGGCGCCGACGGGGGCGAGCTCGACGTGACGGCGACGCCGGTCCTGGACGCGCCCCTGAAGGGCGTCCGGATCGAGCAGATCACCGGGGACCCCTACGAGCGCGAGCCGCGCTGGGGCGAGGACCACCGGCGGGCCGACGTCCAGGTCACGGTCGCCTGCCCGGGCGGCCTGCCCGGGTACCCGCGGCCGGTGAGGAGCTTCCGGGTCCACGGCTCGCTGTCCGGCGAGACGACCGGCGCGGCCCCGCGCGACGCGGTCGCCCCGGCGGTGGCCGCCGTCGCGGACGGGCTGCGCGTCGAGCACCGCTGCGGCGGGGCGCCCGTACGGCCGGCGGACGTGAAGCCCTTCACCGGTGGCGCCGGGGAAGCGCCGGACGACCCGGCCGACCCGGCCGACGCGGACGGGAAGGCCACTCCGGAGTCCTGCCGCTGGTTCCGCACCGCGGACCTCGGAGCCGGCTGGAAGCCGACCGGGGAGCGTGACCGGGGCGCCACCCACCCGGCGGCCCGCGGCTGCGACACGGGCGCCCTGAAGGGCACGCAGGCCCTCGGCGTGACCTCGGCGAGCTGGTGGGGCGAGCTGCTGCCGGAGGTGCGCACGGAGTACGGCCGCGAGCTCGCCGCCGCGGGGCAGGGCACCCCGCCCCGCGCCGACGCGCGCTCCTTCACGGTCGCCGCCTGGGCCGAGGCCCGCTGCGCCGAGGGCCCGGGTCTGCACCGGGTGAGCGTGACGGGCAGCGAGAAGGGCGGCCTCGCGGACCGGGCGGACGCGCTGCTCGGCCGCTATCTGGAGGCGGCGCACTGCCGCGACTCGAAGAGCCTGGGGACGGTGTGGCAGTGAGCACGGAGACACCGAAGCGGAGCCGCCGGCTGGGACTCGCGGCCGCCCTCACCGTCGGAGCGGTCCTCGTCGCGGGCGGAATCACCTGGATCTCGGGCGCCTGGGGCGAGGACGGCGCCCTCGACTCGGCCTGCGACGGCACCCTGGCGGCGGGCCCGCTGCGGGAGCTGGTGGGCGGGGCGGAGGTCACGGCGGACATCCGGCACGGCCGCGGCGAACGCTGGTGGCAGTGCAGGGTGAGCGAGGTCGACGACGAGGAGGACGGCGGGATCGACCTGCGCGTGACGGTGAGCGACGCGGGCGAGCGCGCGGCACCGGTCGAGGCGGACCGCACCGACGCGCCCCTCGGCCACGGCTGGACCGGCGGCTTCTCCTACGACCCCGACCGGGCGGCCCGCGACCGGGGCGACGCCGTCGCCTCGGTGCTGCTCGCCTGCGTCGGCAAGCCGGGCAAGGGCCTCGTCGCCGAGGTGCGGGCCAGGACCGACCGCCTCGACTTCGGCCGCCCCGAGGACCGCGCCCGGCTCACCGCCGTCATGACCGGGACGGCCACGGCCTACGCCCGGCAGCAGGGGTGCCGGGTCGCCGAGGGCGAGCCGGTGCGCCGGGTCGGCGTCTCGGTGACCGCCTGGGACCACAAGCCCTTCGGCTCGGTCTCCGGCAGCTGCGCCGGGATCGTGGACGCGCCGACCGCCGCCCGCTGGGGAGTCCGTACCGCCGTCGAGACGGCCGCGGACCCCAAGCTCCAGGAGGGCTGCGTGCTCGGCGGCCTGCGGGGCGCACCGCTGTACACCTTCACCGCCTCGTACGGCCCCGCCCTGGACGAGAGCCTGCGGGACCGCCTGGACTCGCTCACCGACCGCGCGGGCGACCACCCCGACGGTCGCTACGCGCTGTGGAGCCGGTGCGACGACGGGGTCCGCCGCGCCGCCTATGACGTGTACGCGAGCGCCGAGGGCCGCGCCACGAGCCCCCTCGCCCTCGACCACCCGGCCCTGCGCGCCGCGCTCCGGCGCTTCGCCGAGCGTTCGGCGAGGGCGCACGGCTGCGAGGGACCGAGCACCGAAGAGGTGGACGACCTCGGCTGAGAACGGACACGACCGGACACGGCCTAACCGCGCCCCGCCCGCTCCACCAGGAACCACCCCGCGAGCGCCATCGCGACCGCCGCGGGTGCGGTCACGCGGATCGCGATCAGGGTGGCGGAGTGGCCCTCCAGGAGGCCGCCGAAGCCCGTCATCGACAGGCCCAGGACGCCGAGCAGGGCGAGCGTGATGCCGAGCGCGGCGATCGGCCCGCCGGTGCCGTCGGACGGGGCCGCGGGCGCCGGGCGCTCGAAGCGGCGGAAGACGCCGACCAGCAGGGCCGTGACGGCGACCGCGGCGGCGAGGCGCAGGGGCAGCTGGGTCCACCAGGCGCCGGTGGCGGGGGCCGGCAGCGGCACGTCGAGCGCGAGCAGGGCGCCGTACACGCCCAGCATGGCCGTCAGGTGCCACAGGAACGCCGTCATGGCGATGCCGTTCGCGGCGACCACCGCCCGCCAGACCCGGGCGCGGGCCGTCAGCCGGGCGCCGGGCCCCTTCAGGAGTTCGACCGCGCCGACCAGCCACAGGCCGTGGCAGAGCAGGGCGAGGGTCGGCGGGGCCATGTTGGAGACCTTCTCGCCGGGCATGCCGACCATGGAGAGCGGGTACGGCCCGAGGGCCACGAGCAGCCCCGCGCCCGCGAGGCCCGCCGCCGCGAGGAACGCCGGGCGGCGGATCATGCCGTCGGCGCGCAGGAAGCCCAGCTGGTGGACCGCCAGCCACACGAAGGCGAAGTTCAGGAACTCCACGTACGGCACCCCGGCCGCGAACCGCAGCACGTCCACCGCCACCGCGCCCGCGACCAGCGCGCCGAACGCGCCCCAGCCCAGGCGTTCGTGGAGCCTCAGGAGCGGCGGGGTGAAGGCGACCATCGCCAGGTAGATCCCGACGAACCACAGCGGCTGGGTGACCAGCCGCAGCGCCACCCCGGTCAGTCCCCCGTCCGCACCGAGCAGTTGGACGGCGAGCGCGAGCGCCCCCCACACCCCGATGAAGACCATCGTGGGGCGCAGCAGCCGCTGCAGCCGGGCCCGCAGGAAGGCCGCGTACCGCGGCCGGGAGCGGTGGGCGAGGGCGTGCGCGAAGCCGCCGACGAAGAAGAACACCGGCATCACCTGGAGCGCCCAGGTCAGCACCTGGAGCCCGGGGACGACGGCGAGGAGGTTGCCGACCTGCCCGTCGGCGGTCACCGCGGCCATCAGCCAGTGGCCGAGGACGACGACGGCGAGCGAGGCGACCCGGAGCAGGTCGACATAGCGGTCCCGGCTCGCCGGGGTCGCGGCAGCGAGGTCACGCGCGCTGGTTCCCATGCGGGTACGGTGCCGCCCGCGCGGGCGGCACCGGCAGGGCGCGGATACTCAACCCGCGCATGAGTACGAACGGAGTGCTGTCCTCGGCCGCGCGGGCGACTGTCCGGCCCCGGCTGCGGGACGGGCCGATCGACGATCCGTCATGTTCGAGGGTGTGCCGGTGTCCCAGCCGGACCCGCGTACGCCTCCGGACCCGCACCCGCCCCCGTCGAGGAGACACCATGCCCCCAAGCCCCCGCCTGGCCGCCGCGTTCGCGGCCTGCGCCGCCCTCACCCTGCTCGCCGCGGCGCCCGCCGCCGCGGGCGGCGACCCGACCGTCAGCCACCCGCGCATCGTCGCCCACTTCGACTTCGCCGCCGGGCAGACCCCGGAGAACATCGCCCTGGAACCCGACGGCTCCGCCGACATCACCTTCGCCTTCGCCCGTCAGGTCGCCCGCGTCGCCAAGGACGGCACCACGCGGATCCTGGCGACCCTGCCCGAGGTGCCGGGCGCCTCGACGCCCGTCGGCGGGGCCGTCGTCCTGGGCATCGCCCGCGCCGGCGACGGCACCCTGTACGTCACGTACGTCACCGGCACCAAGGAGACCGGCGTCTGGCGCCTCACGCCCGGCGGCGAGCCGGAGCAGATCGGCTTCTTCCCCGCGAACGCCTTCCCGAACGGGCTCGCCCTCGACGAGGAGTGCGGCACCCTCTACACCGCCGACACGGGGCTCGGCCGGGTCTGGAGCCTGCCCGTGACCGGCGGCGAGCCCACGGTCTGGGCGAGCGGGGCCGCGCTCGAACCCACCGCGGAGACCCCCTTCGGCGCCAACGGCATCAAGATCCACGACCGGGCCGTCTGGGTGAGCAACACGGCCAAGGGGACGCTGCTGCGGATCCCGTTCGGCCCCGGCCCCGACCGGACCGCAGGAGCGGTCGAGACCCGGGCGACCGGGCTCACGTCCATCGACGACTTCACCTTCACCGGGCACGGCGACACGGTCCTGGCCGCCCTCAACACCGTGCACAAGCTCGAACTCGTGCGCCCCGACGGCAGCCACAAGACCGTGCTCACGGCGGCCGACGGGCTCGACAACCCGACCTCGGCCGCGGTGCACGCCAAGACCGTCTACGTGAACAGCGCGGCCTTCTTCGACACCGTGGACCCCGACCCGAACCTGCTGCTCGCCCGGATCTCCAAGAACAAGGACTGAGCGGCCTACAGGACCCGCGCGCCCGCCGCCGGAGCGGTCGCCACCCGGGCCGTGCGGCAGGTGCCCGAGGCCGTGAGGGCCGCCGCGACCGCCGCGGCGGCCTCCGCGTCCTTGACCAGGAACGCCGTCGTCGGTCCCGAGCCCGAGACCAGCGCGGCCAGCGCGCCCGCCTCCGTGCCGGCCGTCAGGGTCGCGGCCAGCGAGGGCCGCAGCGACAGGGCGGCGGCCTGGAGGTCGTTGGCGAGGCTCCCGGCCAGGGCGGCCGTGTCGCCGGTGCGCAGGGCGTCGAGCAGGGCCGGCGAGGCGACCGGCTCCGGCACCTCGACCGCCTCGTTGAGACGGTCGAACTCGCCGTACACGGCCGGGGTGGAGAGCCCGCCGTCGGCGACCGCGAAGACCCAGTGGAAGGCGCCGCCGACCGGCAGCTCCGTCAGCCGCTCGCCCCGCCCGACGCCGAGCGCGGCGCCGCCGACCAGACTGAACGGCACGTCGCTGCCCAGTTCGGCGCAGATCTCCAGGAGTTCGGCGCGCGAGGAGTTCAGGCCCCACAGCGCGTCGCAGGCCAGCAGGGCGCCGGCGCCGTCGGCGCTGCCACCGGCCATGCCGCCCGCCACCGGGATGTCCTTGGCGATGTGCAGGTGCACGTCGGGGGCGATGCCGTGCCGGGCGGCGAGCAGCTCGGCCGCCCGCGCCGCCAGGTTGGTGCGGTCGAGCGGCACCTTGTCGGCGTCGGGGCCCTCACAGGTGACCGTCAGCTCCGCGGCCGGGGTCGCCGTGACCTCGTCGTACAGGGAGACCGCGAGGAAGACGTTGGCCAGGTCGTGGAAGCCGTCGGGGCGGGCGCCGCCGACCGCGAGCTGGACGTTGACCTTGGCGGGGACCCGTACGGTGACGGAGCCGCTCATGCCCCGGCCTCCTTGTGCTCCGCGATCCGGGCGAACTCCTCGACCGTCAGGGCCTCGCCGCGCGCCTGCGGCGAGATGCCGGCCGCCACCAGGGCCGCCTCGGCCGCGGCGGGCGAGCCCGCCCAGCCGGCGAGGGCGGCGCGCAGGGTCTTGCGGCGCTGGGCGAAGGCGGCGTCGACGACGGCGAACACCTCCTGCTTGGAGGCGGTCGTCCTGACGGGCTCGGTGCGCCGCACCAGGGAGACCAGGCCCGAGTCGACGTTGGGCGCCGGCCAGAAGACGTTGCGGCCGATGGCGCCGGCCCGCTTCACGTCCGCGTACCAGTTGGCCTTGACCGACGGCACGCCGTAGACCTTGTTCCCGGGGCGGGCGGCGAGCCGGTCGGCGACCTCGGCCTGGACCATGACGAGGGTCCGCTCGATGGTCGGGAAGCGGTCCAGCATGTGCAGCAGGACCGGGACGGCCACGTTGTACGGCAGGTTGGCGACGAGCGCGGTGGGCGGCGGGCCCGGGAGCTCCTCGACGTGCATCGCGTCGGAGTGGACCAGCGCGAAGCGGTCCTTCTTCTGCGGCATGCGGGCGGCGATGGTCGAGGGCAGGGCGGCGGCGAGGATGTCGTCGATCTCGACGGCGGTCACCCGGTCCGCGGCCTCGAGCAGCGCGAGGGTGAGGGAGCCGAGCCCCGGTCCCACCTCCACGACCACGTCGTCGGGGCGCACCTCGGCGGTGCGGACGATCCGCCGGACCGTGTTCGCGTCGATGACGAAGTTCTGGCCCTTCTGCTTGGTGGGGCGCACGCCGAGGGCGGCGGCCAGCTCGCGGATGTCTGCGGGGCCGAGGAGGGCGTCGGGACTGTCGGGTCCGGTGGTGGTGCTCACCGGTACAGCCTACGGCCGCAGTGGGGCCACGGAGTCGCCCCCCGGGTCACGTAGAGCTTCTTCGCCCGGTAGGTCTGCTCCGCGGCGGGCGCGTCCTGGGCGACTCCGCTGCCCCCGAGGGAGCGCCAGGTGCCGGGGTCGAACTGGTAGAGCCCGCCGTAGGTGCCGGAGGGGTCGACGGCGCCGGGGCGGCCGCCGGACTCGCAGGCGGCGAGCGCGCCCCAGTTCAGGCCGTCGGCGCCGGCGACGGAGGTGGGCAGCGGCCGGGTGCCGACCCTGATCTTCTGGGTGACGGGCTCGCGGACGGTCTCCTCGCCGGTGCGGCGGGGCCGCTGGCGGACGCCGTTGACGGTGCGCAGGCTGTACGTGACGCGGCGGACGCCCGGGACGCCCTGGCGTTCGACGAGCTCGGTGCCGGCGAAGAGCTCGGGGTCGCGGACCCGCTCGACGGCGAACGGCACCGGCTCCTCGCGGATCTCCTGGGTGCCGGTGATCCGCAGCACGGTGACGGTCTGCCCGTCGCGCGGGAAGGAGCCGGGCGGCACCGAGGTGGTGTCCTGGCCCGAGAGGGTGATGCCTACCTCGTCGAGGGCCTCGCGGACGGTGGCCGCGTTGGTGCGGACGGTCCGCTCGCGCCCGTCGGCGAGGAAGGTGACGGTCCGCTCGGTGCGCACGTCGAGGGCGAGGCCCTGGCGGGAGATGGGCGCGGAGCGGGAGACGGAGAGGTAGGCGCCCTCCGCGCGGACGCCGAGCTGGCGCAGGGCGCCGTCGACGGTCCTCGCGGTGGTCCACACCTGGCGGCGCTGCCCGTCGAGGGTGAGGGCGACGGGGCGCCCGTACCGGACGACGACCTCGTCGCCGCTGGCCAGGGCGGCGCCGGGGGCGGGGGCGACGATGTCGTGGTCGCCGACGGCGAGGCCCTCGTCGGCGAGGAGCTCGTCGACGTCGTCGGCGAAGGTGTGCAGGGTGCGCGGGACCCCGTCCACGGAGAGCCGGACGGCCTTGTCCTGGGCGACGAAGGCGGTGGTGCCGCCGGCGAGGAAGGCCACGACGAGGGCCTGCGGGACGATCCGCCGCAGGCCCCCTGTGGCGGCCGGCGGGCTCGCCTTGCGCCGGCGGGCCGCCCGGCGAGCCCCGGATCGATGCGAAGTGCTCACGAGGCCGGGACCCTAGCCCCGAGCGCGGTCACTCTCCAAAACGACCCGACTACCTTACGTAACCGTTATGGATCGGTGATGATCAACGGGCTCGGGGGCCGGTGGCCTCAGTAGTCGAAGGCGCGGGCCGTGTTCGCGGCGATGGCCCCGGCCAGCTCCTCCTCGCCGATGCCCCGCACCTCGGCCATGGCCCGGAGGGTGACCGGGATCAGGTACGGGGCGTTGGGGCGGCCGCGGTAGGGCGCGGGGGTGAGGAAGGGGGCGTCCGTCTCGACCAGGACGAGCTCCAGCGGGGCGACGGCGAGGGCGTCGCGCAGCGGCTGCGCGTTCTTGAAGGTGACGTTGCCGGCGAAGGACATGTAGTAGCCCTTGGCGGCGCAGATCTCGGCCATCTCGGCGTCGCCGGAGTAGCAGTGGAAGACGGTCCGCTCGGGGGCGCCCTCCTCGTCGAGGACCCGCAGCACGTCGGCGTGGGCCTCGCGGTCGTGGATGACGAGGGCCTTGCCGCGCCGCTTGGCGATCTCGATGTGGGCGCGGAAGGAACGCTCCTGCGCGGCCATGCCCTCGGGGCCGGTGCGGAAGTAGTCGAGTCCGGTCTCGCCGACGCCGAGGACGTGCGGCAGGGCGGCGAGCCGGTCGATCTCGGCGAGCGCCTCGTCGAGGGCCGCGTCGCCGCCGGCCTCACGGGCGCCCTGGCGGGACCAGCCGTCCGGGTCGCCGAGGACGATCCGCGGGGCCTCGTTGGGGTGCAGGGCGACGGCCGCGTGCACGTTCGCGTGCGCGGCGGCGGTCTCGGCGGCCCACTGCGAGCCCTTGAGGTCGCAGCCGACCTGGACGACCGTGGTGACGCCGACGGCGGCGGCCTTGGTCAGGGCCTCCTCGACGGTGCCGGACTGCATGTCGAGATGGGTGTGCGAGTCCGCGACCGGGACCGGCAGGGGCTCGGGCAGCGGCGGCGGGGCGTCCTTGGAACTCATGGCCCGATCGTACGAGGGCCATGAGTCCCCCCGCCAAGGCGTTCCTCCCGGCGCCGGGCCGGGCCCGGTCCGGCGCCGGGCCGGGTCTAGCGCCGGGAGCGGAACGGGTGCAGCAGGTCGGAGAGGTGCCAGTGGTGTTCGGGCTTGTGGGGTTCGGGACCGGGCGGGTCGTCCTCCGTCAGCTCCTGGCCGATCGGTCCGGCGATGGACACCGGCTTCGTCGCCCTGGACCCGCGGCCGTGCCGCTCGGCCGCCGCCACGGTGTCCAGCACGGAGGACACCTGGCCCGCGCGCATGATCCGGACGACGTGGCCGCCGCAGTTCATGCAGGTCGGACTGGACAGCGGGGACGGGACCCGCTCTCCGTCGGCCTTGTAGACGATGAATTCGTGGCCCTTCGCGTCGACGTGGTGCTCGATGTCGTACGCCTGCTCCCAGCCATAGCCGCACCTCATGCAGGCGAAGGCGTACGCCTCGTGCGCGACGGGCGTTCCGGTGCCGGTGATCTCACTCATTCCAGCTCCTCTCCACTGATCCAGTGGACGCCTTTTCGGGCCGGAGCGCATCAGCGCCGGAAAAACCATGGAAGCTCTTTGGCGTTCCCTTGCCCTAAGGGGCTTCGGACGGGCCCGCCGCGGGGTTCCGCTTTGCCTTTCAGATTAGTCCTTTACCGTTACCGGGGCCTGGTGCGGCCGCATTCTTTGCCGCGACCACGGCATCGAACACCTCCCGCTTGGGAACCCCGGCCTCGGCGGCGACCGCCGCGATGGCCTCCTTGCGCCGCTCCCCCGCCTCCTCGCGCACCCGCACCCTGCGCACCAGCTCCTCGGCGTCCAGTTCCTCGGGCCCGGTCTCCGGGGCGCCCTCGACGACGACGGTGATCTCGCCGCGTACGCCCTCGGCCGCCCAGGCGGCGAGCTCGCCGAGCGGGCCCCGCTTGACCTCCTCGTAGGTCTTGGTCAGCTCGCGGCAGACGGCGGCCCGGCGCTCGGCGCCGAAGACCTCGGCCATCGCGGCGAGGGTGTCGTCCAGCCGGTGCGGGGCCTCGAAGTAGACGAGGGTGCGCCGCTCGCCCGCGACCTCGCGCAGCCGTCCGAGCCGCTCGCCCGCCTTGCGGGGCAGGAAGCCCTCGAAGCAGAAGCGGTCCACGGGCAGGCCGGACAGCGCGAGCGCGGTGAGCACGGCCGACGGGCCCGGCACGGCCGTGACCTTGATGTCCTGCTCGACGGCGGCGGCCACCAGCCGGTAGCCCGGGTCGGAGACGGACGGCATGCCGGCGTCGGTGACGAGCAGCACCCGCGCCCCGCCGACGAGCGCCTCGACCAGTTCGGGGGTGCGGGCGGACTCGTTGCCCTCGAAGTAGGAGACGACCCGGCCGGTGGTGTGGATGCCGAGCGCGCGGGTGAGTCCGCGCAGCCTGCGGGTGTCCTCCGCGGCCACGATGTCCGCGTTCTCCAGTTCGGTGGCGAGCCGTGGCGGTGCGTCCGCGATGTCGCCGATGGGGGTCCCTGCAAGTACCAGCGTTCCTGTCACACGGGTCATCCTCCCAGCCCGGACAGGCGACGCGCACAGGCGCGTTCCCTACGATGGCGCGGTGACCAGTACCGCACCCGAGGCCCTGGAGGGTCAGCACCCCGTGGCACCCACCGTGGCAGAGCCCTCTTCGTGGCAGCGGCGGCTGCGGCAGTTCGGCTACCGCCCGGACACCACGGGCGCCCTGTCCATCGGTCTGCGGGAGCGGCTCGTGCCGCCGTACGCCCGCCCGTCGGAGCGCCTGTGGTCGCTCCTGGGGATCGGTCCGGCCGTCGCCGACCGGATCTGGCGGGTGTCCGCCTGGGCCGGTCCGCTGCTGGTCGCGCTGGTCGCGGGGCTGCTGCGGTTCTGGAACCTGGGCAGGCCGCACGCGGTGATATTCGACGAGACGTACTACGCCAAGGACTCCTGGGCCCTGATCAACCAGGGGTACGAGGGGGCGTGGCCGAAGGACATCGACAAGACGATCCTGAGCGATCCCGGAGCGGTCCTCGTGCCGACCGACCCCGGCTACGTCGTGCATCCGCCGGTCGGCAAATGGATCATCGGCGCCGGCGAGAAGGTCTTCGGCTTCGAGCCCTTCGGCTGGCGCTTCATGGTCGCGCTGCTCGGCACCCTGTCGGTGCTGATGCTGTGCCGGATCGGCCGGCGCCTGTTCCGCTCGACGTTCCTGGGCTGTCTGGCGGGCGCCCTGCTCACCGTGGACGGCCTGCACTTCGTGATGAGCCGCACCGCGCTGCTCGACCAGGTGCTGATGTTCTTCGTGCTGGCCGCCTTCGGCTGCCTGGTCGTCGACCGGGACACGTCGCGGGCCAGGCTCGCGGCGGGGCTCCCCGAGGACGACGAGGGGGTGCTGCGGCCGGACGCCTCGGTCGCCGAGAAGCTGCGGCTGGGCTGGCGCCCCTGGCGGCTCACCGCCGGTGTGATGCTGGGCCTGGCGGCCGGCACCAAGTGGAACGGCCTCTACATCATGGCCGCGTTCGGCCTGATGACCGTCCTGTGGGACCTCGGCGCCCGCCGTACGGCCGGTGCGGTCCGTCCGTACGAGGCCGTCCTCAAGCGCGACCTGCTGCCGGCCTTCGTCTCCGTCGTGCCCGTCGCGATCGGGACGTATCTGCTCTCCTGGACCGGCTGGATCGTCACGGACAAGGGCTACTTCCGCAACTGGGCCGCCGAGCAGGACAAGGTCGGCGGCGGCGGCACCTGGGGCTGGCTGCCCGACTGGCTGCGCAGCCTGTGGCACTACGAGACCGAGGTCTACAAGTTCCACGTGGGCCTGAGCTCGCCGCACACCTACGAGTCCAACCCGTGGAGCTGGCTCGTCCTCGGCCGTCCGGTCTCCTACTTCTACGAGTCCCCCGCCCCCGGCGAGGCCGGCTGCCCGGCGACCGCGACCGAGAAGTGCGCCCAGGAGGTCTTGGCCCTCGGCACCCCGCTGCTGTGGTGGGCGGCCTGCTTCGCGATCCTGTACGTCCTGTGGCGCTGGGCCTTCCGCCGGGACTGGCGCGCGGGCGCCGTGGCCTGCGGCGTCCTGGCCGGCTGGGCGCCGTGGCTGCTCTACCAGGAACGCACCATTTTCCTTTTCTACGCGGTGGTGTTCGTCCCGTTCCTGTGTCTCGCGGTGGCGATGATGATCGGGGCGATCGTGGGACCGCCGGGCTCATCGGAAAGGCGGCGCACTTTCGGTGCGGTGGGCGCGGGAGTGCTCGTTCTCCTCATCGTCTGGAATTTCATCTATTTCTGGCCCCTGTACACCGGGCAGTCGATTCCGATGGACGCCTGGCGGAACCGGATGTGGCTCGACACCTGGGTGTAGCCGTCCAGGAACGAAAAACAGACGGTCCGGTCGCTTTCCGGTAACGACCGTCCCCCGCTGTCACACCTTCCCCATAGTCTGGCGAGAGGCCACACCTGGGGGAGGGAGGCGCAACCATGCGCAGTGGTGTGAAGGTCGCGATCGTCGGAGGAGTCTTCGTCGTCGTGGCGAGCGGGGTCGGTTACGGGGGCTACAACCTCTGGACCGGCATCACCGGAGGATCGGACGGCTCGACCGGCATGTCCGGACCGGCGGGAAAGAAGACCGGGCCGGTCACCTCCGACGAGGTGACACAGGCGGCGCGGCAGTTCCTGTCGGCCTGGGCCGGCGGGGAGGCCGAGCTGGCGGGCCAGGCCACCAACGACCCGGCGAGCGCCCAGCCGTCCGTGGCGGTCTTCCGCGAGGAGGCGAAGGTGTCGGCCATGACGGTCACGCCGGGGCCCGCGAGCGGGACGACCGTGCCGTTCACGGTGAAGGCCACCATCACGTACGAGAACGTCTCCAAGCCGTGGACGTACTCCTCGAAGCTCACCGTCGTGCGCGGGCTCACCACCGGGCGGCCGCTGGTCGACTGGAAGCCGTCGGTGCTGCACCCGAAGCTGACGACGCCCGGCGCGGTGATCCGCACGGGCGCGGCGACGAGCGGCGAGATCGAGGCCGTGGACCGCGAGGGCCGGGTGCTCACCGCGCAGGAGTACCCGTCGCTCGGCCCGGTCCTCGACCAGCTGCGCGAGCGGTACGGGTCGACCGCGGGCGGCACCCCCGGCATCGAGACCTACCTCGACTCCGGCGGCCCGCAGGGCCCGAAGACCACGCTGCTCACCCTCGCCAAGGGCAAGGCGGGGAAGCTGCAGACGACGATCGACGCGGATGTGCAGGCGGCCGCCGAGAAGGCGGTGGCCCGGTACGGGCACGCGTCCGTGGTGGCGGTGCAGCCGTCGACGGGTGCGGTGCGGGCGGTGGCCAACAGCCCGGCGGGCGGCTTCAACACGGCGTTCTCGGGCTCGAAGGCGCCCGGCTCCACGATGAAGATCGTCACGGCCGCGCTGCTCCTGGAGAAGGGCCTGGTCAAGGCGGACCAGGCGACCGAGTGCCCGCCGACGGCCATGTACTACGGCAGGACCTTCCGGAACCTCGACGGCTTCTCCCTCGACGGCGCCACCTTCGCGAAGAGCTTCGCCCGCTCCTGCAACACGGCCTTCATCAAGAAGATCGACGACGTGGGCGACGACTCGGCCCTGGTCACGGAGGCCTCGGAGGTCTTCGGCATAGGCCGCGACTGGAAGACCGGCATCCCGTCCTTCGACGGCCGGGTCCTGCCGGCGACGGGCGGCGAGGCCGCCGCCGAGTACATCGGCCAGGGCGGTGTCCAGATGAGCCCGCTGAACATCGCCTCGATCACCGCCACCGCGAAGAACGGCGGCTTCAAACAGCCGTATCTGGTCGCGCAGGACGTGGACGACCGCGAGTTCGCCACGACCGACCGGAAGCTGTCGCCGTCCGTGGCCCGGCAGTTGCGCGACATGATGCGGCAGACGGCGACGGCCGGCTACGGCACGGCGTCCGGCGTGATGTCCTCGGTCCGCGCCGGAGACAAGGGCGCGAAGACCGGCTCGGCGGAGGTCGACGGCCAGACCGCCTCGGACTCCTGGTTCACGGCGTTCGCGGACGACCTCGCGGCCGCGGCCCTGGTCGAGGGCGGCGGGCACGGCGTGGACGCGGCGGGACCGCTCGTGGCCAAGGTGCTCAACGCGGGCTAGCGCCCCGGCCCTAGGGCCGGGCACCTGCCCCACCCTCGGGCCGGGCACCCTTCCGGACCGAGGGCGGGCAACCGACCGGACCGAAGGCGGGCAACCTACCGGTCCGAAGGCGGGCAACCGAGCGGTCCGAGGGCCGGGCGTCCGACCGGTCCGAGGGCGGGCAACCGACCGGTCCGAGGGCCGAGCACCCGTCCGGACCGAGGCCGGACAACCGACCGGTCCGAGGCCTGGAATGCGGTCGCGTGGCCCGTACACCGACCGCTAGCGTGCGGTGCCATGACGCCCTCACACGCCGACGCCCACCCGCAGTTCGCCGCCGCCCTGAAGGAGCTGGGGCTCGATGTCGAGGTCCGGCGCTTCCCGGACGAGACCCGGACCGCGCAGCAGGCCGCCGAGGCCATCGGCTGCGCGGTCTCGGAGATCGTGAAGTCGCTGATCTTCGCGGCATGGGGGTCCCCCCTGCTCGAGCAAAGCCCGGAGCTCGGGGAAGGCGTGCCCGTGCTGGTCCTGATGGACGGGGCCTCGCGGGTCGACGTCGAGCGGGTCCGCGAGGAGCTGGGCGCCGAACGGGTGAGCCGCGCCGACGCGCGGCTGGTCCGGGAGACCACCGGCTACGCCATCGGCGGCGTCCCCCCGTTCGGGCACCGCACCCGCACCCGGGTGCTCGCCGACCGCGGGCTGCTCGACCACGAGGTGGTGTGGGCGGCGGCCGGCACCCCGCACACCGTCTTCGCCCTGGACCCGAAGTCGCTGATCGCACACGCGGGCGGGACGCTGGTGGACGTCCGCGAGCGAACGGCGTGACGCCGCTGGTCGTCGCCGCCGTGCTGGTCGCGGCGGTGACGCACGCCACCTGGAACGCGATCGCGGCCCGCATCAGGGACCAGCTGCTGTCCTTCACCCTGATATCCGGCGGCGGCGCCCTGATCGGCGGCGTCGCCGCGTGCTTCGTCCCCCTGCCGGCGGCGGGGGCCTGGCCGTACCTGGTCGCCTCGGCGCTGCTGCACGTCGGCTACTACGCGCTGCTCATGAGGTCCTTCTCGCTCGGCGACTTCGGGCAGATGTACCCGATCGCGCGGGGCACGGCGCCGCTCGTGGTGACCGTGGCCGCCGCGCTGTTCCTCGCCGAGATCCCCTCCCCCGAGCAGCTCGCCGGCGTCGCGGTCGCCTGCGCGGGCCTCACCGGCCTCGCCCTGTGGGGCATCCGCGGCAAGGGCGCCCGCCCGCACTGGCCGGCCCTGCTGGCCGCGGGCGCGACGGGCCTGTCCATCGCCGCGTACACGGTCGTCGACGGCGTCGGCGTACGCGCCTCGGGCACCCCGCTCGGCTACATCGCCTGGCTGATGCTCCTGGAGGGCCTCGCGATCCCCGCGTACGCCCTCTTCCGCCGCCGCTCGTCCCTGCCGGGCGAACTGCGCCCGTACGCGGCCCGGGGACTGCTCGGCGCGGCCCTCTCGGTCTGCGCGTACGCCCTCGTCCTGTGGGCCCAGACGAAGGCCCCGCTGGCTCCGGTCGCGGCCCTGCGCGAGTCGTCCATCATCGTGGGCGCGGCCATCGGCGCGGTCCTGTTCAAGGAGCGCTTCGGCGGGCCGAGGATCGCGGCGGCGGGGCTCATGGTGGTGGGCATCGGCCTGATGCTGTACGCGAGCTGAGGCCGCCGTGACCGCCGGCGGGTAGCGGGCATCGGTCCCCGCGAGCGCTACAGCGCCGCGCGGACCGCCCGGATCAGGGCCTGGGCGCGCGGGTCGGCCGTGACCGTCTTGCGCATGCCGTTGGTGACGTAGCCGAAGGCGACCCCGGACTCGGGGTCGGCGAAGCCCAGGGAACCGCCGCGGCCCGGGTGGCCGAAGGAGGTCGGGCCGAGGAGCGGCGAGGCGGGGCCGTGCAGCATGTGGCCGAGGCCGAAGCGGGTGCCGACGAGCAGGACCCGGTCCGCTCCCGCGGACTCCTCCGTGCGGGCCAGGGTCAGCGTCGCCGGGGCGAACAGACGGGGGCCGCCGTCGACCGGGCCCAGCGTCGAGGCGTAGAAGCGGGCCAGCGAGCGGGCCGTGGCCACGCCCGCCGAGCCCGGGAGTTCGGCCGCGCGGTAGACCGGGTCGTTCTCGTCGGGGGCGGGCTCGATCACCCCGAAGGCCCGCCGGGTGAGGGACGCCGGGTCCTGGTACGCCTCGGAGACCGCGCGCTTGGGGCGCAGCCTGAGCGCCCCGCTGTCGGCGGGCTCCCGCTCCTCGACCGGGCCGAGGCGGCCGACCCGGTGGGCCTCCGCGTCGGGCAGGCCTATCCACAGGTCCAGGCCGAGCGGTGCCGTGATCTCCTGGGCGACCCAGCGGCCTATCGTGCGGCCGGTGACCCGCTGGACCAGGCCGGAGAGCAGCCAGCTGAAGGTGTGGGGGTGGTAGCCGTGGGCCGTGCCGGGCTCCCAGACGGGGGCCTGCGCGGCGATGGCGGCGGACGCCGTCGGCAGGTCGACCGCCTCGGCCAGCGTCAGCGGGCGGTCGAGGACGGGCACGCCCGCGCGGTGCGCGAGGAGCTGGCGTACGGTCACCCGGTCCTTGCCGGCGGCCTTGAACTCGGGCCAGTACGTGCCGACCGGGGCGTCCAGGTCGAGCAGGCCGCGCTGGTGGAGCAGGAGCGGGACGGCGGCCGACACGCCCTTGGTGGCGGAGCGGACGACCTGGGCGGTGTCCTCGGCCCACGGGGCCCCGCCGGTCACGTCGCGGGTGCCCGCCCACAGGTCCACGACCTTGGCGCCGTCCCGGTACACGGCGACCGCCGCGCCCTGCTCGCCGCGCTGCTCGAAGTTGCGCAGGAACGCGTCCCTGACCGGCTCGAAACCCGCCGCCACCGTGCCCTGGACGTCCACCTGACCCACGCTTCCTCTCGTACGAACGACCCCCCATGGTGCAACGGGCGGCGCCGCCCGCCGATTCCGGGGTCCGTCAGGCGACGGAGCTCGGCACGAAGCCGTACGGCAGTTCCAGGCGGTGCCGGGCCATCAGCTCCTCGTCGGTGAGGATGTCGGCGGTCCGTCCGTCGGCGGCGATCACGCCCTCGCTGAGGATCACCGAGCGCGGGCAGAGCTCCAGGGCGTACGGCAGGTCGTGGGTGACCATCAGGACCGTGACGTCCAGGGAGCGCAGGATGTCGGCGAGTTCGCGGCGCGAGGCCGGGTCCAGGTTGGAGGAGGGTTCGTCGAGGACGAGGATCTCCGGCTCCATCGCGAGGACGGTCGCGACGGCCACCCGGCGGCGCTGCCCGAACGAGAGGTGGTGCGGAGGCCGGTCGGCGTACTCCGCCATGCCGACCCGCTCCAGGGCGCGCCGGACGCACTCCTCCAGGGCGGCCCCGCGCAGTCCGGCCGCCGCCGGGCCGAAGGCGACGTCCTCGCGCACGGTCGGCATGAAGAGCTGGTCGTCGGGGTCCTGGAAGACGATGCCGACCCGGCGCCTGATCTCGGCCAGGTTCTTCTGCGCGACCGGGAGCCCGGCGACGGTCACGCTTCCCGCGCCGCCGGTGAGGATGCCGTTGAGGTGGAGCACGAGGGTGGTCTTGCCGGCGCCGTTCGGGCCGAGCAGGGCGACCCGCTCGCCGCGCCCGACGGTCAGGTCCACTCCGAACAGGGCCTGGTGGCCGTCGGGGTAGGCGTAGGCGAGGCCGTGCACGTCCAGCGAGGGGGGTGGGGTCATAGCGTCCATCCGAGGAGGCAGATCAGGAGGGCGGCGAGCGGGAGCACGGCGGCCAGGCGCCACTGCGCGGTGGTGGCGGTGACCTCGTCGATGACCGGCATCGACCCGGTGTAGCCGCGGCTGACCATGGCGAGGTGGACCCGCTCGCCGCGCTCGTAGGAGCGGATGAAGAGGGCGCCGGCCGACTTGGCGAGGACGCCCCAGTGGCGTACGCCGCGGGCCTCGAAGCCGCGGGAGCGGCGGGCGATGGACATCCGGCGCATCTCGTCGGTGATCACGTCGCCGTACCGGATCATGAAGGAGGCGATCTGGACGAGCAGCGGGGGGAGCTTCAGCCGCTGGAGGCCCAGGAGCAGCTCGCGCAGTTCGGTGGTGGCGGCGAGCAGCACGGAGGCGGCGACGCCGAGGGTGCCCTTGGCCAGCACGTTCCAGGCGCCCCACAGGCCGGGGACGGAGAGGGAGACGCCGAGCACCTCGGTCTGTTCGCCCGGCACGACGAAGGGCATGAGCACCGCGAAGGCCACGAACGGGACCTCGATGAGCAGCCGCTTCAGCAGGAAGCCGGCCGGCACCCGGGCCCGCGCGGCGACGAGGCCGAGCAGGACGGCGTACGCGCCGAAGGCCCAGACGGCCTCGCGCGGGGTGGAGACGACCACGACGACGAAGGCGAAGACGGCCGCCAGCTTGGTGTGCGGGGGCAGCGCGTGGACCGGCGAGTCCCCGCGCCGGTAGAGCTTGTGGGCGTGCCCCGCGCCCATCAGGCGTCCACGCGGGAGGGGGCGGTCTCGGCGGGGGCGGTCCCGGCGGTCCTGCGGCGGCGCACGGCCCAGAAGGCGCCGGTGCCGACGGCGAGCGTCGCGCCCACGCCGATCACTCCGGCGAGGCCGCCGGACAGGCGCGCGTTCGTGACGTCCTTGACGCCGTAGTCGGCGAGCGGGGAGTCGGCGGCGGCGTGCGGCTGGACCTTGCTGTCGATGCCCTTGTCGGCGGCGACCTTCTCCAGGCCGTCCGGGCTCGCGGAGGCGTAGAAGGAGACGAAGCCGGCGAGGACGAGGGCGGTGACCACGCCGCCGATCCACAGCCTGCGCGGGGAGCCGGCGGCGACCGGGGCGGCGGCCGGGGCGGCGTCGACGAGCTCGCCGTCGATCCGCAGCTTGAGCGGCGCGGCCAGGCCGCGCGCGCCGTGCACGAGGTCGGGCCGGACGGCGATGACCGCGCCGACGGTGAGCATGGTGATGACGGCCTCGCCGAGGCCGATGAGGACGTGGACGCCGACCATCGCGGTGAGGACCTTGGGGATCGGGACCTCGGTGGTGCCGCCGATCGCGTAGATCGCGGTGAAGGCGGTGGCCGCGGCCGGTACGGAGACCAGCGCGGCGACGAAGGAGGCGATGGTCACCGAGCGGCGGGTGCGCGGCAGCGCGAGGACCAGGCCGCGGAAGAGGGCGTAGGACACGACGACGGTGACCACGCCCATGACGGTGATGTTCACGCCGAGCGCGGTGAGGCCGCCGTCGGCGAACAGGACGCCCTGCATGAGCAGGACGACGGCGATGCACAGCACGCCGGTGTAGGGGCCGACGAGGATCGCGGCGAGCGCGCCGCCGAGGAGGTGCCCGCTCGTTCCCGCGGCGACCGGGAAGTTGAGCATCTGCACGGCGAAGATGAAGGCCGCGACGAGGCCGGCGAGCGGGGCCGTCCGCTCGTCCAGCTCCTTGCGGGCGCCGCGCAGGCTGACGGCGACGGCGCCGGCGGCGACGACTCCGGCGGCTGCCGACACGGGCGCGTTGATGAATCCGTCAGGTACATGCACGTCCCGCATCATAGAGCGCACCTGCGAAGAGCTTGCAAGAGCGCAGGGAACACAAAAGCAGCGGACTCGACCCGCACACGCGCCGGAAAATATGGGACATTAGAGGGCAAATGCGGAGAACGTGAGGAGCCGTCCGATGACGCCTGCCCCGGATGACCACGATGCCCATGCCGTCGAGGACCACGCCCGGGGACGGATCGTCACCGACGCCCCGCTCTCGCGCCCCGTCCCCGTCGCCCTCCGCTACGACGCCGACTTCTCCCCCGCCACCGTCCGCTTCGTCTTCCCGGGCGACATCGAGTGGTCCTTCCCCCGCTCGCTCCTGGAGACCGGGCTGCGCGGCCCCGCCCGGCGCGGCGACATCGGGGTCTGGCCCTGCGGCCGGGTCCAGACCGTCGTGGAGTTCCACGGCGTGGACGGGGTGGCCGTCGTCCAGTTCGACACCACGGCCCTGATGCGCTTCCTGCGACACACCTACGCCGCCACCGCGTCGGCTACGACACGGTGACGGCGCAGGGTCGCGTCGGTTCCCCGTCCCCACAGGTCCCGGCGCGGTCCGGGGCCCACCGCCCGCTCAAGCGGCGGCCCCGGAGTCCATGACGGCGTACGGCTCGCCGGGTCAGACCGAGACGAGCTCCTTCGCCTCCTCGCCGGCGTCCTTCCTGGCCAGCGCCTCGCCCTCCACGTCCACGTTGGGCAGCACGCGGCCGAGCCACTTCGGCAGCCACCAGGCCTTGTGGCCGAGGAGCGCGAGCACCGCGGGCACGATCGCCATGCGGACCACGAAGGCGTCGAAGAGGACGGCGACGGCGAGGCCGAAGCCGATCATCTTGACCATCTGGTCGTCCATGCCGATGAAGCCGGAGAAGACCGCGATCATGATCACCGCGGCGGCGGTGACCACCCGGGCGCTGTACCGGAAGCCGGTCACGATCGCCTCGCCGGGCCGCTCGCCGTGCACGTACGCCTCGCGCATCCGGGTGACGAGGAAGACCTCGTAGTCCATCGCGAGACCGAAGACGACACCCACCATGAAGATCGGCATCATCGACATGATCGGGCCGGTCTGCTCGACGCCGAACAGGCTGCCCAGCCAGCCCCACTGGAAGACCGCGACGACCGCGCCGAGGGCGGCGACCACCGAGAGCAGGAAGCCGAGGGCCGCCTTGAGCGGCACCAGGACCGAGCGGAAGACGAGGGTCAGCAGGACGAAGGCCAGGCCGACGACGAGTGCCAGGTAGGGCACGAGCGCGTCGTTCATCTTCTGCGAGAAGTCGATGTTCATCGCGGTGGCGCCGGTGACGAGGACGTCGTCGCCGGTGGCGTCGCGGATGTCGTGGACCAGGCCCTCGGTGGCGGCCGAGGACGGGCGGTCCTTCGGGATCACCGTGATCATGGCGGCGTCGCCGGCCTTGTTGGGGGTCGCCGGGGTGACCGCCGCCCAGCCGTCGAGGCCCTTGATCGTGGAGACCGTCTTGTCGGCGGTCGCCTTGTCGCCGTCCACGACGACGAGCAGCGGGCCGTTGAAGCCGGGGCCGAAGCCGTCGGACAGCGCGTCGTACGCGCGGCGCTCGCTGGTGGAGGTGGGCTTCACGCCGTCGTCCGGCAGGCCCATCTCCAGGGAGGCGGCGGGCACGGCGATCGCGCCCAGGCCGAGGACGCCGACGACGAGCACCATCAGCGGGCGGCGGATGACGAAGCGGGCCCAGCGGGTGCCGCCGTTGGGCTTGTCGCTCGCCTTGGCGGTGCCCTTGCGCTGCTTGCGGCTGACGACCTTGTCGCCGGCGAAGCCGAGCAGGGCCGGGATGAGGGTGAGCGCGATGAGGACCGCGATGACGACCGTGCCGGCCGCGGCGAAGCCCATCTTCGTCAGCATCGGGATGTTGACGACGGCCAGGCCGACCAGGGCGATGACGACGGTGAGTCCGGCGAAGACGACCGCGGAGCCGGCCGTGCCGACCGCGCGCCCGGCGGCCTCCTCCTTGGTGTGCCCGCCGGCGAGCTCCGCGCGGTAGCGGGAGACGATGAAGAGGGCGTAGTCGATGCCGACGGCGAGGCCGATCATCGACGCGAGCGTGGAGGTGGTGGTGCCGAGGTCCAGGACGTTCGCGAGCGCGGTGATCGTGGAGACGCCGATGCCGACGCCGATGATCGCGGTCAGCAGCGGGAGACCCGCCGCGACGAGCGAACCGAAGGTGATGACGAGCACGATGCCCGCGAGGACGATGCCGATGGCCTCGCTCGCGCCCTGCTCCGGCATGGTCTGGAGCGCGTCGCCGCCGATCTCGACGGTCAGCCCCTTGCCCTGCGCCTCGTGGCCGGTCTCCTTGAGGGCGTCACGGGTCGCGTCGGTCAGCTCCATCGCGTTGACCTTGTACGTCACGGAGACATAGGCGGTCGAGCCGTCGCGGGAGACGGCCTGCGCGGTGTACGGGTCGGTGACCTGGACGATCTGGTCCGAGCCGGACTTCAGGGAGGCGATGGTCTCCTGGACCACGGCCTTGTTCTCCGGGGCGGTCATCTTCTCGCCGGCGGGCGCCTTGAAGACGACACGGGCGGTGGCCCCGTCGGCTCCGGCGCCCGGGAAGCGCTCTTCGAGCAGGTCGAAGGCGCGCTGGGCCTCGGTGCCGGGGATCGAGAAGGAGCTGGAGGTCGCGGTGGGCGCGGTGGCCGCGCCGACGCCGGCGAGGGCGAGGAGCGCCACCCACAGGAGGGCGACGAGCCGTCGGCGCCGGAAGGCGGAACGGCCGAGCTTGTAGAGGAACGTGGCCACGGGGGCGTACTCCCGGTGTTGAGTGGGACAGGGCATGGGGAGCCGGCCCGACGGCGTGAGCGGTGCGACGTCAGGTGGAGAGGGGTGGAGCTGGGTGGTGCGGGGTGGAACTGGTTGGAACTGGATGGAGCTGGATGGAGCTGGATGGAGAAGGAAGGGGGGTGCGGAGTCAGACGCCGAGTGAGGGGAGCACGACGGCGTTGACGTAGGCGCTGAGGAAGGCGCGGTCGACCGGCTGATCCTCGATCAGCGGCCGGGCGATGAACGCGCCGATCAGCATGTGCGGGACGAGCTTCAGCGCCGGGTTGTCGGCGCCGACCTCACCCCTGCGGACGGCCCTGCGCACCACGTCCTCGATGCCGTTCATCTCGGGTTCGATGAGCAGCTCGCGCAGTGCCTTGTGCAGGTCCGGGTTGGTGTGGACGGCATGGGCCAGGCCCCGCATCAGCGCGGAGTCCTTCTCCATCTGGCAGTCGTCGGTCCGTTCCAGCATGAGCTCGAAGTCGCCGCGCAGGCTGCCGGTGTCGATCTCGGAGAGATGGGCCGGCTTGTTCGCGCGCAGCGCCCGGGCGACCAGCTCGGGCTTGCTCCCCCACTGGCGGTAGAGGGTGGCCTTGCTGGAGTGGGTGCGGGCGGCGACGGCGTCCATGGTGAGGGCGTCGTAACCGACCTCGCGGAGCAGGTCGAGCACGGCTGCGTGCAGCTCGGACTCCCGCTCGGGAGTGAGCCTGGTGCGGGCCATGCGCAACCTCCTGACCGAACGAAACGGTTTCGTACAGTACGAAGATACCCCCGCGCCCAACGAAACGAAACCGTTTCGTACGTGTCCTCGCCCACATCCGGACCGCACCCCGGCCCGCGCTCCGACCGCACCCAGGCCGGGCTCCGACCTCAGCCCGACCTCCGTCCGACCTCCGCCCGACCGCTCTGCGACCACACCCCGCTCACACGTACGAGTTGCCGCACCCCCCTCGCGCGGAAAGCATGAGGAGGTGAGTGACGACCTCGCGTACCTGCGCTTCCCGCACCTGCACGACGAGCTGCTCTGTTTCGCGACCGAGGACGACCTCTGGGTCGCCCCGCTCGTGCCTGAGGGGCACCGCCCAGGACGGGCCTGGCGGGTCACGGTCGACCGGACCCGGGTCGGCCACCCGCGCTTCTCCCCCGACGGGCGCCATCTGGCGTACACGAACTGGCGCAGCCTCGACCCCGAGATCCATCTCGTGCCGGTCGACGGCGGCCCGGCCCGGCGGCTCACCTACTGGGGGTCGACCGACACCCGGGTCTGCGGCTGGTCCCCCGAGGGCGACATCCTCGCCGTCTCCTCGCACGGCCAGCCCTTCTCGTACTTCTCCTGGGCCTACACCGTGCCCACCGACGGCTCCCCCGGGGGCCGGATGCCCTGGGGCCCGGTCTCCGACATCGCCGTCGCCGACCTGGACGGACAGCGCCGCACCCTGCTGCTCACCGGTCGGCCGCCGCACGAGCCGGCCTCCTGGAAGCGCTACCGGGGCGGGGCGATGGGCCGCCTCTGGCTGCACGGCGAGCAGCTCCTCGAAGAGCTCGGCGGGCAGCTCGACTCGCCCATGTTCGTCGCCGCGCCCGAGGGCGAGGGCGGCGGTCAGCGGATCGCCTTCCTCTCCGACCACGAGGGCATCGGCAACCTGTACTCCTGCCTGCCCGACGGCACCGACCTGCGCCGGCACACCGACCACGCCGACTTCTACGCCCGGCACGCCTCCAGCGACGGGCGCCGGGTCGTCTACCAGTGCGCCGGCGAGCTGTGGATCGTCGACGAGCTGACCGCCGACTCCCGGCCCCGCCGCCTGGAGGTCCGGCTCGGCGGACCGCGCGCCGGCCGCCGGCCCTACCAGGTGCCGACCGCCCACCACGTCGACGGCCTCTCCGTCGACGAGACCGGACGGGCCAGCGCCGTCACGGTCCGCGGCAGCCTCTACTGGCTGACCCACCGCGACGGCCCGGCCCGCACCATCGCCGACACCCCTGGCGTACGGGTCAGGCTGCCCGAGATGCTGGGCAGCGGCGGCCAGGTCGCGTACGTCACGGACGCGGAGGGCGAGGACGCCATCGAGATCGCCTACCTCCCGCGCGCCAGCGGCGACCGGGAGCCGCGCCGGCTCGCCGCGGGGCGGCTCGGCAGGGTCGAGGAGATGGTCTCCGACCCCGACGGCGAACGGCTCGCCATCGCCTCCGACGACGGACGACTGCTGCTCATCGACACCACGGAGGAAGCCGAGGAGGGCCTGGCGGCGGGCTTGGAGGGGGCCTTTGAGGGGCACTCGGGGGCCTCGGAGGGGCACTCGGAGGGGCACCCGGAAGAACAGCCGGAGGGAGACCTGGACGCAGCCCGGAAGGGAGGCCCGACGGGTGCCCAGGAGGGAGGCCCGACGGCTGCCCAGCAGGGAGGCACGGCGGGAGGCCCCGCGGGAAGCCCGGCGGGAAGCCCCGCGGGAAGCCCCGCGGGAAGCCCGGCGGGAAGCCCCGCGGGAAGCCCCGCGGGAAGCCCCGCGGGAAGCCCCGCGGGAAGCCCCGCGGGAAGCCCCGCGGGAAGCCCGGCGGGAGGCCCCGCGGGAGGCACGGCGGGAAGCCCCGCGGGAAGCCCCGCGGGAAGCCCCGCGGGAAGCCCCGCGGGAAGCCCCGCGGGAGGCACGGCGGGCCCTGAGGAGAGCGCCGAGGAGGAGCCCTCGGCGGGCTCCGGCGGGAGCGAGGGCGCCGCCCCGGACGAGCTCGTCACCGAGCTCATCCGCTCCGTCAACGGCCCCGTCCGCGACCTCGCCTTCTCCCCCGACGGGGCCTGGCTCACCTGGTCGCACCCCGGCATCGGGCGCTCCCTGCGGTCCATCAAGATGGCCCGGATCTCCGGACCGGGCGCCCCCACCATCGTCGACGTCACCAACGGGCGCTTCGAGGACGAGAACCCGGTCTTCACCCGCGACGGGCGCTATCTCGCCTTCCTCTCCTGGCGGGGCTTCGACCCGGTGTACGACGTGCACACCGGCGACCTCTCCTTCCCGCTGGGCTGCCGCCCCTATCTCGTACCGCTCTCCTCCGCGACCCCCTCCCCGTTCGCCCTGCTGCCCGACGGGCGGCCGGCGGCCGGCGGCATGGACCCCGCCGACGAGGAGGCCGGCACCGGCGACGGGACGGTCACCGTCGAGATCGAGGGGCTCGCCGACCGGGTCACGCCCTTCCCCGTCACCGCCTCCAAGTACTCGGCGCTGCACCCGGTGGCCGGCGGCGGTCTGGTCTGGCTGCGGTGGCCGATCTCCGGTGCGCTCGGCGAGACCTTCGCCAATCCCTCCGACCCCTCGCCCAGGCCCACCCTGGAGCACTACAACATCACCAAGGCCCGCAAGACCGAACTCGTCACCCACCTCGACTGGTTCGCGGTCAGCGGTGACGCCTCCCGGCTCGTCGTCGTCGACGAGGGCGAACTGCGCGCCGTCCCCGCCACCGAGCCTGGCGACTCCGACTCCACCGTCTACCTCGACCTGCGCCGGATCGTGCACGAGGTGGACCCGGCGGCCGAGTGGCGGCAGGCCTTCGACGAGGCCGGCCGGATCATCCGCGCCTACTTCTGGGAGCCGGACATGGGCGGCGTCGACTGGACGGCGGTGCTCGACCAGTACCGCCCGCTGGTCGAACGGTGCGCCTCCCCCGACGAGTTCGCCGACCTGGTGCGCGAGGTCCTCGGCGAACTCGGCACCTCCCACGCGTACGTCACCCCCGCCCGCCGCAACGAGGGTCCCGCGCACTACCAGCGCGCCCAGGGCCTGCTGGGCACCAACTTCGTGCTCCGCGACGGCCGCTGGGTGGTCAAGCGGATCCTGCCCGGCGACTCCTCCGACTCCAAGGCCCGCTCCCCCCTCGCCGGCACCGGCATCCGCGAGGGCGCCGTCCTCACCCATGTCGACGGGCGCCCCGTCGACCCGGTCGCCGGCCCCTACCCGCTGCTCTCCGGCACCGGCGGCACGACCGTCGAGCTCACCTTCCAGGCCGCCGAGTCCGGGGGCCGCTCCCGCCGCATCGCCGTCGTCCCGCTCGTCGACGAACGCCCGCTGCGCTACCAGGACTGGGTGGCGAAACGGCGTGCGGTGGTCCGGGAGCTCAGCGGCGGCCGCTGCGGCTATCTGCACATCCCCGACATGGGCGGCTCCGGCTGGGCCCAGTTCAACCGCGACCTGCGCATGGAGGTCTCCCGGCCGGCCCTCATCGTGGACGTGCGCGGCAACGCCGGCGGCCACATCAGCGAGCTGGTCATAGAGAAGCTGACCCGCCGCATCCTGGGCTGGGACCTCACCCGTAACGCCCAGCCCGTCTCGTACGCCTCCAACGCCCCCCGCGGACCCGTCGTCGCCCTCGCCGACGAGGCCACCTCGTCCGACGGCGACATGATCACCGCCGCGTTCAAGCTGCTCGGCCTCGGCCCCGTCGTCGGCCAGCGCACCTGGGGCGGTGTCGTCGGCATGACGGGCCGCCACCGGCTCGGCGACGGCACCCAGATCACCGTGCCGATGAACGCCGCCTGGTTCCCCGAGTACGGCTGGTCCATCGAGAACCACGGCGTCGAACCGGACCTCGCGGTCCTGCGCACCCCCCTCGACTGGGCCGAGGGCCGCTACGCCCAGCTCGACGACGCCGTGCACATCGCCCTCGCGCTGCTGGAGGAGACCCCCGCGGCGAGCCCCCCTGGCTACGAGGGGCTGCCGGACCACTCCCGGCCGAAACTGCCGCCGAGGTCCAGCTCGTAGGTGATGCCCGGCCCGCCGTCGTCCAGGGTCACGCCGCCGACCGCGCCGAAGCCGACCCGGGCGAGCACCGCCCGGGAGGCCGCGTTGTCCAGGGTGGTGACGGCGGTGAGCCGTCTCAGGCCGTACTCCTCGCGCGCCAGCCGGCACAGCGCGCGCACCCCGCGGGTCGCGAGCCCGCGCCCGGTGGCCTTCTCGGCCAGCCGATAGCCCAGCTCGGCGCTGCCGTCCGCCTGGTCGACGTCGTTCAGATTCAGCCGGCCGACTATCTCCCCGTCCTCGGCGACGAGGACGTGGAAGTGGATCTCCCCCGCCTCCTGGGCGTCCATCAGCTCGCGGTGCCGCTCGTCGAACTCGGCGAAGTAGGCGTCCCCCCGGTCGGGGACGGACGCGAGGAAGTAGGCCCTGTTCTCCCGCTCGAAGGCGAGCAGGGCGGGCGCGTGATCGGGTCGGATGCGCTCAAGTACGGGCTCGTTCGCGGACATGAGGATCACGGTACGTAACTCCCCGCTTTCGTGCAGGGAGTTATCCACAGGCAGAGTCCGTCCGCGGCGCGGAGGAAACGGGCCGCCTACGCGCGAAGGCGCACCCGGCGTCCCGGGTGCGCCTTCCTCACAGGACGGACGTCAGGCGTCGTAGTCCATGTCGAAGCGGTCCTGCTCCTCCTGGCGGGCCCGGTCCGACTCGTGCCGAGCACGGTCCGACTCGTGCTGAGCACGGTCCCTGGCCTGCGAGGCACGCTCGGACGCTTCCTGCTTCTTCGACCCCGCGGCCTGCTTGGCCCGGTCCGAGAGCTCCTGCGCCTTGTCCTGGAACTGGTCCTTGATGCCCATGAACATTCACTCCTAGAAGGGTGTGAGGGGTAGGGGGCCTTGTCGCCCCTTGGGCCTCGACCAGCGTGGCACGGCAGGTCACCCTCCGCACCTCGACCGGATACGCAGCGTCACACCCGCTCGCCGCGCTCCTGTTCGTCCGCTGCCCCTCCCGCGCCCACCAGGCCCTTGGAGACCGAGCCGAGCCGCGGCTCGAAGCGCCGCATCTCGCGCTGCCCGACGGTGGCGATGATCCCGGGCAGATAGCCGCGGGTCGACTGCATCCCGCGCAGCCACCACTGGGCGTAGACATGGGCCGAGCGGCGCTCGACGCCCGCGACGATCCGGTCGACGGCCGGGCCGAGCGGGTAGGTGCGGTTCGACGGCCACGGCAGCCGCTGCCGCAGCTCCTTCATCACGTCGTCCTGGTCCGCGCCCCGCACCATGTCCGTGTCGGTCCAGGAGAGGTAGCCGACGCCGACCTTCACCCCCTTGTACGCGACCTCCGCGCGCAGGCTGTGCGCGAAGGCCTCCACGCCGGACTTGGAGGCGCAGTACGCCGTCATCATCGGCGCCGGCGTCATCGCGGCGAGCGAGGCGATCTGCAGGAAGTAGCCGCGGGACTCCATCAGCACCGGCAGGAACGCCCGGGCGGTGACGGCGCCGCCGATCAGGTTGACCTCGATCACCCGCCGCCACGCGACGGGGTCGGAGTCCACGAACGGACCGCCCGCGGCGACACCCGCGTTGGCGACCACGATGTCGACCTTGCCGAAGCGCTCCTTCACCTCGGCGGCGACCTTCGCCATCGCCTCGTGGTCGGTGACGTCCGCGTGCCACCAGTCGGCCTCGGTGTGCAGCCGCCCGGCGACCTCCTTCAGGAGCTCGGGTTCGAGACCGACCAGCGCGATCCTGGCGCCGCGCGCGGAGAGCTTGCGGGCGAGGAGTTCGCCGACCCCGCGGGCTCCCCCGGTGACGACCGCGACCTGCCCCTCCAGGCTGACCCTGCTCATGCCCCTGCCTCCTCGTTCTGCTTCGCGCCCAGGTAGGTGAGCGTCAGTTCGCGGATCTGCGCGGTGACGGCCTCCGGGGCCTCCACCGGTGTCATGTGCCCCATCCCGGGCAGCTCCACCAGTCCCGTGCAGTGCGGCAGGACGGCGGCCATCGCGCGGGAGTGGACGGGCGGGGTGAGCCGGTCGGCGGTGCCGACGAGCACGGCCACGGGCAGCCGCAGCTCCCGCACCCCCGCCTCCAGGTCGAGTCCGGCCAGGACGTGCGACCAGCCGACGCGCGCCCCGCGCGGGCAGGCGTGCACGATCCGGGCGCAGGCGTCGACCCGGTCGGGGGGCGTTCCCGGTCCCATCGTCGCGTACTTGAGGATCTTCTTCGAGACGGCCGTGACCGGCCCGAGCGGCGCCTTCGCACCGAGCACCGCGCGGGTCAGCCGGGTCCGCAGCCCGCCGGCGCGCAGCGGGAGGACCAGGGACTCGGCGGCGAGCCGGGAGGGCCCGGTCGAGCAGAGCAGGACGGCGGCGGCGCGGGTCCGCAGCTCCGGCCGGCCGGCCGCGGCCATGACCGTCATGCCGCCCATGGAGTGCCCCGCCACCACGGCCCGTTCGCCGGGTCTGAGGGTGGCCGCGAGCACGGCCTGAAGGTCGTCGGCGAGCGCCTCCGTCGCATAGCCCTTGCCGCCGGGCGCGGGGGCCGGGCTGCGCCCGTGGCCGCGCTGGTCGTAGGCGATGACCCGGTGGTCGACGGAGAGGTCCCGGATCTGCGCGTCCCAGAAGCGGGTCGAGCAGGTCCAGCCGTGGGCGAGGACGACCGCGGGGGCGCCCTCGGGGCCGTACACCTCGACGTGCAGGGTCGAGCCGTCGGCGGAGAGCGCGGTCAGTTCGCGCGGGGCGGGGCTCACTTGGCGGTCTCCTTCTTCCGCGTCGCCGTACGACGGGCCGACTGCGGCTTGGCGGGGATCCGCAGCACCTCGTACTCGGCGAGGTCCACGGTCCGCGTCTCGCGCCGGAACTCGCCGGTGGTGCCGGGCCACAGGGTGGTGTTGCGGCCGTTGGCGTCGAGGTACCAGCTCTCGCAGCCGCCGGCCTTCCACACGGTCCGCTCCATCCGGGCCTGCACCTTGCGGTTCCAGGCACCGACGGCGGAGGGCCGGGCGGCGAGGGCGGACCGGCCGCCGAGGGTGTCGAGTTGGCGCAGGTAGTCGGCCATGTAGTTCAGCTGGGACTCGATCATCAGGATCATGGAGGAGTTCCCGAGGCCGGTGTTGGGCCCGATGATCGTCATCCAGTTGGGGAAGCCGGCGACGGTCGCGCCGCGCAGCGACTCCATCCCGCCCTTCCAGTGGTCGGCGAGGGAGCGCCCCTCCGCGCCGATGACCCGCGGGGCGATCGGCATGTCGGTGACGTGGAAGCCGGTGCCGAAGACGATCGCGTCGACCTCGGTCTCGGTCCCGTCGGCGGCGACCAGGGTGCCGCCCCTGACCTCCTTGAGACCGGAGGCCACGACGTCGACATTGGGCTGCGCGAGGGCGGGGTAGTAGGAGTTGGAGAGCAGGATGCGCTTGCAGCCGATGCGGTACGAGGGGGTCAGCTTGGCCCGCAGCGCCGGGTCCTTGATCGCCCTGGCCATGTTGGCCTTGGCGAGCCCCTCGACCAGGCCCAGCTCTCCCGGGCGCTTGGTGAAGGCGCTGACCTGGAGCTCGCGGATGCCCCAGAGCAGTCCGCGGCGGGCGACCGTGGTGAACGGCAGCTGCCGGTGCAGCCAGCGCTCGGGGGCGCTGATGGCGCGGTCCGCGCGGGGCATGACCCACGGGGGCGTGCGCTGGAAGAGGGTGAGCCTGCCGACCTTCGGCTGGATCGCCGGGACGATCTGGATGGCGGAGGCGCCGGTGCCGACGACCGCGACCCGCTTGCCGGTGAGGTCGTAGTCGTGGTCCCACTGCGCGGAGTGGAAGACCTTGCCGGTGAAGCCGTCGAGCCCGGGGATGTCGGGGATCTTGGGGTCGGAGAGCGGCCCGGTGGCGGAGACGACGACGTCGGCGGAGAAGGTGCCGCGGCTCGTCTCGATCTCCCAGCGCAGCTCGTCCTCGTCCCAGACCATCCGGGTCACCTCGTGGCCGAGCCGCAGGTGCGGGCGGATCCCGAAGGTGTCGGTGACGTGCTCCAGGTACGCGCGGATGTGGCGCTGCCCCGAGAAGGTGCGGGGCCAGTCGGGGTTGGGCGCGAAGGAGAAGGAGTAGAGGTGCGAGGGGACGTCGCAGGCGCAGCCGGGATAGCTGTTGTCGCGCCAGGTGCCGCCCACGGAGTCGGCGCGCTCCAGGACGACGAAGTCGGTGATCCCCTCGCGGCGCAGCCGGACGGCGGCGCCGAGTCCGCCGAATCCCGATCCGATCACCGCCACCCGTACGTGCTCGTGCTTCGCCATGCCGCCTCCCGTGCGCCCGGCCAAGATTCCGCCAGCAATCACTGGCACAATCGGGACTGTAGAGCAGCGGCATACCGAGCGGTAGGGGTCGGGGCCGGGAAAGTTACCGGCGGTACAACATAGGCTGGCGAGCGTGGCGAAACGATCAGCAGAACGGGCGGGGACCGCGGGGACCGCCCCGGAGCCGAAACCGAACCCGTCAGCACCGCACACGCAGGCCACGGGCACGGGCACGGAGGCCGGGACCTCGGGAGCGCAGGCCACGGGCACGGAGACCGGGACCTCGGAAGCGCAGGCCACGGGCACGGAGGCCGGGACCTCGGAGCCGGAGCCCATGCCTACGGCCACGACCACACCCCCGACCACGGCCACGGCGCCGACTACGCCCCCGACTACTACGGCTACGGCCACGACCACGGCCCCGACTACAGCCACGGCCACAGCCACCCCCGCCACCGAGCCTGAGGCACCGGCACCGCCCGCCCCGCGCGAGTACCGCATGGCCGACCTGGCCGAGGCGGCCGGAATCACCGTGCGCACCCTGCGCTTCTACCGCGAGCGGGGACTGATACCGCCGCCCCGCCGGGAGGGCCGCATCGCCTGGTACGACGAGCGCCACCTGGCGCGGCTCCGCACCATCGCGGCCCTGCTCGACCGCGGCCACACCCTCAACGGGATCGCCGACCTCACCGCCGCCTTCGAGTCAGGACGCGACGTCGGCGAGGTCCTGGAGCTGGGCACCCCCACCGAGGAGGAGCCGGTCCGGCTCACCCCGGAGGAGCTGGCGGACCACTTCGCCGGCGAGGTGACGCCGGAGAACCTGGCCGCCGCGCTCGACCTCGGCTATCTCGCCACGGACGGCGAGGACATCGTCCACGTCAGCCGGCGCCTGCTCGACGTCTCCGCCGCCCTCGTCCGCGAGGGCGTCCCGCTGGCCGCCGTCCTGGCCGCGGGCGGCAAGGTCCGCGAGCACGCGGAGGCGCTGGCCGAACTCTTCACGGAGCTGCTCGGCACGTACGCCGCCGACCGGGACCTCCAGAAGCTGCGGCCACTGGCCAAGAGCGTGGTCGAGGCGGAACTCTCACTGGCCCTGGACCGGCGCCTGCGCCCGGACCCGCCCGGCACCGCCTGACGGGCCCCGGCGCCCCCGGGGCCCGAGGGCCCCCGGGGCTACAGCTCGTAGACGGCGGTCACGGGCGCGTGGTCGCTCCACCGCTCCGCGTGGGTGGCGGCCCGCTCGACGAACGCCTTGACGGCCCGCCCGGCGAGTCGGGGCGTGGCGACCTGGTAGTCGATCCGCCAGCCGGTGTCGTTGTCGAAGGCCCGCCCGCGGTAGGACCACCAGGAGTAGGGCCCCTCCTGGTCCGGGTGGAGGGCGCGGACGACGTCCACGTACCCGCCGTCGCCCTCGTCGAAGACCCGGCCCAGCCACGCCCGCTCCTCGGGGAGGAAGCCGGCGCTCTTCTGGTTGGCCTTCCAGTTCTTGAGGTCGGCCTCGCGGTGGGCGATGTTCCAGTCGCCGCAGACGACGACCTCGCGGCCGTCGGCGGCGGCGCGCTCCCTGAGCTCCTTCAGGTACGGCAGGAACGCGTCCATGAAGCGGATCTTCTCGTCCTGCCGCTCGGTGCCGACCTCGCCGGAGGGCAGATAGAGGCTGGCGACGGTCACGCCGGGCAGGTCGGCCTCGACATAGCGCCCACTGGCGTCGAACTCCGCGACCCCGAAGCCGACCCGTACGGCGTCGGGCTCGCGCCGCGTGTAGAGCGAGACGCCGGCGCGCCCCTTGGCGGCGGCGGGCGCGTGGGCGGTGAACCAGCCCTCGGGGGCGCGGACCTCGGCGGGCAGCTGCGCCTCCTCGGCGCGCACCTCCTGGAGGCAGACCACGTCGGCGGAGGTCTGGGCGAGCCACTCGACGAAGCCCTTCTTGGCGGCGGCGCGCAGACCATTGACATTCACGGACGTCACAGTGAGCATCCGGGGAGAATACCGACACCCAGGCACCGCATACATGTACGATGCATCGCGTGGATATTCGCCCCACCCCTTACGACCACCCGGACGCGGTCAAGCTCAACGACGCCGTCCAGCTGGAGTACGCCGAGCGCTACGCGGACGACGACGGGGAGGGTGAGGGCGATCTCACACCGCTCGACGCGACGATGTTCGCCCCGCCCAGGGGCCTCTACCTGATCGCGTACGCCCCCGAGGGCCACCCGGTCGCGACCGGCGGCTGGCGCTCCCAGGAGGCGAACGACGAGGGCTACGCGGACGGCGACGCCGAGCTGAAGCGCATGTACGTGATCCCGGAGGCGCGCGGTCTGGGCCTCGCCCGCCGGATCCTCGCCGCCCTGGAGGCCGACGCCCGCGCGGCGGGCCGCACCCGCATGGTCCTGGAGACGGGCACGGCCCAGCCGGAGGCGATAGCGCTGTACACCTCCAGCGGCTACGAGCCGTGCGCGAAGTTCGGCTACTACCGGGACTACCCGAACAGCCGCTGCTTCGCGAAGCAGCTCTGAGGGCGCTCCCCGCCGAGATTGGCCGTGACGCGCCCCTGACAAACCACCGAAGCTCTGGCACGCTGCTCTGCGCGCAAGCACAACGATCCGCACCGCATTCTCATCCCCCACCTGCCCCGGCAGAAGGAGACATGCGTGAGACGCCATCGCTTCGCCACAGCCGCCCTGCTCACCGCCGGCGCCCTCGCGGCCCTCGGCCTGGCCGCACCGGGCACGGCCCAGGCCACCGCGAACGCCGGTGACACGGGCCACTCGTTCACCACCCCGGCACAGCGCCAGGCCGCGGCCTTCTGGACCCCGGCCCGCATGCGTGCGGCAACCCCGCTCGACCTCGGGCTCACCCACCCGACCGGCCACCCGGCCGCCGTCGCCCGCTCCTCGACCCCGACGACGATCCCGGCGACGAGCCCGGCGGCGGACGCGTCCACCCCGACCGCCTTCCCCCAGGCCGGCGGGGCGTGGACGTCCGGCGGCGCGGTGGTGAAGACCTCGGGCCGCGTCTTCTTCACCTTCCAGGGCCGCACGGCCTCCTGCTCGGGCAACGCCGTCACCAGCCAGAACGCCAGCACGGTCATCACGGCGGGCCACTGCGTCAAGTACCAGGGCGCCTGGCACACCAACTGGGTCTTCGTCCCCGCGTACGCCGACGGCAACGCCCCGTACGGCCAGTGGACGGCCACGAAGACGCTCACCACCCCGCAGTGGGAGGCGAGCGAGGACATCAACTACGACGTCGGCGCGGCGGTCGTCGCCCCGCTGAACGGCCGGACCCTCACGTCGGTCACGGGCGCGCAGGGCATCCAGTTCAACGGCGGCTACAACAAGCCGATGTACGCGTTCGGCTTCCCGGCCGCGTCCCCGTACGACGGAACGAAGCTGGTCTACTGCTCCGGCAACTCGTCCAAGGACTTCCTGCTCTCGCAGGACCACGGCCTCGGCTGCAACATGACCGGCGGCTCCAGCGGCGGCCCCTGGTTCGTGTCGTTCAACGAGGCGACGGGCACGGGCCTGCAGGCCTCCGTGAACAGCTTCGGCTACAACTTCCTGCCGAACCGCATGTTCGGCCCGTACTTCGGCACGGACGCCCAGAACCTCTACGCAAAGGCCCAGACGTCCTGACCGACGCACCCCCTTCCGCCCCTTCCACTCCGCCCCGGCCCCACCGGCCGGGGCGGAGCCACACCCCCGCCCGCCCGCCGCTCATGCGATCCCACCACCGCCCGGCCCCTCCCCCCGAGAACCACACGACCAACTCGCCTCCCGATCTTCGGAGTTTCGGTCAGTGCAGCCCCTCCGGCCCCCGGGAGGAGACTCTTCGCCAGAGACCGCGGCCTGCCCCAGGCCGACGCCACCTGACGGAGGGGAACAGCGCGATGAGCGGTCAGCTGTACGACGACCCGGCCTGCGGCACCGGCTACTACAGCCGCGAGTTCAAGCGCCGCGGCGCCGCCGAGGTGCACGGCGTCGACGTCTCCGGCGCGATGATCGCGGTCGCCCGCTCCCTGAAACGGTGATCACCACATGAAAAGCAGAGGATCCCGCCCGATCTTGCGATCGGACGGGATCCTCTGTGTCTGTGGACCTGTGGGGATTTGAACCCCAGACCCCCTCGATGCGAACGAGGTGCGCTACCAGACTGCGCCACAGGCCCTTGCGACGTGTGAAACATTAGCATCCCTACGGGCGATGTTGGAAATCCGCTCCCCCGCAGGTCAGCCGGGGGCCGTCGCAGGCCCCCGGCTGAGGGGTCACTCGTTGGCCGCGCGGGGGCGGTCGTCGTCGGCGTACTGGTCGAAGAGCGGGGTCCGGCCGTGGTCGCGGCGGGTGCGGGGCGGGGTCGTGCGCTGGCGCGGGGCCGGGGCGGGGGGCGGGGTCGGGTCCGCCGCCGTCGAGGAGCGGGCCGCGCTCCAGGTCTCCGGGTCCGTGATGTCGACCCCGCCCGAGGCGCGCGGGGCGACCGGGGCGGTGACATAGGTCGGGAGCGGGACCGGGACCGGCTCCCAGCTGTCGCCGCGGGCCGGGCCGCGGTCGCGCTGCTGGTCCACCCACTCCGCGTGGTCCGTCTGCTCCACCAGGGCGCGCCGGCCCGCCTCCTGCGGGGAGACGGCCGGGGCGGGCGCCGGGGTCTCGGCGGCCTCCGGCTCGGGCGTCGGGGCGGGGCGACGGCTCTCGCGCAGGCGGGCGGCCGCGGCCTCGGCGTTGCGGCGGTCCATCACGTAGACGAAGCGCCGACGCTCCTGCACCCGCAGGTACACGATGTACGCGCTCAGGAGCACGGCCGGGACGCCGGGCGCCCACAGGAAGGCCAGGCCGCCGACGGCCGCGACGACCGAGCCGAGGGTGAAGGCCAGGAAGAGGAGCACCGTGGTGCGCCTGCGCCGGGCCAGCGCCTTGCCCCTGCGGGCCCGCTCCGCGGCCGCGCTCGGCGTACGCCGGGCCGATGCGGGGGCGGGCGCCTGGGGCTGCACCTGGGTGGGGGCCGTCGGGACCGGTTCGGGGATCTCCAGGCGGGCTTCCGTCCTGGCCGCGGGCGCGCAGAAGCCCCGGACGTCGACCGAGCTCAGATGCTCGGTCGCCGCGTCCGGGTCCACCTCGGGCGCCGTACCCTCCGCCGCACGATCCCGACCCTTGAGCTCCTTGGCGTACCGGCGCTCCATTCCCGCCCGTCCGGACAGCAGCCGGATGGCGGTGCTGAAGCGTTCCGTCGGACGGGCTTCGTTCAGCTCGTCCTGCCTGCGGAGCCACATCGGCACCAGGTAGGCGGCCCAGGCCCCGACGATGACTGCGTAGATGAGGCCGCTGCTGCTCACGCCTCACACGGTAGAGGGGTTCCGAGGGAGGCATCGGCCAATTGGGCCGGTGTGTCGCACGATCTGGCTCATATCACTGAACTTTTTTGTGATTGTTCAGATCGATAGAGGATTTATTCGAACATCCATGTCAATCAGTGGTGTTGGCGGCGCGCCTGGTGCCAGCGCCGCAGCAGCCCCTCCGGCACCTCTTCCGCCGTCAGCGCGAAGACCAGGTGGTCCCGCCAGGCTCCGTCGATGTGGAGGTAGCGGGGGCGCAGCCCCTCCTCCCGGAAGCCCAGCTTCTCCACGACCCGCCGCGAGGGGCCGTTCTCCGGGCGGATGCAGACCTCCATCCGGTGCAGCCCCACCGTCCGGAAGCAGTGGTCCACGGCGAGCGCGACCGCCGTCGGCATCACGCCCCGCCCGGCCACCTCGCTGTCCACCCAGTAGCCCACGTGCCCCGAGCACATCGAGCCCCAGGTGATCCCCGCGACCGTCAACTGCCCGACCAGACGCCCCTGGTACTCGATGACGAACGGCAGCATCCGCCCCGCGTTCGCCTCCGACCGCAGATGACGGACCATCTGGCGGTACGTGGGGCGCTGCGCGACCGGGCCGCCGGGGCCCGGCGGCGGGACGGTCGCCTCCCAGGGACGCAGCCAGTCCCGGTTGCGCCGGTTCACCTCGCGCCAGGCCCGCTGGTCGCGCATCTTTATCGGGCGGAGCAGCACATCGCCGTCCACCAGGACCACGGGCCAGGACGGGATCATGACTCCGGGCCCGCTTCCGACGCCGGTCTCGGGTGGTCGCCGCCGCGGATCTGGTCCACGGCATGGACCAGCAGCGGCTCCAGGACCGCGAGTCCGTCCCGCACCCCGCCCGTCGAACCGGGCAGGTTGACGATCAGCGTGCCCCGGGCGACCCCGGCGAGCCCGCGCGAGAGCGCCGCCGTCGGCACCTTCTCCCGGCCGTACGCGCGGATCGCCTCCGGGATGCCGGGGATCTCCCGGTCGAGGACGCGGCGGGTGACCTCGGGGGTCTCGTCGGTCGGCGAGATGCCCGTACCACCCGTGGTGACGATCGCGTCGTACCCCGCCTCGACCCCGGCGCGCAGCGCCGCCTCGACGGGCGCGCCGTCCGGGACGACCTGCGGGCCGTCCACGGCGAAGCCCAGCGCCCGCAGCGCCTCGGCGATCAGCGGGCCGCCCTTGTCCTCGTAGACCCCGGCGGCCGCCCGGTTGGAGGCGGTGACGACGAGCGCGGCGTACGGGGCGAGCAGGGCACCGCCGACACCGGCGTCGAGCACCGCCGGCGGGTGCTCCTCGCGCCCGTGACCGCGCCCGTGACCGTGCTCGTGGTCGTGCTCGTGGTCGTGGGCCCCGGCCACGCGCCCCGCGCGGGTCACGACGCGCTCCGCGTCCAGTGGCCCGACTTGCCGCCCGTCTTCTCCTCCACCCGGACGTCGGAGATGACGGCGCCCTTGTCGACCGCCTTGACCATGTCGACGACGGTCAGCGCCGCCACCGACACCGCCGTCAGGGCCTCCATCTCGACGCCCGTGCGGTCCGTGGTCTTCACGGTAGCCAGGATCTCGACCGCGTCGTCCGCGACCGTCAGGTCCAGCGTGACGCCCGAGACGGCCAGCGGGTGGCAGAGCGGGATCAGGTCCGGGGTCTTCTTCGCCCCCATGATCCCGGCGATCCGCGCCGTCGCCAGGGCGTCGCCCTTCGGCACGCCCTCGCCGCGCAGGAGCTCGATCACGCGCGGCGAGACGAGGACGCGGCCGCTGGCGCGGGCGGTGCGGGCCGTGACGTCCTTCGCGGAGACGTCGACCATGCGGGCCGCCCCCGCCTCGTCGATGTGGGTGAGTCCTTGCTGCGTGCTCATGGCGGTGACACTCCCGGTCGCTGTGTGGGACGACACGGTACCCCCACCAGGGCCTCCTCAGCCGAGGAGGACCACGTCCAGCTCGGTGCCGGGCTCGACGGCGGTCACCTCCTCCGGTACGACGAGCAGCGCGTCCGCGTGCGCGAGCGCACCGATCAGATGGGAGCCGGCTCCGCCCACGGGGGTGACGGTGCCCGAGGCGGCGTCGTACGTCCCGCGCAGGAACTGGCGCCGCCCGGCCGGCGAGGACAGCGACCGGTCCGTCTCCAGCACCGCCCGGAGCGTCGGCCGCGCGGTGTCCGCCCGGTCGGCCAGCCCCATGAGGGCGCGGATCGCGGGCCGGACGAAGAGCTCGAACGACACGTACGAGGAGACCGGGTTGCCCGGCAGGGCGAGCAGCGGGGTGTGCTCCGGGCCGATCATGCCGAAGCCCTGCGGCTTGCCCGGCTGCATGGCCAGCTTGCGGAAGTCGACCTCCCCGTCCGCCGTCAGCGCCTCCTTGACCACGTCGTACGCGCCGACGCTGACCCCGCCGGTGGTGACGATCAGGTCGGCCCGGATCAGCTGGTCCTCGATCGCCGCGCGCAGCGACTCGGCGTCGTCGGCGACCGCCGGGACCCGGAAGGCGAGGGCTCCGGCGTCGCGCGCGGCGGCGGCCAGGGCGAAGCTGTTGGAGTCGTAGATCTGGCCCTCGGCCAACGGCTCGCCGGGCTGTGCCAGTTCGCTGCCGGTGGAGATCACGACCACGCGCGGGCGGGGCCTGACCCGCACCGTGCCGCGGCCGATCGCCGCCAGCAGGCCGATCTGCGGCGGGCCGAGGACCGTGCCCGCCGCGAGGGCGAGCTCACCGGCCTGGACGTCGCTGCCGCGCGCCCGCACGTGGGCGCGGGCCTCCGCCTCGCGGTGGACGCGGACCTCGCCGGCCGCGCCCTCCGGGGCGGCGCTCGCCGGGCGCATCGCACCGGCGGCTCCCCCGCCCGTACCGCCGTCGGTCCACTCGACCGGGACGACGGCCTCGGCGCCCGGCGGCAGCGGGGCGCCGGTCATGATCCGGGCGGCCTGCCCGGGGCCGACCTCGGGCAGGCCGCCGGCGCCCGCGGCCACGTCGCCGATGACGGTGAGGACGGCCGGGAACTCCTCGCTCGCCCCGGCGACGTCGGCGACCCGCACCGCGTACCCGTCCATGGAGCTGTTGTCGAAGGGCGGCAGCGAGACCGGCACCGTGACGTCCTCGACGAGGACACAGCCCTGGGCCTCGGGCAGTTGCAGCTCGATGGGCTCGAGCGGGGCGACCGCCGCCAGGATGTCGTCGAGGTGCTCGTCGACGGACCACAGGCCGCGGGCGGGGCCGGCGCAGGGGTCGGACGGGCCGTGGGCCGACGGTGCCGTACTGCTGCTCAAGGTGCTACATCTCCTCGCTGACGTACCTGCGGAGCCAGGTCCGGAAGTCCGGTCCCAGATCTTCACGTTCGCACGCCAGTCTGACAATGGCACGCAGATAGTCCCCGCGGTCCCCGGTGTCATAGCGGCGGCCCTTGAAGACGACGCCGTGGACCGGGCCGCCGACCCGCTCGTCCTGGACGAGCTTCTGCAGGGCGTCGGTCAGCTGGATCTCGCCGCCGCGGCCCGGCTCGGTCTCCCGCAGTATGCCGAAGACGGCCGGGTCCAGGACGTAACGGCCGATGACCGCGTAGTTGCTGGGTGCCTCCGCCGGCTCGGGCTTCTCCACCAGGCCCGACACCTTCACCACGTCCGCCTCGCCGGTCGGGCCGACCGCCGCGCAGCCGTAGAGGTGGATCTGGGACGGCTCGACCTCCATCAGCGCCACGACGCTGCCGCCGAAGCGCTCGCGCACCTCGACCATCCGCGCGAGGAGCGGGTCCCGCGGATCGATCAGGTCGTCGCCGAGGAGCACGGCGAACGGCTCGTCGCCCACGTGCGGGGCCGCGCACAGCACGGCGTGGCCGAGACCGCGCGGGTCGCCCTGGCGTACGTAGTGCATGGTCGCCAGGTCGCTCGACTCCTGGACCTTCGCCAGGCGTTCCTCGTCGCCCTTGCGGGAGAGCGCCTCCTCCAGCTCGTAGTTCCGGTCGAAGTGGTCCTCCAGGGGACGCTTGTTGCGGCCGGTGATCATCAGCACGTCCGAGAGCCCGGCCGCGACGGCCTCCTCCACGACGTACTGGATCGCCGGCTTGTCGACGACCGGGAGCATCTCCTTGGGCGTCGCCTTGGTCGCCGGGAGGAACCGGGTGCCGAGGCCGGCGGCAGGGATGACAGCCTTGGTGAGGGGCGGCGTCTGAGTCATGCGCTGCACCCTAGCCGTTCCTTATGGGAGGAAGATGAGCCTCCCGTGAGGTTTCTCGACCTCGTACCGCTACCGCCCGATACAAGAGGAATTCGAGCCGCGTTGAGCCAGGAACCGAGTGGTGAACCGTCCGAGAAGACCGTCTTGCGCCGTGCGCTGCTCGACGCCCGCGCCGCGCTGACGCCCGGGGCCAGGGCGCGCGCCGCCGAGCTCCTCGCGCGCTCCGCGCTCGACCTCGCCGAGCTCGCGCAGGCCGGGACCGTCGCCGCGTATGTCTCGGTGGGGCGCGAACCGGGCACGCGCGCCCTGCTCGACGCGCTGCGCGCGCGGGGCGTACGGGTGCTGCTGCCGGTGCTGCTTCCCGACAACGACCTCGACTGGGCCGTCTACGAGGGGCCCGAGAAGCTCGCGAAGGCCGGCCGCGGTCTGCTCGAACCGGCGGGGCCGCGCCTGGGGCCGGAGGCCGTGTGCGCGGCGGACGCGGTGCTGCTCCCGGGCCTCGCGGTCGACGCGCGCGGCCTGCGGCTCGGGCGGGGCGGCGGCTCGTACGACCGGGTCCTCGCCCGCCTCGTCAGGGCCGGTGCCGATCCGGCGCTCGTGGTGCTCCTCTACGCGAACGAGGTGGTCGCGCGGGTCCCGGAGGAACCGCACGACCACCCCGTGCACGCGGTGGTGACCCCGGAGGGGGTCCGGCGCTTCAGGCCCTGATCTTTCCTAGGGCTGCAGCGTCAGGGTGTCCTTGGTGGCGGTGTCGACCGCCGCCTTCCCGTACGCCCAGTCCAGCAGCTCGCCCTTGACCCACTTGTCGGTCTGGTCGGTGTAGTGGCTGTTGAAGGCGTGGCCGGAGGCACCGGAGAGGTTGATCCAGCGGGACTTGTCCCAGTCGCCGACGTTGACGACCATCCGCATCGAGGGGACCCAGATCACCTCGTAGCCGCCGGCCGCGTTCCAACCGGTGGCGTCGACCGCCGCCTCGCCGCCGCCCAGGTTCCACGGCCCGCGGTTGAGCAGCGACTGCACGAAGCCGGGGCCCGCGGTGCCGAGGGTCTGGTTCTTCAGGGTCAGCTGGTGCAGCCGGCCCCAGCTCCAGGTGGAGACGTCCTTGCCGAGCTTGGCGGTCAGCTCCCAGCGCGCGTCCTTCATCGCCTGGGCGAGCAGCTGGTCACGGGTCTCGGTGGCGGCGTTCAACCGGTCGCCCGGCGTCTTCCACCACTCGTTCTTCTCCTGCTTGAGCAGCGGGCGGACCACCTCGTACCAGCGGTCGCCGCCGTCCGGCTGGGCGGAGTCGGCGTCGCGCTCGCCGCACTCGCGGACCAGCTTGTTCTGCTCGTCGATCGGCCCGGTGGCGTCGACCCGGCGCACGTTGATGCACTCGCCCTCGACGCGCAGCTCCTTGGGCAGCTTGTCGCCGAAGGCCAGCTTGAGGACGTTGCGCCAGACCGCGTTGAAGTACGCGGCGGCCGCCGAGTCCGGCTCCTGGGTGTAGTCCCAGCCCTCGAGCAGCTTCTGCGCCTCGCGGACGTACGGGTCGGAGACGTCGATCTTCAGCAGCAGCGGGTTGAGCAGCGTCGCGATCTCGCTGCGGTTGTCCATCTGCATGGTCTGCATGTCGTCCGGCGAGATCTTGCCGCCGTCCTTGATCTTCGACTCGATCAGGTCGTTGATCCGCTGGCTGCGCGAGCCGTAGCCCCAGTCCTTGGTGAGGAGGTAGGGGTACTTCTTCTCGTCGACGACGGCCTGGTTGGCGGTCACGACGTAGCCGCGCTCCGGGTCGTACTCGTAGGGCAGCTCGTCGAAGGGGATGTAGCCCTTCCAGTCGTACGAGGAGTCCCAGCCGGGCGCGGGCATGGTGCCGTCGTAGCCCTTGGTGCGGACCGGGATCTTGCCGGGCGACTGGTAGCCGATGTGGCCCTCGGTGTCGGCGTAGATCATGTTCTGGGACGGGACCTCGAAGTCCTTGGCCGCGGCGCGGAAGCTCTTGAAGTCCTTCGCGCGGTTGAGCTCGAAGACGGCGTCCATCGACTTGCCGGGCTGCAGCGCGGTCCACCGCAGCGACACTCCGTAGCCGGTGCCGCGGTCGGGGGCGGCGTTGCCGACGGGGGCCTGCCGGCCGACCTTCTCCAGCTCGGTGGAGCGGTCCGAGAGCAGCGGGCCGTTGTCGGTGGAGCGGATGGTGATGGGGCGGTCGGCGCCGCCGGCGACCTTGATGGTCTCCTCGCGGGTCCGGAACGGCTTGGTCTTGCCGTCGACCACGTAGCCCTGCTCACCGACCTTCTCCAGGTAGAGGTCGGTGACGTCGGCGCCGAGGTTGGTGAAGCCCCAGGCGATGGAGTCGTTGTGGCCGATGATCACGCCCGGGGTGCCGGAGAAGGTGTAGCCGGCGACGTCGTAGCGGCAGGTGGCCGAGACGGAGCGGCAGTGCAGGCCCATCTGGTACCAGAGGGACGGCAGCATCGGCGCGAGGTGCGGGTCGTTGGCGAGCAGCGGCTTGCCGGAGGTCGTGTACTTCCCGGAGACGACCCAGGAGTTCGAGCCGATGCCGTTGCCGTTGGGGCCGATCAGCGCGGGGATCTCGTCCAGGGCGTCGGAGAGCGCCGCGAGCTGCGCCTGGGTGCCGCTGAGGGCGTCGGTGGCGCTCGTGCCGCTGCCGTTGCCGCGTGCCTCGGCGGCGGGGTCGAACTTCCCGGTGATCTTGTCGACGGCGCCCTGCGTGACGATCGGCTGGTGGATCTCGTACGGGTAGCCCGGGTAGAGGTCCTTGATCTGCTGCGGGGTGAGCCGGCTGGTCATCAGCGAACGGTCGATCTCGTCCTGCATGTTGCCGCGCAGGTCCCAGGCCATGGCCTTGAGCCAGGCCACCGAGTCGACCGGGGTCCACGGCTCGATCGTGTAGTCCTCGGTGAAGGCCAGGGCCGCGTACTCGACGGAGATGTCGGACGGGTCCCGGTCCTTGAGATAGGCGTTGACGCCCTCGGCATATGCCTGGAGATTCTTCTTGGTGTCCGCCGACAGGACCTTGTCGTACTCCTGCTGCGCGACCTGCCGCCAGCCGAGCGTGCGCAGGAAGGCGTCGGTGTCGACCTGGCTCTTGCCGAACATCTCGGAGAGGCGGCCGGCCGTCATATGGCGGCGGACGTCCATCTCGTAGAAGCGGTCCTGCGCCTGGACATAGCCCTGGGCGCGGAAGAGGTCGGCCTCGTTGTCGGCGTAGATCTGCGGGACGCCGTAGGCGTCGCGCTTGACCTCGACCGGTCCGGAGAGCTTGTCGATCCTGATCGTGCCCGTGGTCTGCGGGAACGAGCCCCGGACGGTGCTGACGCCCCAGTACGCCCCGTATCCGATGCCCGCGACCAGAGCGAGGACCAGGACGAGGACGATCAGGCGGGCACGCCGCCCCTTCTTCTTGGCGGGGGGCGCGGTCGTGTTGGAGGGCATCGCTGTCCTTCGAGGGGCAGGGTGGTCCTGGAGTACGGGAGCAACCTTAGGCGCAGCGTCCGGAGGGCCTGGACGCGGTGTCAGGAAGAAGACCGTACCTATACGCACGGTTGTGCGAGATAACACCAAGGAGGCGTCAAGAAAACGTTAAAGATTAGGTAAGGTAACGAAGTGTCGGCGCTGGAGGAACGATCCAGCTGCACGTGAGGGGAAGGATCGGCCACTGACTGTCCACCAGCTCAACGAACTCCTGCTCATCTGCTCGCTCGTACTGCTCATCGCTGTCGCAGCGGTGCGGATCTCCTCCCGGAGCGGGCTCCCCAGCCTGTTGCTCTATCTCGGGATCGGGGTCGCCATCGGGCAGGACGGCATCGGCAACGTCGCCTTCGACAACGCCGAACTGACCCAGGTGATCGGCTACGCCGCACTCGTGGTGATCCTGGCCGAGGGTGGCCTGGGCACCAAGTGGAAGGAGATCAAACCCGCGTTGCCCGCGGCGGTCGTGCTGTCGACCGTCGGCGTCGCGGTGAGCGTGGGCATCACGGCCTCGGCCGCGCACTACCTCGTCGGCCTGGAATGGCAGCAGGCCCTCATCATCGGCGCCGTCGTCTCCTCCACCGACGCCGCCGCCGTCTTCTCCGTACTGCGCAAGGTGCCGCTGCCCTCCCGCGTCACCGGTGTCCTGGAGGCCGAATCCGGCTTCAACGACGCCCCCGTCGTCATCCTCGTCGTCGCCTTCTCCACCGTCGGCCACGTCGACGCCTGGTACGTCCTCGTCGGCGAGATCGCCCTGGAGCTCGCCATCGGCGTCGCCGTCGGCCTCGCCGTCGGCTTCCTCGGCGCCTACGGCCTGCGCCACGTCGCCCTGCCCGCCTCCGGCCTCTACCCGATCGCCGTCATGGCCATCGCCGTCGTCGCCTACGCCGCCGGCGCCCTGGCCCACGGATCCGGCTTCCTCGCCGTCTACCTGGCCTCGATGGTGCTCGGCAACGCCAAGCTGCCCCACGCCCCCGCCAACCGCGGCTTCGCCGAGGGACTCGGCTGGATCGCCCAGATCGGCATGTTCGTCCTGCTCGGCCTGCTCGTCACCCCGCACGAGCTCGGCAACGACTTCTGGCCGGCCATCGTCATCGGCCTCGTCCTCACCGTGGTCGCCCGCCCCATGGAGGTCCTCGTCAGCCTCCTTCCCTTCCGCATCCCCTGGCAGGAGCAGGCCCTGATGTCCTGGGCCGGCCTGCGCGGAGCCGTGCCCATCATCCTCGCGACCATCCCGATGGTCTCCGGGATCGAGGGCAGCGAGCGGATCTTCAACATCGTCTTCGTGCTGGTCGTCGTCTACACCCTGGTCCAGGGCCCGACCCTGCCCTGGCTGGCCAGGGCCCTCAAGCTGGGCGACTCCGCCGAGGCGGCCGACCTCGGCGTCGAGTCCGCCCCGCTGGAGCGGCTGCGCGGACACCTCCTCTCCGTCGCCATCCCGGCGAGCTCCAAGATGCACGGCGTCGAGGTCGCCGAGCTCCGCCTCCCCGCCGGCGCCGCAGTCACCCTCGTCGTACGGGAGGGCGCGAGCTTCGTCCCCGGCCCCGCCACCGTGCTGCGCCGCGGCGACGAGCTCCTCGTCGTCGCCACCGACCCGGTGCGCGACGCCACCGAGCGCCGACTGCGGGCCGTCGGCCAGGGCGGCAAGCTCGCCGGCTGGCTGGGCACCGGCGGTGCCACCACCGTCACCGCCCCGGACCGCCGCCGAGGCCCCTTCCCCAACCCGTTCCGGCGAACATCCGGTTAATCCCAGGCATTAATTCAGGTGCGCGGGCGTTTTCCCAGGCGGGAAGGCGCCCTTCCCTGTACCATGAAGGCACACTTGATCGAACCAACTCTGCCTGACGCAGAGCTGGCGCGACCGTATGGCGGCCGCGGCGCCCTCGCAGTGGGGCCCGGTATCTACCGCAGTTCCGCGCATGAGGACAGCTCTCGGCGACACCCGCACCACCGTGCTCGGGCCCGCTACCAGGCGGCAGAAAGGCATGGACCGTGGCGTCCACGGTCGTCTCCGAGAAGCGGCCCGGGTACGGGCAGCTGCTGCGCACCCCTGGAGCTCTCTCCTTCCTCCTGCCGGGCTTCGCCGCCCGACAGCCCTTCGCGATGCTGACCATCGGCATCGTGCTGCTCGTCCAGCACACCACCGGTTCCTACGGCAGCGCCGGCGCCGTCGCCGCCGTCACCGGCGTCTCGATGGCACTGTTCGCCCCGCAGAGCGGCAAGCTCGCCGACCGCTTCGGGCAGCGGGCCGTCCTCATCCCCGGTGTGCTCATCCACACCGCCTCCGTCTCCCTTCTCGTCGCACTGGCGCTCTCCGGCGCCCCGCTGTGGGCCCTGTTCCTCGCGGCCGTCCCCTCCGGCGCCTCGGTGCCGCAGGTCGGGCCCATGGTCCGGGCCCGCTGGGCCGCCAAGCTGGACGGCACGCCCCTGATGCCGACCGCCGCCGCGTTCGAGTCGGTCACCGACGAGTTCACCTTCGTCGTCGGCCCGGTCCTCGCCACCGCCCTGTGCACCGGAGTGCACCCGGCGGCCGGCCTGATCGCCGAGGCCGCCCTCACCCTGGTCGGCGGCCTGTTCTTCGCCGCCCAGCGCGGCACCCAGCCGGCCTTCGGCCTGACCGCCGCCGCCGGCCAGGCAGGCGGCGAGCCGCACCGCTCGGCCCTGTCCATCCCCGGCGTCCGTGTCCTCGCCATCGCCTTCCTGGGCATCGGCTCGGTCTTCGGCGGCATGCAGGTCTCGCTCACCGCCTTCACCGAGGAGATCGGCAACCCCGGCGCCAACGGCCTGCTGTACGGCGTCTTCGCCGCCGGCAACATGCTCGCCGGCATCGCCATGGGCGCCGTCGCCTGGAAGATCGGCCCCCGCCGCCGGCTGATCCTCGGCTACGCCGGCCTCACCGTCGCCGCCTCCCTTCTGTGGTCCGCACACTCGGTCCTGCTGCTCGGCGCCCTCGGCCTGGTCGTGGGTCTGTGCATCGCCCCGGCCCTGATCACCGGCTACACGATCGTCGAGACCCTGGTCCCGTCCTCGTCCCGCACCGAGGCCTTCACCTGGCTCACCGGCGCCGTGGCCCTGGGCCAGGCCGGAGCCGTCACCGTCGCCGGCCGGCTGGCCGACGCCCACGGCGCGAGCACCGGTTTCCTGGTGCCGATGGCGGGCACCGTGCTCGCTCTCGTCACCCTGGTCGCCCTGCGCTCGCGGCTCCAGCCGCGCACGCCGGGCCGCGTCGCCGCGCGTGGCATCGGTCACCGAGTCCCCGTGACGGTGGACTGAATCCGCGGAATACGTCACTATGGATCGTCGTTAGCACTCGATGAGTGTGAGTGCCAGGAGGAAGACAAGTGCCGACCTACCAGTACCAGTGCACCGAGTGCGGCGAGGGCCTCGAGGCGGTGCAGAAGTTCACGGATGACGCTCTGACCGAGTGCCCCAGCTGCAAGGGACGCCTGAAGAAGGTGTTCTCGGCTGTCGGCATCGTGTTCAAGGGCTCCGGCTTCTACCGGAACGACAGCCGCGGCTCGTCGTCCAGCAGCTCGCCGGCTTCGTCGAAGTCCTCTTCGACGTCGTCCTCCACCTCGTCGTCTTCGTCGAGCAGCACGTCCGCGTCTTCGTCTTCGGACTCGAAGCCGGCGGCCTCGTCGAGCTCCACCTCGGCGGCCTGATCCACCTTTCTCGCGAGTGCCCTGTCGATTCCTTCGGCAGGGCATTTCGCGTAGTGCGGGGCGGCTAGGGTGACCGCCATGACGAGCGACGTGTTCGCAGACATCGGCGTGATCGGCGGCTCCGGGCTCTACTCCTTCCTGGACGATGTGACCGAGGTGCCGGTCGACACCCCGTACGGCAGCCCCAGCGACTCCCTCTTCCTCGGCGAGGTCGCCGGCCGACGGGTCGCCTTCCTACCCCGGCACGGCCGCGGCCACAGCGTGCCGCCGCACCGGATCAACTACCGCGCCAACCTCTGGGCCCTTCGCTCGGTCGGCGTCCGGCAGATCCTCGGCCCCTGTGCCGTGGGCGGCCTGCGCGAGGAGTACGGCCCCGGCACCCTCGTCGTACCCGACCAGCTGATCGACCGGACGAAGAGCCGCGCGCAGACCTACTTCGACGGCGAACCGCGCCAGGACGGGGCCGTCCCGAACGTGGTCCACGTCAGCTTCGCCGACCCCTACTGCCCCGACGGGCGCAGGGTGGCCCTGAAGGCCGCCCGGGGGCAGGGCTGGGAACCCGTCGACGGCGGAACCATGGTCGTCGTCGAGGGTCCCCGTTTCTCCACGCGCGCCGAGTCGCGCTGGCACGCGGCCGCGGGTTGGTCGGTAGTCGGCATGACCGGCCACCCCGAGGCCGTGCTCGCCCGGGAACTGGGACTCTGCTACACCTCCCTCGCACTGGTGACGGATCTGGACGCGGGCGCGGAGACGGGGGACGGCGTCTCGCACTCCGAGGTACTGCGTGTGTTCGGCGAGAACGTGGGCCGGCTGCGCGATGTGCTCTTCGACGCGGTGGGCGCGCTCCCCGCGACGACCGACCGGGACTGCCTGTGCACCCGGGCCCACGACGGGTGGGACCTGGGCTTCGAACTGCCCTGACCTCGCGGCGGGGTGAGACGCCGTGCGGACCGGACTGCATCAAGCGTCGCGGACGGCCCGGCACGGCGGCAATCGCTCGCGGGAGTGAGGAAGTTGTCCACAACGGCCTGCCTGTCCACAGGCCCGAGCGGGATCGCGGCGAGGGCGGGATGGTGAGTGCGGTTCGCCGGACGGTCCGGCGGACGGCTCCACTCACGACAGGCGGTACCCGCGATGACGACAGACTCCTGCCTCCCCCACACCCGCGCCTCGGTGCCCGCGCCGTGCGGTGTTCCGCAGTTCGATCCGCTGCGCGTGCGCGGCGGGAGGCTGCGGCTGCGCCGGGCGCTGCGGCGCAGGCGCCGGGCCCCGGCCGTGGTCCTGGCGATGACGGCCGCCGCGCTCGCCGCGGCCGGCGCGGCGGGCGCCGACGACCTGGTCGGCCAGCCGCCTCCGCGGCCCGCGGCGCAGGAGCGGCACCGGCCGCCCGCCGTGCCGCTCGTGTCGGCCCCGGTGCGGATCGCCGACGCGGAGACCGTCCGGCTGCTGCGGCCCGGGGACCGGGTGGACGTGATCGCCGCGCCCGTCCCGACGCCGGTCGGAGGCGGCGGCAGCGCGGAGGCCCGGGTGGTCGCCTCAGGCGCCCGAGTGGCCGAAGTGCCCAGCCCGGGCGAGACTCGTTCGGACGGTGGGGCGTTGGTCGTCCTGTCCGTTCCACGCCCGACGGCCATGGCGCTCGCCGGTGCGGGCATGACGTCCCAACTGGCGGTGACGCTGTGCTGATTCGCACTGACGGCCTGTCAAGTCACCGTCCCGTGTGTACGGATTGGACGCCTCTGCGCCGATCGCGGCGTAATGGCTCCGCACACTGCACACAAGACGAAGGGCACCATGGTGAGCGCGAAGAAGGAAAGCGTGCTGGAGGGCTTCAAGGCCTTCCTCATGCGAGGCAATGTCATCGACCTGGCTGTCGCGGTCGTCATCGGTGCCGCGTTCACCAACATCGTGAACTCGGTGGTCAAGGGCATCATCAACCCGATCGTCGGCGCCTTCGGCACCAAGAACCTGGAGAGCTACAAGTCCTGCCTCAAGGACCCGTGCCGGGTCGTGAACGGCGAGATGCAGGGCATCCAGCTGGAGTGGGGCCTGGTCCTCAGCGCCATCCTCAGCTTCCTCATCACCGCGGCCGTCGTCTACTTCCTGATGGTGCTGCCCATGGCCAAGGTGCTGGCGAAGCGCGCCGCGCACGACAAGGCGAAGGAAGGCGTCCAGGAGACGCTGGAGGTCAGCGAGCTGGAGGTGCTCAAGGAGATCCGCGACACCCTCGTCGCGCAGCGCGGTCCGTCCTCCGGCGCCGGCACGGGGGCGCACCCCACCTCCTGACCGACGGCTCGCGTCGGCGTCAGAGGTGGTGCGGCGGCTTCTCGTCGAGGAAGCGCGCAAGGTCGGCGGCGCTGTCGCCACCTGCTGGAGGCCGCTCGCCCCACCCGCGGTCCGTGTCGTCCGCGGATTGCTGGTCCAGCGGATCGTCGAAGATCAGTGCCGGCCTGGGTTGGGGGTCGATTCGAGAGTCGGACTGCTTCGCTGTTCGCGATCCGTGGGCGGGGGCGGTGCTCATGTCTTCAGGGTACGCCGGGAGCACCGCCCCGTACCGGGCCGATCCGGAGCCTTCTCAGCGGTCCTTCGGGTCGAGCGCCCACAGGCCGAGGACGACGAGGAAGGACAGGACCAGGAAGCCCGCCCCCCACCAGGCGGTGCCGGTGTCGCCGGCCATCCACTCGTCGACCACGATCGTCAGGCCCCACAGCTGGCCCACGACCACGGTGAGCGCCAGTGCCAGCCGGGCGGTGAGCTTGGAGGAGCGTTCGGGCTCCTGCTCGGTTCCGGCGCCTGGGCCGGGGCCGGTGTGCCGGATCCGGGGGTCGCCGTAGCCGCTGGTGGGCCTGATCTGGGGGTAGCGCTCGTGGACCGGGCGGTTGAGGCGCCGCTGGGTGCTGCCGGGGGTGTAGGCGGGCCGGGGCGGGAGGTCCGCGGGGGCCTCGGGCCCGCTGCCCGGGGCGGCAGGGTCCTTGGGGAACAGGTCGTCGGTCATGTCCGGCGGCTCCTCTCCACGGTGCTGCCGAGCGGGCTGCCGCCGGCGGCGCCCGGGCAGCCGAGGCGCCCGGCCAGGTCGGGCCGTTCCTCGCCGAGCTGTCGGCAGAGGCCTTCCTGGACGCTTTCGCCGGAGCGCGTGGTGCCCACGGCCCAGACGCTGCCGTCGGCGTCCTCGACCAGGAGCACCTTCGGCAGCGGCCGGGGCGGCGGGCCGGCGGTGACCTCTCCGGTGCGGGCGTCGAAGACTCCCTCGTGGCAGGGGCAGTACAGCTCGCCCTCGCTCCCCCGGTCCTTGCGCCAGAGCACGGCGCAGGCGAGGTGGGTGCAGACGGCGGAGTAGCCGGCGAGGGTGCCGTCCTCCAGCCGGACGGCGACGGCGCGGTCGGCCTCCTCCGGGTAGCGGAAGGCGACGGACTCTCCGGGCGGGATCTGGTCCGCGATCTTCTTGGGCCGGGGCGCTCCGTCGGCGTCGCCGTGCCGGTGCAGGATGCCGGAGGCGACGGCGACGCCGCCGACGGCCAGGCCGCCGGAGACGGTCGCGACGATCCGGAGGTAGTCGCGGCGGGTGGTGAGCGAGTCGGCGGAGATGCGGTCGCGGAGGGCGGCCTGGGCCGCGTCGGGGGCTTCGGCTTCGTTGTCGGAGGGCTGCTCGGTAAGGCTCATCGGACGTCCACTCCGTTGACTTCGACGATGGGCAGTCCGCCGGGGACCGGCCACTGGACCTTGTCGGCGGGGACGACCATCGCCACGCCGGTGGAGACGGTGGTGGACCCGAAGGTGAAGGAGTCGGCGACCTGGACTCCGGGGCGTTCGGCGCGCAGCTCGTCGAGGGTTCCGTAGAAGAGGGCGCCGGTGGGGCAGACGGTGGCGCACATGGGTGCCAGGCCGTAGGCGGTGCGGTCGTAGCAGAGGTTGCACTTCATCTGCAGCTTCGCCTGGAGGTCGATCTTCGGGACGCCGAAGGGGCAGGCGTTGACGCAGTTGGCGCAGCCGATGCAGCGGGTGGTGTCGGCCTGCTGCACGACGCCGTCGGCGGTGACCAGGATGGCGTCGGCGGGGCAGACCTCGGCGCAGGGGGCGACGGGGTCCTCGCAGTGCATGCAGACGGTGGGAAGGGAGGCGACGGAACGCCCCTCGTCGGGGTAGTCGAGGTGGATCATCGACTTGCCGCGGTGCGAGTCGCACTCGCGGCAGGCGGACACGCAGGCCTGACAGCCGATGCAGCGGCCCGGGTCGATGAAGATGGTGCGGCCCATCATGTGCGGCGTCAGCTCCTCTCCGAGGTGCCACGGCCCTGGGGGGCCGTGGGGGGCAGGGGGTCGACGCGGGAGACCTGGGTCTCCGGGTAGGCGACCTGGCCGGGTGCGGTGGGCGGGGCCGGGACCTCGTCGATGCGTTCGGCAGGCTCGACGCGGGCGGCGCAGACCTTGTACTCGGGGATCTTGGAGCGGGGGTCGAGGGCGTCGATGGTCATCGCGTTGGCGGCGGTGGGCACCGGCCAGTGGTAGGGGACGAAGACGGTGTCGGGGCGGATGGCCTCGGTGACCAGGGCGGGGAAGACCTCGCTGCCGCGGCGGGTGACGACGCGGACGGGGTCGCCGTTGCGGAATCCGAGGGAGGGGTGGACCTCGACCCAGGGGCGCGGGGTCTGCTCGACGAGGGCGCCCAGGCGGCGGGTCTGATTGCCGGAGAGGAAGTGGGCGACGGTGCGTCCGGTGGTGAGCGAGAGGGGGAATTCCTCGCTGTACGGGTCCATGGGCGGGTGCCACTCGACGACCTGCATATGGATCTTGCCGTCGGGGTGGTAGGTCCGGCCGTCCTCGAAGAGGCGGGGGGTTCCCGGGTGCTCGGTGTCGGGGCAGGGCCAGGCGATGCCGCCGGTCTCCTCGAGCCGCTCGTAGGTGATGCCGTAGTAGTCGTTGACCGTGCCCGCGGAGGCGATGCGCAGTTCCTCGAAGACGGAGCGGGAGTCGGGGAAGTCGAACTTGTCGCCGGCGCCGAGCCGTCTGGCGAGTTCGCAGATGACCCAGGTGTCGGTGCGGACGCCGGCGGGGGGTTCCTGGGCCTTGTTGTGTTTGACGACCCGGGCCTCGGCGTTGGCCATGACGCCCTCGTCCTCGGCCCAGACGGTGACGGGGAAGACGACGTGGGCGTTGGCCGCGGTCTCGGAGAGGAAGAAGTCGAACTGGGCGTGGAACTCGGCGGTGTCGTACCCGTCCTTGACCGTGGCGTAGTTGGGGAGGGAGACGAAGGGGTTGTTGCAGATGCCGATGAGGCCGCGGATCTCGCGGCGCTGCATCTGCCAGACCATCTCCATCATGGAGGTGCCGGCGGGTGGGAGTTCGGACTCGTCGATGCCCCAGATCTCGCAGATCTGGCGGCGGTGCTCGGGGTTGGAGATGGAGCGGCCGCCGGGCAGCAGATCGGACTTCTGGCCGTGTTCGCGCCCGCCCTGGCCGTTGCCCTGGCCGGTGATGGTGCCGTAGCCGGCGCCGGGGCGGCCGATGTTCCCGGTGGCGACGCACAGGTTGATGATCGACAGGCAGTTCTCGACGCCCTGGGAGTGGTGCTCGACGCCGCGGGCGTGCCAGGCCATGGCCTTGTCCGCGCCGGCGAACATGCGGGCGACCTGGACGATCTGCTCCTCGGGGACGCCGCAGATCTCGGCGGAGCGGGAGGGCGGATAGTCGGCGACGGTCTTCTTCACCTCGTCCCAGCCCGTGGTGTTCGCGGCGAGGTAGGCCTCGTCGGTGAGGCCCTCGGCGATGACGACGTTCAGGACGGCGTTGAAGAAGGCGGAGTCGGTGCCGGGCTTGAGGGCGACGTGCAGGTCGGCGGTGCGGGCGATGGGCGTCTCGCGCGGGTCGACGACGATGAGGGTGGCGCCGCGGTCCCGGGCTCCCCAGAGGTACTGGGTCATCACGGGGAAGCACTCGCCGACGTTGGAGCCCGCGATCAGGAGGCAGTCGGTGAGGAGGATGTCGGAGAAGGGGTTGCCGGCCCGGTCGATGCCGAAGGCCAGCTTGTTGGCTCCGGCGGCGGAGACCATGCACAGGCGCCCGTTGTAGTCGACGTGGCGGGTCTTGAGGGCGACCCGGGCGAACTTGCCGACCAGATAGGTCTTCTCGGAGAAGAGGCTGGCTCCGCCGAGCAGGCCGAAGGCGTCGTTTCCGTACTCGCTCTGGATGCGGCGGACCTCGGAGACGGTGAAGTCGAGCGCCTCCTCCCAGCTGACCTCGCGGAAGGGCTCGTCGCGGTTGCGCCGCATGAGCGGGGAGGTGAGCCGGTCGGGGTGGTTGACCTGCTGGTAGGCGTTGATGCCCTTGGGGCAGAGCCGCATCCGGTTGATGTCGTGGTTGCGGGGTTCGACGCCGAAGACCTTGCCCGCGTGGTCGACGCGCAGATACATGCCGCACTGCACGCCGCAGAAGCAGCAGTGGGTGGGGACGAGGGTCTCGCCGTTCTGGTCGGCGTGCCAGCGGTCGGCGGGGATGCCGCCGGCGTCGCGGAAGTTGCGGGTGCCGGGCGGGGCGACGGAGGGGTCGAGAGGCAGCGGTTGCCCGGGCTGCGCGTGCGTCACTTGAAGCCCTTCTTGACGTGGGTGAGGTAGGCGTTTCCGCGCAGGACGCGCTTGCAGCGGGGGCAGTACTCGGCCCATTCGTCGAATTCGAGCCGGAGGTCGCGCATGGTGCCCTGGAGGTTCTCGACGTAGGGGGCGGTGTCGATGGGCTCGGAGCAGCGGCGGCAGGCGAGGAGCCCCTCGGCGGTGTCCGCTCCGGCGGCGGTCCCGGCGACGGTTCCGTCCTTGCGGCGCGCGGTGTACTTGAACAGCTGCATGCCGACGGCGGCCGGCCGCTGGACGATGTGGAAGAACTTCCCGAACGGGATGTAGATGAGGGTGAAGACCACCGACACCATGTGCAGGATCGCCAGGAACTCGTAGCCGCCGCCGTGCAGGAAGATCGAGGAGAAGGTGAGCAGCAGGCCGGTCACCGAGATCACGATGAGGGCGATCAGCGGGACCAGGTCGTAGGCGAAGCGCTGGCCGGTGATGGCTCCGCGGTCCTTCATCCGGCGCCACAGGAAGTAGCAGGCGCCGGGGATGACGAGGACGGCGGCGATGTCCAGGCCGTGGAACATCAGCCAGCCGACGATGTTGAGCGAGTCGAAGCCGAGGACCTTGAAGCCCCAGATCCGCATCTCGTAGCCGGGGCCCGAGCCGGTGGACGAGGTGAAGGTGAACCAGCCCCAGGTCAGCGGGAAGGTGATCAGGGCGGCGAGCACACAGCCCCAGAAGATCAGCTGGTGGGCGGCCCAGCGGGCGTGCGAGCGGGCGCCGAGGAACTTCTGGAAGCCGAGATAGGTGGCGATCATCCTGGGCAGCGCGGTGGGCGCCTTGCGGAAGTTCTCGGCGGAGAAGAAGGCCCGCCAGCCCTGCTTGAACAGGCGCCGGGCACCGGGGGCCGAGACCCACACGGTGTAGCGGTAGGCGACGCCGAAGGCGAGGAAGACCGTGGCCACCGCATACGGCAGGAGGGCCGAGTCGAAGTCGCGCAGCAGCCGGCTGCCGAAGACGATCGCGAGGATCAGCAGGACGGAGACGACGACCCCGGCGAAGGTCGCGCGGCGGCGCACCTGGGCGGGGGTCTGGGGCGGCGGGTCGACGGGGGCGGTGGGCGTCCCGGCGACGGCCTGGGAGGGCGCGGGGGCCCGCGGGGGCTCGGCAGGGGCCTTGGGTGGCTCGGTCACCCGATCACCGTAGGGCGGTTCGTTCATTTTTGTCCTGATGTGAAACGCAGCCGGGTGAACACGTCACCCACGCGGCCCGGCCCCTTAGACGGCGTACAGACCGTGGGCCCGGAAGACCTCGCGTGCGGCGGCCACCTGCTCCGGAGTGGGCGAGGGAGTGCCGTGGAGGGAGAAGGGCTTGGCGAGTGCTCGCCACTTCGCTTCACCGAGCTTGTGGAAGGGGAGGATGTCCACGCGGGAGACATTGCCGAGACCCCCGGCGAAGGCGGCGACTCCCTCGATGTTGGCGGGGTCGTCGGTCAGCCCCGGGACGAGCACGAAGCGGACGTGGACCTCCTGGCCGAGGTCGGCGAGGCGGCGGGCGAAGTCCAGGGTCGGCCGCAGCGGCCGGCCGGTCACCTTCTGGTACGTGTCCGGGTCCCAGGACTTGATGTCGAGAAGCACCAGGTCGGTGTCGCGCAGCAGGGCGTCGGTCGCGCGCACGCCCAGGAAGCCCGAGGTGTCGAGGGCGGTGTGCAGCCCGAGCTCGTGCTTCATCCGGTGCAGCAGCTCGCCGGTGAAGACGGGCTGGAGCAGGGGTTCACCGCCCGAGACGGTGGCTCCGCCGCCGGATGCCGAGATGAAGCGGGTGTACTTGCTCGCTTCCGCGATCACGTCGTCGGCAGAGGTGCGCTTGCCGTCGCGCATCCGCCAGGTGTCGGGGTTGTGGCAGTACAGACAGGTCAGGGGACAGCCGGAGAGGAAGGTGACGAAGCGGGTGCCGGGGCCGTCGACGCCGGTGGACAGGTCCCAGGAGTGCACGGAGCCCTCGGAGGGCCGCTGGGTCGCCGCGGCGGCCGGGGTGGCCGGCGGGGTCGGCCTGGAGGGAAGGGTCGGAATGTCCGAGCCGAGGAGTACGGCCATGGCAGGGGCCTCCTGTCCGGGCGGAGGGGAGAGGGGTTTCGCGCGCGGCTCCGGGGCCCGGGTGAGGGTCGAGGGGTCGGGCCCCGGGGCCGCGCGGTCGGGGTGGGGCCGGCCGGTGAGGGCCGGCCCGGGGGCTACAGGGAGCCGTGGAAGGTGCGGTTGAGGACGTCGAGCTGCTGCTCGCGGGTGAGGCGGACGAAGTTCACCGCGTATCCGGAGACCCGGATGGTGAGCTGCGGGTAGTTCTCCGGGTGCTCCATCGCGTCCATCAGCACATCCCGGTTGAGGACGTTGACGTTCATGTGGAAGCCGTCGCTGGCCATGTAGCCGTCGAGGACACCGGCGAGGTTCCTGATGCGCTCCTCGGGGGTGCGGCCCAGGCCGTCCGGGGTGACGGTGTTGGTCAGCGAGATGCCGTCCTCGGCGTCCTCGTACGGGAGCTTGGCGACCGACAGGGCCGAGGCGACGTAGCCGTGGGTGTCGCGGCCGTTCATCGGGTTGGCGCCCGGGGAGAACGGCTCGCCGGCGCGGCGCCCGTCGGGGGTGTTGCCGGTCTTCTTGCCGTAGACGACGTTGGAGGTGATGGTCAGGACGGACTGGGTGTGTTCGGCGTCGCGGTAGGTCGGGTGCTTGCGCACCTTCCGCATGAACTCCTCGACCAGCCACACCGCAATCTCGTCCGCGCGCTCGTCGTTGTTGCCGTACGCCGGGTACTCGCCCTCGATCGCGTAGTCGGTGGCCAGGCCCGTCTCGTCGCGCAGCGGGGTGACCTTGGCGTACTTGACGGCGGCCAGCGAGTCGGCGGCCACCGAGAGGCCGGCGATGCCGCAGGCCATGGTGCGGCGCACGTCGCGGTCGTGGAGCGCCATCTCGATGCGCTCGTAGGCGTACCGGTCGTGCATGTAGTGGATGACGTTCAGGGCGTGGACGTAGACGCTCGCGAGCCACTCCATCTGCTCGTCGAACTTGCGCATGACCTCGTCGTAGTCGAGCACGTCGGAGGTGATGGCACCGGTGTCGGGGCCGACCTGGGCGCCGGACTTCTCGTCGCGGCCGCCGTTGATCGCGTAGAGGAGGGTCTTGGCGAGGTTCACGCGGGCGCCGAAGAACTGCATCTGCTTGCCGACCGGCATGGCCGAGACGCAGCAGGCGATGGCGGTGTCGTCGCCGAAGCGGGGCCGCATCAGCTCGTCCGACTCGTACTGCACGGAGGAGGTGTCGATCGAGACCTTGGCACAGAACTCCTTGAAGCCCTGCGGAAGTCGCGGCGACCAGAAGACGGTCATGTTCGGCTCGGGCGCCGGGCCGAGGTTGTAGAGGGTCTGGAGGTAGCGGAACGAGGTCTTGCTGACCAGCGGACGCCCGTCCTCGCCCATGCCGGCGATGGACTCGGTGACCCAGGTCGGATCGCCGGAGAACAGCTCGTCGTACTCGGGGGTGCGCAGGAAGCGGACGATGCGCAGCTTGATGATGAAGTCGTCGACCAGCTCCTGGGCCTGCTCCTCGGTGAGGAGACCGGCTTCGAGGTCCCGCTGGAGGTAGACGTCGACGAAGGTGGAGGTGCGGCCCAGCGACATCGCGGCGCCGTTCTGCTCCTTCACGGCGGCGAGGTAGGCGAAGTACAGCCACTGGATGGCCTCGCGGCCGGTGCCGGCCGGGCCGGAGATGTCGTAGCCGTAGGAGGCGGCCATCGCCTTCAGCTCGCCGAGGGCGCGCATCTGCTCGGAGAGCTCCTCGCGCAGCCGGATGGTCTCCTCGAGCGAACGGTTGCCGGCGGGGAGGACGTCCAGCTCGGCCTTCTCCTCCTTCTTCACCGCGATGAGGCGGTCGACGCCGTACAGGGCGACCCGGCGGTAGTCGCCGATGATGCGGCCGCGGCCGTAGGCGTCGGGGAGCCCGGTGACGATGCCGGCCTTGCGGGCGGCGCGGATCTCGGGGGTGTACGCGTCGAAGACACCGGCGTTGTGGGTCTTGCGGTACTCGGTGAAGACCTTCTCCAGCTCCGGGGAGACCGGGTAGCCGTAGGTCTCCAGTGCGCCGGCGACCATCCGCCAGCCGCCGTACGGCATGATCGCGCGCTTGAGCGGCGCGTCCGTCTGGAGGCCGACGATGAGGTCCTTGTCGCGGTCGATGTAGCCGGGGGCGTGGGCGGTGATGGTGGACGGGATGTCGTGGGCGACGTCGTAGACGCCCTTGGCGCGCTCCTCCGGGAACTTGTCCGTGATGGCCTTCCACACGGCGGTGGTCCGCTCGGTGGGGCCGGCGAGGAAGGAGTCGTCGCCCTCGTACGGCGTGTAGTTCTGCTGGATGAAGTCGCGGACGTCGATGGCGTCGCGCCAGAGGCCGCCCTTGAAGCCCTTCCAGGCGCGCTCGTTCCGCTCGTTCAACGTCGCTTCAGCAGGGGTCGCAGTCACTGCCCGCACCGCCTTCTCGATCACTCGAAATAGCCTCTTTGCTTGTCTCCATTCCACGCCTTTTGATCGATCACTTGGGGCGGCATTGGTCACCAGTCGATGGCCGTAGGTCCCGTTTCGGGAACGGGAAAAGGCCCCGCCTGGGCGGGGCCTTTTCCCAGGGCCTCTCCGAGGGGCCGAGGGCGCCGGTCAGCTGGGGGCCTCGGCGCCCTTGCGGGCGTAGAACCACCAGGTCACGACCATGCAGCTGGCGTAGAAGGCGACGAATCCCCACATCGCGCTGGTCACGGCCACCGAGCCGAAGAGGGCCGGGATGAAGAAGAAGCCGTAGGCCGCGATGGCCGAGGTGAAGCCGGTGACCGCGCCGGACTCCATTTCCGCCTGCTTCAGGGCCCTGGCGTGCTCCGGGGTGCCTTCCGTGAGCCCCTTCAGGTGGGTGCCGCGGAATATGACCGGGATCTGGCGGAAGGTCGATCCGTTGCCGATTCCGGAGAAGAAGAACGCGGCGAGGAAGCAGAGGAAGAAGCCGTAGAAGGAGCCGCCGTCACCGCCCGAGGGCAGGAAGTTGATCACGCCGATGATGGAGACGGCCATGCCGACGAAGGACAGGATCGTCACCCGCGCACCGCCCCACTTGTCCGCGATCCAGCCGCCCGCCCACCGGGCCAGGGCGCCCACCGCGGGGCCCATCCAGGCGTAGGTGGCGACCGAGTAGTCCGGGAAGGTGGTCTTGATCAGCATCGGGAGCGCCGCGGCGAAGCCGATGAAGGAGCCGAAGGTGCCGACGTAGAGCCAGGTCATCAGCCAGTTGTGCTTGCGCTTGAAGATGATCTTCTGGCGGCTGAACGGCGTGGACGCGACCTTGAGGTCGTTCTGCCCGAACCAGGCGACGGCGGCCAGGACCAGCAGCACGGGCACCCAGATGAACGCGGCGTTCTGCAGGTAGACCGGGGTGCCGTCCGCCTTGTGCTGGGCGGACCCGACGGCGATCGTCGACCAGGTGATGACGATCGGGGTCAGCAGCTGGACCACCGAGACGCCCAGGTTGCCCAGACCACCGTTGATGCCGGTCGCGCTGCCCTTCCTGGCCTTCGGGAAGAAGAAGCCGATGTTGGCGAGGGAGGAGGCGAAGTTGGCGCCGCCGATGCCGCACAGCGCGGCGATCGCGACCATCACGCCGTACGAGGTCGACGGGTCCTGGATCGCGATGCCGAGCCAGATCAGCGGCACGATCAGCACCACGGTCGACAGGGCGGTGAAGCGGCGCTGGCCGATCATCGGGCCGAGGAAGGTGTAGAAGATCCGGGCCGTGCCGCCGGTCAGACCGGGGATGGCCGTCAGCCAGAACAGCTGGGAGGTGGAGAAGGAGAAGCCGACGTCCTTCAGGTTGGTCGCGGTGACCGACCACACCTGCCAGACGACGAAGGCCACGAGCAGCGCCGGCACCGCGATCCACAGGTTGCGGGCGGCGACCTTCTTGCCGATGGACTTCCAGAAGAGCTCGTTCTCGGGCTCCCAGTCGCTGATCGGCCGACCGGGACGGTACTGCTCCGCGTCGTACGAGGCGGGTGCCGGCCCGCCTGTCGTTCTGCTGTCCTGGGCTACGGAACTCATGGCGCTTCCCTGGGGTTTCTCGGGGTCTTGCTGAGGGGTCCTGCGGGAGGGTCCTGCGGAAGGGGCCTGGTGGGGGCCTTCCTTGGGGATCCGGTGGGGGATCCGATTGGGGATCCGGTGGGGGATCCGGTGGGGGATCCGATTGGGGATCCGGTGGGGATCCGATTGGGGATCCAGCCGGGTGTTCTGCTCTTCCAGGCTGCGCCGCCGCATAAGGGGTACGTGAGAGTCCATCGTCGGCGGACGCGGCGGCGTAGGTCCCGTCAGCCGCGGGCCCTAGGGACCACCGGGGCCTCCGGGACCACCGGGGCCTCCAGGACCACCGGGGTCTCCGGGACCACCGGGGCCTCCAGCACCGGCAGCGTCACCGACGGGTCGTCCAGGCAGACGCCGGTCCTCAGGTCGAACTCCTGCTTGTGCATCGGCGAGGCCACCACCGGCACCCCGCCCCGCGTGCCCATGATCCCGTTCGCGATGACGTCGGCGCCCGAGAACGGGTCCCGGTTGCCCACCGCGTACACCTCGCCCGTGCCGCCCCTGAACAGCGCCGCCTCCGTCCCGTCGGCGAGGACCGCCGCCCTGCCCCGGCCGGGCTCCAGGAACTCCACCCCGGCCACATGCGGCGCGAAGCGCTCCAGGGCCGCCGGGTCCTCCAGGACCGCCTGCCACTCGTCAAGGTACGCGGCCACGTGCCGCTCCATCTGCGCCTCCAGCTCCTCGCAGATGCCCAGCGAGTCCGCCACGAGCACCTCGCGCAGGTGCTCGATGCCCTCGCCGCTCCCCCCGAGGCGCTCCAGCCACGCCGAGGTGCGCTCCAGGCGCTCGCCCGTGCGGACGTAGTACATGAGGAAGCGGTCGACCAGCGCGAACAGCTCCGCCGCCGACAGGTCGGAGGCGAGCAGGTCGGCATGGCGCGGAGTGGCCCCGCCGTTGCCGCAGACGTACAGGTTCCAGCCGCCGGCGGTGGCGATCACGCCGATGTCCTTGCCCCGGGCCTCCGCGCACTCGCGCAGACAGCCCGACACCCCGCCCTTGATCTTGTGCGGGGCGCGCAGTCCCCGGTAGCGCAGCTCCAGGTCGATCGCGAGCTGCACCGAGTCGCCCTGCCCGAAGCGGCAGAACTTCGCCCCGACGCAGGACTTCACCGTACGCAGCGACTTGCCGTACGCCTGCCCCGACTCGAATCCGGCGCCGATCAGCCGGCGCCAGATGGCGGGCAGGTCCTCCTTGCGGGCACCGAAGAGGTCGATGCGCTGCCCGCCCGTGATCTTGCTGTACAGGCCGTGGTCGCGGGCCACCTCGCCGATGACGATGAGCTGCTCGGCGGTGATCTCGCCGCCGGGGACGCGCGGCACGACCGAATAGGTGCCGTCCTTCTGCAGGTTGGCGAGGAACAGGTCGTTGGAGTCCTGGAGCGCGGCCTGTTCGCCCTCCAGGACGTGACGCAGGCCGAGTTCGGGGGCGAGGGTGCCGAGGACGTTGGCGACGACGGGCTTGCAGACGGCGCAGCCGGAGACCGCGGCGCCGGTCGCCGTACGGGCGGACACCGCGGCGCCATTCGCCGTACGGGCGGAGGCCTCGGCGCTGGAGGCCCCGGCGCCGGTCGCCGTACGGCCCGGGGCCGCGGCGGCGCCCTCCTCCGACGCTCCTGCCGCGCGCGACACCGCGTCAACCTGCCCGTACCGCTCCATCAACTCGGTGAAGGAGCGGATGTGTTCCGTGCGGATCAGCTCGTAGAGCTCGGGGCGGCTCAGCTCCGGGAAGTGTTCGCACAGTCCGCGCGGCTTCTCGACACCGGCCGCGTCGAGGACCGCCTGGAGGGTGTTCACACAGCCGCCGCAGCCCGTCCCCGCCTTGGTGCAGCGCTTGACGCCGCCGACGTCCGCGAGCCCGTGCTCGGCGATCGCCTCCCGCACCGCGCCCTTGGTCACGTTGTGGCACGAGCAGACGACGGCGTCGTCCGGCAGCGCGTCCGCGCCGGGCAGCGCCGCGTCCCCTCCGCCGGACGGCAGGATGAACGCCTCGGGGGGCGCGGGAAGCCGCCGCCCCGCGTGCGGCTTCAGCGAACCGTACGCCTCGGCGTCACCCACGAGGATGCCGCCGAGGAGCTGCCCGTCCGGGCCCAGCAGCAGCTTCTTGTAGACGCCCTCGCGCCCGTCCGAGAACACGATCTCGGTGGCCAGGGGCTCGTCCGCGAACGGGTCGCCGAAGGACGCCACGTCCGCCCCCAGCAGCTTCAGCTTGGTCGAGGTGTCGGCGCCGGTGAACACCGCGTCGCCAGGCCCCGCGAGCCGGTCCGCGACCACCTCAGCCATCTGGTAGCCGGGGGCGACCAGGCCGTAGACCCGGCCGTCGGAGGTCTGGGCGCACTCGCCCATCGCGTACACGAACGGGTCGGTGGTCCTGCAGTGCTCGTCGACCACCACTCCCCCGCGGTCGCCGACCGCGAGCCCCGCCTCCCGCGCGAGGCGGTCCCTCGGCCGTACGCCCGCGGAGAAGACGACCAGGTCGGCGGGGATCACCGTGCCGTCGGACAGCTTCAGGGACCGCACCCGTCCGTCGGCGTCGACGTCGACCTCGGCCGCCCCGACACCCGTGTGCACGGCCACGCCCATCGACTCGATGGTCGCGCGCAGCGCCGCCGCGCCGCCGTCGTCGACCTGCAGCGGCATCAGCCGGGGCGCGAACTCCACGACGTGCGTGGCGAGCCCGAGGGTGCGCAGCGCGCCCGCCGCCTCCAGGCCGAGCAGCCCGCCGCCGATGACCACGCCGGTACGGACGTCCTCATCCGTGGTGGCGTACGAGGTGAGGGCGTCGACGTCGTAGAGCGTGCGGTACGTGAAGCAGCCCGCCGCGTCGGCGCCGGGGATCGGCGGGACGAACGGATACGAGCCGGTGGCCATGACGAGCACGTCGTACGGCACGACGGCGCCGGAGGTCGTGGTGACCGTGCGGGCGGCGGTGTCGACGTGTTCGGCGGGATCGCCGAGCCGCAGGTCGACGAGGCCTTCGTCGAGGGCGGGGAGGGCGAGCCGGGCCGGATCGGTGCCGGTGAAGACCGAGGAGAGGTGCACCCGGTCGTACGCGGGGACGTCCTCCTCGCCCAGGACCACCGCCCGCCAGCCGGGCCCGCCCTCGGGACCGGCGAGCGCACCCCGCTCGGCCAGGGCCTCCAGGAGGCGGTGGCCGACCATGCCGTGGCCGATCAGCACGAGGTTCCGGGTCTGCGCGGCGGGGCCGGAAGCGGCAGGGCCGGAGGGGGCGGGGGCGGGCATGGCGGTCTCCGTGGGGTGGGAGGGGGAGGTGGGGTGATTCCCGTGCTCCGTCGCCTTCGACCGTAGGCCGGGGCGGACACCCGGCCGGGCCCGAAAAGGACCCGAGGGTCCGGGACTTGTGGCCCTACGGGACGGGACCTGCGGCGGGGCGGAGGGCGGCGCGGGCGGGCATAGCGTGGTTCCCGAGCGGGCCGTGCCGCCGTACGACACCGGCGGCACGGCCCCGGACGGGCCCTGGAGCAACCCCGGACGGGTCCTGGGCAGCCGCGGACGGGTGCTGGAGCTAATCCGGTCGGGCCCTGGGCAGCCCCGGACGAGTGCTGGAGCTAATCCGGGTCGGGCCCTGGGCAGCCCCGGACGAGTGCTGGAGCTAATCCGGGTCGGGCCCTGGAGCGACCCCGGACGGGTCCCGGGCCGCCCTGGGCAGGTCCAGGACCTTCTCCCGACGGTCTCGACTCCGGAGCGACCGGCGAACCGGCGAGCCGGGGAACCGGCGACCAGGCACCATCAACCGGCGACCGGCGACCGGCGACCGGCAACCATCAACCGGCAACCATCAACCGGCAACCGGCAACCGGCAACCGGCAACCGGCAACCGGCAACCGGCAACCGGCAACCGGCAACCAACGACCGGCAACCATCAATCCGCGCCCAGCTGCCCGCGCCCAGCAACCCAAGGTGAACCGGAAGCAGCGCCGGCTCGGAGCGGAGGCAGCGTCATGCGGGATCTCGTACTCGCCGTCCACGGCAGCGCCGTGCCCGAGGCCGGGGCGACCGTCGGCCGGCTCGCCGACGCCGTGCACCGGCTCACCGGCGCGCCCGTCGCCGTCGGACACCTGGACCACCAGAAGCCGTCGTTGCCGTACGTGCTCGCCGACCGGGCCGGCGCCGTCGTCGTTCCGCTCCTGCTCGGCGACGGCTACCACCGCACCGTCGACATCCCCACCGTCGCCCGGCACTTCGACTGCGCCGTCACGCGCGGGCTGAGCGGCGAACCGGGTGTCGGGCTCGCGCTGTACGACCGGCTGCGCGCCGCCGAGCGGACGGCCGGCGGACCGGCCGACGCCGTCGTCGTCGCCGGGGCCGGCTCGTCCCGGCCGGGCGGCAACGACGGCACGCGGGCCGCCCTCGACCAGCTGGCGCACCTGGTCCCGGTCCCGGTGACGGCCGCGTACTGCTCGGCGAACGGCCCGGCCGCCCCGCCGGTCGCCGAGGCCCTCGCCGCCCTCCGCGCCCGCGGCTTCCGCCGGATCGCGGTCGCCGCCCACCTGCTGGCCCCGGGCCGCTTCACCCAGGCCCTGGCCGCCCTGCCGGGCGTGTGGGCGCTCTCGGACCCGCTGGCCGACCACCCGCGGGTCGCGCAGCTGGTGGCCGCGCGGTACGAGTCGGCCCGCGGGGACGGCACGGCGGCGGCGCCGTCGTCGGTACCGAGCGGCGCGCCGGGGCTCCGCGGATAGCGCCGCGTCTGCTGTCCTGTGGGGCATGACGCAACCGTTCCTGCCGCTCACCGCCCGCTCCCGCGAGGAGGCGCACCGCGCCGCCACTCCGCTGGAGCTCTTCTTCGACCTCTGTTTCGTCGTCGCCGTCGCCCAGGCCGGCGCCGAGCTCGTGCACGCCGTCGCCGAGGGCCACGCCGGGACAGGGGTCCTCAACTACGCGATGGTCTTCTGGGCGGTGTGGTGGGCGTGGATGAACTTCACCTGGTTCGCCTCCGCCTACGACAACGACGACGTCCTCTACCGCGTCGTCACCCTCGTCCAGATCTCCGGCGTCCTCATCCTCGCCGCCGGCGTGTCCCGCGCCTTCGAGGACCACGACTTCCTCGTCGTCTACATCGGCTACGTCGTGATGCGGCTCGCGCTCTCCTCCCAGTGGCTGCGCGCCGCCCACCACGCGACCGACCCCGCCGAGCGGACGATGTGCCTGCGGTACGCGGGCGGGGTCATCGCCTGCCAGGTCGGCTGGACGGCGCTGCTGGTCGCGCCCGAGGACGTGCGCCCCTGGGTGTTCCTCGTGATGGCGCTGGCCGAGATGGCGGTGCCGATGTACGCGGAGAAGGACGTCACCACGCAGTGGCACCCGCACCACATCGCCGAGCGGTACGGCCTGTTCACCATCATCGTGCTCGGCGAGACGATCGCCGCGGCGACGGTCGCCGTGAAGTCGGGCGTCACGGAGAACGACGCGCTGCGGGAAGTGCTGCCGATCGCCGCCGGAGGACTGCTCATCGTCTTCGCCGCCTGGTGGATCTACTTCGTCGTCCCCGCCCACGACCGGCTCTCCTCCAACCGCCAGGGCTTCCTGTGGGGCTACGGCCACTACCTGATCTTCACCTCGGCCGCCGCGATCGGGGCGGGCATCGAGATCTCCGTCGAGCAGGCCGTCGGCAAGGCGCACATCTCCACGCTCGCCGCCTCCTCCGCCGTCACCATCCCCTCGGCCGTCTTCCTGATGTGCGTGTGGCTCCTGCACGCCCGCTACTTCAAGGTCGGCTTCGCCCAGCAGGCCGTCCTGCCCGTCTCCTCGCTCGCCATCCTGATGTGTACGTTCGCCGGGCACTGGGCCGTCTTCGCGGCCGGCCTGGTGGCCGCCGCCACCGTCGCCGTGGGGGTGATCCTGACCGCGACCAACCCGGCCACCCGGGACGCCCGCGACGCCCGCGACGCCGCCCGCCATGACGCCCGCGACACCCCCTGAGCCACAATGCCCCGCATGATCTTCCGGCTCCTCGGCCCGCTCACCGTCTCCGGCGCCGCCGTCCCCGGCGGGCCCCGCGTCCGCGCGCTGCTCGCGCTGCTGCTGCTCGACGCGGGCCGGACGGTCACCGCGGGGCGGCTCGTCGACGGGCTGTACGGGGACACGCCCCCGGCCGGTGCCGCGAACGCCCTCCAGTCGCAGGTCTCGCGGCTGCGCCGGCTCCTGCCCGAGGGGGTGGCCGTGGAGCACTCCCCTGCCGGGTACCGGCTGACCGGCGCCGATCCGGAGGACGTGGACGCCCTCCGCTTCGAGCGGCTCGCGCGGGAGGGCGCCCTGGCCGGGGCCGCCGGGGATCCCGTACGGGCGGCGCGGCTGCTGCGCGAGGCGCTCGGGCTGTGGCGGGGGCCCGCCCTCGCGGACGTACGAGAGGCCCCGTTCGCCGCGGGGCAGGCGGCCCGGCTCGACGCGCTGCGGCTCGACGCCGTGGAGGAGTGCGCGGCGGCGCGGCTCGCCTCGGGCGAGGATCCCGCCCCGCTCGTACGGGAACTGACCGAGGCCGCCGCCGTCCACCCCCTCCGCGAGCGGCTGCGCGCCCTCCAGATACGCGCGCTCGCCGGCACCGGACGACAGGCGGAGGCACTCGCGGCCTACGAGGAGGTGCGCGGGGCGCTCGCCGAGGAGCTCGGGGCGGACCCCTCGGCCGAACTGGCGGCGGCGCACCTGGCCGTGCTGCGCGGGGAGGCGGCCGCGGCACGGCTCGTGAGCGGGCCCGGGCGCCCGTCGCGGCTGCCCGCGCCGCTCACGGACTTCGTGGGGCGGGAGCCCGAACGGGAGCGGCTGGGCGCGCTGTTGACGGCCGCCCCCGCGGTCCGGCTCGTGACCCTGGTGGGCCCCGGCGGCGCGGGCAAGACCCGGCTCGCCCTGGCGGCGGCGGCCGACGTGACGGCCGAACGGGAGACCGGAGGAGTCGGCGCGGCCGGGGTCGGTGCCGGGGGTGGTGCCGGGGCCGGGGCCGGGGCCGAGGCCGAGGCTGGGGCCGGGGCCGGGGCCGAGGCGGGTGCCGGGGGCGGTGCCGGGGCTGGGGCCGGGGGCTCTGAGCCGACCTCGCCCGCGCCCCCGAGCGAGGCCGTCTTCGTCGATCTGGGGGCGGTCGGCCCCGGAGAGGTCGCCGGGGCCTTCGCACGGGCGCTCGGGGTGCGGGATTCGGCCGCGCCGGAGCGGCTCGTGGAGGCCCTCGCGGGGCGGGAGCTGCTCCTGGTCGTCGACAACTGCGAGCACGTACTGGACGAGACGGCACCGCTCGTACGGGAGTTGCTGGCGGACTGCCCCCGCCTGCGGGTGCTCGCCACCAGCCGGGAGGCGCTGGGCATCACGGGCGAGTCGCTGCTGCCGCTGGGCGCGCTGGAGCCCCGCGCGGCGCAGGAGCTGTTCGTACGGCGCGGGGCCGCGGCCCGGCCGGGGTTCGCCGGCCATCCGCGCGTCGACGAGGTGTGCGCCGCGCTCGACGGGCTGCCGCTCGCCGTCGAACTGGCGGCGGCCCGGCTGCGGGCGCTGACCGTGGACGAGCTGGCGGACCGCCTCGGCGACCGGTTCCGGCTGCTCTCGCGGGGCGACCGTACGGCGCCGGAGCGGCACCGCACGCTCGCCGGGGTGGTCGAATGGAGCTGGTCCCTGCTGACCGAGGAGGAGCGGACGCTCGCCGCGCGTCTCTCGGTCTTCCGCGGCGGGGCGACCGCGGAGGCCGTGGCCCGGGTCTGCGGCACGGAGCTCGCGGACGCCGAGGACGTCCTGGCATCGCTGGCCGAGAAGTCCCTGGTGGAGCGGGCCGCGGGCGGACGGTACCGGATGCTGGAGACCATCCGCGCCTACGCGGCCGGCCGGCTGCCCGCCGACGACCCGGCGCCCGCCGCCCACACCGCGTACTACCTGCGGCTCGCCCGGGCCGCCGACCCCGAACTGCGCGGGGCGGCCCAACTGGACTGGCTGGCCCGCCTCGACGCCGAGGACGCCGACCTGCGCGCGGCCCTGCGCCGCGCGGACCCGGCGGACGGGCTCCGTCTGGTGGCCGCGCTGACGCCGTACTGGTGGCTGCGCGGCCTGCGCGGCCAGGTGGCGGGCCTGGCGGCCCGCGTGCTCGACCGGGCCGAGGGGGCCGAGCCGTCGCCCGTCACGGTGCTCGGCGAGGAGTACGCCCTGTGCGTGCTGCTCGCCACCGGGGCGCGGGACGAGGCGCGCGTCGAGCGGGCCCGGGGCCTGCTCTGCCGTCGCGAGGAGCCGCTGCGGCAGCCCTTCACGGCCTTCCTGTGGGCCACGTCCGTCGGCCCCGAGGCCCGGCTCCCGGTGCCCGACGACCCGTGGTCGCGCTCCCTGGACCTGGCGGGCCAGGGGCATCTGGCGCTCGCGCGGGGCGAGTCGGAGGAGGCCCGGCGGTGCCTGACACGGGCCCTGGAGGGGTTCCGGGCGCTCGGGGAGCGGTGGGGCACCGCCACGGCGCTCGAAGGGCTCGCCGCGCTCTCCGACGAGCCCGGGCCCCTGCTGGCCGAGGCGCTGGCCCTCTTCGAGTCGCTGGGGGTCGCCGAGGACATCGTCGACCTGCTGCTGCGCCGCGCCGACCGGCACGAGGCCGCGGGCGACGAGGACGCGGCCGCCGCGGACCGCGCCCGCGCGACGGAGACGGCCCGCCGGGCCGGCCTCGCCCGGCCCGCCTCGGCCTGACCCGCACCCGAAGCCGGACGACCGCAACCGGCGCCCCCGGCGACGGGCGGCACCCGGGCCCGCCCCGAACCCGCCCGCCCGCAACCGGCGCCCCCGGCGACGAGCGGCACCCGGGCCCGCCCCGAACCCGCCCGCCCGCAACCGGTGCGCTCGACGGCGGGCGGCACCCGCTCGCCGTCGCCGCGGGCCCGGACGGCCGGGCCCGGTCCGGGTCCGCTCGCCCCCGCCCACGGGCGAGGCACGCCCCGCCGACGTCCCCGGCCGGCTCCGAGCGGCGAACCCGCGCCCGCCCCGCCCCACCCGCCGCCGGCGCCCATCGGCCTCCTCGCCGACAGGCGCCCATCCCCGCCCCACCCATCCACCCGCCCACCAACCGCCGCCGACACCCGTCACAGCCCGCCGTCATCCCCCGCCGTCCCCGCTGTCCCCGCCGCCCCGGCCCCCGCCGTCCCCGCCGTCCCCGCCGTCCCCGCCCCCGCCGTGCCCCTGCCAGCCCTCGTCAGCCCCTCCGTCAGCCCCCGTCAGCCCCTCCGTCAGCCCCCGTCAGCGCTTCGTGCGCCGACGGTCAGCGGCCCCGGCCACTCTCCTTCTCGTCCACTTCACGCCGGCTGCCCGTCGGCATCCCGTCGGCATCCCGTCGGCATCCCGTCGGCATCCCGTCGGCATCCCGTCTGCTTCGCGTCGACTTCGCGTCGAGGCGAAAGCCCGGCAACCGAACCTCCCGAGGAGAGTCCGCCACCATGCAGAGCATCGCGAACACCGCGCCGAACGCCCCCGCCCCCGCCGTCGCCGCCTCCGTCACCGCCTCCGTCACCCCCTCCGTCACCGACCCCGCCCCCCGCACCGCGCTGGTCACCGGTGCCTCCCGTGGCATCGGGCGGGCCATCGCCCGGCGGCTCGCGCAGGACGGTCTCGTCGTCGGCGTGCACTACGGGTCCGACGGGGCCGCCGCCCAGGAGACCGTCGAGCTGATCGCCGGCGACGGCGGCCGGGCGTTCGCCGTCGGGGCCGAGCTCGGCTCGTACGAGGGGGTCCTCGCGCTCGTCGAGGGGGTGCGGGCCGGTCTCGTCGCGCACACCGGGGACGCCGGGCTGGACGTGCTCGTGAACAACGCGGCCGTCACCTCCTCGGGCGGGCACCTCCACGACGAGACGCCCGAGCAGTTCGACCGCCTCTTCGCGGTCAACGTACGGGCCCCCTTCTTCCTGGTGCAGCAGCTCCTGCCGGCGCTGCGCGACGGCGGCGCGATCGTCAACATCGGCTCCGCCGTCACGCGGATCTCGCTCTCCGACGAGCTGGCGTACGCGATGACCAAGGGCGCCATGGAGACCTTCACCCGCACCCTCGCCAACGTGGCCGGCGCCCGCCGTATCACCGTCAACACGGTCTCCCCGGGGCCGACGCAGACCGCTTCGCTGACCGCCGCGATGGCCGCCGTGCCGCAGCTGGAGGAGATGCTGATCGCCGGGCAGGCGCTGCCCTGGGTCGGGCAGCCCGAGGACATCGCCGCCCCGGTCGCCTTCCTCGCCTCCGAGGACGGCCGCTGGATCACCGGCACCGTGATCGACGCCTCGGGCGGCACCTACCTGGGGCCCAAGCGCTGACCCCGTGGTACGCAGGGGACATGACACCGCATCGGCACGAAGGCCCCACCGACGCAGCCACCAGCCCACTCGACGACGCCCGCAACGACGCCCGCAACGACGCGCTCACCGACGTGCGCGGCCTGCGGGTCGGCCACGCGCGGGTCCCGGGGGCCGGGGCGCTCTCCGGGACCACCGTCGTCCTCGCCCCCGAGGGCGGGGCGGTGGCCGCGGTGGACGTGCGCGGCGGGGGCCCCGGCACCCGGGAGACGGACGCGCTCGACCCCCGCAACCTCGTCCAGCGGATCGACGCCGTCGTGCTGACCGGTGGCAGCGCGTACGGACTCGATTCGGCGGCCGGGGTGATGGCCTGGCTGGAGGAGCGGGGGCGCGGGGTTCGGGTGGGGCCCGACCCGCGCCATGTGGTGCCGGTGGTGCCCGCCGCCTGTCTCTTCGACCTGGGCAGGGGCGGCGACTTCTCGGCCCGGCCCGACGCCGCGACGGGCCGGGCCGCGGTCGAGGACGCCGCGGCGAGCGGGCTCCGCGCGCCGGTGGCGACGGGCGCGGTGGGTGCGGGCACGGGGGCCGTGGTCGGCGGCCTGAAGGGCGGGGTGGGGACGGCGAGCACGGTGCTGGCCTCGGGGATCACGGTCGGCGCGCTGGTCGTCGTCAACGCGGTCGGCTCGGCGGTCGACCCCGAGACGGGCGTGCCGTACGGGCGGTACTTCACGGGCGGCGGCCGCCCCTCCTACCCCGACCCCGCCGTGCACGAGGCGGCGCGGCGCAGGCTCGCGGGGGCCCGGGCGAAGCTCTCCGTACCCCCGATGAACACCACACTCGCGGTGGTCGCCACGGACGCGGTGCTGACCCGCGCCCAGGCGCAGAAGCTCGCGGGGACGGCGCACGACGGAATCGCGCGCGCCGTCCGTCCGGTGCACCTGCTGAACGACGGCGACACCGTCTTCGCCCTCGCGACCGGGGAGCGCGAAACGGCCGCGGAGGCGGGGCCGCTCGACCTCAACGAGATCCTTGCGGCGGGCGCGGACTTGGTCACCCGGGCCATCGTCCAGGCGCTTCTCGCACCCGAGACCGGGGTGAGCGGACCGGGCGGCGACCACCCCTCGTACCGCGAGCTCTACGGCGACGCGCCCGACTCCTAGCCCTTCGAACCGACTGCCGGTATACCAAAGGGAGTTGACGAACTCGCTCGGGGGCGCGGGAACTCGGCGCGCGCCCCCGATCGTTTTCCCGAACGCCGGACACGATGTCAGACCCAAGGACTACGTTTAGCAAGCACCAAGTGACATGCGGCGACGGCCTGGAGACCCCCTTGAACGATCCGCACGATCCGCAGGATCCTTCGCACGATCCGTACGAGACGACCGACACCCAGGTTGAGCGGCTCCTCGGCCGGGCGCTCAACTCCTTCGATCTGCCCGACTCCACGGTCGAGCGCCTGGCGTCGGCGCTCGCCCACTCCAGCGCGCTGCACTCCTCGCACCACAGCGCCTCGCTGCACCGCACCACCTACCGCCACACGTATCTGCTGGCCGACGGCAGCACGATCAGCCTCTGGGAGCTGGTGCACAACTCGGGCCGCGACGGCACCGAGCAGCACGAGCTGTACGTGGAGGAGTCCGAGGCACGGCTCGCCGCCTCCCGGCTGCCGGCCGGCCCCTCGCTCGGCTGGTCCGTGGAGCGCGCCGACGGCGCTCCGGCCGACGAGGACGACGACCTGGAGGTGCTGAGCGCGCTCCTCGCCCGCCCGATACCGGCCCAGCCCAGGATGTACGTGCCGGACAACTCCGCGGACCACGCCCGCCGGGTGCTGCGGCGCGCGGAGAACGCGGACCGGCCCGGCGAGGCGACGGCCCGACGGCTGCGGCTCGCCTTCGGCCACCACATCACCCAGGCCTTCGGGCGCCAGTGCTCCGTCGAGGGCGGCCGGGACGCCGGCTTCACCCTCTACGAGCACCAGTTCCTGCTCCTCGACGGCACCGAGCTGAGCCTCTGGGAGGTCGAGCACACGGCGACCCCGGACGGCCGCCACATGTGCGAGGTGTACGAGGACGAGCGCGCGGCCCGCGAGGCGATGGAGTCCCGCTCCCGGGTGCGCTGACGCCGGAGGGGGAGCGGCCCGCCCGGGCCACTCCCCACCGCGGCACCGCGCCGCCCGCTCCGGTCAGGCCGCGGTGGCCACCTGGCGCTCGGACCCGTCCTCGGCCCGTGCCCCGGCCCCGGTCCGTGCCCCGGCCGCGGTCCGTGCCCCGGCCGCGGTCTCGGTCTCGGTCTCGGTCTCCGAAGGTGCGGGCTTCCGCATGCTCTTGAGGAGGATGACGAGTCCGGCGCTGACCACCGTGCCCGCCGCGATCGCGAGCAGGTACAGCAGCGGGTTGCCGATCAGCGGGATCACGAACACACCGCCGTGCGGGGCGCGGAGGGTGCACTCGAAGGCCATCGACAGGGCTCCGGTGACCGCGCCGCCCGCCATCGCGGCGGGGATGACCCGCAGCGGGTCGGCCGCGGCGAACGGGATCGCGCCCTCGGAGATGAAGGAGGCGCCGAGCACCCAGGCGGCCTTGCCGTTCTCCCGCTCGGTCCTGGTGAAGAGCCTGCCGCGCACGGTCGTGGCCAGCGCCATCGCGAGCGGCGGCACCATGCCGGCGCCCATCACGGCGGCCATGACCATGAGCGAGCCCTCGTTGGGGTTGGCGAGACCGCCGACGGCGAAGGCGTACGCGACCTTGTTGACGGGGCCGCCGAGGTCGAAGCACATCATCAGGCCGAGGATCACGCCGAGCAGGATCGCGTTGGCGCCGGAGAGTCCGGACAGCCAGTCGGTCAGCGCCTTCTGCAGGCTCGCGATGGGCTTGCCGATGACGAGGAACATCAGGAAGCCGACGACGATCGACGAGAGCAGCGGGATCACGACGACCGGCATGATGCCCCTGAGGACGGCGGGGATCCGCACCCTCTGGATGGCGAGCACGGTGCCACCGGCCACCAGACCGGCGACGAGGCCGCCGAGGAAGCCCGCGTTGATAGTGAGGGCGATGGCGCCGCCGACGAAGCCGGGGACGAGACCGGGGCGGTCCGCCATGCCGTACGCGATGTAGCCGGCGAGGACCGGGACGAGGAAGCCGAAGGCCAGTCCGCCGATCTGGAACATCAGGGCGGCCCAGCTGTCGATCTGGCCCCAGTCGAAGTGCTGGGCGACGGAGGGCGCCTTGTCGATGTCCCAGCCGCCGAGCGCGAAGCCCAGGGCGATGAGCAGACCGCCGGCGGCGACGAACGGCACCATGTAACTGACACCGGACATGAGCCACTTGCGGAGCTTGGTGCCGTAGCCCTCGTTCGGCTCGCCGGCTCCCTCCACGGGAGTGGGCCGGGCGGCCGCTGCGGTGGTCTCGCCGCGGGCGGCCTTGTCGCGGACCTCCGCGATGAGTTCGGCGGGGCGGTTGATGCCGGCCTTGACGCCGACATCAACGGTCGGCTTTCCGGCGAACCGTTCCTTCTCCCGTACCGGGACGTCATGCGCGAAGATCACGCCGTCCGCGGCGGCCACGACCGCCGGGTCGAGCCGGGTGAAGCCGGCCGAGCCCTGCGTCTCGACCACCAGCTCCACGCCGGCCGCCTCGCCCGCCTTCTCCAGCGCCTCGGCGGCCATGTAGGTGTGGGCGATGCCGGTGGGGCAGGAGGTGACGGCGACGATCCGGAAGGATGCTCCGGCCGGCGCGGCGACCGGCTCGGCGGCCTGCCCGTCCGGCTCCCCCGGGGCTCCCCCATCCGGCGTTCCCTCTTCCGGCGTTCCCTCTTCCAGGGCTCCCGTTTCCCGGGCTCCTTCTTCAGGGGCTCCTGCTTCCCGGGCTCCTTCTTCAGGGGCTCCTGCTTCCCGGGCTCGCCCTTCCGGCGCCTCCTCCTCGGGGGCCTCCTCCCCCGCGATCAGCGCCGCCGCTGCCGCCGGAGAGGACACCGACCTGAGCGCCCCCGTGAACTCGGGGTCCATCAGGTGCCGGGCCAGGGAGGAGAGGATCGTGAGATGGGCGTCGTCCGCACCGGCCGGGGCGGCGATCAGGAAGATCAGGTCCGCGGGGCCGTCGGGCGCACCGAAGTCGACACCCGCAGCCGAGCGGCCGAAGGCCAGGGTCGGCTCGGTGACGTGCGCGCTGCGGCAGTGCGGGATGCCGATGCCCCCGTCCAGCCCGGTCGGCATCTGGGCCTCGCGCGCGGCGACGTCCGCCAGGAAGCCGTCGAGGTCGGTCACCCGGCCCCGTGCGACCATCCGCTCGGCAAGCGAACGGGCCGCCGCCTCCTTGCTGTCGGCGACCAGGTCGAGATCGACCAGGTCCGCGCTGATCATGCTGCTCATCGCGGGCTCCCTTGCTCGCTGAGGACGAGATCCAGAGGTACGTCGGCGGTCACGGGGACGCCGGACGGGGTCGGGTACGGGGTCGGGGTCGGGTGCGGGGCCAGGGGTGACCGGCCGGTCGCCGGGCTCATCGCGCGGCCGCCGGTGCGCCGCCGAGCACCAGGTCAAGCGGCGGCTCGGACGTCACCGTCACCGCCGAGGGCTCCAGGTCCCGCGGGGTCGGCATCTGGCTGCCGGGGAGCTGGACGGCGGCCGCGCCGTGGGCGAGGGCGGCGGCCAGGGCCTCGGGGCCCTCGCCGCCCGCGGCCAGGAACCCGGCCAGCGAGGCGTCGCCCGCGCCGACGTCGGAGCGGATCGCGGCGACGGGGGCCCGGCCGTACCAGGTGCCCTCCGCCGTGACGAGCAGCTGCCCGTCCGCGCCGAGGCTGGCGAGGACCGCGCCCGCGCCCCGTTCGCGCAGTTCCTCCGCCGCCTTGACCACGTCGCCGACGGTGACGAGCGGGCGGCCGACGGCCTCGGCGAGCTCCTCGGCGTTCGGCTTGACGACGTCGGGGCGGGCGGCGAGCGCCGCGAGGAGGGAGGGTCCGGAGGTGTCGAGGGCGATCCGGGCGCCGGCGCCGTGGGCGCGGCCGACCAGCTCGGCGTACCACTCGGGGGCGAGGCCGCGCGGGAGGCTGCCGCAGCAGGCGATCCAGTCGGCGGCCGGGGAGTAGGCGGAGACCGTGGCGAGGACGGCCTCGGACTCCTCGGGGGAGAGCTCGGGGCCCGGCGCGTTGATCTTCGTCAGCGTTCCGTCGGGTTCGGCGACGGCGATGTTGGAACGGGTGTGTCCGGCCACCGGCACCGGAGCCACCTCGATGCCCTGGTCCGCGAGGAGTTGGGCGACCAGCGCACCGGGCGCCCCGCCGAGCGGGACGACGGCGACGGTGCGGTGTCCGGCGGCGGCGACCGCGCGGGAGACGTTGACGCCCTTGCCGCCGGGGTCGACGCGCTCCCCGGAGGCGCGCAGCACCTCGCCGCGCTCCAGGGCCGGCACCTCGTAGGTCCGGTCGAGGGAGGGGTTGGGGGTGACGGTGAGGATCATGTGCGTACGACTTCCGTTCCCGCGGCCTCGATCGCCGCGGCGTCCTCGGGGCTGAGCCCGCTGTCGGTGATGAGCAGGTCCACGTCGGCGAGGGCGCCGAAGCGGGCGAAGTGCTCCTGGCCGTGTTTGGCCGAGTCGGCGAGCAGCACGACCCGGCGGGCGGAGGCGATCACGGCCCGCTTGACGGCGGCCTCGGCGAGGTCGGGGGTGGTCAGGCCGTGCCGGGCCGAGAAACCGTTGGTGGCGACGAAGGCCACGTCGACGCGGACCTCGCCGTAGGCCCGCAGGGCCCACGCGTCGACGGCGGCGCGGGTGCGGTGCCTGACCCGTCCGCCGACGAGGTGGAGGTCGATGCCGGGGTGGTCGGCCAGCCGGGCGGCGACGGGCAGGGCGTGGGTGACGACGGTCAGGTCGCGGTCGAGGGGGAACGCGGCGGCCAGCCGGGCGAGCGTGCTGCCCGCGTCGAGCACGACGCTGCCCTCCTCGGGGAGTTCGGCGAGGGCGGCGCGCACGATCCGCTCCTTCTCGTCGGCCGCGGTGGACTCGCGCTCGGCGAGGTCGGGCTCGAAGTCGAGCCGCCCGGCCGGTATCGCCCCGCCGTGCACCCGGCGGACGAGCCCCGCCCGGTCGAGGGCCTTGAGGTCGCGCCGTACGGTCTCTGCGGTGACCTGGAACTCCTCGGCGAGGGAGAGCACGTCGACTCGGCCGCTCTCGCGGGCGAGGCGGAGGATCGCCTGCTGGCGCTCCGGTGCGTACATGTGGGTTTACGTCCGTTCCATGCCCGAACCTGTGGTTTCAGCATCAGATTACGTCCGCGATTCCGGAAAGTAAAAGGAATCGGGCATGAATACGGGCAGGAACGGGCATCCTGGGGGGCTTGCCGAGGATTCGGGTCGAAGGGCCGTCCGGGCGCATGACGAAGGCCCCGGTTCCGGGAGGCGAATCCCGGGACCAGGGCCCTGTGCTCACACGGCGCGCGCTCTAGACGAGCGCCGTCTCCTTCTCCACCGCGGCCGCCGCGCCGTCGGACGGGACGGGCGCCTCGGCGTCGTCCGCCCCGCCCTCCAGGTGCTGCTTCGGCTTGGCCGGCAGCGCGAACATCACCAGGAAGATGACGCCGAGGACCACCGCGGCCCAGCCCAGCGAGTTCCGGAAGGCGTCCGTGAAGGCCGCGCCCGTCTCCTGCGGGGCCTTGGCCAGCCGCTCGTCGTCGATCGTCCCGAAGAACACCACCGACACCAGGCCGAGGCCGAGCGCGTTGCCCATCTGCCCGGTCGTGTTGATCAGGCCCGAGGCCGAACCGGCGTGCTCGCGCGGCACCTCCGACAGGACCGCGTCCGTCAGCGGGGCGACGATGAGGCCCATGCCGAGACCCATCACGACCAGCGGCGGGATCATCTGCCAGGAGTGGATCCCGGTCCCGTAGCGGCCCGCCTCGAAGAGGTAGAGCAGGATGCCCGCGGCCATGGTCAGGGCGCCCGCCTGGAGCACCTTGCGACCGAAGCGCGGCACGAGCTGCTGGACGGACAGGCCCGCCGCCGTGGAGACCGCGATCGAGAACGGCACACCGGTCAGACCCGCCTTCAGCGGGGTCCAGCCGAGGCCGATCTGCATGTAGAGCGTCCAGACCAGGAAGAAGATGCCCATCACGACGCCGAAGGTCAGCTGGACGGCGATGCCGGCCGCGAAGCTCTTCACCCGGAACAGCGAGAGCTCGACGAGCGGCGAGCCGTCCTTCTTCGTCTTGTACTTCTCGTACGCCACGAGGGCGCCGAAGACGACGAGGCTGCCGGCCATCATCAGATGGCCCCACAGCGGCCAGCCCAGCTCACGGCCGCGGGTCAGCGGATAGATCAGCATGAGCAGCGCGACGGTCACCAGGACCACGCCCACCAGGTCGAGACGGAGCGCCTTCGGGGCCTTCGACTCGGTGATGAAGCGGCGGCCGAGGACGAGGGCGGCGATGCCGACCGGCAGGTTGATCAGGAAGATCGGGCGCCATTCGAGGCCCGCGATGTTCCACTGCGTGAGCAGCGCGCCGAGCAGCGGGCCGGAGACCGCGCCCAGGCCGATGACGGCGCCGAACATGCCGAAGACCTTGCCGCGCTCGTGCGCGGGGAAGGTGACGTGCACGATCGACAGGACCTGCGGCACCATCATGGCCGCCGCCGCGCCCTGGAGGAGGCGGGAGCCGACCAGCATCTCCTGGTTCGCGGCGACGCCGCACAGCGCGGAGGCGAGCGTGAAGCCCGCGGTGCCGACCAGGAAGAGGCGCTTGCGGCCGTAGATGTCGCCGAGGCGGCCGCCGGTGATCAGGCCCGCGGCGAACGCCAGGGCGTAACCGGCGGTGATCCACTGGATCGCGCCGAACGAGGCGCCGAGGTCCCGCTCGATGCTGGGGATCGCGATGTTGACGATCGTGGCGTCGACCAGATCCATGAAGGCGGCGGTCATGACGATGGCGAGGGCGATCCAGCGTCTCTTGTCGGCGGCCGCAGCGGCGTCCGTGACGGCGTCGTGTGAACTCATACGAGAAACATAAGAGCCATATAGGCCAGCTGATGTCCTAGATGAACCGCATCCTTGAACGCATGACGGACACTCCGGCACGACTCCTGAATCTGCTGTCGCTCCTCCAGACCCCGCGCGAGTGGCCCGGCAGCGAGCTCGCCGAGCGGCTCGCGGTCTCGCCGCGCACGATCCGGCGGGACATCGACCGGCTCCGCGACCTCGGCTACCCGGTCGAGGCGAGCAAGGGCGCGGTCGGCGGCTACCGCCTGGTCGCCGGTACGGCGATGCCGCCGCTGCTCCTCGACGACGAGGAGGCCGTGGCCATCGCGGTCGGGCTGCGGGCCGGGGCGGGGCACGCCATCGAGGGCATCGAGGAGGCCTCCGTACGGGCCCTGGCCAAGCTGGAGCAGGTGCTGCCGTCCCGGCTGCGGCACCGGGTCTCCACCCTGCAGAACGCGACGATCCCGCTGACCCGCGGGGACGGGGCGACGGTCGCCCCGCAGACGCTGACCGCGCTGGCGGGCGCGGTGACCGGCCAGGAGCGGCTGCGGTTCGGCTACCGGGCGGGCGACGGCGCGGAGAGCCGGCGCCTGGTGGAGCCCTACCGGCTGGTGTCGACGGGGCGGCGCTGGTACCTGGTCGCGTACGACCTGGGGCGGGAGGACTGGCGCACGTTCCGGGTGGACCGGGTGAGCGAGCCGTTCCCGACGGGGGCGCGCTTCACCCCGCGGGAGCTCCCGGCGGCGGACGCGGCGCAGCTGCTGAAGAACTCGCTCTCGCGGGCCCAGCCCGAGATGGAGCTGGACGTGAGCTTCGAGGCGCCGGCCGAGTTCGTCGTGGCACGGCTGCCGGGCCATCTGGCGCCGGTCGCCACGGGTCCGGGCAGCTGCCGGCTGCGGGCCCACACGACGGACTCCGTCGAGTGGACGGCGCTCTGGCTCGCCCATGTGGACGCCCCGTTCACGATCCACGCCCCGGACGCGCTGCTCGCCTACACCCGCGAGCTGGCGACCCGCCTGGCCGCGGCCGGCGCGGAGGGTTGAGACCGCACTCCTGACACTCGGGCCCCGGACAGCCGGCGCCCGTCTGGAGACCCGGGCCCCGGGCAACCAGCGCACGCCTGAGATCCGGGCGGGCCCGGCCCCGAAGGGGTCGGGCCTCCGCCGGCTCGCCCGGTGTCACGCCACCGCGTCGAAGCCCGTGTCCCGCGCCATCTTCTTCAGTTCGAGCAGCGCGTGCTTCTCGATCTGGCGGATGCGCTCGCGGGTCAGGCCGTGTTCCTTGCCGACCTCGGTGAGCGTCCGCTCGCGCCCGTCCTCGATGCCGTACCGCATCCGGATGATCGAGGCCGTCCGGTGGTCCAGCTTGTCGATGAGGTCGTCGAGCTCCTCGCTGCGCAGCAGCGTCAGCACCGACTGCTCCGGCGAGATGGCCGACGTGTCCTCCAGGAGGTCGCCGAACTGCGTCTCGCCCTCGTCGTCCACCGACATGTTGAGCGAGACCGGGTCGCGCGCCCAGTCCAGGACGTCGACGACCCGCTCCGGCGTCGAGCCCAGCTCGGCCGCGACCTCCGCGGGCTCCGGCTCGCGGCCGTGCTCGCGGTTGAACTCGCGCTGCACCCGGCGGATCCGGCCCAGCTCCTCCACCAGGTGGACGGGCAGCCGGATCGTGCGGGACTGGTCGGCGATGGACCGGGTGATGGCCTGGCGGATCCACCACGTGGCGTACGTCGAGAACTTGAAGCCCTTCGCGTAGTCGAACTTCTCGACCGCGCGGACCAGGCCCGCGTTCCCCTCCTGGATCAGGTCGAGCAGCGGCAGTCCGCTGCGCGGGTAGCGCCGGGCCACGGCGACGACGAGTCGCAGGTTCGACTTGATGAAGAGGTCCTTGGCACGCTCGCCCTCGGCGACCAGCGCCTCGAGCTCCTCACGGGTCGCGCCGCCCGCCTCGCTCTCCATCTCACCGTCGAGGATCTGCTGGGCGTACACGCCCGCCTCGATGGTCTGGGAGAGCTCGACCTCCTTGGCGGCGTCGAGCAGGGGCGTGCGCGCGATCTCGTCGAGGTACATGCCGACCAGGTCGCGGTCGGCGATCTCCCCGCCCACGGCGCGAACGCTGCTTGCCCGGCTGCTTCCGCTCGCGGCGGAGGACTGACGACGGGCGACGGCACGGGTTGCCATGCGTGCTCCCTTGCTGAGTAGGTCGCGACACCCTTCCGGGTGCCCTGCATCCGACGGAAACAACGACTGGAATCAGGACAGAATTCCCACCCGGCACATGGATTTTCGCGATCATGCAGTATCCTGCGCGGCCGGACACGGGGAGGGCACGGTGACGGAACCCACGGACACGCAGGTCAGACCGGCTGCGGAGGGCGATCTGGCGGCTCTGACCGAGCTGTACAACCACTACGTGCGTGAGACCGCGATCACATTCGACACGGAGCCCTTCACCCCGGAGCAGCGACTCCCTTGGCTCCGCTCCCACCCTGAAGACGGCCCCCACCGCCTTCTGGTTGCCCAGCACGCCGGCACGGGCGAGATCCTGGGGTACGCGTCGAGCAGCGCCTTCCGCCCGAAGGCCGCGTACGCCACCTCCGTGGAGGTCAGCGTCTACCTCTCCCCCACGGCCGGCGGCCGCGGCGTCGGCACCCTGCTGTACGAGCACCTGTTCAAGGCCCTGGCCACGGAGGACGTCCACCGCGCGTACGCGGGGATCGCGCAGCCGAACGAGCCCTCGGTCCGCCTCCACGCCCGCTTCGGCTTCCGCCACATCGGTACGTACGGGGAGGTGGGCCGCAAGTTCGGCCGCTACTGGGACGTGGCCTGGTACGAGAAGGACCTCCACGGGGTCCCGGCGGGGGACCGCTAGCCGACCCGCGCAGAGCCGGCCGAACGGCACTCGGCCAGCCGAGCCACGCAGAGCCGGCCGAACCGGCACTCGGCCAGCCGACCCGCACCGAGCCGGCCGAACCGCATGTGGCTAGCCGAACTGCACCGATCGCTTCGCCAGCCCCATCCAGAAGCCGTCGATCACGCTCCGCTCCCGCTCCAGGTCGCCGGCCGCGTCCGCCGCGCCCATCGTCACGAAGAGCGGGGCGAAGTGCTCGGTGCGCGGGTGGGCGAGTCGGCCCGCGGGGGACTTCGCCTCGAAGTCGAGCAGGGCGTCGACGTCGTGCGCCGCGAGGGCCTCGTGCCCCCAGGCGTCGAACTCGGCGGACCAGCCGGGCACGCCGGGGCCGGTGTGGCGCAGGGCGGCCAGGTTGTGGGTGAAGAAGCCGCTGCCGACGATCAGGACCCCCTCGTCGCGCAGCGGGGCCAGCCTGCGCCCGATCTCCATCAGGCGGCGCGGGTCGAGGGTGGGCATGGAGATCTGCAGGACGGGGATGTCGGCGCCGGGGAACATCTCGACCAGGGGCACGTACGCCCCGTGGTCGAGCCCGCGGTCCGGGATGTCCTGGACGGGGGTGCCGGGGGCGCGCAGCAGCTTGCGGACGGACTCGGCGAGCCCGGGCGCGCCGGGGGCCGCGTACCGGACCCGGTAGTAGTGCTCGGGGAAGCCCCAGAAGTCGTAGACGAGCGGGACGGTCTCGGTGGCGCCGAGGGCGAGCGGGGCCTCCTCCCAGTGTGCCGAGACCATGAGGATCGCCTTGGGGCGGGGCAGCGTCGCGGACCAGGCGGCGAGCTCGCCGGGCCAGACGGGGTCGTCGGCGAGCGGCGGGGCGCCGTGGGAGAGATAGAGGGCCGGCATTCGTACCTGCGTGGCGTCCATGGCGTCCGCCGCCTTCCTTCACCTGATCCTGAACTTGTTCTTGAACTTTCAAGCTCGCTGTCACGGACAGCGTAAGTCCATATAGTTCAACTTTCAAGAACGGGTCGTACGATGGATGCCATGACCGTGACCGAACCCGAGCCCCGCTGGCTCAGCGACGAGGAACAGTGCGTCTGGCGCGCCTACCTCCATGCCACCACCCTGCTGGAGGACCATCTCGACCGCCAGCTCCAGCGCGACGCCGGGATGCCGCACACCTATTACGGGCTGCTCGTCCAGCTCTCCCAGGCCCCCCGGCGCCGGATGCGGATGACGGAGCTGGCCAGGAGCGCGAAGATCACCCGCTCCCGACTCTCGCACGCCGTCGCCCGCCTGGAGAAGAACGGCTGGGTGGCGCGCGAGGAGTGCCCGTCCGACAAGCGCGGCCAGTTCGCCACCCTCACGGACGAGGGCTACGAGGTGCTGCGCAGGACCGCCCCGGGCCATGTCGCCGCCGTACGGCAGGCCCTCTTCGACCGGCTCACCCCCGCGCAGGTCGAGCAGCTCGGCGCGATCATGCGGACGATGGCGGAGGGGCTCCAGCCCGCGGACCCGGACGCGGACCTGCCCTGGCTCCGCTGAACGGGAGCCAGGGCAGGCGGTGACGCGAGAGGTGGCGCTGTACTCGGCGGGTCAGTGGGCGATGACCGGGACCTTCACCTCGTCCCCGGCGCCCGCGCCGGAGCCGGAGGCCGCCACCGCGCCCGTGCCCGGCTTGCCGGTGTTGATCAGCGTCAGGGCGATGGTCGCCGAGACGGCCAGGATGCCGACCGCCCACCAGATCGCGGCCGAGTAGCCCTCGACCATGCCCTGGAGCTGGAGCAGCTTCTGCGCCGCCGGGGTGGTCGCCCCGGCCGCGTGGTCGGCCAGGTAGGCGGTGGTCGCCGAGGCGGCGATCGTGTTCAGCAGGGCCGTGCCGATGGCGCCGCCGACCTGCTGCGAGGTGTTGACCATCGCGGAGGCCACTCCGGCGTCGCGCGGGTCGACCCCGTGCGTGGCCAGGGACATCGCCGGCATGAACGCCGTACCCATGCCGAGGCCCAGCAGCAGCTGCGCCGGCAGGATCAGACCGGCGTACGAGGAGCCGATCTCCAGCTGGGTCAGCAGCAGCATGCCGAGCGCGGCGGTCAGGAAGCCGGGGCCCATCAGGAAGCGCGGCGGGACCCGGGTCATCAGACGCGTACCGATCTGGGTGGAGCCCGTGATCATGCCCGCGATCATCGGAAGGAAGGCGAAGCCCGTCTTGACCGGCGAGTACCCCTTCACGACCTGCAGGTAGTAGGTCAGGAACAGGAACAGACCGAACATCGCGATGACCGCGAGGCCGAGCGAGAGGTAGACGCCGCCGCGGTTGCGGTCGGTGACGACGCGCAGCGGCAGCAGCGGGGACTTCACCCGCGACTCGGTGAGGGCGAAGGCGGCGAGCAGCACGACCGAGGCGACGAACAGGCCGATGGTCGTCGGGTCCGTCCAGCCGTCGGACTCGGCCCGCGTGAAGCCGTACACCAGGGAGACCAGACCCAGGGTCGACAGCACCACGCCCGGGACGTCGAGCGGCGAGCGGTTGCGGCCGCCGGCCGGCTCGCGGATCACGAAGTACGCGCCGAGGGCGGCGACGACGGCGAACGGGATGTTGACGAAGAAGGTCCAGCGCCAGTTCAGGTACTCGGTGAGGAAGCCGCCGAGGATGAGACCCACGGCGCCGCCGCCACCGGCGATCGCACCGTAGATGCCGAAGGCCTTGGCGCGCTCCTTGGCGTCGGTGAACATCACCGCGAGCAGGGAGAGGGCCGCCGGGGCGAGCAGCGCGCCGAACGCGCCCTGCAGCGCGCGGGCGCCGAGCATCATCGCCTCACCGGTGGCGGCGCCACCGAGGGCGGAGGCCGCGGCGAAGCCGATCAGGCCGACCACGAAGGTGCGCTTGCGGCCCCACAGGTCGGCGACCCGGCCGCCGAACAGGAGCAGACCGCCGAAGGCGAGGGCGTAGGCGGTGATGACCCACTGCCGGTTGCCGTCCGAGATCCCCAGGTCCTGCTGGGCGGAGGGCAGCGCGATGTTCACGATCGTCGCGTCGAGCACGACCATCAGCTGGGCCAGGGCGATGAAGACCAGGGCTTTCCAGCGGCTCGGGTCGGCCTGGGCCGGCGGGGAGGACTCGGTGATTTTCGACATGGGGGTAGCCACCTCTTGGCGCGTACTGGTGAAAAAGGGACTTCTGTAAGGGAGTTCTGTAAGGGAGTTCTGTAAGGGAGTTCTGTAAGGGAGTTCTGAGGAGTTACGGGGAGTTACAAGGGGGTCGCGGGTGGGGCGTGCGGGGATCCGCGACCGGGACTACGGCTCAGGGCCTCCTCGGTCGGGGCGGGCTCATGAGGTCGAGCAGCTGGACTCGCTCCTCAGGTCGTCGAGGGTGGCGGCGGCACCGGGCAGTTCGGAGCGCGCGGGCGCCTCCAGACCGTCCAGGAACACCTGCAGATGGCGGTGGACGAAGCGGTCCATGTTGAGACAGGCCGTCCCGGGCAGCGGCCGGGTGAGCTGGGAGACCGCGACCATCAGGTCCCCGACGCCCACGTCGGCACGGAGCCGGCCGGCCGCCTGCGCCCGGTCGACGAGGCCCTGCACGGCCTCCTCCAGGCGCTCCTGCTCGGCGTGCAGATCGGGGTGGTGCTTGTCGAAGTCGCCGTCGAGCATCGGGCACAGGGCCCCGATCCGCTCGTCGGCGGCGGCGTGGACGAAGCGGCGGAGGGCGGCGAAGGTGTCCGCCTCCTGCTCGGCGGCCTCCAGGGCCCGCTCGGTGACGCGGGCCATGAGGGAGTTGACGACCTCGCGGACGAGGTCGCCGCGCTCGGGGAAGTTGCGGTAGAGCGTGGCGTTGCCGACGCCCGCGCGGCGCGCGATCTCGTCGAGCGGCACCTGGGCGCCGAACTCCACGAACATCTCCCGGGCCGCCGTCACGATCCGCTCGCGGTTGCGCAGCGCGTCCGCGCGGGGGCGCGGCACACGGCGGACGGGTGCGGTGTCGGCGGTGCTGCTCACTGCGCTGCCTCCCAGGTTTCCGATGCGATCCGATGCAATCCGATGCGTCCCGAAGCGATGCGATCCGAAGCGATGCGACCCGAGCGACGTGACCCGACCCGACCCGACCCGACCCGATCGGATCCGATCCGATCCGATCCGAGCGATGCGATCCGGTGCGCCGTGCTCCGATGCGATCCGGGGACCAACTCCCCACTTCGCGGAACACACGGTTAAACGGGGACGCAGTCCCCGGTTATTTCCCGCCTTACGTGTGACCTGGGTCACATCATCCGCGTCGTGGGTCGAGTACCCCGGTCGGGCCACCCGACGCGCGCACCCCCGACCCCCGCCACAGGCTGATCACACGCGCCGGCCGATCGGCGCAGATCAGGAGGCGACCGCATGCAGGAGTCCCGCCGACGGATACGCAGACCCATCGCCCTGGCGTCGGCGACCGCGCTCGCGCTCGCCGCCCTGGCATCGGCCAGCACCACCCTGCCCGGCCCGGTCCCCGCCTCCGCGGGCCCCGTCGCCGCGGGTCCCGGGGAAGCGCCGCTCGGCCCGTGCCGGATCGCCACGACGATGGGTGTGCAGATGTCGGAGGGTCTGCCGACCTCCCCCGGATACGCGCGCTCCACGGGCCGGGTCCGGGCGCTCAACCTGATGGTCGACTTCCCGGACGCACCCGGCGAGGGCACCGCCATGAGCCGCTTCCGCGAGTTCTTCCCCCAGACCGCGGACTGGTTCCGCACCAGCTCCTACGGCCGGCTCCACTACCAGCCCGAGGTCCCGATACCCGACTGGCTGCGGATGCCGCGGCCGTTCACCTCCTACGGGGTCGAACGCGGATCGCCGTACGAGCCGGGCTACCGCAAGCTCGTCGAGGACATCATCAAGGCCGCCGACGCCCGGGTGGACTTCAGCGCGTACGACCTGGTCAACATCCTCGTCACGCCCAACGCCGGACCCTCCGCCCTCGACACCGTCCTGTCCGTCACCTTCTCCGGCAACGACGACGCCCCCTACGCGGACGGGGTCCCGCTCTCCAACACGTCCTTCGTCTACAGCCGCCAGGACGACGGCTCGGGGACGTACGCCGAGACCGGCTACCGGGTCCTGCCGCACGAGAACGGCCACGTCTTCGGGCTGCCCGACCTCTACACCTCCGACGGCGGCGGCACCGTCGGGCACTGGGACATCATGTCCGAGGACTGGGGGGCCAACAACGACCTCCTCGGCTGGCACAAGTGGAAGCTGGGCTGGCTGGACAACGACCAGATCCGCTGCGCCTCGCGCACCGGCGCCGCCGAGTACACCCTGACCCCGCTGGCCACCACCGGCGGCCCCAAGCTGGTCTTCGTCCCGCTCTCCGACAAGGCCGGGTACGCCGTCGAGGTCCGCACCCGCGAGGGCAACGACGAGGCCGTCTGCGAGCCGGGCGTGCTCATCTACCGCGTCGACACCGACGTGGACACCGGCCGCGGCCCGGTCACCGTCACCGACAGCGACCACAGCAGCGGGGGCTGCACCCGGCGCCCCAACGTCCACGCGGAGCTCTCGGACGCCCCGTACCGCCCGGGCGAGACCTTCACCGACCGCGCGAACGGCATCCGGATCAACGTCCTCTCGGAGGACGGCACGACGGGCGCCTTCCGGGTGCGGGTGTCACGCGCCTGACGCCCGCCGGGGCGCCGGCCGCTGGTCGTGACGAGCGCTTCCTCGTGTTTGCGCCTACTCGGGTGCGGGCCGCCTCGGGTTTGCGCCCTAACGGATTTGCGCCGCCTCGGGTTTGCGCCCTGTCGGTTCGCGCGCCGCCTCGGATTTGCGCCTTCTCGGGTGCGGGTGCGCGCCGCCTCGGTTGCGCGCCGCCTCGTTTACGCGTTCACGCGCCCCGGAGCCCGTCCGCGAGCTCGTCCCGGATCCGGCGCTTGAGGACCTTCCCCGTCTCGTTGCGGGGCAGCTCCGCCTCCCGTACGAGGACATGCGCCGGCACCTTGAAGGCCGCGAGCCGCGCACCGACGTGCGCCCTCAGCTGCTCGGCCCCCGCCGTCGCGCCCTCGCGCAGCCGCACCACGGCGGCGACCTCCTCGCCCAGGGCCGGGTGCGGGACGCCGAGGACGGCCGCCTCGACGACGTCCGGGTGGGCGTGGAGCACGCCCTCGACCTCGGCGCAGTACACGTTCTCGCCGCCGCGGATCACCAGGTCCTTGATCCGGTCGACGACCGTGACCCGCCCCTCCCGCACATACGCGAGGTCGCCGGTGCGGAACCAGCCCTCGGGCGTGAAGGCGGCACGGGTGGCCTCCTCGTCGCCCCAGTAGCCCCGGACCAGCGACTGGCCGCGCAGCCACAGCTCGCCGACGCCCTCCGCGTCCGGCCGGTCGATCCGCACCTCGGTGGCGGGGGTGGGCCGCCCCACGCTGTCGGGGTGGGCGCGGTACTCGGCGCCGAAGTTGGCCAGCACCCCGCCGCAGGTCTCGGTGAGGCCGTAGCCGTTGCGGGGTTCGACGCGCTCCCCGTACCGCGCGGCGATCCGCCGCACGATCCCCGGCGGGGCCGCGGCTCCCCCGGTGTTGAGCATGGTCAGCGTCTCCAGCGGGTCCCCGGCGCGCTCGGCGGCGTCGAGCAGTTGGAGCGCGGTGGTCGGGACGCCGGCGTAGTGGGTGACGCGGTGGGTGCGGATCAGTTCCAGGGCCCGGTCCGCGTCCCACTTCCGCATCAGGACGAGCGTGCCGCCGGCCGCCATCACCGAGTAGAAGGAGGTGAACGCGGCGACGTGGAAGAAGGGGAAGGTGGTGAGCGACACCGGCACCGGACCGGCCCCCGGCACCTCGCCGCGGCGCAGCGCCGAGGCGGCCGCGTGATAGCGCGGGTTCATCGCGGCCCCGGCCTGCGCGAGATGGGTGGCGACGGCCCCCTTGGGGCGGCCGGTGGTCCCCGAGGTGTAGATGATGGTGGCGTCCTGCTCGGGGAGCACGTCCACGGGCGGCGGCCCGAGGACCGGGTCGGTGTCGGGGACGTACGCCTCGAAGCCCTCCGGCAGGGCGCCGTCGGGCTCCCCGTGGAAGACGATGCCGGGTACGGAACGGGCCCGGGCCCAGGCGGCGACGCGCGGGACCCGCTCGCCGTCGACGAGCAGGACGCGGGGCGTGCAGTCGTCGAGGGCGTACGCGAGCTCGTCCTCGGTCCACCAGGCGTTGAGCGGCACGGCGACGAGCCCGGCGAGCTGCGCGGCCCAGAAGGCGATCTGCCACTCGGGGTGGTTGCGCATCGCGACGACGGCGCGGTCGCCGGGGCGCAGGCCGTGCACGTCGACGAGACGGCGGGCGAGGCCGCAGGCGGCGTCGAAGAACTCCCGGTAGCTCAGCACCCCGTCGTCGGAGACGAGGAAGGGGCGCTCACCGAAGGCCCAGGTGGCCTCGACGAACTCGCGCAGGGTCCGGGGCCCACCCGTGTACACGCCGCCGTCGACGGCGAAGGGGGCGCCGGGGGCGGTGAGGAGGCGGGCGGTGGGGTCGGGGGCGTCCACGGCCGACGGGCCGCCCTCCGCCGCCGTCGCTTCGGGCGCGGTCTTCGCTTCGGGCGCCGTCATCGCTGCTGTCGCTCCGGGCGCCGTCTTTCCTGCCGTCGCTTCGGGCGCCGTCTTCGCGGCCGTCGCTTCGGGTGCGGTCTTCGCGGCCGTCGCGTCGGGGGTAGCCTCCGCCGCCGTCGCTTCGGGCGCCGTCTTATCGGCCGTCGCTTCGGGCGCCGTCTTCGCGGCCGTCGCTTCGGGCGCGGTCGTCGCCGCCGTCATCGCTTCCGTCGTTTCCGTACCCGCGTCGGACTGCGGCTCGACCACCACGGCTGCCTCTTTCTAAGCGCTTGCTCAGTTCGCCGCTCGACGCTATGCCCGCGCCTGCGGGGCGTCAAGGGCGGGCATCGGCCACGCGCGGCGGCCGGGCCTCAGCGCCCCGCCGGCTCCGCGGACGGGTCGCCCGAGGCGACGAAGAGACCGACGCGGGCGTCGCCGACCACCCGGGGCAGCAGGAAGGACCAGAACCGGGTCAACGGCGCCCGCTCCAGCCAGCACGGGTCCTGATGCCCCAGCACCTCGTGCCCCGCGGCCACCGCCACCACCGCCGCGGCTACGTCCCGGGCCGCCACGTCGGGGGCGAGCAGCCCCTCCCGCTCGGCCCGGGCCACGGTCGCCTCGACCCACTCGCGCCATATCCGCCGCAGGTCCTGGGTCGCGCGCGGCCGCCGCTCGTTGCCCGCGCTCAGGTCGAAGCCCGCGCGCAGCACGCAGTCGGCGCGCAGCCCCTGGACCAGCTCGTGGCTGGCGTCGATCAGGGTCTGCAGCGGCAGCGCCTCGCGGTCCCGGGTGATCCGCACGAGCCGCTCCCCGGCCGCGCCGACGACCGCGTCGGCGAGCGCCGCCTTGCTCTGGAAGTGGAAGTGCAACGCACCACTGCTGACCCCGGCGCGGGCGCTGATGGTGGCGAGCGAGGCGACCTCGAAGCCGTCGCGGTCGAAGAGGGCGGCAGCGGACTCGATGAGCGCGTTACGGGTCCGAATCGCCCGTTCCTGCTTGGCCAAGGGTTCTCCGTCGCTCCGTCATCGCCCGCCTCTCATCCCGACTTTAACAAACCGGCCCTGCGGTTTTCGGTGGACGGAAAAGAGACTGCGCGACGGAGGCGACGGAGCCCGGCGGGGCGGGTGCGGATCGGGCGCGGAGCGGGCGCGGAGCGGGCGCGGAACGGCTAGTCGGCGAGCCGCACGGGCAACGCGCCGTACCCGTTGAGCAGGAAGGTCGGCATCGGAGCCAACTCCTCCGCCTTGCAGCCCAGTTCCAGACCGGGGAAGCGGTCGAAGAGCGCGGAGAGGGCGACGGTCGCCTCCAGGACGGCGAGCGGGGAGCCGAGGCAGCGGTGCACGCCGTGCCCGAAGCCGAGGGTGTCGCGGTCGGTGCGCAGGACGTCGAAGCGGGCGGCGTCCGCCCCGTAACGGGCCGGATCGAGGCCGCCGGCCGCGAAGTTGACCAGGATCGGGTCGCCCTGGGCGATCCGTACGCCGTCGAGCTCGATGTCCTCGACGGCGAAGCGCATCGGCGAGTACGCGGCGGGGCTGTGGGTGCGCAGGGTCTCGGCGACGACGTCCTCCCAGGTGGCCCGTCCGGCGCGGACGTGGGCCAGCTGCTCGGGGTGGGCGAGCAGGGCGGCGGCGGCGTTGACGATGAGCGCGGCGGTGGTGTCCTGTCCCGCGGCGATCAACAGGAAGAGCGAGCCGAGGAGTTCGTTCTCGGTGAGCGCGTCGGCGCCGTCGCGGGCGGCGATCAGGGAGGAGGTGAGGTCGTCGCCGGGCGCCTGGCGCCGGTCGGCGACGAGCTCCGCGAGCAGCCGGAAGGCGGTGCCGCGGGCGGCTTCCATGGTGGCCGCGGAGACGCTGGAGCTGAACACCGTGCGCAGGGCGGCGCAGAGTTCGTCGCGGGCGGCCCCCTCGGCGACGCCGAAGAGCTCGCAGATGACCTGGAGGGGCAGCGACTCGGCGTAGGCGGTGCGGAGTTCGACGGTCTCGCCGGCGGCGAGCGCGGTGGCGAGCGGATCGAGGAGGGAGGCCGCTATCTCCTCGACCCTGGGCCTGAGGGCGGCGGTTCTGCGGGCGGTGAACGCGGCGGCGACCAGGCGGCGCAGTCGGGCGTGCTCGGCCCCGTACGAGAAGAGCATGTTCTCGTTGGCGACCCAGGGGTAGAGCGGCCACTCGGGGGTGATCAGGCCCTCGGCGAAGGCCGGCCAGTGGCGGCGGGCGTCCTTGGAGACCCGGGGGTCGAGCAGCAGCCGCTCGACGTACTCCTGGCCGACGACGGCCCAGGCCCGGACGCCGCCGGGCAGTTCGACCTGGACGGCGGGCCCGTGCGCGCGCAGCACGGCGGCCTCGCCGGCGAGGTCGCGGCCGGTGACGTCGAGGGGGTGGGGGGTACGGGCGGCGTGGGGGCAGGCAGCCATGTCCATGTGCGTGAGCTCCATTCGGTTCGTCCTTGTGTTCCGCGCCCCCACCGCACACGCAACCGAGGAGAACTCTCCTCCCCTCCCCTGGGCCGTGACCACTGGCCTCGGACCGCCGGCCGCGTCGACCGCTGGTCAACCGACCTGCCGGTCCACCGACCGACCGGCCTACCGGCCTACCGATCCACCGGCCTACCGGCCTACCGATCCACCGGTCCACCGATCCTCCGGCCTACCGACAGCCCGGCGACGGTCAGCCGCCGACGACCGTGACCGCATCGGCACCGGTGCCGGCACTGGCGCTTACGCCGGCATCGACACCGGCGCCGGCGTCACGGATCCGTGCCGCCTCCTCGTACGACCGCTCCGCCCGGGAGGGCGTGAAGTCGAGCCGGACGAGGACGCCCGGCACGGCGATGGCGCTGAGGAGGGTCCGCATGAGGTCCGCGACCCTCTCCACGATGTCGCCGTGCCCGGTCATGATCTTGGACAGCACCTGGACTCCGGTGAAACTGCCGGTGAACAGGGCGGCCGCCGAGGGGATGTCCACGTGAGGAAGCAGCTCGCCGGCCTCCTTTGCGCGGCTGAGGACGTCCACATTGTGGTCGATCCAGCCCTGCATGGGGACCCGGCGGTCGAGCCCGTCGTGGGGCGAGCCCTGGTCCACGGTGAGGCGCACGCTGCCGCGCACCATGGGGTCGCCGACGTGGAGCAGATGGGCGAGGACCAGCGCCTCGTCGGTGAGCTGCTGCAGCAGCAGCTCACGCTCGGGCACCGGCGGCAGGGCCGCGACCTGGCCGGCGAGCACCTCCTGGGCGAGCTCCTCCTTGGAGGAGAAGTGGAAGTACAGGGCACCCTTGGTGACGCCGCACTTCTTCAGGACCTCGGAGATGGTCGCCGCCTCGTAGCCGACCTCGTCGAACAGTTCGGCCGCCGCGAGCACGATCTTCTGGCGTGTGCGGATGGCCCGTTCTTGTTGTGCCACTACATCCTCCGTACCTCGCGGCCCGCAGAAGACCGAGAGGCTGGTATTCCAACGGCTCACATGGAGTGATGAGTCGGCGACCGGTCCGCACGAACTCCCGCCGGCAGTAGGGTGAGGGCCGGGCGAGACCGGATTCTTCACACGTCCACATTTCGAGAATAAAACCATCCAACCGGTTTGACAAGGATATTGAAACAAAACCGGTGGGTCCGTATCTTTAATCGGGCAGGTCACCACCAAGCAGGACACACGCCGGACACACGCAGGACCACGATCCCTACCGGGTCCACTCTCTTCGGGGGACGAGCCGATGCTCCAGCACGCGGAGACGCCTCTCAGGGGAGGCGCTGAAAGCCCTCACGGCGTCATCGAGGATCTCACGGGCGCCGAGGACCCGGAGCGCACCCTGAACCCGGCCCCCAACCCGGCCCCCAACCCGGCCCCGAGCCCGACCGCCACCCCGACCGCCAACCCGGCCCCGAACCCGATCCCGAACCCGGCCGCCGGAGCGCGCGAGCTCACCCGGCTCCTCTTCGACGCGGACGGCCGGGACCGCATCCACACCGAGTGGCGCCGACTGGTCTCCGGTGAGGCCTTCGCGCACCGCCCCGGCCTGAGCCCCGCCGAGCGCACGGCCCTCTCGTACGAGCGGCTCCGCCTGGTCAACGACACCGTCGCCGGCGCCGGCGCCGAGGTGCTCTGCTACGACGCCCACCGGCTCGCCGCGCTCCACGAGTGGACCGGATTCATCGACGGCGGCCTGTGCACGCTGGCCAGCGTGCACTACAACCTCTTCCTCGGCAGCCTGCTCGACCACGACGGCTACCGGCGCGACCTCACCGCGTACACCGCCATGGAGCGCACCGGCACCTTCCTGTGCACCGAGCTCGCCCACGGCAACGACGTCGCCGCCCTGGAGACCGTCGCCGTCCTGGACCGCGAGACCGGCGGCTTCGAGCTGCACACCCCGAACGCCGGGGCGCAGAAGTTCATGCCCAACACGAGCCTCACCGGCGGCCCGAAGACCGCCCTGGTCGCGGCCCGGCTGCTCGTGGACGGCGAGGACCAGGGCGTCTTCCTCTTCCTCACCCCGCTCAGCGACGAGCACGGGCATCTGCCCGGTATACGGGTGCACCGCCTCCCGGACCGCACCGGCACCCCCGTCGACCACTGCCTGACCTCGTTCGACCGGGTCCGGCTGCCGCGCGAGGCGCTGCTGGAGGCCGCGCACGGGCGGCTCGACAAGGACGGGCGCTTCAGCAGCAGCCTGGGCAACCGGCGCAAGCGGTTCCTGCGCTCCGTGGGCCGGGTCACCGTCGGCAAGCTCTGCATGAGCGCCGGCACCCTGGGCATGGCCCGCGCCGCCCTCGCCATCGCCGCCCGCTACGCCCAGCACCGGCAGGTGGCCGCACCCCGAGCCGGCGAGCGCCTTCCGCTCACCGCCCACCGCAGCCACCAGGGCCGCCTGCTGGGGGCGGTCGCCACCGCCTACGCGATGACCTTCCTGCACCGGGCCGTCCTCGACCACTGGGCGGCCCACGACCCCACGGACCGCGAGGACCGCGAGGCGGCGGAACGGCTCGTCGCCGTCGCCAAGGGGTGGATCACCTGGCAGGCCCGGGACATCACCATCGAGAGCCGCGAGCGCTGCGGCGCCCAGGGCCTCTTCCCCGAGAACGGCCTGTCCGAGCTGCCGCTCAACGTCGAGGGCGGCATCACCGCCGAGGGCGACAACCTGGTCATCTGGCAGAAGGCCGCCTCCGAACTGGTCTTCGCCCACGAAGCGGGTCCCGCGAACGCTCCCGAGGGCGAGCTGACGGACCTCGCCTTCCTCCGCGACCTGCACGCCTGCGTCGAACGCATCTGGCAGACCCGCGCCCGCACCGCCCTGCGCGACGGCCCCTCGGGGGACCCCGTCGGGCGCTGGAACGAGACCTCGGGCGCCGCCCTGGAGATGGTCGCGGCCCACGCCCGCCTCGCCGCCGCCGACGCCTTCCTCGCCGCGACCACGCGGGCCACGACGACCCGCCCCCTCCTGGAGGACCTGGCCCGCCTCTTCCTCCTCCACGAACTGCGCCCCCACACCGGCGACCTCCTCGCCGCGGGCCACCTGACCCCCGCCCAGGTGAACGCCCTCCACCCCACGACGAACCACACCCTCGCGACCCTCACCCCCCACCTCCCGACCCTCACCACGGCCTTCGACCTCCCCCACGAGTTCCTGGCGTCCATCCCGATCGCGAACCCGGACTACCAGAACCGTTTCCCCCACTGACCCCCCTTCGGACCGATCCCCCCACGGCCCCACCCGCTACACTGTCGAGCGTTGAAACCCCGCCTTCGTAGCTCAGGGGATAGAGCACCGCTCTCCTAAAGCGGGTGTCGCAGGTTCGAATCCTGCCGGGGGCACAAGGGAAAAGGGCACCTAGGAACGTTCCTAGGTGCCCTTTGACATCCACGACTGACATCAACGGCGACGATCACGCACGACCGGGCCGCCTCCGGAGCAGCCGGTCCGCCGACATCATCGGCCGCCGCCCTCTGCGAGATCGTCTACGAGATCCCGATCGAGCAGTAACTCGCCTCAGTCCCGCAAGCCTGGCCAGCCGTCCCTGTTGGAGTAGCTCTCGAAGCAGTACCGCGTCGGGCGGTCCCACTCCTCGCCGGTGGCCAGCTCGTACGCCTTGTCCGGCACGTACAGCAGCCATTCGCCGTCACGCTCGCTTGAGGTGTACGGCGCGAACTTGTCGACGTCGGAGAAGACGCTCTCCCACACAGCCTGGCCCGCAGCCACCACAGCGCAGCGCGCGTACAGGAACACGTCGGACGACTGCGGGAACGGGCTGCCGAACCGGGCCGTCAGGTCGACCACGGGCAGGGTGCCGAACTTCTCCTGATCCAGGCGGTAGAGCGCCTCGGCGTGCCGTTCCGCGAAGCCGACGATGTCAGAGACGGGGCGTCGGCTCAGCACCTCAGCGAGGCGGTGGCAGCTCTCTTCAGTGGCTTCGCCGTTCAGGGTGGCTATCAGTGCCCAGAAGTCGGCCCATGTCATTCTCACGGGCGCAGGATGTCAGTTCCCCGGCCTTGGCGTGCGCGGCCGTCTGAGCTTCGGCTGGTCCGTTGTCGGCACGGGGCTGGGCGAGATGGCCGTCGACAACGCCGCCGGAGAAGTACATGGCACACCGCCACACGTCGGGCGGGCGGTACAGCACGAGTGTCTTCGGTGTCCCGAGCCTGTCTCTCCAGTGCTTTCGTCCGCTCCCCATGCCCGCACGGTAGCGGTGGCGCCCAGGAGCCACCGGTGTACTTCAGCCCGGGTATCGTCCGTTTCCGGGGCGACAGGAGTCAACGGGGGCGGCATGCACAACGAGCGGCACGACGAGCCTCTGTCGGACGACGAGCTGAAGCTCTTCACCCAATACCTGCATCGGTACGCGATCCACGACCTGGACATCTTCCAGCTCCTGGAGGTCGGCGACCTCGAGTTCCCCGTCTACGTAGCGTTCAGCAGGGACTATCCCCCGGTCGGGGACGCCTCGGACTACCGGCGGCCGTTCGCAGAACGGCGACAGCCGACATCCACAACTGACATCAACGACGGTGGATGACAGCAGTCCGCCGCGGCTCCGCGCGGCAGTCGCGAGCAGCAGTCCGCCCCGCCTCGGGCACGCCGGCCGACCTCCTAGAGCGGGTCTCGCAGGTCCGGAGCCTGCCGGGGGCGCACGGGCGCGGGCATCTGCCCGTTGTGGTGGGGGCCCTGTGGTGTGGGTGGGGGCCTAGCGGAGTTCCTCCGGGCACGTCGTGCCTCGGGGGAAGAGCTTGTACGGGGCGCCCAGGCGGTAGGTGCCCGGTTTGGGGGCGAGGAGTTCGGTCCATTCGTCGCCCTCGGCGTCCGGTTCGGCCTTCAGGAGGCAGCCCTCCTTGTTGGCGAAGACCTTCGGGAGGTCCGTCTCCGAGGACTCGCGGGCCTTCTTGGAGGCCTCGGTCTCCTGCGGGGGTTCGATCTTGCCGCCGTCGGCGTCCAGGAGGGCCAGCCACGGGGAGTACGGGACGCGGATCAGGACGCGGCCCGGCGTGTCGAGGTGGATGGTCACCTCGTTGGCCTCCGCCTTCTCGACCTTGGCCGGCGGGTCCGCCAGGGGGGTGGGGTCGGTGACCTCGTACAGGCGCCAGTTGGCGTCCGACCAGATCTGGCGGAGGTAGGGCAGGCCGCCGTCGACCAGTTCCGCCTCGCGTTCGGCGCCCGAGTCGGGGGCGCCCGTCGGGAGGACGACGTAGTGGACGGCCCAGCGGCCGAGCCAGTCCTGGTAGTTCGCCGCGTTCAGGGTGTCGTCGTAGAAGAGCGGGTTGCGCTCCATGTCCGCCTGGCGGTTCCAGCCGCGGGCCAGGTTGATGTACGGGGCCAGCGCGGAGGACTCGCGGTGGCTGGAGGCCGGGACGACCTCCACGCGGGCCTGCCCCGCGTTCCGCACCTGGAGCTGGTTGATCAGCGGGGCGACCTCGCGGGCCCAGGAGGCGTCCGGGGCGGTGCGGATCACGTCGTCGACGCCCTTGAAGCCGATCCACACGTTCAGGCCCACGAAGGCCAGGACGATCGCGTACCAGCGGCGGGAGCGGGGGCGGGCGTACGGGAGGGCGGCCAGCAGGACCACGCCGGCGAACAGCATCACCAGGCGGGACACGTTCGAGCCGATCTGCGAGTCGATCAGCCAGGTCAGCAGCGTGCCCGCCGAGTAGACCGCCGCGCCCGTGCGGATCGTGCGCCAGTCCTTGGGGACCAGCACCAGGCACAGGACGCCGAAGAGGAAGGGGAGCGAGGTCGACATCAGGGACATCGGCTGCGTGCCCGAGAAGGGGAACAGCCACGCCGAGACGGCCACGACCGCCACCGGGGCCAGGCCCAGCGCGTACGCGCCCGGGCGGCGCTTGTTCAGGAACAGCGCCGCCGCCGCCACGCCCAGGAACAGCCCCGCCACCGGGCTGCACGCCGTCGCGATGCCCGCCAGCGGCGCCGCCACCGCGGCCTTCGCCCAGCGGTGGTAGCGCCAGCGGTGCGGCCAGCAGAACACCGCCGCGACCGCGCCCAGCGCGAACATCATCCCGAGGCCGAACGTCACCCGCCCCGACAGCGCGTTGCAGAGGAACGCGAAGACACCCGCCAGCGCGCACGCCATCGGGTTGCGGACCGCCCGCACCCGCACCAGGATCAGCGCCGTCAGCGCCGCCGACAGCGTCCCCGCGATCATCATCGTGGTCCGCACGCCGAGCACCGACATCACATACGGCGACACCACGCTGTACGAGACCGGGTGCATCCCCCCGTACCAGGCGAGGTTGTACGCCGAGTCCGGGTGCCGTCCGACGAACTCCGCCCACGCGTCCTGCGCGGCCAGATCACCGCCGCTGTTCGCGAAGAAGAAGAACCAGAGCACGTGGGTGACGGCCGCCACGGCCGTCGCCACCAGGACCGGGTAGCGGCGCTTGCGGCGCGGCGGTGCGAGGGGCGCGGGCTGCTCCGGGGCCGGTCGCTGGCCCGGCAGCTCTATTCGCGAAGGCGAAGACACGTGGGTTTGGCCTCCGGTTCCCCGGGTCCCCTCTGCGGTGGTCAACTGCGGCCCTCTCCCCTGTCCTGCCCTTGGCGCCCTTCCGTACCGAGCTGATGTTCCGGGCCGATTCCGGGCCGATGCCCGTTCCCGGCACGACGCTAACAGCCGGGTGCCCGGGGAGCTCCCCGGGCACCCGGCCGAACGGCCTCAGCCGATGCGGGTGAGCTTCTTGTCGAAGCCGGGCTCGACCAGGTCGTCCTGCAGCGCCACCGGCGCGCTGACCTTGCCGTTGCCCGTGCCGATCGACACCTGGCCGACCACGTCGCCGGCCTTGCCGGAGTGCGGGAGGGCCTTTCCGCCGTTCGTGAGCTCCAGGCTCACCTTCAGGCCCGGCCAGCCGATCGCCCGCAGCTCCTTCGTCGCCACGATCGGCGTCCGGCCGCCGAGGCCGTCGTCCACGTACCCGAGGACCTGGCCCTTCTTGACCACGGCCGCGGAGGTGACGTCCTTCTGGGCCTGCTGGATGAGGGTGAGGCTGTTCTTGATCGCCAGATCCAGCTTCTTGTAGAGCTGGTCGGCGTCCTTGGCCCCCATCACGATGCCGAGGATGCGGTGCTTCTTGCCGTCGACGACCGTGTTCGCCGCCCACAGCAGGTTGCCGCCGGCCGGGGTGGACGAACCCGTCTTGATGCCGGTCACACCCGGCTCCAGCAGGATCTTGTTGTTGTTCTCGATCCGGCCGGGGATGCCGTCGATCGTCACGTTCGGCATGTCCACGATCGCGCGGAACACGTCGTACTGCATGGCCGCCTTCGCCAGCTTCAGCTGGTCCAGCGGGGTCGACATGGTGCTCGACTGGAGACCCGACGGGTCCGTGTACGTCGAGCCGGTCATCCCGAGGTCCTTGGCCGCGGCGTTCATCTTCTCGACGAACGCGGCCTCCGAACCGGCGTCCCAGCGGGCCAGCAGCCGCGCCACGTTGTTGCCCGACGGGATCATCAGGAGCTCCAGCAGCTCCTTCTCCGTGTACGTCTGGCCCTCCTTGATCGGGGCCGTCGACTCGTCCTTCGCCTTCGCCTGCTCGCCGGCGATGGCGTCCACCTCGATCTTCGGGCCCGTCTCGGAGCCCTTGATCGGGTGGTCGCGGAGGATCACGTACGCGGTCATCGTCTTCGCGACGCTCGCGATCGGCGCCGGCTTCTGCGGGCCGTACGTGCCGAGCGAGCCCACTCCCTCGACCTCCGCGGCGCCCTGGCCCTCGGACGGCCACGGCATCCGCAGCTCGCCGCCCTCGAAGGTGTACGTGGGGGCGGCCGTGAGCGTCAGGGCCGGGTCCGGCAGCGGGCGCACAAGCTGTACGACCGCAAACACGACGAGGAGCAGGAGGACCAGCGGGGTCCAGATCTTCACCCGGCGCACGCCGGTCCGCAGCGGGGTCTCCGGCGGCGGCGGGGTGTTCGTCAGCTCCGCCAGGATCTCCAGCGGCGGGCGGGGCGGCAGCGGCTGCTGCCGGGTCCGCTCCGGCTCGGAGAGGGAGGCGGGGGGTGTCTGCGCGGTCGCGGGAGCGGTCGCGGGGGTGGCCGTGGGAGTGACCGTGGGAGTGACCGCCGGGGTCGCCTTGCCCGCCGCCGCCGGCGCGGATGCGGACGCGGACGGCTTCGGCTGCTCCTGGGTGATGTCGCCCTTGAGCGGGCGGAACATCGACTCGGGCAGCTTCAGGGCCGTGGTCGGCTGGTCCACGGGGGGCTTGGCGGGCGACTGGGCGGGTGCCTTTGCCGGGGCCTTGGGCTCGGCCTCCGGTTCCGCCTCTGCCTCGGCCTTGGGCTCGGCCTTGGGCTCGGCCTTGGGCTCGGTCTTTGCCTCGGCCCCGGGCTCGACAGGCTGCTTGATCGCCTTGAAGACGGCGGTCGGCTGGTCCGTCACGGGCGCGGGCGCCTTGAAGACCGCGGTCGGCTGGTCCACCGCGGGCGCGGGTTCCGGCTTGGCCTCCGTCTCGGCTTCCGCCTTGACCTCGGCCTCGGGCTCGGCCTTCGGCTCCGCGGGCTTCCGCGCGGCGAACCAGGACTCGGCCGGGGCGGGAGCGGGGTCCTTCGGGGCCTCCTCGGCCGTCTCCCGGGCCTCAGGGGCCTCCTCGGCCTCGGCCTCCGCCCTGGGCTCGCCCTCAGACACCTCCGACGCCTCGGACACCTCAGACGCCCCAGACGGCGCCTCGCCGCCCGCCGCGCCCTCGTGGCCCTCGTCGCCCTCGTCGCCCGCGGAACCCTCTGCGCGCTCGTCCTCGTCCCCCGTGGCGACCCACGCCGCCACAGCGGCCCGCAGACGGTCGCCGTCCCCGGACCCCTCGGCCTCAGCCCCGGCCTCAGCCGCCCCAGCCTCGCCACCAGCCCCGGCCCCAGCCTCAGCCTCCGCCTCAGCCGCCGCAGACTCATCCCCCGCAGGCTCATCCCCCACCGGCTCGTCCTCCGGTGCCGTCCGCGGAGCCAGGGCCTTGAAGACCGCCGTCGGCTCGTCCACGCGGTCCTGGAGCACGGACAGCCGCGGGTCCTTGCCGTCGCCGCCGGCCGCGCTCTCCCGCTGCTCCGCCTTGTCGGGGGACTCGCCCGCCACCGTGCCTCCTCCATGCGTCAGACGAAACGTCATACGAAACGTCATACGAAAAGCGTCCGGAACCCGTCCGGACGTCCGAACCATCTACCAGTGTCCTGTGTGAACCCCTTGGCTCCCGTGCTAGACGAGAACGACATACCTGCCGGTTCCCGTACGAACCGCCCAGGCACTCTCGACAGATGAATGTGAGAGGGGTCACCCTGTCATTCATCCACGCGGGGAGGCATGGATGGGCAGGAGCCGCAGAACAATTCCGGAGGAGCTTCTGCTGCTCGCTCTGGACCCGGCCACGGGTACCACAGCGCAGCCGCAGTCGCTCGACCTCGGCCTCGCCGGAGCACAGCTAGTGGAGCTGGCTCTGGCAGGACGGATAGCCCCTGACGGGGATCGTATCGCCGTGGTGATGCCACGGCCGACCGGAGATCCGACTCTGGACTCCGCACTGGAACTGCTGCGCAGGCGCGGCAGTCCGGTACGGGCCGTCCACTGGATCGGCGGGCCCCGACTGGGGCTGCGCCAGATCTATCTCGCGCACCTGGAGCGCTGCGGCATGGTGCATGCCGTGGAGGGCCAGATGTGCGGGGTGTTGCCGACGACTCGCTACCAGGCGACGGACACGGCGATCAGCCGGGACATCAGGGCCCGGCTGGACAGTGCGATCCGCACCGGCGTACCGCCGGACCCGCGGACCGCGGCGCTCGCCGCGCTGGCCCACTCGGTCGGTCTCGGCAAGCACCTGTACCCGGGCAACGAAGGACGGTCGTCGCGGTCCCGGCTGCGCGACCTGATCCGGCACGACCCCATGGGCGGCCTCGTGGCGCACGCCGTGATGGACGTCCAGAACGGTGTGGCCGCACAGCCACGCCGCAACGCGCCGGCGGGCGGGGTTCCGTCGCAGCCGCGCCGGGGCAGCATGGCCCGCGCCGCCATGTGACCCACGTTCCGCACCGGGAGCCGCATACGCGTGCGGGACGGCCGTCGTGACGGCCGTCCCGCACGCGCACGTCTGGTGATTTCCCAGCGCACACCTCGCCTTTGGTGGCAGTCTGCCAAGCAGTAGATACTCACAGCTACGCAGCCGAATGCCGGAGGTGCAGTTTCCGTGGCGTCCAGTGTCAACCCCACCGTCAGGCGACGCCGATTGGGCCAGGAGCTGCGCCGGCTCCGGGAAGCGAAGAACATGACGGCCGAGCAGGTCGCCGAGCGTCTCCTCGTCTCCCAGTCCAAGATCAGCCGCCTCGAGAACGGCCGTCGCTCCATCAGCCAGCGTGATGTCCGCGACCTGTGCGGGGTGTACGAGGTCGAGGACGAGCGGGTGGTCGACTCCCTCATGCAGATGGCCAAGGACTCCCGCCAGCAGGGCTGGTGGCACGCCTTCGGCGACATCCCGTACAGCGTCTACATCGGTCTGGAGACGGACGCGGAGAGCCTGCGGGTGTACGAGCCGCAGATCATTCCGGGCCTGCTGCAGACGCACGGCTACGCCGAGGCGGTCATCAGCGGGGCGCTGCCGGAGTCCACGCCCGCGGACATCGACAAGCGGGTCACCGTCCGCACCCGCCGGCAGGACCGCATCAAGGACGAGGAGCGTCCGCTGCGGCTGTGGGCGGTCATCGACGAGGGCGCGCTGCGCCGGGTGGTGGGCAGCAGGCAGCTGATGGTGGAACAGCTGGAGCACCTGATCGAGCAGTCCAACCTGCCGCACGTGACGGTGCAGGTGCTGCCGTTCGACATGGGCGCGCACCCGGGCATCAGCGGGCATTACGCGATTCTGGAATTCCCCGACACGTCCGACTCCAGCGTGGTCTACATCGAGGGCGTGACGAGCGACCTGTATCTGGAGAAGGCGCAGGACGTCGCGAAGTACAGCGTGATGTACGAGCATTTGCGGGCACAGGCGCTGAACGCGGAGCAGACCCGGGAGTTCATCACAAAGATCGCCAAGGAGTACGCCGACGGAAATCCGGGGTGAATGCCGCCATTCGACCTGGCCAGACGGGATGAGGCCGGTACGGTACACCCCCGGCTCCTCCCGGCGGAAGCTCCGCTGGAATATGCCATCCGGTCGAGTGAACGCATGTCCCCCCGAACAGGGCCGGGCGAGTAGCGTCGATCACGCCAAGCAAACAACGTTGGCGCGACACCTACAGAAACCGGAGTTGAGAAACATGGGCATCATTCAGGGCGGCACGGACACCTGGACCAAGTCCTCGTATTCCGGCGGCAACGGGGCCTGCGTCGAGGTCAAGTCGCCCGTCGTGAGCGCGATCGCGGTCCGCGACTCCAAGGCCCCCGAGGGCCCTTCCCTCTCTTTCGGACCGGGTTCCTGGAACGCGTTCGTGGGCGAGGTGAGCGCCGGGGAGCTGTGACCCCGGCAGCAGCACGGCAAGGGAAAGAGCCCTCTCGACCGGTCCGCCGTCCTGGCCGAGGGGGCTCGGCCTTTCCCCGCTACCTCAGCTCGTCCACGTACCGGTCCGTCCCCGGCACCGTCGGGACGAACGGCGCCACCAGCTCCACCCGGCCGCCCCAGTCCGCCGTGACCAGGTCGGCGAAGTGGTCGGCCCAGCAGTCGCGCGGGTCGCGCTCCAGGAACCACAGCAGGGTCAGCCGGGTGTCGACGCCCTCGACCTGCTTCACGTACGTCATCCGGTCCCCGGGCAGCGGGGTGGGCCGGAAGAGCGTCACCATCGCCGCGGGCGAGCCCGCGAGCCGCCGCGGCAGCTCTCGCGAGCGCAGCCGCTCCACGAGGGCGTCGCGCGCCTCGGGCCCCTCGGTGTCGACCACCTGGAGGACGAGCCCGGCGTAGGGGTGGTCCAGGGCGTGGAAGTCGCGGGGACCGGCGGCCCCGTCCCGGTAGACCGTCGCCTCGTGGTCCTGGAACGAGGTGAAGACGTGGGTGCGGTCGTGGTAGACCCGGGCGTCGCGGTTGAGGCGCTTGTTGATCCCGACGGTCCACTTCATGTGCTCGTCGTAGCGGCCCTCGGTGATCCAGTACGTGGAGAGGTAGCAGCCCGCGGTGACGGGCTGGGCGACCGCGGACTTCTCCGGCCCGCGCAGCTCCTGGAGCGCCCGGGTGGCGACCCAGCGGCGGCCGGCGAACATCCAGGGCATGGCCATGGCGCCGGCGTAGTAGTGGTCGTCCTCGTACCAGCGGTTGTAGGCGTACTCGTGGCCCGGGTGCGGCTCGACCATGGTGATCAGCGCGTGGCCGGGGTGCACCCCGTACGGGCCGACCGACGCCAGTTCCGCGTACGTCTCGGTGTCGCTCATCGTCCTGCCCCTTCCCTGCTCGGTTCGGTGCACCTACTCTGACGGGCCGTCAGATCAATGAACAGGCCCAGGGAGGTTCCGGATGGCGTTCCAAGGACTGCTCCAGGGAAAGACCGTCGTCGTGTCGGGCGTCGGCGCGGGGCTCGGCCACCGGATCGCCGAGACGGTGGTACGGGACGGGGGCCACGCGGTCCTCGGGGCCCGCACCGAGGCCAACCTGGCCAAGTCGGCGGCCGAGATCGACCCCGGCGGCGGGCGCACCGCCTACCGGGTCACCGACATCACCGACGAGTCCCAGTGCGAGGCGCTCGCCGCCCTCGCGGTGGAGCGCTTCGGCCGGATCGACGCGGTGGTGCACGTGGCCGCCTGGGACTCGTACTTCGGCGGCCTGGAGGACGCCGACTTCGCGACCTGGCAGGGCGTCCTGGACGTGAACCTGCTCGGCACGCTGCGGATGACGCGGGCCTGCCTGCCGGCCCTGAAGGAGCGGGGCGGCTCGGTCGTGCTGATCGGCACCCAGTCGGCGGTGGCCGCGCCCTCGCAGGTGTGGCAGGCGGCGTACGCGGCGTCCAAGGGTGCGCTGACCTCGGCGATGTACTCGATGGCGCGCGAGCTCGGCCCGCACCGGATCCGGGTCAACACCGTGCTGCCGGGCTGGATGTGGGGACCGCCGGTCCAGGCGTACGTGCAGTTCACGGCGCACACCGAGCAGGTACCGGAGGCCGAGGTGCTCGGCCGGCTCACCGAGCGGATGGCGCTTCCGGAGCTGGCGACGGACGGGGACGTGGCCGAGGCCGCGGCCTTCCTCGCCTCGGACCGGGCGCGGGCCATCACCGGGCAGTCGCTGCTGGTGAACGCGGGGGAGCTGATGCGCTGACCAGGGGGCGCCGGGTGGCCGCCGACAGGAGGCGCCGGGGGCCGCCCCGAACATGCAACGTTCATGGACGTGAACAAGGGTCAGTAAACAGAACGTTTTTACTGCCCCTTGACCCTCCATTGCCTTGTCCCTGCCTTGCAACTCCCCACACGATGAACGGCGTTCACAAGGCGGACCGGGACCCCATGGAGGGGACGCATGAACAGTCTCGACTGGGCCGTGCTCATCGCCTACTTCGGCGTGATGGTCGCGATCGGCGTCTGGTCCCACAAGCGCGTCGAGGACGTCTCCGACTTCTTCACCGCCGGCGGCCGCATGCCCTGGTGGCTCTCCGGCATCTCCCACCACATGTCCGGGTACAGCGCCGTGATGTTCACCGGGTACGCCGGCATCGCCTACACCTACGGCGTCACCTCCTACGTCACCTGGTCCTTCCCCATCGCCCTCGGCATCGCCGTCGGCGCCCACCTCTTCGCGCCCCGCCTCAACCGGCTCCGCTCCCGCCTCCGCGTCGCCTCCCCGCTGGAGTACCTGAAGAACCGCTACGACCTGCCCACCCAGCAGGCCCTCGCCTGGTCCGGGGTGCTCCTGAAGATCGTGGACGTGGGCGCCAAGTGGGCCGCCATCGCCACCCTGCTCTCCGTCTTCACCGGGATCTCCCTGGACCAGGGCATCCTCGTCACCGGCGTCGTCACCGGCATCTACTGCACGGTCGGCGGCCTGTGGGCCGACGCGCTCACCGAACTCGGCCAGTTCGTCATCCAGTTGCTCGCCGGCGTCGCCATGCTCGTCGCCGTCCTCGGCAGGCTGGGCGGGATCGAGGCGCTGTGGACCGTGTGGGACCGCCCCGAGCTCCAGGGGCACACGGCGCCGACGGCCGGCCCGTACACGCTGACCTTCCTCCTCGCGTACCTCTTCATCAAGACCTTCGAGTACAGCGGCGGCATGTGGAACCAGGCCCAGCGCTACATGGCCACGCCCTCCGCCCGCGAGGCCACCCGCTCCGGCCGGCTCTCCGCCGTGCTCTGGTTCGTCTGGCCGCTCGTCCTCTTCTTCCCCATGTGGTGCGCGCCGCTGCTCGTCCGGCCGACGAAGCCCGACGCCTCCGACGCCTACGCCCTGATGACCGAGCAGCTGCTGCCGCACGGCCTGCTCGGCCTGGTCATCGTGGGCTTCTTCTCGCACACCATGGCCATGTGCTCCTCCGACGCCAACGCCATCGCGGCCGTCTTCACCCGGGACATCGCGCCCGCCCTCAGCCGGGCGGCCCGCGGCTGGTCGCGGCGGGCGGGGCTGCTCGCCGCGCGGCTCTCGACCATCGCCTTCCTCGGCCTGTCGATGGCGGTGGCCACCCAGGTCCACTCCCCCGCCTTCAAGGACATCATCACCGTCGTCATCAAGTGGGTGGCCGGGCTGATGGGTCCGATCGCGATCCCCTTCATGCTGGGGCTCCTGAAGACCTTCCGGAAGTCCGGTCCGACGGCCGCGCTCGTCTCCTGGGCGGCCGGGCTGCTCGCCTTCTGGCTCACCACCTACGGACTCGACGGCGTCGAGCTGCAGATCCAGATCGTCTCGCCGCTCGCCACCTCGCTCGTGCTGTACGTGCTGATCGGGTACGTGAAGCCGGAGGCCACGCCCGAGCGGGACGCGCTGCTCGACCGGCTCGGCGGCGGTGACGGCGACCGGGGCAGCGACGGCGCGGCCGCCGTGCCCGCGCAGGGCGGCGAGCGGAGCGGTCAGCCCCTGGGGTAGCGGGCCAGCCAGCCGGTGGCCGCCTCCACGACCCCCGGACCGTGCAGGGCGGCGCCCTGCGTCATCTCCATCGCGAAGTCGTCGGCGAGCTCCAGGACCGTCGAGCGGCCCTCCAGAACGGCCACCCAGGCCGGCGGGAGGGCCGTCTCGCCGTGCAGGGCGCCGAGCAGCGCCCCGGTCACCGCACCGGTCGCCGCGGACGGGCCGTCGTGGTTGACCGCGAGCCGCAGCCCGTGCCGGACGTCCTCGCCGACCAGGGCGCAGTAGACGCCCGCCGCCAGCTGCCCCTCGGCCCGGTCCTCGTCCGCGCCGAGCGCCGCCACCCGCGCCGCGTCCGGCATCCCCTGGCGCACGGCGGCCAGCGCGGCCTCCAGGGCCCCGGTCACCGGCTCGTGGCCGGGGCGCGGGGCGAGCTGGGCCAGCGCCGTGCGGACGGCGCCGTCCACGCTGTCGCCGCGGGCCAGTCCGTGCACGACGACGGCGAGGGCGCCGGCCGCGAGATGGGCGGCCGGGTCGCCATGGGTCTGCGCCGCGCACTCGACCGCCAGCTGGCACACCAGCTGCGGCTCCCAGCCGACCAGCAGCCCGAAGGGTGCCGAGCGGACCAGGGCGCCGGAGTCCGCAGCGCCGGGGTTCTTGGGCCGGTCCAGGGTGCCGAGGACCTCGTCGCCGAGCCCGGTCAGACACGCCTTGGCGGGGTCCCGGCGGGCGTAGAGCCACTCCTCGCGGGCCAGCCAGCCGAGGTCGGGGCGTCGTTCGTCGGGGCCCCAGTCGCGCTGGGTCGCCGCCCACCGCAGATGCGCCCGGTGGACGTCGGTGGGCGGGTGCCAGGCGCCGGTGTCGCGGCGGACCTGGGCGCGGATGAGGCCGTCCACGGTGAACAGGGCCATCTGCGTGGCGGCCGTGACGGCGCCCAGGCGGCCGTGCGCGGGGACCGGTTCGGTCAGCCCCTCGGGGCCGTGGGCCGCGCGCAGCTCGGCGAGGGTGCGTCCGGCCGCCCCGGCGCCGAGGGCGTCGCCCACGGCGCCGCCGAGCAGACAGCCGCGGACCCGGGCACGGAAGTCCTGCTGCTCGGCGCGGCCCCACACGGCCGCGGTGGTGGTGGTCACGGTGCGCCCTCCCCGGTCGGCGGCTCCTGGTCCAGCACTGTAATAGACCGGATGCGCTCGTTCGGGGCGTGGAACGTTATGCGATCCGACGCCCTTCGGTCCGGTTTTGACCGTTGTCGTTGATCATTCGCCACGCACTCTCACTCGGCCTGCACCACCGGCAGCAGCTCCGGCAGGTGCCCGTCCGAGGCGCGCGCCGCGCGCTGCCGCTCCTCGGGGACCTCCCCGTACAGGGTCGTGCGCGGCCGGGACGGGCGGCCGGCGGCATCGGCGATGGCCTCCAGGTCGCGGATGGAGCGGTACGAGCCGTAACTCGACCCCGCCATGCGCGAGATGGTCTCCTCCATCAGGGTCCCGCCGAGGTCGTTGGCGCCCGAGCGGAGCATCTCGGCGGCGCCCTCCGTGCCGAGCTTGACCCAGCTGGTCTGGATGTTCGGGATGTGCGGGTGGAGCAGCAGACGGGCCATCGCCGTGACCGCGCGGTTGTCGCGGACCGTCGGGCCGGGGCGGGCGATGCCCGCGAGGTAGACGGGCGCGTTGGTGTGGATGAAGGGCAGCGTCACGAACTCGGTGAAGCCACCGGTCTCCTGCTGGATGCGGGCCAGGGTGCGGAAGTGGCCGAGCCAGTGCCGGGGCTGGTCCACATGCCCGTACATCATCGTCGACGAGGAGCGGATGCCCAGCTCGTGGGCGGTGGTGACGACCTCGATCCAGGTGGCCGTGGGCAGCTTGCCCTTGGTGAGCACCCAGCGGACCTCGTCGTCGAGGATCTCCGCGGCGGTCCCGGGGATCGAGTCGAGACCCGCCTCCTTCGCCGCCGTCAGCCACTCCCGGATCGACAGCCCGGTGCGCGAGGCCCCGTTGACGACCTCCATCGGGGAGAAGGCGTGCACGTGCATGCCCGGGACGCGCTCCTTCACCGCCCGGGCGATGTCGAAGTAGGCCGTGCCGGGCAGGTCCGGGTGGATGCCGCCCTGCATGCACACCTCGACCGCGCCGACCTCCCAGGCCTGCTGGGCGCGGTCCGCGACCTGGTCGAGGGAGAGGGTGTACGCGTCGGCGTCCGTGCGCCGCTGGGCGAAGGCACAGAACCGGCAGCCGGTGTAGCAGACGTTGGTGAAGTTGATGTTCCGCGTGACGATGTACGTCACGTCGTCGCCGACCGCCGCGCGCCGCACGTCGTCGGCGATCCGGGTCAGCGCGTCGAGGGCGGGCCCGTCGGCGTGCAGCAGGGCCAGCGCCTGGGCGTCGTCGAGCCGGGTCGGGTCGTCGGCGGCGACGGCGAGCGCCTCGCGGACGTCGGTGTCGATCCGCTGCGGGACCATGCCGGGCGCGGCGGCCTCGCGCAGCGCCTCCCAGTCCCCGTACACCTCGTCGAAGTCCTCGCGCCGGTCGCCGGTGCGGCCCTCGGTGTCGATGGTGCGGTGCAGATCGGTGCGGCCGGCGGCGGCGAACGCCTCGTCCGGCTCCTGCCAGGGCAGCCCGCGCACGGGCGCGTCGGGGTTCGCGAGGCCGGTCTCCGGGTCGGCGAGGGCCCGCACGTGGGGCAGCAGCCGCGGGTCCAGCCAGGGCTCGCCGCGGACGACGAACTCGGGGTAGACGCAGAGCCGTTCGCGCAGCTCGAAACCGGCGGCCCGGGACCGCTCCGCGAGCTCCTCGATCTGCGGCCAGGGCCGCTCGGGGTTGACGTGGTCGATGGTGAGCGGGGACACCCCGCCCCAGTCGTCGATGCCGGCGGCGATGAGCCGCTCGTACTCGTCGTCGACGAGGTTCGGCGGGGCCTGGAGGCAGGCGCTCGGGCCCATGATGAGCCGGGCGACGGCCACGGTGGCGACCAGGTCGTCGAGCTCGGCGTCGGGCATCCCGCGCATCGCCGTGTCCGGCTTGGCGCGGAAGTTCTGGATGATCAGCTCCTGGATGCCGTGGTAGGCGCGGGCGATCCGGCGCAGCGCGAACAGCGACTCGGCGCGCTCCTCGTACGTCTCGCCGATCCCGAGCAGCAGCCCCGAGGTGAACGGCACGGAGGACCGCCCGGCGTCCTCGAGCACCCGCAGCCGCACGGCCGGTTCCTTGTCGGGCGAGCCGTGGTGCGGACCGCCCGGCTCGCTCCACAGCCGGGTCGCCGTGGTCTCCAGCATCATCCCCATGCTGGGGGCGACGGGCTTGAGCCGCTGGAAGTCCGTCCAGGACAGGACCCCCGGGTTGAGGTGCGGCAGCAGGCCGGTCTCCTCCAGGATCCGGATCGCCATGGCCCGCACGTACGCGATGGTGTCGTCGTAGCCGTGCGCGTCCAGCCACTCCCGCGCCTCGGGCCAGCGGTCCTCCGGCTTGTCCCCGAGGGTGATCAGCGCTTCCTTGCAGCCGAGTTCGGCGCCGCGGCGGGCGATCTCCAGCACCTCGTCGGGCGACATGAACATCCCGTGCCCGTCGCGGCGCAGCTTGCCGGGCACGGTCGCGAAGGTGCAGTAGTGGCATTTGTCGCGACACAGCCGGGTCAGCGGTATGAACACGCTCTTCGAGTACGTGACGACCCCCGGCCGCCCGGCCGCCGCGAGTCCGGCGTCCCGCACGCGCCCGGCCGCGCCGACCAGCTCCGCCAGGTCCGCCCCGCGCGCCTGCAGCAGCACGGCGGCTTCGGCGACGTCGAGCGCGACCCCGTCCCTGGCCCGCCTGAGGGCGCGGCGCATCGCGTTCTCGGTGGGGCCTGCGGGACGTCGTGCCTGGTGATCCGTCATGGAGCGAGCATACGAGCGCTCGCCTGAGGTGAGTATGCGTACTCGTTCCCCCCTCTACTGGCGGTCCTACGATGAGCGCCCGGCACACCAACGGGGAGAGTCCGGCTTCATGCCCACCCGGCAGCACCCGTCACAGGAACGCCGCATAGCCGTCCAGCGCCCGCAGCACCTCCCCCTCCTCCCCCGGCGGCAGCTGGACGACGACCTCCTCGCAGCCCAGGTCCGCGTAGTGGGCGAGCTTTCCGGGGGTGGGGAGGATCGCGTACGGGACGATCTGGAGGGTCTTCGGGTCGCGGCCGGCCTGTTCCCAGGTGTCGCGCAGGAGGGGGAGGGTCCGGGTGAGGCCGTGGCCGCCGATGGGCATCCAGCCGTCGGCGTAGTCGGCGATGTGGTCGAAGAGCCTGGGGCCCGCCGCGCCGCCGACGAGGGTGCGGGGGGCGCCGCCCGCGGGCTTCGGCCAGGCGTGGGAGGCGCGGACGGAGAGGCCGGAGGGACCCGCGTACGCGGTGGGCTCGGGGGACCACAGGGCGCGCATCAGGTGCATCGCCTCACGGGTGCGTTCGCGGCGGGTGGACCACGCGACGCCGTGGTCGTCGGCCTCCTCCCGGTTCCAGCCGAAGCCGACGCCGAGGGTGAAGCGGCCGCCGGACAGGTGGTCGAGGGTGGCGACGCGCTTGGCGAGGGAGATGGGGTCGTGCTCGGCGACCAGGGTGACGCCGGTGCCGAGCAGCAGGCGCGCGGTGACGGCGGCGGCCTGGCCGAGGGCGACGTACGGGTCGAGGATGCGGGTGTACTCCGGGGGGAGCGGGCCGCCGTTGGGGTAGGGCGTGGTGCGCTCGGTGGGGATGTGGGTGTGCTCGGGCAGGTAGAGCCCGGCGAAGCCCCGCTCCTCGAGGGCGCGGGCGAGCCGCACGGGGGTGATGGTCTCGTCGGTCAGGAAGATCGTGGTCGAGATCCGCATAGGCGCACGGTAGGGCTTGCGGGGTGGAATTCCGAGGGGCGGGAAGCCCCTCGTGTTGTTCCCTCGTTCACGCGCCCGGAGGACAGTCACGGGCATGACGCAGACGACCAGACGCGCGCTCCTCGCGACGGGCGCCGCGACCGCGCTTACCTTGGGGACCGTGAGCTTCGCCCGGGCGGACGGTGGGGATCTCACCCGTACGGTGAGCGGCAGCCTCCCGCCGGGCTCCCCCGACTACGTGTACCTGCCGCTGGAGCTGCCGCGCGGGGTGTGCGAGCTGCGGGTGGCGTACACCTACGACCGGCCTGCCGTGCCCGCCGGCACCCAGGGCAACGCCCTCGACATCGGACTGTTCGACCAGCGTGGCATCGCGCTCGGCGGCCGGGGTTTCCGCGGCTGGTCCGGCGGGGCGCGCAAGGAGTTCTTCGTACGGGCGGACGACGCGACCCCCGGATATGTCGCGGGCCCGCTGCGGCCCGGCACCTGGCACGTCGTCCTCGCCCCGTACACGGTCGCCCCGCAGGGCCTCGCGTACACGGTGACGGTGACCCTGCGGACGGGCCCGGACGCGCCCGCCACGCCGGCCGCCTACCCGCCCGAGCGGGCCCGGGGGCGCGGCCGGGCCTGGTACCGGGGCGACTGCCACCTGCACACCGTGTACTCGGACGGGCGCCGCACCCCGGCCGAGGTCGCCGCCCTCGCGCGGGCCGCGGGGCTGGACTTCCTGGCCACGACCGAGCACAACACCCATGCCGGGCACGGCGCGTGGGCCCCGCACGCGGGGGACGACCTGCTGGTCCTGCTGGGCGAGGAGGTCACCACCCGCAACGGGCACGTCCTCGCCCTCGGCACCGATCCCGGCACCTTCGTCGACTGGCGCTACCGGGCCAGGGAGAACCGTTTCGCGCACTACGCCCGCGAGATCCGGCGGGCCGGCGGCCTGGTCGTCCCGGCGCACCCGCAGGCCACCTGCATCGGCTGCGCCTGGAAGTTCGGCTTCGGCGAGGCGGACGCGGTGGAGGTGTGGAACGGCCCCTACACCCCGGACGACGAGATCGCCCTGGCCGGCTGGGACGCGGCCCTGGCCCGGGGGCGCCGGACGCCGGCGATGGGCAGCAGCGACGCCCACCGCGACCCGGACCGGGTCGGCACCCCGCAGACGGTCGTCCTCGCGGAGGAGCTGAGCCGGGCGGCGATCCTGGACGGGCTGCGGGCGGGGCGGAGCTATGTCGCCGAATCCGCTGCGGTCGCCGTGGAGTTCGGCGTCACCGACGCGCGCGGCCGCGAGGCCGGGATCGGCGAGCGGCTCGCCGTGCCCGCCGGCGAACCGGTCACCGCCCGGCTGCGCGTCACCGGCGCCCCGCCGGGCGCGACCCTCCGCTTCGTCACCGACCAGGGCGTCCTGCACACGGCCCAGGGCACGGACACCGCCGAGTGGACGACGACCGCCGCCTACGCCACGTACGTACGCGCGGAGGTCCGGCACCCGGCGACGGCCCCGCCGCTGCCGGGGGCGCTCGCCGCCTTCACCAACCCGGTGTTCCTGGAGGTCAGGCCCGGTACTCGGTGAGGTCGATGGCGTGGATCCGGAGCGGGTGCCCGAACTCCGGGTGGACGGTCTCCCGCTCCAGGCTCATGCCGAGCTTGCGCATCACGTTCTCCGAGGCGGTGTTCCCGGCCCTGGAGATGCTGATCACCCGGTCGAGGCCGCGGTCCTGGAGGGCGAACTCCAGGGCCGCGTGGGCGGCCTCGGAGGCGTAGCCCTGGCCCCAGAACTGGCGCCCGAGCCGCCAGCCGATCTCCACGTCCGGCGCCGCCTCCGGCAGGAACCGCGGCACCGAGAGGCCCGTGAAGCCGATCAGCTCCCCGGAGCCGAGCAGCTCGACGGCGAAGAGCCCGAAGCCCTCCTCGTCCCACTCCTCCTCCCAGTGCTCGATCCGCTCGGCCGTCCGCTCCAGGTCGAGCACGGAGCCGTCGCCGATCCAGCGCATGACCTCCGGGTCGGCGTTGATCTCGGCCATCGGGACGAGGTCGTCGTCGGTCCAGCGGCGCAGGAGGAGTCGGGGGGTGAGGATCTCGGTCATGGGCCCATCATCGCGCGCGGGCGGGCCGAGGCATATTCCCTCGATGATCCACAGCCCGTGATCCATGCTGTCCCCATGCTGAACCGACTCGAGGCCTATGACGACGCCGTTCCCCGATCCGCCGCCCGCGCCGAGGAGTTCGGGCCGCTGACCCTCTTCGTACGGGAGGGGGAGGGCTGGCCGTACTACGCGCGGCCCGCGCTCGGTCACACCGGCGAGGTGACGGTGGCGGCCGTGCAGGCGGTACGGGCCCGGCAGCGTGAGCTGGGGGCGCCCGAGGCCTTCGAGTGGGTGGCGGAGACCACGCCGGGGCTGCGGGCGGCGGTCGAGGCGAGCGGGCTCGTGGTGCACGAGCATCCGCTGATGGTGCTCACCCAGGACGCGGAGGAGCTGCCCGTGCTGCCGGAGGGGTACGGGGTGCGGATGGTCGGTGACCGGGACCCGGATCTGGACGGTGCCGTCGCCGCCTCGTACGCCGCCTTCGGCGCCACGCCCACGCCCGGAGCCGCCGAGCAGGTGGGGGCCAGGATCGCGGCCGGTCTGACCCGGCTCGCGGCGGCCTTCGGCCCGGACGGCACCGCGCTCTCGGCGGGCCAGCACCAGCCGGTGGGCCCGGTCAGCGAGGTCGTCGGGGTCGGCACCCGCCCGGAGGCCCGCCGCCGCGGCCTGGGGCTCGCGGTCACGGCCGCGCTCGTCGCGGACGCCCGCGCGCACGGCGTCGAGACGGTCTTCCTGACCGCCACGGACGACACCGTCGCCCACCTCTACGCCCGGCTCGGCTTCCGCACGGTCGGCACGGCGCTCATCGCCGAACCGGCCGGGGACGGCCCCGCGGAAAACTGATCCGAAGAAATCTCCCGGGAGCTGTCACATCCGCGTCGCGCGCTCCGTCAGTGCAGTGAAGGCAACGGAAAACGCCCACGAACACGAGGAGCGCACCATGCAGCACGAGGTCGAGGCCCGGATGAAGAACCCCGCCTACCTGCTCTCCGACGCCGGTCCGGCGATCATGGAACTGCTGAAGGCCACGCGTCAGGGCGGTGTCCCGGAGTCCACCCTGGAGCTCGTGCACCTGCGGGCCAGCCAGATCAACAACTGCGGATTCTGCGTCGACTACGGCGCCAGGAGCGCCCGGAAGAACGGCGTCAGCGACGAGAAGCTGTTCGCGGTCGCCGCCTGGCGCGAGGCGCCGTACTTCTCCGACGAGGAGCGCGCGGCGCTCGCCCTGGCCGAGGCGGCGACCAGGCTCGCCGACACCTCGGACGCCGTGCCGGACGAGGTGTGGGACGCGGCCGCCGACCACTACGACGAGAAGCAGCTGGCCGCGATCGTGCTCATGGTCGGCGTCACCAACCTCTTCAACCGGATCAACGTCACGACCCGGCAGCCGGCCGGCGCGGCGTTCTGACCATCCGTACGTCGATCGGGTCCTCGGACTCGACCGTGAAGCCCGCCCGCTCGTAGAGCCGGCGCGCCGCGCTGCCCCGGACCACGGTCAGCCGCACGGGTACGCCCTCGGCGTCCGCCCGGTCGAGCAGCGTCGCGAGCACCGCCGTCCCGAGGCCCCTGCCCTGGGCCTCGGGGGCGAGGTAGAAGTGCGCCAGGTAGCGGCCGGGCTTGTGCTCGTGCGGCCCGAAGGCGACGCAGCCCGCGAACGCTCCGTCCACCTCGACGACCGAGGTGTGCTCGGGGCGGAACTCGTCCCGCAGCCGCCGGCGCACCCGGTGCTCGTCATACCGGCCCAGGCGCACCAGGTCGTCGCGCATCACGACGGCCTTCAGCTCGGCGACGGACTCCACGTCCGCCGCCCGCGCCGGGCGCATCAGCCAGCTCGTCGTCCCCTGAACGTCCATCCCCGCGTCCGCATGCATACGCGCATCCTAAGGAGACCTCCATGACCGCCGTCCGCATGTCCAACCCCGCCGCCGTCCTGCCCGAGGCCATGGGCTCGATCCTGCGGCTCGCGAAGGCCGCCCAGTCCGGTGGCGACGTGCCCGCCGCCACGCTCGACCTGGTCCATCTGCGGGCCAGCCAGATCAACGGCTGCTCCTACTGCGTCGTCGGCGGTGCGCTGAAGTCGCGGAAGGAAGGGGAGAGCGACGAGAGGCTGCACGCGGTGGCGGCGTGGCGGGAGACGCCGTACTTCTCCGCGGCCGAGCGGGCCGCGCTCGCGCTCGCCGAGCACGCGACCCGGCTGGCCGACCGGTCCGACGCGGTGCCGGACGCCGTGTGGGACGAGGCGGCGCGGCACTACGACGAGAGGCAGCTGGCGCAGATCGTGCTGTGGATCGGGATCACCAACCTCTTCAACCGGCTGAACGCGACCACCCGGCAGCCGGCCGGCGCGACCTGGTAGGGCCCGGTGGGGCCCCGTAACCGGATCCGTGCCGTCCGCGTTGGAGCGGGCATGAAGAAGATCCTCACCGCAGCCGCCCTGACCGGTCTCGCCGTGGCGGGCGGGCTCGCCGCCACCGCCGGGACCGCCGCCGCCGACACCGCCGGCGCCAACCTGCCCTCGGTGGTTCCGCTCAGCGGCGTCCTGACGCCGCAGGGCAAGGGGGCGGCCCCGGCCGAGATGCCGGCGCCCAACAAGCTGGTGCAGGGGCTGCTGCCCGGCCAGCACTGACCGAGCCCAGGGACGACGAAGGTGGCGGGACCCCCCACGGGCCCGCCACCTCGTCGTTTCCGTCAGCCGACGGTCGCGGAGTCCATCAGTCCGCGACCACCAGCGACGGGGTCTCCTTGGTGAGCACCTCGCCGCGGAAGAACGCGGGGCTGCGGCGCTGCATCACCAGCATGATCACCACGCCGAGCAGCAGCAGCCCGACGCCGATGACGAAGACCGAGCCGACGCCGAAGACGGCGGAGCCTGAGCCGTAGGCCGGGTCCCACATGTCGTACAGCGTCTTGCCGAAGACGGCGGTCAGCATCAGGCCGCCGAGGGCCGGCATGAGGCCCTTGAAGGCGAGGTCGCGCACGGAGCGGAACAGCTCGCCGCGGAAGTACCAGACGCAGGCGAAGGCCGTCAGGGCGTAGTAGAAGCAGATCATCAGGCCGAGCGCGTAGATCGTGTCGACCAGGACGTGCTCGCTGACCAGGGTCATCACCGTGTAGAAGACGCCGGTGGCGACGCCGGCGACGATCGTGGCCCTGCCGGGGGTCTTGAAGACCGGGTGGACCCTCGTGAAGGACTTCGGCAGGGCCTCGTAGGTGGACATGGCCAGGACCGTGCGGGCGACCGGGATGAAGGTCGTCTGGAGGCTGGCGGCGGCCGAGGCGAGCACGGCGAGGAAGAGCAGGATGCCGAGGGCGGGGCCCATGACGGGGCCGGCCAGGGCGGCGAAGACGTTGTCGGAGGTCTCCGGGTTGGCGAGGCCGAGGCCCTTGTCGCCGGAGCCGACGGCCATCTGGGCGGCGACGCCGGTGGCCAGGTAGGAGCCGACCAGGACGACCATCGCGATGAGGGCGGCGCGGCCGGGGGTCTTCTCGCTGCCGCGGGTCTCCTCGTTGGCGGTCATGCAGGTGTCCCAGCCCCAGTACATGAAGATCGACAGGGACAGGCCGGCCGTGAAGGCGGCGAAGGACTGGACCGCGAACGGGTTCATCCAGGACCAGGAGAAGTCGACCGAGGTCTCGAAGGAGCCGGCCTTCGACAGCGCCATCGCCACGAAGAGGCCGAGGACGAGGAGCTGGAGGCCGACGAGGGTGTACTGGACGCCCTTGGTGGCGGTCATGCCGCGGTAGCTGATCGCGGTGGCAGCGGCGATCAGGGCGAGGCAGGTGACGATGTGGACGGCCTTGTCGTCGTCCAGGGCGGCGATCGAGGGACTGTTGGTGACCTCTCCGGCGAGCAGCCAGAAGTACGAGGTGGCGACGCCCGCCAGGTTGGACAGGACGATGATCGTCGCGATGACCAGGCCCCAGCCGCACATCCAGCCGACCTTGGGGCCGAAGGCCTTCACGGTCCAGGTGAAGGAGGTGCCGCAGTCGGGCATGACCTTGTTGAGTTCGCGGTACGCGAAGGCGACGAGGAGCATCGGCAGGAAGCCCGCGAGGAAGACGGCGGGCATCTGGAGGCCGACCTCGCCGGCGGTGGAGCCGAGCGTCGAGGTGAGGCAGTAGACGGGGGCGACGGTGGAGATGCCGATGACGGCGCTGCCGAGCAGGCCGACGGAGTTGCCGCCGAGGCCCTTGGTGCGCACGCCGTGGTTGTCGGCGGCGCCGTCTGGGGCCGCGACGCCCCTTACCGTGTCTCCGGCCTGGGGCCGCGCATCCACCTGAGTCATGAACAGGACGTTAAATGCTGCGGTTTCCACATCCGGAAGATCGAAGTCCGCTCATCTGATCGATCATTGCCTTGCATTGCGAGGTCGAACCCGGACACCCGCCAATGATTGAAAGATCGACTACCGCGCGGGACCGACCAAGCGGTAGGTCCGGCGCGGAGTGTCCGATATGCGGGAACCGCAGCACTGTCCTGAATGTCCGTTTCCAAATTTTCCCGAAGAATTTTCCGAAGGGCCCGGGAAGGGGCCCGCCCCGGTCCGCGACCGGCGCTCAGCCCGGCCAGACCACCGCCTGCAGCTCGCTGTACGCGTGCAGCGCGTACGAGCCCACGTCCCGCCCGACCCCGCTCTTCTTGAAGCCGCCGAACGGCGCCTCCATGTTCCGGCCGATGGTGTTCACCCCGACCCCGCCGGCGCGCAGCAGCCCCGCGATCCGGAAGGCGCGGGCCACGTCCCCGGACCACACGTAGTCGATCAGTCCGTAGTCGCTGTCGTTCGCGAGCGCGACGCCCTCCTCCTCGTCGTCGAACGGGACCACCACGACCACGGGTCCGAAGATCTCCTCCCGCACCACCCGCATCCCGGGGGTGCAGTCCGCCAGGAGGGTCGGGGCCACATAGAAGCCGCGGTCGAAGTCCGGGCGCTCCCCGCCCGCCACCACCGTGGCCCCCTCCTTGCGCCCCAGCTCCACGTACGACTCCACCCGGTCCCGGTGCGCCGCCGAGATCACCGGACCGACCACCGTGCCCCGCGCCGCCGGGTCGCCGACCTTCATGTAGCCGAGATAGCCGGTCAGCTTCTCGATCAGCCGGTCATGGATCCCGCGCTGGGCGAGCACCCGGGTCGGCGCCGTGCAGATCTGCCCGCTGTAGAAGGAGAAGGTCGTGCCGATCCCCATCACCGCCGCGTCCAGATCGGCGTCGTCGAAGACCAGCGCCGCGCCCTTGCCGCCCAGCTCCATCAGCTGCCGCTTCAGGTCCCGGCCGCAGACCTCGCCGATCGCCTGCCCCACGGCAGTGGAACCGGTGAACGAGACCATGTCGACCGCCGGGGAGTCCACGGCCGCCTCGCCCACCGCCGGCGCGGAGCCCGTGACGAGGTTGACCACCCCCGCCGGGACGCCCGCCTCCTCCAGGGCGCGGACCATCGCGAAGACCGACAGCGGGTCCTGTGGGGCGGGCTTCACCACGACCGTGTTGCCCATGGCGAGCGCCGGGGCGATCTTGCCGGCCGGGTTGGCCCAGGGGTTGTTGTACGAGGTGATGCAGGTGACCACGCCGACCGGGCGCCGCACCGCCACCGCCCCGAACACCCCGGCCTTCCCCATCGGCCCCGCCTCGTTGATCTGCGGGGGCAGCGCCTGCTCGACCGGCTCCAGGGCACCGCGCGCGTACCGCCGGAAGCGCGAGGAGCCCACGGCGACCTGCATCCCGCGGGCCGTCGCCGTGGTCGCCCCGGTCTCCGCGCGGGCCAGCAGCGTGTTCGCCTCGGCGTCCCGGGCCATCAGGTCGGCGGCCCGGTCCAGGATCGCGGCCCGCTCCTCCGGCTTCGTCCGCGACCAGGTCGCGAAGGCCGCGCGGGCGGCCTCGGCAGCCTCGTACACCTGGGCCCGGGAGGCCTCGGGCGCCAGGCCGACGAGCTCCTCCGAGGCGGGGTCGACCACCTCGTAGTGACCGCCGTCGGGCTCGACCCACTCCCCTCCTATATAGAGGCGTTCCCTTATCTCACGGGGGATCTCACGGGGGATCTCTCGGAGGGTCTCGCGGGGGGTCTCGCGGGTCATCGCGTACTCACCGTCCTCGTGTCCTGGCCCGAGCGCAGCACCCGGCCCGGAATGGCGCCCGTCACCTCGTCGTCGCGTACCGTCTCCACCCCGTTGACCCGCACCGACACGATGCCGACCGCGCGCGAGTCGAGCCGGGGGCTGTCGCCCGGCAGGTCGTGGACCAGGGTCGCCGGGCCCGCGTCGATCCGCTCGGGGTCGAAGAGGACCAGGTCGGCGTGGAAGCCCTCGGCGATCCGGCCGCGCTCGCGCAGCCCGAAGAGCCGGGCCGGGTCGTCGCTGAGCATCTTCACCGCCTGCTCCAGCGGGACCAGCTTCCGGCCGCGCAGACAGTCGCCGAGGAAGCGGGTGGTGTACGGCGCCCCGCACATCCGGTCCAGATGGGCGCCCGCGTCGGAGCCGCCGAGCAGCACGTCCTCGTGCTGCCAGGTCTCCCGGCGCAGCGCCCAGGACGCCGGGTCGTTGTCGGTGGGCATGGGCCACAGGACGGTGCGCAGCTCGTCGTTGGCGCAGATCTCGACGAGGCACTGGAAGGCGTCCTGGCCGCGCTCGGCCGCGATGTCCCTCACGACCCGGCCGGTCAGGCCCTCGTTCTCCCTGCTGTACGTGTCGCCGATGACGTACCGGCCGAAGTTCGCCAGGCGCCGGAAGACGCCGGCCTCCTTGGAGTCGGCGCGCCGCAGCATCTCGGCCCGTACGGCGGGGTCGCGGAGCTTCGCGATCCGCTCGGGCACCGGGAGGCCCAGGATCTCGCCCCAGCCGGGGATGAGGTTGAGCGCGCAGAAGGTGCCGAGCGACATGTTCATGGGGGTGAGGATCGGCATGGTGAGCGCGACGATCCGGCCGCCGGACTTGCGGGCGCGCTCGGAGGCGAGCAGCTGGCGCGGGACGCGCTCGGGGACGGTGGCGTCGATGGTGAGGACGTTCCAGTTGAGGGGGCGCCCGGCGGCCGCCGTCATCTCCACGAACAGGTCGATCTCGGCGTCCGAGAACTGGTCGAGGCAGCCCGCCAGGATCGCCTCGATCTGCGTGCCCTCGTGCTCGCCGACCGCCCGGGACAGGGCGATGAGTTCGGCGGGCCCGGCGTGCCGGGAGGCGACGGGGGCGCCGTCGCCGTCGGAGTGGGTGGACGACTGGGTGGTGGACAACCCCCAGGCCCCCGCCGCCATGGCCTCCTTGAGCAGCGCGACCATGCGGTCGAGCTGCTCCTCGGTGGGCTGCCCGCCGATCGCGTCCGGCCCCATCACGTACCGGCGCAGGGCGCAGTGCCCGACCATGAAGCCGGCGTTGACGGCGATCCGCCCGTCGAGGGCGTCGAGGTACTCGGCGAAGGAGGACCAGCTCCAGTCGACGCCCTCCTCCAGGGCCTTGAGGGCCATGCCCTCGACCTTGGACATCATCCGGCGCGTGTAGTCGGCGTCCTCGGGCCGGTCCGGGTGGAGCGGGGCGAGGGTGAAGCCGCAGTTGCCGCCGGCGACGGTGGTGACGCCGTGGTTCATGGACGGGGTGGCGAAGGGGTCCCAGAAGAGCTGGGCGTCGTAGTGGGTGTGCGGGTCGACGAAGCCGGGGGCGAGGACGAGACCGGTGGCGTCCTCGCTGGTCCTGGCCTCCTCGGCGACGGCGCCGGGCTCGGCGACGACGGCGATCCGGCCGTCGCGGATGCCGACGTCGGCGGTGAAGGCGGGGGCGCCGGTGCCGTCGACGACGGTGGCGCCCTTGATCAGGTGGTCGAGCATGGCCGTCCCTTTCTGCGCGTGGACGCGGGTGTGCCCCGGCCGGGGCCGCCGCGGAACGGCCTCCGGCCGGGGCCGGTACGGGGCGGCGGTCCGGGAAGACACCGCCCCGCGCTTCTTCGATCCGGGCCCGGGCCCGACCGCGGGACCTCACGCCCGCGAACGCCGATCCCGTACCCCACCGGGTCGGCGCCCGCCCCCCGCCTGCGGCCGGCCCTGTTGCGGGCCTCGCGCCGCCGGTTGTGGGCCTCGCGGCCCGCCGTTGTGGGCATTCGTTCCGCTGGGGCGGAACGGGTGGGCACAACGGACGGCGCCCCTTGCCGGGCCTAGGCTCCCGCGCCTGAACCCGCACCACGGGTGCGGCGCAGTCGGGGCGGGGCTTCAGGCACGGGGAGCGGAGGCGCCGCTAAGAGCGCCGTCCCGTGTGCCCACCCGTCCCGCCCTGCGGGACGATTGCCCACACGGGGGTGGGCGAGGCGGCCCACACGGGGGTGGGCCCGGCGGCCCCGCGCGGTGGCGGCGCGGGTCACGACCGGCGGGGCGGGACGGAGCGCGGGGCCCGTCAGGGCTGGGCGTTTTGGCGGAAGCGGGTCGTGCGGTGGACCGGGTCCGTGTCGATCTCGGGGATCACGTGCTCCCCGATGAGCCTGATCGAGTTCATCGTGTCCTCGTACGAGATCCCGATCGGCAGCCCGAACGACAGCTGGTCCGCGCCCGCCTGCTCCCAGCGCCTGCACTGCGCCAGCACCTCCGACGGGTCGCCGCAGATCATCAGCTCCTCCGCGATGAGGAGTTCGATGATCTCCGCCGAGTACTCGGGGAGGAGCTCCGGCCACTCCGGGATGCCCTCGGGGCGGGGGAAGGTGTCGTGGTAGCGGAAGAGGAGGGACTGGAGGTAGTTGAGGCCGCCGCCCACCGCGATCTCGACGGCCTTGTCGTGGGTCTCCGCGCAGATCGCCGTCGACGTGACCATGACGTTGTCGTTGACGAAGTCGCCGACCGCCTTGGCCTCCTTGATCGCGTTCTTGTACGACTCGACGACCCACTCCATGTCGGAGACCTTCTGCACGCTGAAGCCCAGCACACCCAGGCCCTTGCGGCCGGCCATCGCGTACGAGGACGGGGAACCGGCCGCGTACCACATGGCCGGGTGGGACTTGCCGTACGGCTTGGGGAGGATCTTGCGCGGCGGAAGCGACCAGTGCTTGCCCTGGAACCCCTCGTACTCCTCCTGGAGCCACATCTTGGGGAACTCGGCGATGGTCTCCTCCCAGATCTCCTTGGTGTGGTTCATGTCCGTGATGCCCGGGAAGAAGCCGAGGATCTCGTGCGAACCCGCGCCGCGGCCGGAGCCGAACTCGAAGCGGCCGCCGGAGAGGTGGTCGAGCATGGCGACCTTCTCGGCGACCTTCACCGGGTGGTTGACCTGGGCGAGCGGGTTGAAGATGCCGGAGCCGAGGTGGATGCGCTCGGTGGCGTGGGCGAGGTAGCCGAGGTAGACGTCGTTGGCGGAGAGGTGGGAGTACTCCTCCAGGAAGTGGTGCTCGGAGGCCCAGGCGTACTTGAACCCGGACCTGTCCGCCTGGATGACGTACTCGGTCTCCTCCATGAGGGCCTTGTGCTCGGCTTCGGGATCGGTCTCGGCGCGCTTGCCGACGTATCCCTGTACGAAGATCCCGAATTCCACGGAAGTTCACCGTCCTCGTGAGTGTCTGACGACGTTTCTGACGAAGCGTCAGATCAGCGATGTGCCCGACTGTCGCACCGCACGACGGGTGCGTCAATACCTGATGGAGCGTCAGGAAATGCTCAGAAGAGGCTGACACCGGCCAGCCAGCCGCCGTCGATGACGAACGGCTGCCCCGTGATGTACGCAGAGTCCTCGCCGGTCAGGAAGAGCGCGAGGGCCGCCACCTCCTCCGGCCGCCCGATCCGCCCCAGCGGCACCAGCTTCCGGTAGAGCTCGGCCGTGGCCGCCGGGTCCACGCCCTCCGGATTGCTCATGGGCGTGTCGATGGCCCCGGGGCAGACCGCGTTCACCCGGATCCCCTTGGCCGCCAGCTCCAGGGAGGCGACCCGGGTGAGGCCGAGGACGGCGTGCTTGCTCGCCGCGTAGGCACCCACCCCCGCCATGCCCGTCACGCCCGTGTACGAGGCGGTGTTCACGATCGTGCCGCCGCCGGCCGCCTCGATCTCGGGCACCACGGCCTTGATGCCGAGGAAGCAGCCGACCTGGTTGACCCGCACGATCGCCTGGAACTCCTCCAGCGGCGTCGACACCAGCTCGTTGAAGCGCAGGATGCCCGCGTTGTTCACCAGGCCGTCGATCCGCCCGAAGCGCTCCTTCGCGGCGGCCACCGCGGCCGCCCACTCCTCCTCGCTGGTGACGTCCAGGTGGACGTAGAGCGCCCGGTCCTCCCCCAGCTCCTTGGCGAGCGCCTCGCCGGGGCCGTCCAGGACGTCCCCCAGGACCACCCGGGCCCCCTCGGCGGCGAAGAGCCGCGCCTCCTGCTCGCCCTGCCCGCGCGCCGCGCCCGTGATGACGACGACCCGCCCGTCCAGTTTGCCCATGCGCCGACTCCTTCTCCTGTCATATGAGGTGCGGGGCGACCTCGGTGGCGAAAGCCCCCATCTGGTCCACGAGTTCGGCCCGGCTCCGGCAGCGGAACCGCACCTGGATCTGGTCCACGCCCATCTCCCCGTAGGCGCGCAGCGACTCGGCGAGCGCCTGCGGCTTGCCGCTCAGGGTGCGCCGGCCGGTGTCCCAGCCGGGCTGTCCGACGTACAGCGCCTCGGTGATCGCCCCGACGGTGAGCGGCGCCTCGATCCCGGCCTCCTCGCGCAGCCGCTTCAGCCGGGCGATCTGCTCGGGAAGGGCCCCGCGCGGGTCGCCCTGCGGCAGCCAGCCGTCCCCCTTGAGGGCGGCCCTGCGCACGGCGGCGGGCGAGGAGCCGCCGACCCAGATGGGCACGTGCTCCTGTGCGGGCCGGGGCCGCTGGCCGAGGTCGCGGAAGGCGAAGCGCTCGCCGCTGTGCTCCGGGAACTCCTCGGGCCCGAGCGCCGCCCGCAGCGCGTCGACGGTCTCGTCGAGGACCCCGCCGCGCCGGGCGAAGTCGACGCCGAGGGTCTCGAACTCCTCCGGGAGGTGCCCGGCGCCCACCCCGAGGACGAGCCGCCCGCCGGAGAGGTGGTCGAGCGTCGCGTACGCCTTCGCCGAGACCAGCGGGTGGCGCAGCCCGACCAGGGCCACGTGGGAGAGCAGCCGGACCCGCTCGGTGGCCGCCGCCAGGAACGAGAGGGTGGCCACCGGGTCGTACCAGATGGTGCTCATCGCCCCGGCGAGCCGGCGCGGGACGGCGACGTGCTCGCAGCTCGCGATGTAGTCGAAGCCGAGCTCGTCGGCGGCGCGGGCGACCGCGAGGAGGTCGGCGGGCCCGGCGGCGGCCTCCCAGGGCTCGGCGTACATGGCGCTCTGGGACTGGACGGGCAGCTGCATCCCGTACACGACCATGGGGAGCCCTCCTCCTCATATCTGACGTTCCGTCAGTTACGAACGACGGCCCCCATGCTGTCTCCTGACGGCCCATCAGACAAGGGGTCGGTCCCGACGGTCCCGGGCCGCGACGGAAGAGATGCGCTTTTCTCCAAGACCGCGGGGCGGGCCGTGCGGCAGCGTGGACGCGGCACGCAGAGGAATCAGCTCAGGGGGAGCAGCATGAACACCCGCAAGAAGACCGCCGCGCTGCGCGCGCTCGGAACGGCCGTCGCGGCGCTCGCACTCGTCGCCGGCGTCCAGGCGTCGCCCGCCGCGGCGGACGACATTCCGGGATTCGCCTACAAGAACCTCAACAGCGGGCGGGTCCTGGAGGTCGGCGGCTGGTCCACGGCCAACGGCGCCCTGGTGAACCAGTGGGACTACCACGGGGGTGCGAACCAGCAGTGGGCCGCGGACGGCCACTGGTACGGCTCCCAGTGGTGGGGGATGGAGAAGAGCGCCCACACCGGCAAGTGCCTGGACGTCGCCGGCTGGAGCAAGGACAACGGCGCGACGGTCCACATGTGGGACTGCCACGGCGGCGACAACCAGCAGTGGGACGAGCACTACATCAGCGACAACGTGTTCTACCTGATCAACAAGAACAGCGGGAAGTGCCTGGAGATCGCGGGCTGGAGCAAGGTGAACGGCGCCCGGGCCCAGCAGTGGACCTGCACCGGCGGCACCAACCAGATGTGGACCCTGATCCCGGAGTAGACGACGCGCGGACCGGCTCCTCCCGAGCCGCGCCCGCCGCCCAGCCCCCGCCCGGTCCGCCTCCCTCGGCGGGCCGGGCGGGCCCTTCTCACGCGGCGACCCACGGGCGGGTGCCTTCTCGCGCGGCGACCCACGGGCGGGTGCCTTCTCGCGCGGCGCTCAGGGCCGCCAGAGGCCGTCCTCGGTCAGCCCGAGGAGGTCGATCGCGTTGCCGCGGACGATCCGCTCGACCACGTCCGGCGCCAGATGGCCCATCTGCGCCTCGCCGACCTCGCGGGACTTGGGCCAGGTGGAGTCCGAGTGCGGGTAGTCGGTCTCGTAGAGGACGTTCCCGACGCCGATCGCGTCCAGGTTCCGCAGTCCGAAGGCGTCGTCGAAGAAGCAGCCGAAGACGTGCTCGGCGAACAGCTCCGACGGCGGGCGCAGCACCTTCTCGGCGACGCCGCCCCAGCCGCGGTTCTCCTCCCACACGACGTTCGCGCGCTCCAGGATGTACGGGATCCACCCGATCTGCCCCTCCGCGTACATGATCCGCAGGTTGGGAAAGCGCTCGAACTTGCCGCTCATCAGCCAGTCGACCATCGAGAAGCAGCAGTTGGCGAAGGTGATGGTGGAGCCGACCGCGGGCGGGGCGTCGGCGGAGGTGGACGGCATCCGGCTGGAGGAGCCGATGTGCATGGCGATCACGGTGCCGGTCTCGTCGCAGGCGCGCAGGAACGGATCCCAGTGGTCGGTGTGGACGGAGGGCAGCCCGAGGTGCGGCGGTATCTCGGAGAAGGCGACCGCCCTGACCCCGCGGGCCGCGTTGCGGCGGACCTCGGCGGCGGCGAGCTCGGGGTCCCAGAGCGGGATCAGGGTCAGCGGGATGAGCCGGCCCCCCGCCTCGGGGCCGCACCACTCCTCGACCATCCAGTCGTTGTAGGCCCGCACCCCGAGGAGTCCGAGTTCACGATCGGCGGCTTCTGTGAAGGTCTGACCACAGAACCGGGGGAAGGTCGGGAAGCAGAGCGCCGACTGGACGTGGTTGACGTCCATGTCGGCGAGCCGCTCGGGCACGGAGTACGAGCCGGGCCGCATCTGCTCGTAGGTGATGACCTCCAGGCGTATCTCGTCGCGGTCGTAGCCGACGGCGGTGTCGAGGCGGGTCAGCGGGCGGTGCAGGTCCTCGTAGACCCACCAGTCGCCTATGGGGCCTTCGTCCCCCTTGGCACCCATGACGGGGGCGAACTTTCCGCCCAGAAAGGTCATTTCCTTCAGCGGGGCGCGGACGATCCGGGGGCCGGTGTCGCGATAGCGGGACGGGAGCCGGTCCTGCCAGACGTGCGGGGGCTCCACGGTGTGGTCGTCCACCGAGATGATCTTGGGGAAGCTCTCCATGCCGTTCACGGTAGCGCCGATCTGACGGTTCGTCAGCTATCGGGCTCGCGTGCGATGCCGGATCGGCCGACCCGATGCTGACGAGCGCCCTGCGGACAAGGCAGACTGTCTTGGGCGAAACCAGCGGTACGGGCAGGGGGAGCTAATGGACCGTGAGAACGGGCCGCGGGTTCCGGAGCAACGGACTCCGGCGACGGGTTCCGACGGGACCGGCACCGGGCCGGCCGAGGAACGGGACTCCCGCACGCCCGGAAACGGGACGAGGGAGACCGGCAACGCCGTGGCCGGGAGCGCGAAGGGCGTCTCCGACACGGGCACGGGCACGAGCACGGCCTCCGACATGCGTACGAGCACGAGCGGTGCCCCCGTCGAAGGTACGGGCACGGCCGGTGCCCCCGGCGTGCCCGCCACCACGCCGCCCGCCCCCGCCGCGCTCCGCTTCGGTGTGCTCGGCCCCGTGCGGGCCGCGCGGGGCGAGGAGGCGCTGCCCACCGGCTCGCCGCAGCAGCGGGCCCTGCTCGCCGCGCTCCTCCTGCGCGACGGGCGCACGGCCACCGCCGCCGAGCTGATCGACGCCATCTGGGGCGAGGAGCCGCCCTCCCAGGCGCTCGCCGCCGTCCGTACGTACGCCTCCCGGCTGCGCAAGATCCTCGACCCCGGGGTGCTGGTCAGCGAGTCCGGCGGCTACGCGCTGCGCACCACCGCGCCCGGTCTCACCCTCGACCTCGCCGAGGCCCACGAGCTGGCCGCCCAGGCCGAGAAGCTGCGCGCCGCGGGGCAGCGGTGCGCCGCCCGCGACCGGCTGAACGAGGCGCTCGGACGGTGGGAGGGCGAGACCCTCGCCTCCGTCCCCGGACCGTACGCCGAGGCCCAGCGCACCCGCCTGGAGGAGTGGCGGCTCCAGCTCCTGGAGACCCGCCTCGACCTGGACCTGGAGGTCGGCGCCCACGCGGAGGCCGTCTCCGAGCTGACCGCCCTCACCGCCGCCCACCCGCTGCGCGAGCGCCTGCGCGAACTGCTGATGCTCGCGCTCTACCGCTCCGGCCGGCAGGCGGAGGCCCTCGCCGTCTACGCCGACACGCGCCGGCTGCTCGCCGACGAGCTGGGGGTCGATCCGAACCCCGAGCTCTCCCGCCTCCAGCAGCGCATCCTCCAGGCCGACGCCGAACTCGCCCGCCCCGTGGACGAGCAGCCCCCGGCCGCGGCGCCCGTGGCCCGCCCCGCGCAGCTGCCCGCGACCGTGCCGGACTTCACCGGCCGCGCCTCCTTCGTACGGGAGCTGGGCAACCGGCTGGCGACGGCCGAGGGGCACGTCATGGCGGTCTCCGCCCTCGCGGGCATCGGAGGCGTCGGCAAGACGACCCTGGCCGTGCACGTGGCCCACGAGGCCAGGCCGCACTTCCCGGACGGGCAGCTGTACGTCGACCTCCAGGGCGCGGGCTCGCGCGCGGTGGCCCCGGAGACGGTCCTCGGGGCGTTCCTGCGGGCCCTGGGCACCCCGGACTCGGCGATCCCCGACTCGCTGGACGAGCGCGCGGCCCTCTACCGCTCCACGCTCGACGGCCGCCGGGTCCTGGTCCTGCTGGACAACGCCCGGGACGCCGCCCAGGTCCGCCCGCTGCTGCCGGGGACGGCGGGCTGCGCGGCCCTGGTCACCAGCCGGATCCGCATGGTCGACCTGGCCGGTGCGCACCTCGTCGACCTGGACGTGATGTCGCCCGAGGAAGCCCTGCAGCTCTTCACCCGGATCGTGGGCAGCGAGCGTGTCCAGTCGGAGCGCGAGGCCGCCCTCGACGTGGTCGCGGCCTGCGGCTTCCTGCCGCTGGCCATCCGCATCGCCGCCTCGCGCCTGGCCGCGCGGCGCACCTGGACGGTCTCGGTCCTGGCCGCCAAGCTGGCCGACGAGCGGCGCCGGCTCGACGAGCTCCAGGCCGGCGACCTGGCCGTCAAGGCGACCTTCGAGCTCGGCTACGGCCAGCTGGAGCCGGCCCAGGCCCGCGCCTTCCGCCTGCTGGGCCTCGCGGACGGCCCGGACATCTCGCTGGCGGCGGCCGCGGCCGTCCTGGACCTCCCCGAGTGGGAGACCGAGGACCTCCTGGAGGCCCTTGTCGACACCTCCCTCGTCGAGTCCGCCGCCCCCGGCCGCTACCGCTACCACGACCTCGTGCGGCTCTATGCGCGCGCCTGCGCCGAACGCGACGAACAGCCCCCGGCGGAACGCGAACTGGCGCTGTCGCGGCTGCTGGACTTCTATCTGTCGACGGCCTCGCGCGTCTACGCGCTGGAACGGCCCGGCGACCGGCTCGTCGACCACCTTGAGGCCACCGCGTACGAGGGCCTCGCCTTCACCGACCGGCACGCCGCCCAGGACTGGCTCTACGCCGAGGCCAACTGCCTCCTGGCCTGCGTGCGCCAGTCGGCGACGGCGCCGGGGACGCTGCGGCGGGCGGTGGACCTGCTGTGGGCGGCGCTGGACCTGGGCGAGTCCGGGACGAACGCGAAGGAGTTCGAGGCGATCGCCTCGGGCGTCCGCGACGCGGCCCACGAGTTCGCGGACGCACGCGCCGAGGGCCGGGCCCTGATGGCACTGGCCGGCGTCCACCACACCGCGGGCCGCTTCGAGGAGGCCGACCGCGACGCGACGCTGTCGCTGGCCTGCGCGAAGGCCGCCGACGACCCGCTGCCGGCCTGCTGGTCGGCCAACGCGCGGGGCATCATCGCCCTGTACCAGAGCCGGTTCGAGGAGGGCGAGCTGCATCTCGCCCACGCCATCGAGCGGTTCCGCGGCATCGGCGACCGGCCCGGCGAGGCGAGCGCCCTGTGCAACCTGTCCCGGATCCACCTCGCCACCGGGCGCACCGCGCAGGCGATCGCCCTCGCCGAGGAGGGCACGGCGATCTACGACTCGATCGGGCAGTCGCTGCGCGGCGCCAACGGGCGCTACGCCCTGGGCCTCGCGCTCACCGAGGCCCGGCAGCTCGGTCCGGCCGTCGACCGGCTGCGGGAGGCGCTGGAGGTGTTCCGGGACAGCCGGCAGCGGCTGTGGGAGGGCATGACCCTGTTCCGTCTGGCGGAGGTGGACATCGCGGCGCGACGTCACGCGCAGGCGGCGTCCAACGCGGAGATGGCGCTCACCGTCCTGCGGGGCATCGGCGGTGAGTGGCGCCGCGCGAACGTGCTGACGGTGCTCGGACGGGCCCTCTGCGGCATCGGCCAGTCGGGCCGCGCCCAGGTCTGCTGGCAGGAGGCGCTCGACGTCTTCGAGAGGCTCGACTCCCCCGAGGCGGCAGAGGTCCGCGAGCTGCTGAACGTCATCTCGGCGGCCTGAACTCCCTCGGCCTGCACGTTCATCGTTCGTTTATCCCCGCGCGGCACGATTCTCTTGTCGATCCGTCGCGTCGGGGGGCAGACGGGTCACCGGCAAGGCCGTCACTGCTGGCAACTAGGGTGAGCGGCCACGAGAGATCCGTCCGGCTGGTCACGGGGGAGCGGCCGGACGGATCGAGCGCCGCATCCCCAACCATCAGACGCAGGAGCTGACGAGATGAGCAACCCGATCGAGCAGGACCCGGTCGTCAAGCCTCAGGACATGCACGCCACCGGCGGCACCGAGAGCGGGATCACCACCAAGGACATGCACGCCACGTCCGAGCCCGCGATCGATGCCATCACCGCGAAGGTCACGGGCAAGAAGGACGAGATCACCACCCTGGACATGCACGCCACGTCCGAGCCGGCCAAGCCGACCATCTGAACCGCACACCACGGGGACGGTTCCGGAGGCGCCATCGGGGGAGTCGCCGGGGCCGTGGTCGTCCGCAGGGAAACGCCGCACCGGTTCGGGGGACGCCCCCGGTCCGGGGGGATCCGGGGGCACGGTCCGGTGCGGTGGGCGTGGGCGATCGTAGGACGGAGGGGCCGGGTTCACGCCCGGCCCCTCCGCCGCACGTCGGACGGTCGCGGGCCGCGCCGTCGGGCCGCGCGGACCTGACGAAGTACACCGGCCGGGCTCGTACCCGCGTTCGAGTTCCACGATGATCGATCACGTCCCGGACGGCAGGCGGTGGGGACCGTCCGCCCCACCGGGACGAGGCACGCCACGCGCGCGCAGGGGGGAGGGCCTGGACCGGCACAACCGGTCCAGGCCCTTTGGCGTCCGCCGGGGTCAGCGGGCCCGCAGCGCCCCCTTCACCACCTTGCCGCTCGCGTTGCGCGGCAGCTCGGAGACGAACTCGACCTCGCGCGGGACCTTGTAGTTGGCCATCTCGCGGCGGGACCAGGCGATCAGGTCGTCGGCGGTCACCCGGGCGCCCGGGCGGCGGACCGCGAAGGCCTTGCCGACCTCGCCGAGGCGGGGGTCCGGGATGCCGATGACGGCGACGTCGGCGATGTCCGGGTGGAGTCCGAGGAGCTGCTCGATCTCCGCCGGGTAGGCGTTGAAGCCGCCGACGATGAACATGTCCTTGATCCGGTCGGTGATGCGCAGGTTGCCGGCCGGGTCCAGGACGCCGACGTCGCCCGTGTGCAGCCAGCCGTCCTCGTCGATCGCCGCGGCCGTCGCCTCCTCGTCCTCGAAGTAGCCGCGCATCACGTTGAAGCCGCGGACCAGGACCTCGCCCGAGGAGGAGAGGCGGAGCTCCGTACCAGGGATCGGGCGGCCCGAGGTGCGCGCGATCACCTCCGCCGGATCGCCGCGGCGGCACATCGTGACGATGCCGCTCGCCTCGGAGAGGCCGTACGCCGTGAGGACCGTGCCGACGCCCAGCTCGCTCCGGAGCCGTTCGACCAGCTGCAGCGGGACCACCGCGGCGCCGGTGACGACCAGGCGCAGGGTCGACAGGTCGTGGGAGCCGCGGGAGGGGTGGTCGAGCAGGGACTGGTGGAGGGTGGGCGGGCCCGGGAGGACCGAGACGCGTTCCGCCGCGATGTTGGCGAGGACCGTGTCCACGTTGAAGACCGGCTGCGGGATCATCACCGCCCCGCGCTGGAGGCAGGCGATGACTCCGGCCTTGTAGCCGAAGGTGTGGAAGAAGGGGTTCACGATGAGGTAGCGGTCGCCCTCCCTGAGTCCGGCCAGCTCGCTCCACGCCGCGTAGCAGCGCAGGGTCTGTTCGTGGGTGATGACGGCGCCCTTGGGGCGGCCGGTGGTGCCGGAGGTGTAGATGATGTCCGAGGGGGCCGAGGAGGGGATCGACCCGGCCCTCGACCACACCTGTGCCGCCGGGACCTCGTTGCCCTCCGAGAGGAAGGATTTCCAGGTCGTGTAGCCGGCGTCGTCCGGTGCCGTGTCGCCGAAGACCACCACCCGCTCCAGATCCGGCAGTTCCACCCCGGCCCGGCGCAGCGAGGCCACGTAGGAGGTGCCGAGGAAGGTGCCGGTGACGAAGAGCAGGCGGGCCCGGGACCGGGCCAGTACGTCCGCCGCCTCCGCACCCTTGAAGCGGGTGTTGAGCGGGACGAGCACCGCGCCCGCCGTCACCGCGCCGAGCGCCGAGACGATCCAGTCGAGGGTGTTGGGGGCCCAGATGCCGACCCGGTCCCCCGCCCGGATCCCGGCGGCCAGGCACGCCGCCGCCGCGCGCTCGACGCGCTCGCCGAGCTCGGCGTACGAGATCCGGGTGCGGCCGTCGACGACCGCCTCGCGCGGCCCGTAGCGCTCGGCCGCCCAGCGCACCAACTCCGGTATCGAGTCAGGTATCGAGCCGTACTCCGGCGTCATCGTCCACCCCTCCCGTAGCTGACTATCCGTCAGATTAGCTGTAGCCTGACGCGCTGTCAGCAGTGCTGCCGTGCCGGGAGGACCTCGTGCTCAAGGACGCAACAGCCATCGTCGGGATAGGCCAGACCCCCTTCGCCAAACAGCTCCCGGAGTCCGAGAAGGCCCTCGCCTGCCGGGCGATCCTCGCCGCCCTCGACGACGCCGGAATCGCCCCCTCCGAGGTCGACGCCTTCGCCTCGTACACCATGGAGGAGACCGACGAGGTCGAGGTGGCGAAGGCCATCGGGGCAGGCGACGTCACCTTCTTCAGCAAGGTCGGATACGGCGGCGGCGGTTCCTGCGCCACCGTCGGACACCTCGCCGCCGCCATCGCCGCCGGACAGGCGACCGTCGGCGTCGCCTGGCGGTCCCGCAAGCGCGGCAGCGGGCCGCGCCCCTGGAAGAACACCGCCGTCCAGCTGCCCACCCCCGGCCAGTGGACCCGCCCCTTCGGGCTGCTCCGCCCCGCCGACGAGATCGGCATGCTCGCCCGCCGCTACATGCACGAGTACGGCGCCACCCGCGACCACCTCTTCAACGTCGCCCTCGCCTGCCGCAACCGGGCCAACCAGAACCCCGCCGCGATGATGTACGAGCGCCCGCTGACCCGCGAGATGTACATGACCTCCCGCTGGATCAGCGAGCCGCTCTGCCTCTTCGACAACTGCCTGGAGACCGACGGGGCCCTGGCCTGCGTGATCGTCTCCGCCGAACGCGCCCGCGACTGCCGCCAGAAGCCCGTCTACGTGCACTCCGCCGCCCAGGGCCTGCCCGCCCAGCACCACGGCATGGTCAACTACTGGAACGACGACCCGCTCTCCGGACCCGCCTGGACCGCCGCCCGACACCTGTGGAAGCAGGCCGACTTCGGGCCCGACGACGTCGACGTCGCCCAGATCTACGACGCCTTCACCCCCCTCATCCCGCTCTCCCTGGAGGGCTACGGCTTCTGCGGCCGCGGCGAGGGTGCCGCCTTCACCGAGGGCGGCGCCCTGGAACTCGGCGGACGGCTCCCCCTCAACACCGGCGGCGGCGGCCTCTCCGAGGCCTACGTCCACGGCTTCAACCTCATCAACGAGGGCGTCAAACAGCTCCGCGGCAGCTCCACCGCCCAGGTCCCCGACGCCGCCACCTGCCTGGTCACCGCCGGCGAGGGCGTCCCCACGTCCGCCATCCTGCTGAGGAGCTGAGACCCATGGCCCTGCTCACCCCCGTCACCGACGAGGACGGCGCCCCCTTCTGGGAGTACGCCGCCCGCGGCGAGCTCCGTGTCCAGGCCTGCGCGGCCCCCGACTGCGGCGAACTCCGCTTCCCGCCCCGCCCCTGCTGCCCGCACTGCCAGTCCTTCGACAGCGAGTGGCGCCTCATGTCCGGCCGCGGCCGGATCTGGTCCTACGTCATCCCCCACCCGCCGCTGCTCCCCGACTACGCCGCCCAGGCCCCGTACAACGCGGTCCTCGTCGAGCTCTCCGACGCCCCCCGCATCCGCCTCGCCGGCAACGTCGTCGCCGCCCCCGACGCCCCGCTGAACTCCGTCGACCCGGCCCGGCTGCGGATCGGCGCGGCCGTACGGGTGGCGTTCGCCGAGATCGACGGGGCCGTCGTGCCGCGCTGGCTGCTGGAGCGCGGATGACCGGGCCGGACACCCCCGGGATCCGCGTCGAGCGGGACAAGGAGACCGGCGTCGCCGTCGTCACCCTCGACCGGGCCGACAAGCACAACGCCCTCACCCTGGAGATGGCCGGCGCGCTCGCCGCGGCCTGGCGGGGCTTCCGCTACGAGGACGAGGTCCGCGCCGTCGTCGTCACCGGCGCCGGCCGCCGGGCCTTCTGCACCGGCATCGACCGCACGGCCGCCGCCGACGTGCCGCAGCCCCCCTCGCCGTACACCATCGACGACCCGCTGCTCACGATCGGCCCCAAGGCCAACGACCTGTGGAAACCGGTGATCGCCGCGGTCGAGGGAATGGCCTGCGGCGGGGCGTTCTACCTGCTCGGCGAGGCCGAGTTCCTGGTGGCCGGCGAGGACGCGAGCTTCTTCGACCCGCACACCTCCTACGGCATGGTCTCCGCCTTCGAGACCATCCACATGGCGCAGCGGATGCCGTACGGGGAAGTCGCCCGGATGGCCCTCATGGGCACCGCCGAACGGGTCTCCGCCCGGCGCGCGTACGAGACCGGCCTGGTCTCCGAGCTGACCGCCCCCGGCGGCGCGCTCGCCGCCGCCCGGGACGCCGCCGCCGTCATCGCCTCCTACCCCACCGAGGCCGTCCAGGGGACCGTCCGGGCCCTGTGGTCGGCCAGGGAGGCCGCCCGCGCCCAGGCGCTCGCCCACGCGCCGCACCTGGTCACCCTGGGGAACCTGCCGGCGAAGCGGCAGGCCGAGCTGTTCACGAGGAGGACGACGGGCTACCGGACGCGGTAGGGGTGGGCGTGGGGGTGTCCGCGGTCTGCTTGCGCACGTCGTAGACGTAGCAGTTCCTGACCTGGTCGACGGCCCGCGGGTTCTTCATCGCGACCTCGAAGTCCTTCGACTCCTCGGCCCCGACCGCGACCCGGGTCTCGACCCGGTCCACCGCCGAACCGGTCCTGCCCTTGAACTCCAGGGTCACCACATAGGTCCCCGCGGACCAGCCGTCGCGCGTCACGATCCGCAGGGTGGCGGTGGTGTCGGCCTTCCGGGCCGGCTTGCCCTTGCGCTTCTTCTGCGCGGGCTTCACGCAGTCGACCACGACGACCTCGACGCCGCCCTTCGGGTACGCGCTGCCCGAGGCGGTGGGGCCGGCGGTGGCCGTGGAGCCGCCCGAACCGTCCCCGTCGTAGTCGTCGTAGTCGTCGTTCTTCTTCTTGGAACTGGAGCAGCCGCCGCCGCTGCTCCCGCTGCTGCCGCTCTTGCTCTTGCCCGACTTGCCGCTGCTCTTGCCCGAGCCGTGGCCGCCGCCGTGACCGCCGCTGCTCGTCTGGAAGCCGGTCAGGGCGAGCACCACCACCGTGAGCGTCGCCGCGAGCTTGAGCCGTGTGCGGACCATTCCCCCACCCCGTTCGTTCGTCGTGTGCGCGTCACCCTAGCGAGGCGCCCGCGCCGCGTGGCGGGCCCCCCGCACCCGGCGTAGCGTCGACAGCGAGAGCCCGGACCCGAGGAGGCCGCACGATGATCCGCAACATCGTCGGCTCGGTCCTGGCGCTCGCCGGAGCGACGGCCGCCGTCTGGAGCCCCTTCCGTGCCTGGTACGACGGCCGTCACGGGCGCGACTATCCGATCGACGACCTCTTCACCGGCATCACCGACGCCAAGGCCGAGGTCATCGGCTCGATCCTGCTGCCCTTCGCCTTCGCCGCGCTGCTGACCCTGCTCGGCGTCGTCCTGCGCTCCCGGCTGCTCGTCGCCCTGGCCGGGGTGGTCGTGCTCGGCTTCACCATCCTGTGGATGGTGCGGGTCGGACAGGCCGAGGGAAGCCTGACCGTCGGGGGCGACGGCCGCGGCCTCGGCGACGGCGTCGCCAACGCCTTCGGCGGCGGGGTGCTGCTGCTCCTGGGCGCGGTCGTGATGTCGGGCCGTCGGCGCCGCACCACCCGGGTGGACCAGCCGTACGCGCCGACCCACCCGACCCTCGACGGACAGCCGCAGCCGGACCGGCCGTCCGAGCGGACGCAGACCGCCGGTCCGTACGCCTACGGGCCGCCGGACGAGCCCCCGTCGTACCCGCAGTCGCCGGACGACACCCGGTCGTACCCGCAGCCGCCGGGCCGCGACGAGGCCTCCCCGCCCCCGTCGCCCCCGGGCGGCCGGGCGTAGCCGCCGGGGGCCCGAGGAGGAGCCGTCGCCTAGGCGCCCCGGTTGGTCGCCGTCCCCTTCACCGCGTCCAGCGCGTACACACAGCGGTCCTTGCTGCACGCGTACACGACGCCGTTCCTGGCCACCGGCGAACCGGTGATCTCGCCGCCCGTCGCCAGCTTCCAGCGCAGCTGGCCGCCGGTCGCGTCCAGCGTGTAGAGGACGTGGTCGGCCGAGCCGAAGTGCACCCGGCCGTCCGCGACGACCGGCGTGCCGATCAGCTCGCCACCCGCCGCGAACCGCCACTTCGGGGTGCCGGTGACCGCGTCGAGCGTGTAGAGCGCGCTGCCGCTGCCGACATGGACGTTGCCCGCGGCGACGAGGACCGGCTCCAGGGACTGGCGGGGCTCGGTGGCGATCCGCCAGCGGTCCTTGCCGGTGGTCGCGTCGAGTGCGTACACCGTGCCCAGGTGGTCGGCGAGGTAGACCCCGCCGCCGGTCACGGCCGGGCCCGGCGCGAAGGCCGGCGGCGAGAGGAAGACGGCCGGCGCCTCGAAGTGCCAGCGGACGTGCCCGCTCGCGATGTCGACGGAGAGCACCCGGGTGCCGGCCGAGATGTACACACAGCCGTCCTCGGCCGGGGCCACCCGGACCGGCACCTGCGCACAGGAGGCGGCGTCGCCGATCGGGTACGACCAGCGCTCGACGCCGGTCCGGGCGTCGAGCGCCTGGAGCCGGGCGTCGCGCCACACGTACACGGTGTCGCCGTGCACGAAGGGCCCGCCCTCGGGGGTCTCGAAGTCCGTCTGGGCGCCGGTGATCTCCCACAGCTTGGCGCCGTTGGAGGCCTCCCAGCCCTGGACGCCGCCGCCACGGGTGCCGGTGACGACGGTGCCGCGGTCCACCTGGAGGGAGTACACCCAGGCGTCCGTGTGCAGCCGCCAGCGCTCGCTGCCGTCGAGGGCGTCGAGCGCGTACAGCGTCGGCCCGTCGGAGGCGTGGATCCGGCCCCCGGCGACCGCCATGGACCAGGCGACGTCCCGCGTCTTGAACTGGCGCCGGCCGCTCGCCGTGTCCAGGGCGTGCACCTCGAAGGAGGTGACGTAGAGCAGGTCGCCGTCGACGACGGGGGTGCCCCAGACGTCGTTGGACATGCGGAAGCGCCAGGGCCGCCAGTGGCCGGGCGCCTCGGGGGCCGGCTGGGGCTGCTGCGCCTCGGGGGCCTGGGCGGGGGCGGGCAGCGGGCGGGAGCCCGGCGGCGGGCCGGGCTCGGTGCCGGCGGAGCCGCCGGGCGGGCGGATCCAGCCGGTGGCGGTGCCCGCGGCGGCGCCGAGGCCCAGGCCGACGGCGGCACGGGTGTCGGCGACCCGGGGGCCGGGGCCGATGGGCACGGCGGCGCCGGCGAGCCGTACGGGCCCGCCGTCGGGCACCGGGGCGGCCGCGGGTCCGGCGTGCCGCCCGCCGCCCGGCTGACCGGCGGGCCGGTCGGAGGGCCGGTCGGAGGGCCGGTCGGAGCGGGGGTCGCCGCCCCAGTCGGCGGGCCCCCGGGGCGGGCGCGGCGGCATCGGCGGGTCGGCCGGGGGCGGGGTGGGGCGCCCGCCTCGGCGCGCCTCGATCATCGCGGTGGCACGCTGCGGCAGCCAGGCCGCCGCCGTGCCGCTGTCGTCGCTGCCGGAGCCGAAGAGGTGCGGGGCGAGCTGGGCCTGGAGGTCGGCCGGGCTGGGGCGCTTGCTGACGTCCATCTGCATGCAGGAGTCGATCAGCGGGCGCAGCTCGTCCGGCAGCCCCTCCAGGTCGGGGCCCTCGCGCAGCAGCATGAAGACGGTCTCGACGGGGTTGGCCCCGTGGAAGGGCGCGTGCCCGGTCGCGGCGAACACCAGCATCGAGCCCAGCGAGAAGACATCGCTCGCGCCGGTGACGCTGCGCGAGTCGCGGGCCTGCTCGGGAGACATGTAGGCCGGGGTGCCGACGGCGACGTTGGTCATGGTCAGGCGCGTGTTGGAGACGCCGGACGCGATGCCGAAGTCGATCACCCGGGGGCCGTCCTCGACGACGAGGACGTTGGAGGGCTTGAGGTCGCGGTGGACGAGCCCGGCGCCGTGGATGGACTGCAGGGCCTCGGCGACGCCGGCCGCGAGCCAGCGCACCGCCTGGGCCGGGAGCGGCCCGCACTCGTTCACTATCTCTTCGAGGGAGGGCGCCGGCACGTACGCGGTGGCCAGCCACGGCACGGCGGCCCGCGGATCGGCGTCCACGACGGCCGCGGTGTAGAAGCCGGAGACGGCCCGCGCGGCCTCCACCTCACGGGTGAAGCGGACACGGAACAGCTGGTCCTCGGCGAGCTCCGTCCGCACGGTCTTGATCGCCACGCGCCGCCCGGACGCCGAGCGCGCGAGATAGACGAGGCCCATTCCGCCCGCGCCGAGCCGGCCCAGCACCTCGAAGGGCCCGATCCGTCTCGGGTCGTGCTGCGTCAGCTGCTCCACTTGCCTGCCACCTCCCCGTAGGGCCATGAGGGTACGGCCCCGTGGACCCTGATTGTTCCTGTCCGGGGCGGTGGTTGCGAACCCGGGGGCGGATCGGGGTGTCCTACCTCATATCACCGTTCGGTCCCGGGGCCGTTACGACGGCTCCGAGAGGACGGCGAAACGGGCGCCCTGGTTGTCGTGGAGGACGGCGATCCGGCCGTGGGGGGTGTCGAAGGGGTCGGTGGCGACCCGCCCGCCGAGGCGGACGGCGGTGGCGCAGGCCTCGTCGCAGTCGCGGACGGCGAAGTAGACGAGGACGTGGCCGGGCATCTCGGCGGGGAAGGCGTCGGTGATGACGGCGCGGCCGCCGAAGGCGGTGTCGTCGCCGGGGCGCGAGCCGGGCGGGGACCAGACGCGGTAGTCGAAGGCGTCGCCGCGGCCCTCGGCGGCGGGGTCGGCCTGGCTGCCGAGCCAGCCGAAGACGGTGGCGTAGAAGGTGTCGACCGCCTCGGGCTCCCGGGTGTAGACCTCCATCCAGCAGAAGGCGCCGGGTTCGTTGACGGTCTCGAAGCCGTCGTCGTCGCCGGACTGGCGCAGTCCGAAGACGGCGCCGCCGGGGTCGGCGGCCAGGGCCCGGACGCCGAAGGGGCCGACGGGGTAGGGGTCCATCACCATCTGGCCGCCGGCGGCCTTGATCCGGGCGGCGACGGTGCCGGCGTCGGAGGTGGCGAGGTAGACGGTCCAGGTGGTGGGCATCCGGCCGTCCCGCTTGGGGAGCAGCCCGGCGACCCGCTTGCCGTCGAGGAGGGCCTCGTCGCGGTCGGGGTCGAAGCCCCAGCCGAGGAGTTCGCCGTAGAAGCGCTTGCCCGCCTCGAGGTCGGGGAGCTGCGCGTCCACCCAGCAGGGGGTGCCCTGTGTGTATACCGCCATGGCCCCACGCTAGGGTCCGTCCTTCCGGACCGCACCCCCCTAAAAACGAACATATGAGCCTTTAGGAGGGCGGGAGGCCTTGTCCCGCAAGGGTTCCCGCCGGGTTGTCCACCGAAGTTGTCCACAGGCTGTTAATAAGCCTATCGGGGTTGGGGGACGCGACGGAGGGTCTCGGCGGAGGTCTCGGCAGGGGTCTCGGCAGGGGTCTCGGCAGGGGTCTCCGCGGAGGGCCGTGCCGGGCTGCCGCCGGGCTGTGGCCAGGGTGTCGCCGGGCCGGCGCGGGGCCGCCGCAGGGCCGCCGCAGGGCCGCCGCAGGGCCGCCGCAGGGCCGCCGCAGGGCCGCCGTGGGGGCCCGATACCCATTTGCAGTCGGCCGAATCGCGCGCCGATCACCCCTCGGTAAGCTGACGGCATGACAGGACAAGTACGCACCGTCGACGGCCGCGTGGCCGGACGACGCGGCCAGGCGACCCGGCAGAAGCTGCTGGACTGCCTCGGCGAGATGCTCAGCTCCTCGCCCTACCGGGACGTCAAGGTCATCGATGTGGCCCGGAAGGCGGGCACTTCACCCGCGACGTTCTACCAGTACTTCCCGGACGTCGAGGGCGCCGTCCTCGAGATCGCGGAGGAAATGGCCAAGGAGGGCGCGGGGTTGACCGATCTGGTCTCCGGCCGCTCCTGGGTCGGCAAGGCCGGTTGGCAGACCTCCGAGGAACTCGTCGAGGGGTTCCTGGACTTCTGGCGGCGGCACGACGCGATCCTGCGGGTGGTGGACCTCGGGGCCGCGGAGGGCGACAAGCGGTTCTACAAGATCCGCATGAAGATCCTGAACTCGGTCACCAACTCCCTGACGGACGCGGTGAAGGAGCTCCAGTCGAAGGGCAAGGTCGACAAGGACGTCAGCCCCGCGGCGATGGCGGGCTCGCTGGTGGCGATGCTGGCGTCGGTCGCCGGCCACCAGAAGGGCTTCCAGACCTGGGGTGTGAAGCAGGCCGAACTCAAGCCGAACCTCGCCCTGTTGGTGCACCTGGGGATCACGGGCAAGAAGCCGACGAAGTAGCCCCCTCCCGGTGAGCCCGCGGGCTCCCTTCACCCGTCCTGTCGCGCCGGCGGCGGTCCCGCAAGTCGTACGCAGTCGTACGCACGGGGCTGCCGCCGGCGTTCTTTCACGCCCGGGTCAGCCGGAAGAGCCGGATCTCCCGCTCGATCCGCGCCTGGTACGTCGCGTACGGCGGCCAGAACTCCAGCGCCGCCCGCCAGGCCGCCGCCCGCTCCTGTCCCGTGAGCAGCCTGGCCCGTACGGGGAAGCTCTCGCCGCGCCAGCTGATCTCGGCGTCCGGGTGGGCGAGCAGGTTGGCGGTCCAGGCCGGGTGCCCCGGGCGGCCGAAGTTGGAGCCGATCAGCAGCCAGGTCCCGGCCTCCGGCTCCGGCATGCAGGCGAGCGGGGTCACCCTCGGCCGTCCGGACTTCGCGCCCTTGGCGGTGAGGACCACACCGGGCAGCATCCGGGCGCTCAGCATCACCTTTCCCCGGGTCAGCCGGTGCACGGCCTTGTCCATCGCGGGGATGAAGTGCGGGGCGACCCTGGCGAAGGCGCGGGTGGAGGACACCTTCTGCATCATCCGCAGTCCGATCGGCATTCAGGCCACCTCTCCGAAGAGTCCGCTGCGTTCGGCCGCGTGCGCGCGCAGCCGGTGGGCGGGGCCGAAGAGGAGCTCGTCCGCGGCCGCGCGCTTGAAGTAGAGGTGGGCGTCGTGCTCCCAGGTGATGCCGATGCCGCCGTGCAGCTGGACGGTCTCGGCGGCGGCCGCGCGGAGCGCTTCGAGGGCCTGGGCGAGGGCCGGCGCGCCGGCCTCCGGTTCGGCGTCGTCGAGGGCGGCGCAGAAGGCGAGCGAGCGCGCGGACTCGACCTGGACGAGGAGGTCGGCGAGGCGGTGCTTGACCGCCTGGAAGGAGCCGACGGGCCGCCCGAACTGCTCGCGGGTGCCGACGTACTCGACGGTGCGGTCGAGGGCGGCGCGGGCGGCGCCGACCGCCTCGGCGGCGAGCGCGACGGCGGCGGTGCGCCCGGTCGCGGCGAGCGCGGCGAGGGCGGCGGCCGGCTCGGCCTCTTCGGCTCCGAGCAATTCGGCTCGGACGTCCCGGAGTTGGACGGTGGCCTGGGAGCGGGTGACGTCGAGCGCGGGCTGCCGCTGCCGCACCAGGCCGGCGACGCCCTCCGCGGCCCGCACGAGGAAGAGCAGGGTGCGGCTGCGCGGGAAGCCTCCGGCGTGGGCGGCGACCAGGAGCAGCCCGGCGCTGTGCCCGTCGAGGACGTGGACGGCCTCGCCGTACAGCGACCAGGGGGCGTCGTCGCCCGCGGTCCGGGTCGCCTGGACGCCGCCGGAGCGTCCGCCGCCCGCCCAGGGCTCGGCCGCGTTGTCGCCGGTGAGCCCGAGGGCGAGCGGGAGCGAGCCGCCGGGCAGGGCGAGGGCGCAGGTCAGCGAGCCGTCGGCGATCCGGGGCAGCAACTCGGCGCGCTGCCGTTCGGTGCCGAGGGCGGCGATCAGCGGGGCGACGAGGACGGCGGTGGCGATCAGCGGCGAGGGGACGAGGGCCCGGCCGGTCTCCTCGCAGGCGAGGGCGAGTTCGGCGGGGCCGCAGCCGACTCCCCCGTACTTCTCGGGCAGCGCGAGTCCGGGCAGGCCGAGGGTGCCGGCCATGGTGGCCCAGAGCCCGGTGTCGTAGCCCTCGGGGGTCGCGACGGCGGCGCGGATCTCGGCCGGCCCGGCCCGCTTGACGAGGAGTTCGCGCAGGGTCCTGCGGATCTCCTGCTGCTCTTCGGTGACGGCGGCGGTACGCATGGGGCTCCCCTCCGTAACTGACGGGCCGTCATGTTAGAGGGGCGGGCGCCAGAAGCACAGCCCGCAACACCCGCACGAGCCCACCGGATCGCGACTATCTGATGTACCGTCAGATTCATGCCCACCACCTCAGGGGACCGCCGTCGCCGCGTCGCCGTCGTCGGCATATCCCTCTCCGACTGCGGCCGCGTCGACGAGGCCACTCCCTACGCCCTGCACGCCCAGGCCGCCCGCCGCGCCCTCGCGGACAGCGGGCTCGACCGCTCGGTGATCGACGGCCTCGCCTCGGCCGGCCTCGGCACCCTCGCCCCGGTGGAGGTCGCCGAATACCTGGGGCTCCGGCCCCGCTGGGTGGACTCGACCGCCGTCGGCGGCGCCACCTGGGAGGTCATGGCGGCGCACGCCGCCGACGCCATCGCGACCGGCCGCGCCAACGCCGTCCTGCTGGTCTACGGCTCCACCGCCCGCGCCGACATCAAGGCCCGCCGGCGCACCTCCAACCTCTCCTTCGGCTCCCGCGGGCCGCTCCAGTTCGAGGTGCCGTACGGCCACACCCTGATCGCCAAGTACGCGATGGCCGCCCGCCGCCACATGCACGAGTACGGCACGACCCTGGAGCAGCTGGCCGAGGTGGCCGTCCAGGCGAGGGCCAACGCCGCGCTCAATCCGGAGGCGATGTTCCGGACCCCGATCACGGTCGACGAGGTGCTCGGCGGCCCGATGATCGCGGACCCGTTCACCAAGCTGCAGTGCTGCATCCGCAGCGACGGCGGCTGCGCGGTGCTGCTGGCGGCGGAGGAGTACGTGCCGGACACGGCGAAGGCGCCGGTCTGGGTGCTGGGCACCGGCGAGTACGTCTCGCACACGACGATGTCGGAGTGGGAGGACTTCACGGTCTCCCCCGCGGCCGCCAGCGGCCGGCTCGCCTTCGAGCGGGCGGGGGTGACCCCGGCCGACATCGAACTGGCCGAGATCTACGACGCGTTCACCTATATGACCCTGGTGACCCTGGAGGACCTGGGCTTCTGCGCCAAGGGCGAGGGGGGCGCGTTCTTCGAGGAGAAGGGGCGCGAGGACCGCCTCCCGGTCAACACGGACGGCGGTGGCCTCTCGGCCTGCCACCCGGGGATGCGGGGCCTGTTCCTCCTGGTCGAGGCGGTGCGCCAGCTGCGCGGCGAGGCGCCGGGGCTCCAGGTGCGCCGCCGGGACGGCTCCCTGCCGGAGCTGGCGGTGGCGTCGGGGACGGGGGGCTGGTTCTGCTCGTCGGGGACGGTGGTGCTGGGACGGGGCTGACCCCCCACCCCGTCCCACACGACCTCGCCCCCCTCCCTGGCCCCCTTCGCCCCTCCCCCTTCCCCCCCTCCCCCTTCCCTCGCGATCTATACAAGCGTCATAGACAGACGTGTAGGACATCCGTATAGTCATGTGTACGGGGCCGGAGACGGCCCCGCACCACCCGACAAGGAGTCCTGCCATGCGTACCGTCCTGATCTCCGGCGCCTCGATCGCCGGCCCCGCCCTCGCCCTCTGGCTGCACCGCTACGGGTTCGCCCCGACCGTCGTCGAGAAGGCCCCCGCCCTGCGCACCGGCGGCTACAAGGTCGACCTGCGCGGCGACGCCATCGAGATCTGCGCGCGGATGGGCATCCTCGACGAGGTGCGCGCCGCCTCCACGGACATGGACGGCGGTTCGTACGTCGACGCGCAGGGCCGCACCGTCGGCGAGCTGCCCGCCGAGATCTTCGGCGGGCGGGAGGAGCAGGACGACGAGATCATGCGCGGCGACCTGGCGCGCATCCTCCACGACAAGACCCGGGAGGACGTCGAGTACGTCTTCGGCGACTCCGTCGCCTCCCTGCACGACGACGGGGAGGGCGTCGACGTCGTCTTCGAGAGCGGCACCCGGCGCCGCTTCGACCTGGTGGTGGGCGCGGACGGGATGCACTCGCACACCCGGCGCCTGGTCTTCGGCGACGAGCGCCGCTTCCGGCAGCACCTCGGCGCGTACATCTCGATCTTCACGGGCCCGGACCGGCTGGGGCTGACCCGCTGGGAGACCTACCACGCCCGCCCGAACAAGCTGGTCTCCGTCTACAGCACCTCCGGCGAGAGCGCCGGCACCGCCAAGAACTGCTTCGTCTTCGCCTCGCCCGCCGAGCTCGCGTACGACCACCGCGACGGCACCGCGCAGAAGCGCCTGCTGGCCGAGGCCTTCGCGGGCGACGACTGGGAGATCCCGCGGCTGATCGCGGACGCGGCGGACGCCGACGACTTCTACTTCGACCAGATCGCCACGATCCGCATGGACCGCTGGTCGAGCGGCCGGGTCGTCCTGCTCGGCGACGCCGCCCACTGCACCTCCCCCGCCTCGGGCCAGGGCACGGGCCTCGCCCTGACCGGCGCCTACGTCCTGGCGGGCGAGCTCGCGGCGGCGGGCGGGGACCACGTGGCGGCCTTCGCGGCGTACGAGGCGGCGATGCGGCCGGGCGTGGAGCTCAACCAGCGCTTCGCGGAGAAGATGGCCAAGGAGATGACGGTCGCGTCCCGCCGGAAGATCGCGCTGCGGATGTTCCTGGTGCGGACGCTGCCGAAGATGCCGTGGAAGAACGTGATCGCGCGCAAGATCCGCGAGGAGATCCAGCGGGCCGCGCACGCGGTGCCGGTGAAGGAGTACGCGAAGTACGAGACGCTCCGGGCGGTTTGAACTGGTTCGAAATCGCTTCCGGTGCGGATGAGGCCCCTGTTACGATCGCGCCTTCGGACGGGAAGTGCCGGAGGGGGCCGCGCGGGGCACGCGCGAACGAAGGCCACCCGTCCCTGCCTGATCAGGCTTCCGGAGGGGAACCACCTTGCAGTCACACGTCCGTGTGCGTACGCGCAGAGCGCTTGCCACCGCCACGACCCTCGCCATCGCCGCGGGCCTGAGCGCCACGGCCACCGGCCCGGCGACCGCCGCCGACGCGCCGACCACCGTCTCGGACGAGCTCGTGATCCCGAACCCGGGGCGGGACACACCGCGCTGGGACTTCCCCTTCCAGGCCGGGGCCGGCGGCTACGTACACCGCCAGGAGGGCAGCGACAGCGTCCTGTGGACGGACGCGGCCTCGGGAGCGACGAAGACCGTGGCTCCGTCCGCGGCGGGGGGCCACTCCGGTCTCGCCGCCCGCGCGATCGACGGCGGTGTGGAGATCACCGATCTCGCGACCGATCACAAGACGTCGATCCTCCTGCCCGCGGGCCGGTTCTGGGCCGATGCCTTCACCGCCGACAGCGTGCTGGCCGGCACCTACGACGGGGGCCTGCTCACCTCGGCCGCGCTGGTCTCCTCCGTGGACGGCAAGCCTGCCGAGCGCGCGGTGACCGGGCTTCCCGCGGGTCTGAAGGACCTCGTCTCGGAGGCACAGGACTCCCGGGGCGCTCTCCTCACCGACCCGGCCGGCGACCGGGCGTTCTACCTCGACTTCGCGAGCGCCGCCCTCACCGAACTCCCGGCCGCGCTCGCCGGCACCACCTCCTACCGCCTCTCGCCGGGCCACATCCTGAGCCTGAAGGGCTCGGGCACGGTGCTCACCGTGCCCCGGTCCGCCCCCGCCGCCCCGCCGGTGACGACCGTGGCACCGCCCGAAGGCTCCCGGACCCAGGTGGAATTCGCCGTCCTCGGCGACTGGGTGCTCTCCACCGCGCGCGCCGTGGAGGTCGGCTCCCTCACCCCGGCGCTCCGGGCGGTTCCGCTCGGCGGGGGTGCGGCCGTGGACCTGCTGCCGAAGACGACCGGCAGGATCATCGCCGCACCCGACGGCAGCCTCCTCACGGTCGGCGGCACCAGCGCCGACGACTGGGCGGTGCGCCGCATCACCCCCGGGACCGACGGGAAGCCCACGCTCACGACGGTACGCACCGTGCCGGCCGTCCCCCGGCCCCTCACCGACCTCGCGCTCGGCGGCGGCCGGGTCAGCTTCCTGAGCCCCCGCAACGGCTTCGTCCAGCTGCTCGACGTCGACACGAACGGCACGGGCGCCCCGACAACCCCGAAGGTGCGGTTCGGCTTCCCGGCCGGCACCGTCGACGGGCTCGCCTCCCTCGGCGACGGCGACTCCGTGACCTCCTGGGGGACCGCCATCGCCGCCCCCACCACCACCAGCTCCTACAAGTCCTTCTCGCTCCCCGCCCAGGGCACCGTCACCGACGCCGCCGGCCGCTACGTCGTGGCGACCAGCGGCACCAAGACCTACGTCGGCGACCTCGAGAACTTCCACGCGGACGAGCCGTCCGTCCTGCTCACCCTGACCGACTCCCCGGCGGCCGTCTGGGGCACCAAGGCGTGGAAGCCCGCGGCGACCGCGGGCCAGGTCGACTCGTACGACCTGAAGACGAGGACGACCTCGGCGGCCGTCGACCTGGGGTCCGGCTGCCGGCCCACCGAGCTCCAGGCCACGGGCCGCTGGCTGTACTGGGCCTGTGGCGCCACCAAGGCCGGGGTCTACGACCGGACGCTCAAGAAGAGCGTGGCCGTGCCCACCGGCGAGGCGCTGCTCGGCGACGGCTTCGTCGTCCGGCACGAGGGCGACAAGCTGAGGCTGACGGACGCGCTCACCGGTCGGACCACGGACCTCGCGGACCTGCCGGCCTCGGCGTCCGGCTCCGGCCGCAGGACGACCTGGACCGTGGACAAGTTCGGCGGCGACGTGGCGTTCGTCGCGCCGGACACGCAGGAGATCCACCTCAAGCGGACCCCCTTCGCCCCGCAGCCGTTCACGCTGCTCGACGTCAACCAGCGCATGGTCTCCGGCGGCACCAGCGTCCTGCGCTGGCGCATGTCCCGCGCCGTCGGCGCGTGGAGCGTCGAGATCAGGAACTCCGCCGGCAAGGTCGTCCGCACCTACCGCGGCACCGCCGGAAGCGGCGCCGCCGTCGCGGTCGACTGGGACAGCCGTGACGACCTCGGCCGTGGTGTCGAGGACGGCACGTACACCTACGCCATGACCGCGCAGCCCGCAGCGGGCGACGGAGCCGCCATCCGCCGTACCGGAACGGTCGAGGCCTTCGACATCGGCCTCACCACCCTCCCCGGCACCTACTCCCCCGTCACTCCCACCCGCCTCATGGACACCCGCACCGGCCTCGGTGTGCCGAAGGCCGGGGTCGGGGCCGGGAAGACCGTCTCGCTCAAGGTGGCGGGCGTCGGCGGAGTCCCCGCCACGGGCGCGACCGCCGTGGTCCTCCACGTGACCGCGACCAACGCGACCGCCGCGAGCTTCGTCTCCGTCTACCCCTCGGGCACCCGCCAGACCTCGGCGTCGAACCTCAACTTCACGGCCGGCCGGACCGCGGCCAACCTCGTGACCGTCCCGGTCGTCGACGGCTACGTGAAGTTCTACAACCGCGCCGGCACCGTCGACCTCCTCGCCGACGTCGCCGGCTACTACACCGGCGACACCACCGGCTCCGCCTACCGACCCGTCACACCGACCCGGCTGATGGACACCCGCAACGGCACCGGCGTCGCCAAGGCCAAGGTCGGGGCGAACGGCACCGTCACGCTGCCCGTCACCGAGCCGGGGGCGACCGCCGTCGTCATGAACGTGACGGCGACGAACCCGACCGCCACCAGCTTCGTCTCGGTCCACCCGTACGGGACGACCCGCACCGCCGCCTCCAACCTCAACTTCACCGCCGGGCAGACCGTCCCCAACCTCGTCGTCGTCCCGGTCAAGGACGGCAAGGTCACCTTCTACAACAAGTACGGCAGCGTCGACCTCATCGCCGACGTCGCCGGGTACTTCAAGAAGGACACCGGCTCCGTCTTCACCGGCATGCAGCCCAAGCGGCTCATGGACACCCGCAACGGCACCGGCGTCGCCAGGGCGAAGGTGGGAGCGGGCAGGACCGTCAGCCTGGAGGTCGGGGGCAGCTACTCCGCCGTCGTGCTGAACGTGACGGCGACCTCCCCGACCACCACCGGATTCGTCTCCGTCTACCCGTACGGGACGACCCGCACCGCCGCCTCCAACCTCAACTTCACCGCCGGGCAGACCATCCCCAACCTCGTCGTCGTGCCCGTCAGGGACGGCAAGGTCACCTTCTACAACCACTCCGGCACCGTCGACCTGATCGCCGACATCGCCGGCTACTACACGGGCTGACCGACGACGCGCGGGCAGGGCCTCATGATGGGCGGCATGAGCAACGACCAGTCGCCCTTCATCGAGGCCCTGCGGTCGTCCCGGGTCTGGGACACCGAGCTGCCCGCCTTCGACCCCGCCACCGCGCCCGCCGAGCCGCTCCCCCTCTTCCGCGAGTGGTTCGTGTCCGCCGTGGAGGCCAAGGCCGTCGAGCCGCACACCATGGCGCTCGCCACCGCCGACGCGGACGGGCGGCCCGACGTGCGGATCGTGATGCTGCACGACGCCGACGAGCGCGGCTGGCACTTCGCCTCGCACGCCGGCAGCGCCAAGGGGAAGCAGCTCGCCGCCCGGCCCGAGGCGGCGCTCACCTTCTACTGGCCGGTCCAGGGCCGCCAGGTGCGCGTCCGGGGGCGGGTGTCCACCGGCACGCCCGAGGAGGCGTACGCCGACCTCCACGCCCGTACGACCGGCGCCCTCGCCTCCGCGCTCGTCGGGCACCAGAGCGAGGTCCTGGACTCGGCCCGGACCCTCGCCGAGGCGAGCGCCGCCGCCTGGGAGCGGGCCCGGCGGGAGCCGGACGCCGACGCGCCGAGCTGGACGCTGTACGTGGTCGAGCCGAGCGAGGTCGAGTTCTTCCAGGGCGACGAGCAGCGGCGGCACGTCCGGCTGCGGTACCGGCGGAGCGGGACCGCCTGGGTGCGCGAACTGCTCTGGCCCTGAGGGCATGTCACTCGTACATCTCCTCGATCTCCCGCGCGAAGTCCCGCAGCACCGCCCGCCGTCGCAGCTTCAGCGACGGCGTCAGGTGTCCGCTCGCCTCCGACCACTCCCGGGTCAGCACCCGGAAGGCGCGGATCGACTCCGCCCGCGACACCAGCCGGTTCGCCTCGTCGACGGCCCGCTGGACGAGGGCGCGCAGCTCCTCGTCGCGGGCCAGCTCCCACAGGGCGAGGTGGTCCTTGCGGCGCATGTGGCGCCAGTGGAGCAGGCCCTCGTGGTCGAGGGTGATCAGCGCGGTGACGTACGGGCGGCCGTCGCCCAGGACCATGCACTGGGCGACGAGGGGATGGGCGCGCAGCCAGTCCTCCAGGGGCGCGGGGGCCACGTTCTTGCCGGCGGAGGTGACGATGATGTCCTTCTTGCGGCCGGTGATCCGCAGGTGGCCCTCGTCGTCGAGGGCGCCGAGGTCACCGGTCGGGAACCAGCCCTGGTCGGTGTACGGCAGGGCGACCCCGCGCTGGGCGTCCCAGTAGCCGGCGAAGACATGGCCGCCCTTGAGCCAGATCTCCCCGTCGTCGGCGATCCGCACCGCCGTGCCGGGCAGCGGGCGCCCGACGGTGCCCGGGCGCGGCCCCTGCAGGGGGGTGACGGTGGCGGCGGCGGTGGTCTCCGTCAGGCCGTACCCCTCGTAGACCTCGATGCCCGCGCCCGCGAAGAACTCGGCGAGCCGCGCGCCGAGCGGTGAGCCGCCGCTGATGACGTGGCGGACCCGGCCGCCGAGGGCCGCCCGGATGCGGCGGTAGACGAGCGGTTCGTAGAGGGCGTGCGCGGCGCGCAGGCCGAGCGAGGGGCGGGGGTCGTGGCCGTAGCGTTCGGCGACGCGGGCGGCGCGGTCGAAGGAGGCGGCGCGGCCGGCGCGTTCGGCGGTGGCGCGGGCGGTGTGGAAGACCTTCTCCAGGACGTACGGGATGGCGAGCAGGAAGGTCGGGCGGAAGGCGGCCAGGTCGGCGAGGAGTTCGTCGCTCTCGACGGACGGGGTGTGGCCGACCTTGACGCGGGCGCGGACGCAGCCGATGGCGACCATGCGGCCGAAGACGTGGGAGAGCGGGAGGAAGAGGAGGGTGGAGGCGGGTTCCTTGCTCACGGAGCGGAACACCGGGTGCAGCAGCTCGACCGCGTTGTCGACCTCGGCGAGGAAGTTGCCGTGGGTGAGGGCGCAGCCCTTGGGGCGGCCGGTGGTGCCGGAGGTGTAGACGAGGGTGGCGAGGGTCTCGGGGGTGAGCAGCCCGCGGCGGGAGGTGACGGCCTCGTCGGGGACGTGCGCGCCGGCCTTGCGCAGCTGGTCGACGGCGCCGGTGTCGAGCACCCAGAGCTGTCCGAGCGTGGGGAGTTGGCGCCGTTCGGCGGAGACCAGCCGGGCCTGCTGGGGGTCCTCGACGATGCAGGCGGTGGCGCCGGAGTCCTGGAGGATCCAGCGGACCTGGTACGCGGAGGACGTCGGGTAGAGGGGGACGGTGATCAGCCCGGCGGCCCAGGCGGCGAAGTCGATCAGGGTCCACTCGTAGCGGGTGCGGGCCATCAGCGCGAGCCGGTCGCCGGGCCGCAGCCCCTGCGCGATGAGCCCCTTGGCGACGGAGTGCACCTCGGCCGCGAAGGCGGAGGCGGTGATGTCGGCCCAGCCGCCGTCGGGCCGTTTGCGGGCGAAGAGCACCGCCGCGGGTTCCTCGCGGGCGGTGGCGTAGGGCAGGTCGGCGAGCGAGCCGCGGCGGACGGGCGGGACGAGGGCGGGCACGGACGCCTCGCGTACGGTCCCGTCGACGCGGACGAGCGCGGGCTGCGGCGCGGTGGGCGGAGCGAGCGGAGCGGACGGCGGCTCGGAGACGGGCACGTGCGGCTCCTCGGGCGTCGAGAACCGGACAGTAACCTTACTTCCGGGTAAATCTAGGGCGCGGCAGGGAATTTGGACAGATCCACGACCACGGACCCACGAACCCGGCCCCACGAACCCGGCCCCCGGTACGCCGGAAGGGCGGCGCGCTCCGACGTGCTGTCGGGGTGCGCCGCCCTGGGGCGGTACGGGTGGGGCGGGTCGTAAGGGGTGGTGCGGGTCGTGCGGGTGGTGCGGGGGCCGGCTCGCGCCGTCACGGCGGCGGCTACCGCGGGTCCCGGTCGAACTTCGAGGTCGACCAGAAGTAGCCGAGGACGGCGAGGCCGACGCACCAGGCGACCGCGAGCCAACCGTCGTGGCCGATCCCGGTGCCGAGGAGCAGACCGCGCAGGGTCTCGATGGCGGGGGTGAAGGGCTGGTACTCGGCGATCGGCTGGAACCAGCCCGGCATCGCGTCGACCGGGACGAAGGCGCTGGAGATCAGCGGCAGGAAGATCAGCGGCATCGCGTTGTTGCTGGCGGCCTCCGCGTTCGGGCTGATCAGGCCCATGCCGACGGCGATCCAGGTGAGGGCGAGGGAGAACAGGACGAGCAGGCCGAAGGCGGCGAGCCACTCCAGGGCGGTGGCGTCCGTGGAGCGGAAGCCGATCGCCACGCCGACGGCGCCGACGAGGACCACGCTGGCGACCGACTGCAGGACGCTGCCGACGACGTGTCCGACGAGGACCGAACCGCGGTGGATGGCCATGGTCCTGAAGCGGGCGATGATGCCCTCGGTCATGTCGTTGGAGACGGAGACCGCCGTGCCGATCGTGGTGCTGCCGATGGTCATCAGGAGCAGACCGGGGACGAGGTAGGCGATGTAGTCGGCGCGGTCGCCGCCGCCGATGCCCGCGCTCATGGTGTCGCCGAAGATGTAGACGAACAGCAGGAGCAGCATGATCGGCGTGAGCAGCAGGTTCAGGGTGAGCGACGGATAGCGCCGGGCGTGCAGGAGGTTGCGCCGGAGCATCGTCTTCGAGTCGCGCAGGGCGAGGGCGAGGGAACTCATCGGGCGTTCTCCTTGGTCGAGTGGGGCTGCTGGGGAAGGCGGGCGCTGTCGGTCAGGGCGAAGAAGACGTCGTCGAGGTCGGGGGTGTGGACGGTCAGTTCGTCGGCCTCGATGCCCGCCGCGTCCAGGCGGTCGAGCAGGGAGCGCAGTTCGCGCTGGCTGCCGTCGCCGGCGATCTGCAGGGTGAGGGCCTCGTCGTCGCGTGCGGCTCCGTCGAGGGCGGCGCCGGCCCGCCGGTAGGCGGCGGGGTCGGTGAAGCGGAGCCGGACGTGGCCGCCGGGGATGAGCCGCTTGAGCTCCTCGGCCGTGCCCTGGGCCGCGATCCTGCCGTCGTTGAGCACGGCGATCCGGTCGGCGAGCTCGTCGGCCTCCTCCAGGTACTGGGTGGTGAGGAAGACGGTGACGCCGTCGGAGACCAGCTCGCGGATGATCTGCCACATGTTGTGCCGGGAACGCGGGTCGAGGCCCGTGGTCGGCTCGTCCAGGAAGATGATCCGCGGCGAACCGACGAGCGTCATGGCGATGTCCAGGCGCCGCTTCATGCCGCCGGAGTAGGTGGACGCGGGCTTCTTGGCGGCCTCCACCAGGTCGAAGCGTTCCAGGAGTTCGGCCGCGACCCGGCGGCCCTCCGGCCGGGAGAGGTGGTGGAGGTCCGCCATGAGCAGCATGTTCTCCTCGCCGGTGATGAGGCCGTCGACGGCGGAGAACTGGCCGGTGACGCCGATGGCGGCGCGCACCGCCTGCGGGTCGGCGGCCAGGTCGTGGCCGCCGACGTGGACGGCGCCGGTGCCGGCGTCGGCGGAGATCAGGGTGGAGAGGATCTTCACGGCGGTGGTCTTGCCGGCGCCGTTCGGGCCGAGCAGGGCGAAGACGCTCCCTTCGGGGACGGCCAGGTCGACGCCGTCGAGCACGACCTTGTCTCCGTAGGACTTGCGCAGTCCGTTCGCCGCGATGGCCAGGTGGGTCATGTCGAGCGCTCCTCAGGCTTGTTCGGGGGGGCGGGCCGGGGCCGGGTCCGGGTCGGGTCCGGGGCGGGTCCGGGTCCGGGTTCGGGTCGGGGTCGGGGTCGGGTCCGGGTCCGGGTCGGGTCCGGGTTCGGGTTCGGGGTCAGTTGCTGCGGGCCGTGATGTCGCCGTACGAGGTGGTGGCGCGGATGGTCAGCTCGGCGTCGGCGCCCTTGCTGTTCTGCAGGCTGTTGGCGATCCGGCCGTAGTCGGTGCCGGCGTCGAGGGTGGCGGAACTGCCGCGGGCGGCGCCGATCTCGATGTCGCCCTTCTCGGTGCGCAGTTCGAGGTCGCCGCGGACGGCCTCGGCGACCTTGAGGTCGCCGTTCATGGTGCGGAGCACGGCCGGTCCGGTGAGCCGGCCGATGGTGATGTCGCCGTCCTGGACGCGGACTTCGGCGCTCGCGGCCTCGTCGAGCTTGACCGGGCCCTGCGCGGTCTCGAGGACGACGTCGCCGAGGCGACCGACGCCGCGGAGCTCGGCCGCGGCGGTCTTGGCCTCGACCCGGGAGCCGGCCGGGAGCTGGACGGTGACCTCGACGGCGCCCGAGTTGCCGAGGAGCTTGTTCTCGGCCTCGGGGGACTCGACGCGGAGCACCCCGTCGGCGAAGGCGACCCGGACCCGCTCGGCGGCCTTGACGTCGCGGCCCTTGCCGGCGTTGGCGGGGCGGACCTCGACCGTGGCGTCGGCGCGGTCGGCGGCGATGAGCTGCACGCGGCCGGCGGGGATGTCGAGGACGGTGGTGATCGGGGCGGTGGTGGCGAACTTCTGCATGGTGCCCTCCCGGGCTTTCCGTTTGCTCCGTCGGTGTTTCCGACACGGGAAAAGCTACGTTGCATTCACAGACTCGGCAACAAGCTCGTTGCTTATCAATGACATCTATGCAGGTCAGACTAGATAAATCGTTGCAACGGTTATGGATTTAACGCAACGTCACCCCCGCCAGCCGTTGCAATGGGCGATGAGTGAACGCTATGCTGAGGGCGACGGACAAGCACCGAGAGGGAGACCGCGATGCCGGGAGGCAGACTCACCCAGCAGGAACGCCAGCAGATCGCGCTGGGAGTGGCCGACGGCCTCGCCTACGCGGAGATCGCCCGGCGTCTCGACCGCCCCACCTCGACGGTCACGCGCGAGGTGATGCGCAACGGCGGCCCCACCGGCTACCGCGCCGACCTGGCCCAGCGCGCCACCGAACGCCGCACCCACCAGCGCAGGCAGCCCGCACCCCGGGGAGCCGGGGCGCCGCCGCGGGCCGAAGGGCGCGACGTCGAGGCCGTGCGCGAGTACGAGGAGACGTTCACGACGCTCCTCATGCAGCAGGGCCTGCCCAAGATGATGGCCCGGGTGCTCATGGCCCTCTACATCAGCGACGAGGGCACGCTCACCGCGTCCGAGCTCTCCCAGCGCCTCCAGGTCAGCCCGGCGTCCGTCTCCAAGGCCATCTCCTTCCTCGACGACCAGGGCCTCGTCCGCCGGGAGCGCGACGAGCGGCGCCGCGAGCGCTACACCGTCGACAACGACGTCTGGTACCAGGGGACGATCGCCGGCGCCCGGGCCAACCTGCTGCTCGCCGAGACCGCCCGGCAGGGCGTGAACATCCTCGGCCCCGGCAGCCCCGCCGCCGCCCGGCTGGAGACGATCGCACGCTTCGTCGAGTTCATCGGCGAGAGCATCGCCCGCGCCGCGGACCAGGCCCGCGACATCCTCTACTCGACCCCGGAGACGGGCCCCCGGCAGGACCGCGGCGAGGAGCGGGAGCCCGCGGAAAAGCCGTGAGGCCCATGCCCCTTCTCCAGGGGCATGGGCCTCACGTACGGGCCGGGCGTGGCGTCAGGCCGCGGCCGGCACTGCCACCTTCTGCTCCGCCTCACGGGCGTCGACCAGGTCGTCGACCGGGGAGGCCGAGGCCGAGTCGTACGCGGCGCGGTCGAGGATCTTCTCGCGGGAGGACACGAGCACCGGGACCAGGGCCTGGCCGGCGACGTTCGTGGCCGTGCGCATCATGTCGAGGATCGGGTCGATGGCCATCAGCAGGCCGACGCCCTCCAGCGGCAGACCCAGGGTCGACAGGGTCAGGGTCAGCATGACCGTCGCGCCGGTGAGACCGGCGGTGGCCGCCGAGCCGATGACCGAGACGAAGGCGATCAGCAGGTACTCCTTGACGCCCAGCTGCACGTCGAAGATCTGCGCGATGAAGATCGCGGCGAGCGCCGGGTAGATCGCGGCGCAGCCGTCCATCTTCGTCGTGGCGCCGAACGGCACGGAGAAGGACGCGTACTCCTTCGGGACGCCGAGGCGCTCGGTGACCCGCTGGGTGACCGGCATGGTGCCGACCGAGGAGCGGGAGACGAAGGCCAGCTGGATGGCCGGCCAGGCGCCCTTGAAGAACTGCAGCGGGTTCAGCTTGGCGACGGTCGCGAGGAGCAGGGGGTAGACGCCGAAGAGGACCAGGGCGCAGCCGACGTAGACGTCGGCGGTGAAGGTGGCGTACTTGCCGATCAGGTCCCAGCCGTAGTTGACGATGGCCTTGCCGATGAGGCCGGCGGTGCCGATCGGGGCGAGCCGGATGACCCACCACAGGGCCTTCTGCAGCAGTTCCAGGACCGACTCCGAGAGGGAGAGGATCGGCTGGGCCTTCTCGCCGAGCTTGAGGGCGGCGATGCCGGCCACGGCGGCCATGAAGACGATCTGGAGGACGTTCAGCTCGGTGAAGGGCGTGATGACGTCCGTCGGGATGATGCCGGTGAGGAAGTCGATCCAGCTGCCCTGGTGCTCGGGCAGCTTGCCGTCCTTCGGCGTGAGGCCGGTGCCGGAGCCGGGGTTGGTGAGCAGGCCGATCGCGAGGCCGATGGCGACGGCGATCAGCGAGGTGATCATGAACCAGATCAGGGTCTGCGCGGCGAGCCGGGCCGCGTTGTTGACCTTGCGGAGGTTGGTGATCGACACCAGGATCGCGAAGAAGACGAGCGGGGCGACGGCCAGCTTCAGGAGCTGGACGAAGATGCCGCCGACCTGGGTCAGGGTCTCCTGCAGCCAGCCGATGTCCTGGCTGCGGGCGAGCCAGCCGAGCAGGACGCCGATGACCAGACCGGCGACGATCTGGGCCCAGAACGGGATCTTGGGTATGCGGGACTTCGCCACGGGCGCGGACGAGGACGCGGACACGGACACACTCCAGCGGTGCGTATCGGGAAATACGGGGACGGGGGTGCGGCACTCACACGCGCTCGAAGCGCGGGTGCCGCTGCATGATGCCGGGTCAGAGCTCGCGGCAACAGACCGCGGACATACAGCGGCAGAGATCGACGTGCAGGCGCGCCACGAGCCGGGGGCTCACGGCATGGGGGAGGCGCACTGCGGTCTTCATGTCGAACACGTTAACACTTGAACTTTGGGATCCTCAAAGGGGTTCTTTGAGGTAAAAGCCTTCGAAACGAAGAAAACCCCAGGCGGGAGCCTTCGAAGCTCCCGCCTGGGGCGGAGTGTGATGTCGCTTACGCGCGCTTTATGTCACGCGGGCCGGAGCCCGCCGTCGCTCAGACCGCGTCCTCGGCGGAGCGGTTCGCGTCGAGCCGGCCCTTGGCGCGGTCGACCTTCTCGACGATCTGGGCGCTCATCGCGTCGCGCTCCTTGCGCAGCAGCACGAAGCTGAGCGGAGCGGAGACCACGATCGAGAGCACCAGGACCCACAGCAGGTTGGAGTCGCCGAGGCCGCGCGGCAGCACGCCGAGGTAGACCAGGCCCCACAGCGCGAGGAAGCTCCCGGCGAAGATGCCGAGGCGCATCAGGGTGTAGCGGAGCATGTCAGTCCCTCCCATACCGGACGAGCGTCACCCCAGTGAAGCACGGCACGGAACGATCACCGGGTCCGGGGGTCGGAACGCCCTTGAGCGCCCGAGCCGGTAATGGATACTCTCCATTTATGGCCCTTACCTTCGAGTTGGACCCGCCCGTCGGCCCCGCCCTGCGCGACGGAGTGCTCGCCCTGTGGGCGGACGTCTCCAACGCGGGCGGTGCGGTCGGCTTCGTACCGCCCGTGACGCCCGAGGAGATCCGGCCCGCGCTGCTCACGCACCTGGTCGGGATGGCGAAGGGCGACACCCGCCTGCTGGTCGGCCGCGACGAGCGGGGCGAGATCGCCGCCACCGCCTTCTTCACGTACAACAGCCACCGCCTGATGACGCACTGGGTGTGGCTGTACACGGTGATGGTGCACCCCCGGCACCAGGGCAAGGGGTACGGGCGCGATCTGATGGCCGCCGTCGAACGGGCGGCGCGGACCGCCGAGGGCTTCGAGCACATCGAGGCCATCCGGCTCACCTGCCGGGGCGGCACCGGCGTCGACGCCTTCTACGCGCGGGCCGGCTACAAGGAGGTCGGCCGCGTCCCGGCCGCCATCCGGGTGGCCCCGGGTGACGACCGCGACGACATCGTCATGCTGCTGCCGCTCGCGTAGGAGGGAACGGGATCAGAAGCGCATCGGCTGCGGCGTCTCGCGCCGCTCCGCGTCCGGCCCCGGGTACTCGCGGATGACCTCGTAGCGCGTGTTGCGCTCCACCGGCCGGAAACCGGCGTCCCGGATGAGCTCCAGCAGGTCCTCGCGGCCCAGCTTGTTCGGGGTGCCGTAGTTGTCGGCGTCGTGCGTGATCTTGTACTCGACGACCGAGCCGTCCATGTCGTCCGCGCCGTGCTGGAGCGCCAGCTGCGCGGTCTGGACGCCGTGCATCACCCAGAACACCTTGACGTGCGGGACGTTGTCGAAGAGCAGCCGCGAGACGGCGAAGGTCTTCAGCGCCTCGGCCCCGGTGGCCATCGTGGTGCGGGCCTGGAGCTTGTTGCGGATCTTGCCGTCCTGCATGTCCACGAAGTCGTGCTGGTAGCGCAGCGGGATGAAGACCTGGAAGCCGCCGGTCTCGTCCTGGAGCTCCCGCAGCCGCAGCACGTGGTCCACGCGGTGGCGCGGCTCCTCGATGTGCCCGTACAGCATCGTGCACGGGGTCTTCAGACCCTTCTCGTGCGCGAGGCGGTGGATGCGGGACCAGTCCTCCCAGTGGGTGCGGTGGTCCACGATGTGCTGCCGGACCTCCCAGTCGAAGATCTCGGCGCCGCCGCCGGTCAGGGACTCCAGACCGGCGTCGATCAACTCGTCGAGGATCTCCGAGGCCGACAGGCCCGAGATGGTCTCGAAGTGGTGGATCTCGGTGGCGGTGAAGGCCTTCAGCGAGACGTTCGGCAGGGCCTTCTTCAGCTCGGAGAGCGAACGCGGGTAGTAGCGCCAGGGCAGGTTGGGGTGCAGCCCGTTGACGATGTGCAGCTCGGTGAGGTTCTCGTTCTCCATCGCCTTCGCGAGGCGCACGGCCTCCTCGATGCGCATGGTGTACGCGTCCTTCTCGCCCGGCTTGCGCTGGAAGGAGCAGTACGCGCAGGAGGCGGTGCACACGTTCGTCATGTTCAGATGACGGTTGACGTTGAAGTGCACCACGTCGCCGTTCTTGCGGGTCCGGACCTCGTGGGCCAGTCCGCCGAGCCAGGCGAGGTCGTCCGACTCGTACAGGGCGATGCCGTCCTCACGGCTCAGCCGCTCGCCGGCGAGGACCTTCTGCTCCAGCTCACGCTTGAGCCCCGCGTCCATACGGTCGCCTCCCTTAATCTCCGAAACCAGGCGTGCCCACCGTACTCCCCCGCTCTTCGGGCGGGGGCACCCCCATTGCCGCTCCGCCTCAGCCCTCTTCGGGCAGGTCCCCGACCCGGTTCTCCCACTTCGTGGACAGCACGATCGTGGTACGGGTCCGCGACACGCCCTTCGTCCCGCTGAGCCGGCGGATCGTCTTCTCCAGACCGTCCACGTCGTTGGCGCGGACCTTGAGCATGAAGGAGTCGTCGCCGGCGATGAACCAGCAGTCCTCGATCTCGGCCAGGTCCTTCAGCCGGCGGGCCACGTCCTCGTGGTCGGCCGCGTCGGAGAGGGAGATGCCGATGAGGGCGGTCACGCCGAGGCCGAGCGAGGCGGCGTCGACGGTGGCGCGATAGCCGGTGATGACTCCGGCGGCCTCGAGGCGGTTGATGCGGTCGGTGACGGAGGGGCCGGAGAGCCCGACGAGCCGGCCGAGCTCGGCGTACGAGGCCCTGCCGTTCTCGCGCAGAGCCTGGATGAGCTGCCTGTCCACGGCGTCCATAGGTATGAAGCCTTCCATTGTCCAGCGATACCGCGAGTTTAGGTATAGAATCTAAGGTACACAGGGACGACGCCCTGTGAATCTTTTAGTAGATCAAAGACGATCTTTCAGGAGTGGTGATCACCGTGTACACGATCGAGATGGCCTACGCCCGCATGCGCGAGCTGCAGGAGATGGCCAACCGCTCGCGTGCCCACCAGACGTCCGTCGCTGCGAAGCGCGCTGCGAAGAAGCGCGCCAAGAAGCGCTAATCAGACCGGAGAGCCGCACCCAGCTCTCCTTCCCAGCGGCGGTACAGCCGGTGCGGCACGCCTGCCGCGTCGAGCACCCGCCCGGCGACGAAGTCCACCAGATCCTGGATGTGCGTCGCCCCCGCGTAGAACGCCGGAGAGGCGGGCAGCACCACGGCGCCCGCCTCGTCCAGCGCCACCATGTGCTTGAGGGTCTGCCCGTTCAGCGGGGTCTCCCGCACGGCCACCACCAGCGGCCGCCGCTCCTTGAGCGTCACGCTCGCGACCCGCTGGAGCAGGTCCTTCGAGAGCCCGAGCGCGACCCCCGCCACCGCGGCCGTCGACGCCGGCACGACCAGCATCCCCTTGGCCCCGTACGAGCCGGAGGACGGCCCGGCGGCCAGATCCCCGGCCGCCCAGTACCGCACGTCGTCCAGCGCCGCCGCGTCCACCCTGAAGGTGTCCGGCTTCCCGTCCGCCCCGCGCGCCAGCCATGCCGCCAGGTCCTCGCGCCAGTGCGCGTCCCGGAAGGCGATCCCCGTCTCGTCGAGCAGCGTGAGACGCGAGGCCCGCGACACCACCAGATCGACACTCTCCCCGGCCGCGAGCAGCCCCCGCAGCACGGCGGCGGCGTACGGCGTCCCCGACGCCCCCGACACCCCGACGACCCACGGACGACGCTGCTGCCTGTTCACCTGCTCCACGCCGACGAGCCTATCCGGCCACTACAGGGACAGCCCGCGCACCAGCAGGTCGAGCAGCGCGCACACGAAGAGGGCGATCCCGATGAAACCGTTGACCGTGAAGAACGCCCTGTTCAGGCGGGACAGGTCGTGCGGCCGGACGATCGAGTGTTCGTAGCAGAAGGCCACCGCCACGATCACCAGACCGGCCCAGAAGAAGACGCCCGCGTCCGTCGCCAGGGCGTACCAGACCAGCAGGCCCGTGGTCACCACGGCCGAGACCCGGGCGCCCCACAGGGCGGCGGGGATGCCGAAGCGGGCCGGGACCGACATCACGCCGTGCGCGCGGTCGGCCTGCACGTCCTGGCAGGCGAAGATCAGGTCGAAGCCGCCGATCCAGACGCCGACCGCGAGGCCCAGGATCACCGCGTCCCACGACCACTCGCCCGTCACCGCGAGCCAGGCGCCGATCGGGCCGATGGACTGGGCGAGCCCGAGGATCGCGTGCGGGAAGTTCGTGAACCGCTTGCCGTACGGATAGACCACCATCGGGATCACGGCGAGCGGCGCGAGCGCCAGGCACAGCGGGTTGAGCAGGGCCGCGGCGCCGAGGAAGACGACGACGGCCACACCGGCGCCGGTCCACGCCGACCGCACCGACACCGCGCCCGTCACCAGCTCGCGGTTGGCGGTGCGCGGGTTACGGGCGTCGATCTCGCGGTCGATGATCCGGTTGCAGGCCATGGCGAAGGTCCGCAGGCCCACCATGCACACCGTCACCAGGAACAGCGTCCACCAGTGGATCTCCTGGTCCAGCTGGTACATCGCGGTCAGCGCGGCGATGTACGCGAAGGGCAGCGCGAAGACCGAGTGCTCGATCATCACGAGGCGGAGGAAGGCTTTCGTGCGGCCCGGCTGGGCGCCGGGCACCGCTGCCGTGGTCACAGCCCGTACTCCTTCCAGCGGCGGTCCACCAGGGCCGCCGTCGCCGGGTCCGACTCCACCATGTCCGGCCAGCCGCCGTCGCGGGTGTAGCCCTCCTCGGGCAGCTTCTTCGTCGCGTCGATGCCCGCCTTGCCGCCCCAGAACTGCTGGTAGGAGGCGTGGTCCAGGTGGTCCACCGGCCCCTCGACGACCGTGAGGTCACGGGCGTAGTCGGTGTTGCCGAGGGCCCGCCAGGACACCTCGTGCAGGTCGTGGACGTCGCAGTCGGAGTCCACCACGATGATCAGCTTGGTCAGCGACATCATGTGCGCGCCCCAGATGGCGTGCATGACCTTCTGCGCGTGCTTCGGGTACTTCTTGTCGATCGAGACGATCGCGCAGTTGTGGAAGCCGCCGGACTCCGGCAGGTGGTAGTCGACGATGTCCGGCACGATGATCTTGAGCAGCGGCAGGAAGAACCGCTCCGTCGCCCGGCCCAGCGGGCCGTCCTCGGTCGGCGGGCGGCCGACCACGATCGACTGGAGCAGCGGACGCCTGCGCATCGTGATGCAGTCGATCTTCAGGGCGGGGAACGGCTCCTGCGGCGTGTAGAAACCGGTGTGGTCGCCGAAGGGGCCCTCGGGCAGCATCTCGCCCGGCTCGAGCCAGCCCTCGATCACGACCTCCGCCTGGGCGGGGACCTGGAGCGGGACGGTCTTGCAGTCGACCATCTCGATCCGCTTGCCCTGAACGAAGCCGGCGAAGAGGTACTCGTCGATGTCGCCCGGCAGCGGCGCCGTGGAGGCGTACGTGACGGCCGGCGGGCAGCCGAAGGCGATCGCGACCGGCAGCCGCTCCCCCCGCTTCGCCGCGACCGCGTAGTGGTTGCGGCTGTCCTTGTGGATCTGCCAGTGCATGCCGATGGTGCGCTTGTCGTGGCGCTGGAGGCGGTAGAGGCCGAGGTTGCGGACCCCGGTCTCGGGGTGCTTGGTGTGGGTCAGACCCAGGTTGAAGAAGGAGCCGCCGTCCTTGGGCCAGGTGAACAGCGCCGGCAGCCGGTCCAGGTCGACGTCGTCGCCGGTGAGCACGACCTCCTGGACGGGGGCGTCCCCGGGCTTCACCTTCTTCGGCGGCACGTGGACCATCGAGCCCAGCTTCCCGAAGGCCTCCCGGACCCCGACGAAGCCGTGCGGGAGCTCCGGCTTGAGCAGCCCGCCGATCTTCTCGGAGATCTCCTCGTACGACTTCAGCCCGAGCGCCTTGAGCAGCCGGCGGTCGGTCCCGAAGACGTTCATCGCGAGGGGCATGGCGGAGCCCTTCACGTTCTCGAAGAGCAGCGCCGGGCCTCCCGCCTTGTTCACCCGGTCGACGATCTCCCCGACCTCCAGGTACGGGTCGACTTCGGCCTTGATGCGCTTGAGGTCGCCTTCGCGCTCCAGCGCCCTGAGCAGCGAGCGGAGATCGTCGTAAGCCATAGGGGTCAGTATCGGTCACCGGCTAGGCTTGACTCGTCACCGGGGCCGTCGAAACGCGCTCCCGCCGCTGCTTCCAGGGGGCTGTCCCGCATGCTCAGGGCACTGATGTACATCCTGCCGCTGGCGCTGACGATCTACGCGTTCATCGACTGCCTCAACACGCCCGAGGAAGAGACCAAGCACCTGCCCAAGGTGGCCTGGGTCGTCATCATCCTGCTCTTCTGGATCGTCGGCCCGGTCGTCTGGTTCGTGGCCGGCAAGCAGCGCCGGGCCGTGGCCGGGGGCGGCGCGGGGGGCTCGGGCGGCTGGGTCGCGCCGGACGACAACCCGGAGTTCCTGAGGTCGCTCCGCGAGGAGCAGCAGAAGGACGAGTCCCTCCTCAAGGACTGGGAGGCCGACCTGCGCCGCCGCGAGGAGGAGCTCAAGCGGCGTGAGCAGGGCGAGGCCGGAGACAAGGAGGGCTGATGGAGCTGCGGCTCCTGGTCACCTTCGAGAAGGTCGCCACCGTCCTCTCCTTCACCCGTGCGGCCGCCGAGCTGGCGTACGCCCAGTCGAGCGTCACGACCCAGATCCGGTCCCTGGAGTCGTCCCTCGGCGTCGAGCTCTTCGAGCGGCTCGGCTCCCGCATCCGGCTCACCGAGGCGGGCGCCCGGCTGCTGCCGTACGCGCGGCAGATGATCGAGCTCGCCGACGAGGCCAGGGCCGCGGTCACCGCGGCCGACGAGCCGGCCGGCACGATCGCCGTCGGCACGATGGAGTCCCTCACCTCCTACCGGCTGCCGCCGCTCCTGGAGCTCTTCCACCACCGCTACCCGAAGGTGCAGCTGACCCTGCGCCCGACGCTCGGCGACGCGACCCGCCAGGCCCTGCGGGAGGGCACGTACGACCTGGGTCTGCTGATGGAGCGGGAGACCGGGCACGAGGGCCTGGAGAGCGAGGTCCTCGGCGAGGAGCCGCTGGTCCTGGTCGCCGCGCCGGGTCACGAGCTGGCCGGCCGGAGCGGGCTGACGTCCGCGGACCTGGCGGCGGTGAGCCTGGTGGGCACGGAGCCGGGCTGCGCCTACCGCGACCTGTTCGAGGCGGAGCTGGCGCCGCACTCCCCCTCCTTCCTGGAGTTCGGCACCATCGAGGCGAGCAAGCGGGGCGTGGCCGCGGGCCTCGGGATCGCGCTGCTGCCCCGGATCACCGTCTCCGAGGAGCTGGCGTCCGGGGCGCTGACGGCGCTCGACTGGGAGCCGCCGTTCACGTTGTTCACGCAGATCGCGTGGCGGCGGGGGAAGCGGCTGCCGGCGCATGTGCGTCTGTTCGTGGAGCAGGCGCGGCGGCTCGTGCGCGAGGCGCCCGGTTCACCCTGAGGCTGGCCAGCACGATCAGCGGGACGCCGAGCGCCTGGACGAGGCCGATGTGGTGCCCGTAGACGAGCCAGTCGGCGAGCATCGCGACGGCGGGGTAGGTGAAGGCGAGCACCGCGATCCGGGCGGTGGGCAGCTTGGCGTACGCCGCGTACATCAGCACGTACATCACCCCGGTGTGCAGGATGCCGAGCCCGGCGAGCCAGCCCCACCCGGCGCCGAGCCGCGCGGCCTCGCCGAAGTCGGCGAAGGGCAGCAGCAGCGGGATCCCGACGCCGACCTGGACGAGCGCGATGAGATGCGGCCGGACGCCGCTGATCCGCTTCGTCACCACCGTCGACAGCGCGTAGAGCACGGCGGCCGCGAGGGCGAAGCCGAGGCCCTTGAGCGAGGCGGTGTCCCCGGGCCGCACCCCGGACACGAGCACGAGCCCCGCGAACGCGACCCCGAGCCATCCGAGCTTGGCCGCGCTGATCCGCTCCCGCAGCACGAGGGCGCCGAGCAGCACCAGGAAGAACGGCTGCGTGTGGTACACGACGGTGGCGAAGGAGATCGAGGTGGCCTCGTACGCCTCGAAGAGGAACACCCAGTTGAAGACGATGAACGCACCGCCGAGCGCGGCGAGTCCGAGCTTCCCCGGGGTGAACCCGTGCCCGGTGAAGAACCCCCGCGCCAGGCTGTACGCACCGAGCGCGACGGCCCCGAAGAGGCACCGGAAGAACACCACGCTGAACGGGGACGCCCCGGACTCGACGACGAAGATGCCGAGGGTGCCGGAGAGCACCATGGCGAGGGTCAGTTCGACGGTTCCCCTGGTCTCGTTTCTCATGCCCCTGACGCTACGAACGGGGGCCGGGGGCGGTCCACGAGCCAGTGGGGCGTCCTGCCGATGGGCCCATCGGGCGGGCCGATGGGGCCTTTCTCGCGTTCGGGTGGGCCACTCCCGCAATCCCGCGCAATCGGGCCCCGCGCCATCGCACAGCCGCGCATCCTGGATGCCCCAACCACCGGCACGGGAGGTCCGGACATGCCGCTCAGGTTCCTTGGTACGACCAGCGAGGACGGCGACTGCCCCACCCTGTACGAGATCGATTCCACGGGCGAGATCCTCGTGCAGGGTGAGCGCGTGACCGACCCCACGCTGCTGGCACAGCTCCGCGACGTCAAGAAGTCCGAGACGTTCGTGACGGTACCCCGCGGGCTGCTGACCAGATTCGCCCCGCGCGCCGAGGTCGGCGAGATGGTTCCGTTCTCCGAAATCAGCGATCTATTCCGCGAGTTCAAGCACACCGCGTGGCGCCTGGAAACCCGTCGCGGCTACGCCTCCGACCGCAACAGCCCGAAGTGGGCCCGCTGGAAGGCCGGCCACGACATCACGGCTGAGCCCTTCAACGCCTGGCGCGTGAACGTCCAGAAGCAGGTGGCCGCCGGTAAGCGCTTCGAACGCGTGCGGCTGGTCGACGAGCCGCTCACCGAGGGGCAGGAATTCCTCCTCGCCACCGGACCGGGAAACGTCTCGGCCGGCGAGGACATCCGCAACCTGAGCCGTGCCGAGGCGGAGCGCCTTCGACTGCCCGACTACGACTTCTGGCTCTTCGACTCCCGAATCCTCGCCCGCTTCGTTTTCGGCGAAGACGACACCACCCTCGGCGTCATCCTCTCCGAGGACCCGGCCGAGGTGGCCGCCGCCTGCCAGACCCGTGACGCCGCGTGGCACCACGCCGTACCCACCGCCGAGTACGCGAAGCGGGTACGTTCCTCGATGTGAGCAGTACTGATTTTCAGTCCGGGCGGGAAGCTCTCGGCGCGCGACTGCGCGAACTGCGCGCCGAGACGGGATTGAGCGGCAAGGACTTTGCAGAGCGACTCGGATGGCCCGCCTCCAAGGTGTCGAGGCTGCAGGCGGGGAAGCAGACCCCGTCGGTAGGCGATATGGAAGCGTGGGCCCGCGCCGCAGGAAAGCCCGAGGTCATCGCCGAACTCAAGGCCCGTACCGCAGGCCTTGAAACGACGTACCGGTCATGGAAACGCCAACTCGCGGCAGGCCACCGCGCCCGCCAGGAGCAGGGCATCGCCGAGACCGCCGCGACGATCCTGACCCGCGGCGTCGAGGTCGTGCGCGTACCCGGCCTGCTCCAGACCCCCGAGTACGCTCGTTACGTTTTCGAACAGAACGCGGAGTTTCGGCGCACCCCCCGAGACGTCGACGCCGCAGTGCGGGCCCGCGTAAGGCGCCAGGAGGCGCTCTACGACCCCGACAAGACTTTCCACTTCCTCATCTACGAGCCCGCTCTGCATGCAAGCACAAGCCCCGGCCCGGTCCACGTCGCCCAACTCGACCGCCTTATGGGCGTGATCGGCCTCGCCAACGTGAAGCTCGGCATCGTCCCTCTCGCCGCTCCACTGCGGCGCGCCCCTTCGCACGGATTCTGGATCTACGACCGGCGTCTCGTAATCGTCGAGACCATCAATACCGAGATGTGGCTTGCGGACGAGGCGTCTTTGGAACTGTACGAGCGGTCGTGGGACTGGCTGTCGGAGTCCGCCGTGTACGGCACGCAAGCGCAGCGGCTCATCGGCCGAGTACGCGCTGCTTTCGGGTCTGCCTGAGCAATACCCCGAAGCCATCGAGGCTTCTCGCGCAATACGGTGCAATCTTCGCGCGGTCCCGCAATTGCGCGACCTACCGTCCTGGGGCATGGCGACCAAGTACTGCGGCTACTGCCAGAAGCCGATCAACGGAGAGGCCGTTGACATCGAGGACCACAGCGACCGAGCGGCTCACCCGCCGGCCTACTGGCACCGGTTCGGCGACCCGGAGTGTTTCCTCGCCCGTCCGCGCCCGTGGACGCAGCCGAACATCGGCGGCCTCCGTCTCGACCTCCAGAAGTTCCGGCGCCGGCAGGGCCGCGCTTCCTGAGCTCCCCGTCAACAGGCGGGGCTCCGCCCCGGTCTTCTCCTTGGCCGGACAGACCGCGAGCGGAACCGGGCCTCCGGAACGGGGCCCACGCACGACGGCGGGCGGGAAGGCCGCACGCCGGGCACGCACCCAAGGAGCATCGCATGACCGCGACCGCAGTTGAAGTCCGTCACGGCCGGGACCTGGTCCAGCCGGAACTGTTCCAGCGGCTCGCCGCGTTCTGCGCGGACGAGTACCGCATGGAGCTGCCCACGGCCGAGGCCGTCATGGACCAGGGCCTCGCCTTCCTGTGGACCATGGGCAGCTCCGGCAAGGGAGACGTCATGGCGCCGAGCCGCCAGGTCGACCCCGCCTGGCACACGTTCATGCTCCACAGCCAGGAGTACGCCGACTGGTGCGAGGAGCGCTTCGGGCGGTTCCTCCACCACGCCCCGAACAGCAAGACCCGAACGCTCGGCCTCATGCACGACGTCACCGACCTGATCCGCGAGGCCGGTTTCGAGGTCGACAAGCAGCTCTGGGGCACCGCCGCGGACTGCAACGAACCGGCCTGCTGCGGCGACGGTCCCTGCTGCTGACCCGGCCCCGCCCCGACCGTCCGGCCCCCGTCGCATGCGTGGGCCGGACGGCCCTCCCCGAAGGCCGAACTCATGCCCGTCGTCGACAGCGACCGCGTCACCGTCTTCCACATGTTCGGCGAGCTCTTCGCCTACACCACACGCTCGGAGGGAGACATCCCGTACGGGGAAATCGGCATCGTTGCAGTCCTCAACCCCAGCACATCCCCGGGCGCCCTGTGGACACTGGCCACCCAGTTCTGCCGCGAGCGTGACCAGGCCGAGCAGCACGCCCAGTGGATCACGAGCCAGGCGTCCCGAGCCCGAGTGGCAGGCACTGGCCGTCTGGCCAACATCCTCGGCGCGAAAAGGGAGTTCGAGACGTACAGGGAACACCGCTTCGCTGCCCTGTACTTCAACCACGAGCTCCTGCGCACCGGCGCCATGCGCATCATCGGCCTCGACCTCGCTCCCCTCGCAGAGACAGCCGCAGCGGAACGGCGCTACTGACTGAGCCGGGCGTCTCACCATGGGTGCGGCGCCCGGCTGGGTCATGGTCGGCCTTGAGTGAGGGACTGCAGGAGCAGGAGCAGCGGCGCGATGACGGAGGCCATGAGAAGTACGGCCGTCCGGGTACGGCGGCTCATGGGTGCTCGTCGTGCGGGGCGAGGGGTGCCGGATGGCAGGGGCATCCGCAGACGAGATGGCGGACCCCTGGCACGCCGCTGTCGCGGGGGGGGTGTCGTCCTGACAGTGATCGTGGCGGCCGACGATGCATCGGGGTGACCGGTACTCCGGCTCGGGAGTACCCGTAAGCGCGCCCGCTAGCAGGGACACGGTCACCGCGTCGGCGATCTCCGGTGTCACCCACCATCCGTCGCCCGCGCGGTCGCGGTGCGGGCCGTCGTGTGCCACGGCGAGCACGCAGACCGAGCCGACCCAGACCGGACGTACGACTTCCGCGACGGCGACCACGGACCGCCGTGCCCCACAGCGCTTCATCGGGGGCTCCTGGCATGGATGTCGCGGTGATCGACGTCCGGACCGACCGTCGCCGCCCAGAGCACCCGGCGCCTCTTGCACTGCGCCGACCGCCCGCCAGTACCGGACAGGTAGGGGCGCGCCAACGGCGACCGCGAGCCGTCGATCGGTGCCGTCTGCTCCCGGGCGTACGGAGAACGCCGGGCGGGGGCGCGAAGGTGCGGCGCTGGGGTCGGGGGTGTCGGAAGCGGATGGATGGCCTGACGGGGGCGATGCCTGCCAGTGGGTGGCAGGGTCGGCGTGAGCAGCCCCAGCAGCAGAGGGATCAGCACTCTGCCGCACACGTGCGCAATAGGGTTCCGCACGTCATCAACTCCTTTGAAGTTGGTGGCCGTACCCCGGGAGGTCTAGCCACCTCGCCGGGGTCTTTGTCGGCACTGGCCAGCGACGGACTCGCGGGGTCCCCGTATGGCACGGCGGCCGATCAGCACGGCGGCGCCGTACTCCTCGGCGAACCGACGAGGGCTACGCCTCCGTCGAGGGAGCGTTCTCCTCTGAGGGCGTGACGTAGGAGCCCTCGCCAGGAACGGCGCAGGTGTCCGCCCACCGGTCGAGGAACTTCCGCCATCCGGCCTCGGCGCGCGCGGAGGGCCTGGCTCAGACCCGTCGGCGGTACGGGAGCACCGAGCTGCGGTTCATCAGCGTCCGTCGTTTCCATGAGCCGACCTTAAGCGCAAACAACCATAAGCGGCAAGCACTTAAGGTTGGCTCTTCAGTTCGGAAGAAGCGAGGAAGTAGGGTCGCTGGCAACTGCGAGCTGGAGGTACGAAGATGTCGGGCGATGCGTGGATCAGCGAGACCGCGCCGTACCTGGCGCCCCGCGAACCCGGCCAAAGCGATGCCTGGACCGAGGAGGCCGCTCGCCGTGGGCACAGTGGCGGCCAACGTCTTCTCCAAGCGGGCGAGGTGGAGGCCCCCGACGCGGTCCGCAGCGCCCTGCGGCTGTCCGCCGGCGAGCGCGTGATCGTCAGGAGCCGCCTGATTCTGCTCGACGACCGGCCCGTGGAACTCGCCGACTCCTATTACCCCGCAGCCATTGCCGGGGGCACGCCCCTGGCGGAACCGCGCAAGGTGCCCGGCGGCGCCGTCACTCTCCTCAAAGAACTCGGATACACCGGCGCCGAGGTCGTGGAGGACGTGAGTGCCGCCCTCGCCACTACGGAAGAACGCGAGCGGTTGGACCTGCCGGAAGGCAGCGCTGTGCTGCACCTGCTCCGCCTGACGCTGACCGCCGACGGAACACCGATGGAGGCATCCCTGATGACCATGCCGGCCAGCAGGCATCTCACGTATCGGCTCGGGAAGCAGGGCGCGTGATGGCGAAGGTGTTCAAGGATCCGAGATCACCGCACCAGAAGATCGCGGCAGAGCTCCGTCGGCAGATCACCCGAGGAGACCTTCTCCCGGGGAGCAAGCTGGGCTCGACGGCAGAGCTGATGGAGCAGCACGGCGGCGTGGCCAACACGACCGTCCAGAAGGCCCTCCAGACACTGAAGGCCGAAGGACTCGTCGAAGGCCTCCCCGGCAAGGGCGTGTACGTGCGGCAGCACGCACAGGAGTCCGTCGAGCCCATCGCGTACATGAGGCCGGCCGCGCCGGGCGAGCCATACCCGTGGGTGTCCGAAGCCGCGAAGCGGCAGCGCCTCGGAAGGTCCCAGCTTCTGGAAGTCGAGGTCGTCGTCCCGCCGAAGGAGGTGGCCGACGCCCTGCGCCTCGGTGACGGCGAACGAGCCGTGCTCCGGAAGCAGATCCTGTTCCTGGACGACGAACCGACAGAGCTCACGCGGTCGTACTATCCGCTGAGCCTGGTCGAAGGCACGGCCGTACAGGAGAAGAAGCGCATTCGAGGCGGTACCCCGGCGCTCCTCGATTCGATGGGCTTTCCCCCGCGTGAGTTCGTGGACGAGTTGTCGTCCGAGATCCCGACGGAGGAAGAGGTCGTGGCACTGGAGCTTCCCAAGGACATGCCCGTCCTGGTCGCCTTCCGCGTGGTCTACTCCGACGACCGGCGTCCGATCGAAGCCACCTTGATGACGAAGGCGGCGCACCGGTACCGGATGCGCTACAGGTTGCCCGTGACGTAGCGGACCTGGCAGGGCGCTTCCGCTGCTCAAGCCCTCCTCCAGCCGGTGGGGCGCGGCCGCTCCGCCCAGACCGCCCCGTACTCCGAAGGACGGCAATGCCGTCGGGGTCGTGGGCGGGGGTGCCACTGTCCTGGTCGGCACGGCGGTCGCACCACGGGCTGAGGGGTGGTTCCCATGCGCCTCGGCAACGCCTCGCAGGCGATGCCGTCGTCGGGACCTCGGTCCGTGTACGTCGGTTCCGTCAGGCCCGAGGTGATGCGGTGCTCGGGGGTGAGGACGTGCGAGGCGGTCATTCCCGATCGCCCGCACAGGGGGTTTGGGCGGGATCACGTCCATCACTTCCCCCCGTCGGGGGAAGGGTCCCCCCATGGACAGGGAACAGGACCGCCACCGGCTCGCCACCGCGCTCGACGAGGCGCGGGCCGGGCTCGGTGAAGGCGGGATTCCGATCGGGGCCGCGCTGTACGGGGCCGACGGCAGGCTGCTCGGGCGCGGGCGCAACCGGCGGGTGCAGGGCGGCGATCCGTCGGCGCACGCGGAGACGGAGGCGTTCCGGGCGGCGGGGCGGCAGCGGTCGTACCGGGGGACGACGATGGTGACGACGCTGTCGCCGTGCTGGTACTGCTCCGGGCTCGTGCGGCAGTTCGGCATCTCGCGGGTGGTGGTCGGGGAGGCGCGGACCTTCCAGGGCGGGCACGAGTGGCTGGCGGAGCACGGGGTGGACGTGGTCGTGCTCGACGACCCCGAGTGCGCCGAGCTGATGCGGGGATTCATCGAGGAGCGGCCCGAGCTGTGGAACGAGGACATCGGTGACGAGTGACAGCGAGCGGGGACGTCGGTGACCAGGGAGCGCCGGCGAGGACGTCGGTGACCAGGGAGCGCCGGCGAGGTCGTCGGTGACCAGTGGGCGCCGGCGAGGTCGTCGATGACCAGGGAGCGCCGGCGAGGTCGTCGGTGACCAGAGACAGCGAGCGAGGGCGTCGGTGATGAGAGACGGCAGCGAGGACAGCAGTGGCGGCGGCATTCCGACCGTGGACCTCTCCGCGGCCGAGCCCGCGCTCGGGGCGATCGACCGTGCGCTGCGCAGGGCCGGATTCCTGCTGGTCAGCGGGCACGGCATCGATCCCACCCTGCCCGCCGCGATCCGGGAGAGCGCCCGCGCCTTCTTCCACCTGCCCGCCGAGGTGAAGCAGCGGTACGCCGTGAAGGTCGGCGGGCGGGGCTGGCTCGGGCCCGGGGCGGAGGCCAACGGGTACGCGGAGGGCACCGCGACCCCGCCCGACCTGAAGGAGTCGCTGTCCTTCGCCGCGGACCGGCCCACCGGGCGGCCCGAGGTCGACGCCGAGTGGTTCCTGCCCAACCGCTGGCCGGCCGAGGTGCCGGAGCTGAGGCCGCTGGTGGAGGAGTACCTGGCGCGGATGCAGGCGCTGTCCGACCGGGTCCTCGGCCTGCTCGGGCTCGCGCTCGGCGAGGGCGCCGACTTCTTCACCCGGCACACCGGGCACCCCACCTTCGGCTTCAACGTCAACTGGTACCCGGGGCGGGAGCGGCTCGGCGAGCCCGAGCCCGGGCAGTTCCGGATCGGGCCGCACACGGACTTCGGCACGGTCACGGTCCTGGACCGGCAGGCCGGCAAGGGCGGGCTCCAGGTGTACACGGACGGCGGCGGCTGGGCCGACGCCCCGTACGACCCGGCGGCCTTCACCGTCAACATCGGCGACCTGATGGCCGTGTGGACCGGCGGGCGCTGGCGCTCGGGGCGACACCGGGTACTGCCGCCGCCCGCGGACGCGCCGGACGAGGAGCTCATGTCGCTCGTCTACTTCTACGAGTGCGACCCGGGCACCACCATCAACGGGATCGAGTCCCACGCCCATCTGCGGGCGCAGCTCGACGCGATCACGGCGGACGGAGACGTCCGGTGAAGGCGGGCGAACGCTCACGGTGAACTCCCTGGATTCCCAACACCCGCCGGATATCCTTGACTTGGGATGTGACGGGGCACGTCTGGTGGGATGCGCGGGGGGTAGCGGGTGGACAGAGTCCTGTACGGTCGCGAGGCGGTGTTCCACGAGACGGGACTCGCGGCGCGGCTCATCGGCCTCGGCGGCCGGGACTTCGCCCGCGTCCCGTACGAGCACGGCGACGACCCGCCCGTCGTCGTCTTCACCGGCGGGCGCGGCATGGGCAAGACGGCCCTGCTCAAGCAGCTGCGCAACACCTACCGGGGCGCCACCCCGCTCGCCCTGATCGACTGCGCCGCCATCACCCCGCCCGCCGACCACGGCCCCGGCTGGACCGAGCTCACGGGCGCGCTCGCCGAGCTCGCCGTCCAGCTGTCGCCGCGGGTGACGGGGGCGAAGCCCGTCCAGTTCCCGCGGCTCTCGCTCGGCCTCGTCGCGGTCGCCTCCATCAGCTGGACCCAGGAGGACGAGGAGCGTGCCCAGCGCGACCTCCAGCGGCTCGGCCCGGTCCTGTCGACCGTCGACGCCACCAAGGGCGCGGCCACCAACTGGGTCACCAAGGTCCTCACCAAGCTCGCCGCCACCTTCGCCGACGCCGCCGTCCCCCTCGCCGGACTGCTGGCCGAGGCCACCGTCGAGACGGTCCTGGAGGAGGTCTTCGGCAAGTTCCACAGGAAGTCGGAGAACTGGTACGGCAGTTACCGCAACGCCGGCGGGCGCGGCAAGGCCGGGCTCCAGCAGCTCGCCATCGACTTCGAGCAGCGCGGCCGACGCCGCCAGGAGGCGGAGGACTTCCTCGTCGGCGCGCTCGTCGAGGACCTGGGCCAGGCCTACAAGGGCCTCACCCGGGTCGGCACCCGCCGCGGCAGGCCCGTCCTCCTCCTCGACAACGCCCACGGCGAGCTCGGCCGCCGGCTCGTCGAGCCCATCCTGCGGGCCCGCCACGACGGGCTCCGCGACAAGGTCGTCGTCTTCGCCGCCTCCCGCGTCCGCGACCACGAGGGCCTGCGGCACGCCCGCCGGCTGCGGCTGCCCGAGACCACCCACCGGGCGCCCTGCGAACGCGGCGGCGACATCACCTCCGGCATCCTCGCCGTCGAGCTCACCCCGCTCTCCCCCGCCCAGACCCAGGCCGCCTTCGACCGTCTCGACCCCTCCGGGCTCACCCCCGCCGACCTGGCCCGGGGCGTCCACCGGCTCACCGGCGGCCGCCCGCTCGGCGTGACGCTGCTCGGGCAGGCCGCCGCCGAGACCCCGCGCGGCGAGCGGCCCGCGCTCACCCCCGGCGCCCTGCTCGACCGCGACGTGGAGCTCCGCGAGGACGCCCGTCCCGTGCCGGTCGTCCCGGCCCTGCTCGCCGCGCTGCTCCCGCAGCCGCGCCTGGAGCCCTTCACGGTGCTCGCCGCCGCCCACGACGAGGTGTCCGCCCGGCTGCTCGCCCGCACCCGGCTGCACACCGAGTCCCGCGACGGCGACATGGCGCTGCGGGTCCGCGACGAACTGCGCGCCGAGGACTGGCCGGAGGGCCCCGAGCACTTCGTCGCCGACCCGCTGCTGCGCGCCCTGCTGCTGCACCGGCTGCGCTTCGCCGACGGCGACCATCCGCGGCACGCCGCCTGGCGCGCGGTCCACGAGACCCTGCACCGGCACTACGAGCGGGACGACCAGGGCACGGGCCGCCCCTACCGGCTCCACCACGAGCTCGCCCTGGGACGGGTCGAGAACGCCGTCGACCACCTGCGCACCACCTTCCACGAGCCCGACGTGGTGGGCTGGCTGGGCCGGCTGCGGTTCATCGCCTCCGCGCCCTACCCCCGCGCGCCCGGCGCCACCGGACCCGACCCGCGGCGCGACGCCGCCCTCGGCCGGCACGCGCCCGACCGGCTGCCCGCCGGGCTCGACGCCGAGGCGACCGCGCTGCATCTGTCCGTACGGCGCCTGCTGCACGCCGTATGGCTGCTCACCGATCCGCTCGCCCTGCCCGACGAGGACGTGACCGACAAGCTGGCACACGAGCTGCGCCAGCTGTCCGGCCGCCACCTCACCGGCAACAGCCCGCTGTGGGACGCGGCCACCCACTGGCCGAGGGACATTCACGCCTGGCGGCGGCTCTCGCTGCCGCCCGGCCGCGAGGACGGAGTCTGAGGCCATGGCCAACCGGCTGCGCAACCGTTACCTCTACACCCCGCGGCAGAAGCTCTTCGCCGCGCTGATCGCCCTCGTGGTGCTCGGGGTGCCGCTGTTCTACGGGATCCGGGCCTGGGTCACTCCGGAGGACCGTTCCTGCGCGGCCGGCGTGGCCCGCCCCCAGGGCTCCGACGAGTGCATCGGCGTCAACGGCGACGGCTACGCCTTCGGCGTCGACGCCCTCGCCGAGATCGCCGGGCTCATCCACCGCGAGAACGCCACGCTCAAGGCCGACGAGTACGCCACCGTCGCCGTGCTGCTGCCGCTGACCTCGCCCGACCCCGGCATGCGCGTCAAGGTCCTGCACGAACTGCAGGGCGCCTACGCCCGCCAGTACCGGGCCAACCACGAGTCCAACAGCGAGACCCCGAAGATCCGCCTCGTCCTCGCCAACACCGGCAGGGGCAACGCCCACTGGGCGACCACCGTCGAGCAGCTCAAGGCGATGACCGACGCGCCCGCCCGGCTGCGCGCGGTCACCGGCGTCGCCACCTCCTCCACCGAGATACGCCAGGCGGTGACGGCCCTGACCGGCGCCGGCATCGCCGTCGTCGGCACCACCATCACCGCCGACGACATCGCCAACGGCCCGGGCCACAACCGCTACCCCGGCCTCGCCCGGGTCTCCCCCACCAACAGCGACGAGGCCAGGGCCCTCGCCCACTTCGGCCGGGTCGACGCCGCCAGGGCACTGCTCGTCCAGGACACCCGCACCGGCGACCACTACACCGACACCCTCAAGGCCGCCTTCGCCGCCTCCCTCAAGGGCGCCCCCTACGAGCCGCAGCTCTTCACCTCGCCCGCCGACCCCACCGAGGAGGGCACCACCGCCAACACCTTCCGGCAGATCACCCATCTGATCTGCGACACCCGCGCCGAGACCGTGTTCTTCGCCGGGCGCCACACCCAGCTGCGCCAGTTCATCAACGCGCTGGGCGCCCGCGGCTGCGCCGAGCGCCGCTTCACGATCCTCACCGGCGACGAGGGCTCCTACCTGGGCGGCGACGCCAAGCTCGACCGCTCCGCCCTCAAGGCGCGCCTCACCGTCCGCTACGCCTCGCTCGCCCACCCCGACGCCTGGCGGCCCGCGCCCGGCCGACCGGTCCCGGCGACGGGCGGCTCGACGGTGGCGTACGAGACCTTCGTCGGCGACGTCGCCCGTGCCTCCAAGCAGCCGGTCGCGCTCGCCGACGGGCAGGCGATCGTCGCGTACGACGCGATGGCGACGGCCGTCCACGCGATCCGCCAGGCCACCCCGGACAAGGCCGCCTACCCGGAGCTCGCCGACGTTCCCGTCCAGTGGCCGCAGGTGAAGGGCTCGCTGCGGGTGCAGGGCGCGAGCGGCTGGATCTGCCTGGACAACTACGGCAACCCGTACAACAAGGCGGTCCCGATCGTGGAACTCGCCCAGGACGGCACCCAGCGCTTCGTCCAGATCGCCTGGCCGGAGGGGAAACCCCCGGCCGAGAGCTGCCTGCCGCCGAAGCGGGGGTGACCGCCCCTGGGGCCGTCCCCTACGGCTCCCACTTCGGCCAGGGCGCGTCGTCCCGGGCGTACAGCGCCCGCAGCTCCTGCCAGCGCTCGGGCGACCAGGACTCCCAGTGCGTCGGCCGCCCGTCCAGGGCGTCCCGCAGCCGCTCCAGGTGGTCGTGCCAGCCGGCCAGCATGTCCAGCTTCGCGCCCCGCGTCCCGCGGAACTCCGTCGTGAAACGCAGCACGGTCGACCCGCCGCCGTCCGGGCCCGGTTCCAGGTGGAAGCGGATCCGGCCGTGCGGCGGGCCGACCGTGTACTCGGCCACGTAGTCGTGGTCCCAGGCGGTGACCCGTCCCGAGACGACCGTGTCGCTGTTGAGCCAGCGCAGCGTGACGTGCCCGTCGAGCCGCGGCTCCAGGGGGTCGGCCGCGCAGAGCCACTGCGGCAGGCCCTCCGGCGTGGCCACGGCGGCCCACACCGCGATCATCGGGTGCGGGAGCTCGACCGTGAACCGCAGCAGATGCGTGTCGCCGTCGTGGGTCTCGCTCCTGCCCCGGGGTATCTCGCTCATACCTCCAGCGTGGCCCCGGGGCCCGGCCCTCGCGAGCTCAGACGCCCGCGTAGGAGTGCTTGCTGCTGACGAAGATGTTGACGCCGTAGTAGTTGAAGAGGAAGCAGGCGAAGGCGATGAGCGCGATGTACGCGGCCTTGCGGCCCTTCCAGCCGGCCGTCGCCCGGGCGTGGAGATACGCGGCGTAGCCGACCCAGGTGATGAAGGACCAGACCTCCTTGGCGTCCCAGCCCCAGTAGCGGCCCCACGCGTCGCCGGCCCAGATCGCGCCCGCGATGATCGTGAAGGTCCACAGCGGGAAGACCGCCGCGTTGACCCGGTAGGAGAACTTGTCCAGGGAGGCCGCCGACGGCAGCCGCTCCAGCACCGAGCGGGCGAAGGCGCCCGGGTTCCCGCCGCCCGCCAGCTTGGCCTCGTAGGAGTCGCGGAAGAGGTAGAGCAGCGTGGCGACCGCGCCCAGGTAGAAGACGGCGCCGCAGAAGATCGCGGTGGAGACGTGGATCCACAGCCAGTAGGAGTCGAGCGCCGGGACCAGCTGGTCGCTGGGCGTCTTCAGCCAGGTGACGGCCATGCCGAGGTCCAGCAGGACGGTGGTGACCAGCGGGAGCCCGATCCAGCGCACGTTCTTCTTGGCGAGGAGGAAGCCGAGGTACGTGCCGACCGCCACCGTCGAGAAGGTGGTGGAGAACTCGTACATGTTGCCCCAGGGGGCCCGCTGCACGGACAGGGCGCGGGTCAGCACGCCGGCCGCCTCGATGACGAAGGCGAGCGCGGTGAGCGAGACGGCGATCCGGCCGTAGAGGTCGCCCTTGACGGTGCCGCCGGCCGCGCCGGGGCCGTCCGGGACGTCCCGGGCACCGGCCGCGGAGCGGGTGACGACCTTCGGCTTGTCGAGTACGGCGGTGCCTCCGCCGGCCGTCCTGACCTGGACGCTCACGGCCGGGGCCGGGCCCGCCCCGGTCCGGGTGAGCGCGGCGGCGGTGCGGCCGACCTTGCTGCGGCTGCCGAGTACCCACTCGGCGATGTGGGCGAAAAAGGCCAGCGTGTAGACGGCCATGGAGGAGTAGACGAGCAGGTCGCTCATCTGCGCCAGGCTCTGGTTGGTCTCGGCGGCGAGGATCACTTCTCAGCCCCTTCGGACTTCTCGGCAGGGTCTTCTGCGGGGTCTTCTGCGGGTTCCGGCGCGGTCGGCGCCTCGGTGTTGAGCGCGACCGCGAGCTCGGCCAGCTCCTCGGGCAGCTTGGCGGACTCGCTCCGGCCGAGCCCGGCCATCTCGACGACGGTGACGCCGTCCTCGCCCCGGACGGCGCGGACCCAGACCCGGCGGCGCTGGATGAACAGCGAGCCGCTGAGTCCGGCGATCGCGGCGACCGCCCCGGAGAGGGCGAGGCCGTTACCGGGCTGCTGGGTGATGGAGAAGCTGGCCCACTCCTTGATCTCCTTCTCGAAGGTGATCGAGCCGGCCCCGTCGGGCAGCGTCATGGTCTCGCCGGGCAGCAGCCGGTTGGCGCTGCCGGTGCCTCCCTGGACCTTGAACTGCTTCATCTTGGAGGTGTCCAGCTGGTACACGTTCTGCGGCAGGCCGGAGTTGACGCGCAGGTCGCCGTGGTAGCCGGTGACGGCCATCACGGGGAAGTCCAGCGCGGGGAACTGGGAGAACATCTGGCCCTTGCCGGCGCCGGCGAAGGTCGGCACGAAGAAGGTGTTGAAGCCGAGCTGTTCCTTCTTGCCGTTCTTGTCGCGGTAGCCGTCCATCACCTTGATCGCGCCGGTGGAGGTGATGTTGTTGTCGAAGGGCAGCAGCGGGACCGCGCCGTGGTAGACGACCTTGCCCCGGCCGTCCTTGACGGTGACGACGGGCGCGTAGCCGTGGGCGATCAGGAAGACCTTCGCGTCCCCGACCTTCAGCGGCTCGTTGACCCGGATGACCGCCTTCTTCTCCGGCCCGCCGAGCTCGGAGTAGCGCACGGCCGCCTCGAAGGTGCGCGGGGTGCCGCGCTGCGGGCCGCTCTTCTCGTACGTGCCGGTGAAGCTGTCCAGGGTGAAGCTGAACGGCTCCAGCTCGTCGGTGCCGAACTGGGAGCCGGACTTGAAGTCGTCGTACTGCGTGAGGGTGTTGGAGAAGCCGTCGCCCTCGACGATCAGCTTGCCGCCCTCGGACTTGAACATCACGCCCCAGGCGAAGGCCACCAGCATCACGATCAGGGCGACGTGGAAGACCAGGTTGCCGGCCTCGCGCAGGTAGCCCTTCTCGGCGGCGACGGCGTCCCCGACCGTGTGGGCGCGGTAGCGGCGCCCCTTGAGCATCGCGAGCGCGGCCTCGCGGACCTGCTCGGGCTCGGCCCCGGTGCGCCAGGTCGTGTACGCGGGCAGCCGGGTGAGCCGCTTGGGGGCGCCCGGCGGGCGGCCCCGGAGCTGGCCGACGAACTGCCAGGTGCGGGGCACGATGCAGCCGATGAGGGAGACGAAGAGCAGGATGTAGATCGCGGAGAACCACACCGAGCTGTAGACGTCGAAGAACTGGAGCTTCTCGTAGAGCGGCGTGAGCGTCTTGTGGGCGTCCTTGAAGGCTCGCACCTTCAGCTCGTCCGCGCTGGTCTGCGGGATGAGGGAGCCGGGGATCGCGCCGAGCGAGAGCATGAAGAGCAGGATCAGGGCGACCCGCATGGACGTCAGCTGGCGCCAGAACCAGCGGATCCAGCCGAGCGGGCCGAGGGAGGGCCCGCCGAGGGCGGTCTCCTCGCGGGGGGCGGTGGACAGCTGCGCCCCGGCCTCGCCGAGGTTGCCGTCGCGCTCCGCCGTGTCGGTGCTACCGGTGTTGCTCATGTCGAAAACCCTCAGATCCCCACCGTGAAACCGCTGGACCAGCCCTGCATGTCGGCGACCATGCTGTCCCACACTCCTGTGAGGAGCAGCAGACCGGTGACGATCATCATCGCGCCGCCGATCCGCATCACCCAGGTGTAGTGCTTCTTGACCCAGCCGAACGCGCCGAGGGCCTTGCGGAAGGCGACGGCGGTGAGGATGAAGGGCAGCCCGAGGCCGAGGCAGTACGCGACGGTCAGCAGCGCCCCGCGGCCGGCGCTGGCCTGGTCGGCGGCGAGCGCGGTGACGGAGGCGAGGGTCGGGCCGATGCAGGGCGTCCAGCCGATGCCGAAGAGGGCGCCGAGCAGCGGCGCGCCGACGAGGCCGGTGACGGGCTTCTTGTGGAAGCGGAACTCGCGCTGGGTGAACCAGGGCATCAGGCCGACGAAGAAGACGCCCATGAGGATCATGAGGACGCCGAGGACGTTGGTGAGCGTCCCTCGGTACTCCTGGAGCGTGGAGCCGAAGAAGCCGAAGAGCGCGCCGCCGGAGACGAAGACGGCCGAGAAGCCGAGCACGAAGAGGCCGGCTCCGGCCGCCATCCGGCCGCGGCGGGCCTCGGCGAGGTCGGTGCCGGTGACGCCGGTGACGTAGCTCAGGTAGCCCGGTACGAGCGGCAGCACGCACGGGGAGAAGAAGGAGACCAGGCCGCCGAGCACGGCGATGGGCAGGGCCAGCAGAAGGGCTCCGCTGAAGACCGTCTCGTTCACGTCGTCCCTCTCACTTCTCCGCGATCAACGGTTCGATCATGGAGCGGAGCTTGGCCTCGTCGAGTGCCATCAGCGAACGCGCGGCGACCTTGCCGTCCTTGTCGAGGACCACGGTGGACGGGATGGCCTGCGGGTTGAGGGTGCCCTTGGGGAAGCCGTTGACGATGAGCTTGCCGGCCGGGTCGTAGAGGCTGGGGTAGGGCACCCCGTAGTCGGCCTCGAAGGCGAGCGCCGGCTGCTTGTTGGGGTCGCGGGTGTTGATGCCGACGAACTCGACGCCCTTGGCCTTCAGGTCCTCGGCCACCTTGGCGAAGTGCGGCGCCTCGGCGCGGCAGGGCGGGCACCACGAGCCCCAGACGTTGAGGACGACGACCTTGCCCTTGAGGCCGGCGACGTCGAGCTGCTTGCCTTCGAGGGTCTCGCCCGCGATCGTCGCGATGGGCTTGCGCTCGCCCTTGGCGACGGTGGAGATCCCGCCCGTGTTGGTCACGAAGCCGGTGTCGCCACCGCCGCCGGACTTGCCGTTGCCGTCCGAGCTGCAGGCCGAGAGAGCAAGGGCGATCGTCACGGTTCCGACCGCGAGCAGGGTGCGTCGCGAGGCGCGGCTAAGACTCATGTGAAAAGTTTCGCATGGGCGTTTCGCGGATCTTGGGCACCCCCCTACGTGCCCAAGATGCCCCTTGTCAAGATCGCCTAAGCCGGCCGGAGGAACGCGTTCCAGCCGCCCGCCGGCTGCTGGCCGACCTCGAGGGTGCGGAGCTTGGCGAGGATCTTCGGGTCCTGGACGTCCAGCCAGTCGCAGAACTGCCGGAAGGAGACGAGCCGGACGTCCTTCTTGCCGGCCATGCCCTTGAGGGCCTCCTCGACGGCGTCCATGTAGATGCCGCCGTTCCACTGCTCGAAGTGGTTGCCGATGTAGAAGGGGGCGCGGTTCGACTCGTACGCGCGGTTGAAGCCGGCCAGGTAGGCCTCGGTGGCCTGCTTGCGCCAGCCCGGGTAGCGCGAGGGCATGCCCTTGGTCGAGTTCTTCGACTGGTTGGCGAGCATGTTGTAGTCCATCGACAGGACCTCGAAGGAGTGCCCGGGGAAGGGCACCGCCTGCAGGGGCAGGTCCCACAGTCCGCCGCGCTTGACCGGCCACATCTGGCGGCCGCCCGGGGAGCTGGCGTCGTAGCGCCAGCCGAGCCGCTTGGCGGTGGGCAGCAGGTTGTCCTGGCCGAGCAGGCAGGGGGTGCGGCCGCCGACGAGCTCCTTGGTGTAGTCGAAGGGCAGCGGGTCGAGGTCGGTCCAGCCGGTGTTGGTCTTCCACTTCGTGACGAAGCCGACCGCCTGGTCGATCTCGCTCTGCCACTGGGCGGGCGTCCAGTTGGCGACCGAGCCGGAGCCCCCGCAGAAGTGCCCGTTGAAGTGGGTGCCGATCTCGTGGCCTTCGAGCCAGGCCTGGCGGACGTACTTCAGGGTCTGCTTGACGTGGTCGTCGGTGAGGTAGCCGATGTCGGAGGCGCCCACGCGGTTGTTCGGCGGGCGGTAGAGCTGGGCCTTCGACTCGGGCAGCAGATAGAGCCCGGAGAGGAAGAAGGTCATCGCCGCGTCGTGGTTCTTGGCCAGTTCGAGGAAGCGCGGGAAGAGACCGTTGCCGACCTCGCCGGCACCGTCCCAGGAGAAGATCACGAACTGCGGCGGGGTCTGGCCGGGTTCGAGCGGCACGGGGGCGTCGGGCTGGTTCGGCTGCTTTCCGGTGTCGGCGGTGGAACCGTCGCCGATGAGCTTGCCGTCGTCCTTGGTGGGCGTGGGGGTGACGTCCCCGCCGCCGGTCGTGTCCCCGCCCTTACCGGGCCCGGAACGCCCAGGCTTGTCCTGATTTCCGCTGGTGCACGCGGCCAACCCCAGTGCAGCGGCGGCACCAACCCCCGCCCCGAGCAGACTCCTTCGATTGATCCCGCGCATGCCGACCCCATTCACACTGACGCATATGACCTCAAGGTCATCCAAACCGACAATGAGTGAGATGCAGGGATGAACACGGAGGTTCCGGAAATCCGAACAAATATTTAGGGGCGACCCGGCGGCGGAATCGCCACCCGGTCGCCCCGAACGATAGAGCGAAAACGCTACGCGCCGAAGGCCTTGGCCTTACCCTTCACAGGCTTCGCACCCGCGCGCAGGTGCACCGGCACCAGATCGAGGGCCGGCTCGCTGTACCCCACCGACACGATCCGGTCGCCCTGGTACGTGAACGAGGTCAGCGAGGCCAGCGTGCACTGCCGGCGCCGCGGGTCGTGCCACAGCCGGCGCTTCTCCACGAAGCTGCGCACGATCCAGATCGGGAGCTGGTGGCTCACGCACACCGCCTCGTGCCCGCGCGCCGCGTCCTTCGCCGCGTCGAGCGCGCCCATCATCCGCACGACCTGCTCGATGTAGGGCTCGCCCCACGACGGCTGGAACGGGTTCGTCAGGTGCTTCCAGTTGCCCGGCTTGCGCAGCGCGCCGTCGCCCACGCCGAAGGTCTTGCCCTCGAAGACGTTCGCCGCCTCGATCAGGCGCTCGTCGCTGGCCAGGTCGAGACCGTGGGTCTTGGCGATCGGCGCGGCCGTCTCCTGGGCCCGCTCCAGCGGGGAGGCCACCACGTACGTGATGTCCCGGCCCGCCAGGTGCTCGGCGACCCGGTCGGCCATCTGCCGGCCCAGCTCGGAGAGGTGGTAGCCGGCGCGGCGGCCGTACAGCACGCCGTCCGGGTTGTGGACCTCGCCGTGCCGCATCAGGTGGACGACGGTGATGTCCTGGTCGCCCTTCGGGCGGCTCGTCGCGTCGCTCATGCCGTGGCCTCCGCGGCGGCGCGGGCGGCGGCCGGCAGGGCGGCGGCGATCCGCTCGACCGCGCGCTCGTCGTGCGCGGCCGACACGAACCAGGACTCGAACGCCGACGGCGGCAGGTAGACCCCGTCCGCGAGCATCGAGTGGAAGAAGGCGTTGAAGCGGAAGGCCTCCTGCTTCTTCGCCTCCTCGTAGGTGCGCACCTCGGTGGAGGTGAAGAAGACCGAGAACATGTTGGACGCGGTCTGCAGCCGGTGCGCCACGCCCTCCTTGGCGAGCGCGTCGGTGACCAGGCCCTGGATCTCGGCGGAGACCGCGTTCACCTTCTCGTACGCGGCGTCGTCGAGCAGCCTCAGCTGCGCGAGACCGGCGGCGGTCGCGACCGGATTGCCCGACAGGGTGCCCGCCTGGTAGACCGGGCCGGCCGGGGCGAGGTGGCCCATGACGTCCGCACGGCCGCCGAAGGCCGCGGCGGGGAAGCCGCCGCCCATGACCTTGCCGAAGGTCATCAGGTCCGGCTTCACGCCGTCGACGCCGTACCAGCCGGCCTTCGAGGTGCGGAAACCGGTCATGACCTCGTCGGAGATGAACAGCGCGCCGTTCTTCTCGCAGGCGTCCTTCAGGCCCTGGTTGAAGCCCGGCAGCGGCGGGACGACGCCCATGTTGCCCGGGGAGGCCTCGGTGATCACACAGGCGATCTCGCCCGGGTAGCGGTGGAACGCCTCGTGCACCGCCTCCAGGTCGTTGTACGGCAGCACGATGGTGTCCCCGGCCTGCGCGCCGGTCACCCCGGGCGTGTCGGGCAGACCGAAGGTGGCGACGCCGGAGCCGGCCGCGGCGAGCAGCGCGTCCACGTGCCCGTGGTAGCAGCCGGCGAACTTGACGACCTTGGCGCGGCCGGTGAACCCGCGGGCCAGGCGGATGGCCGACATCGTGGCCTCCGTGCCGCTGGAGACCAGCCGGACCTGCTCCACCGGCTCGACCCGCGCGACGATCTCCTCCGCCAGCGCGACCTCGCCCTCGCCCGGCGTGCCGAACGAGGTGCCACGGGCCACCGCGGCCTGCACGGCCGCCGTCACCTCGGGGTGCGCGTGGCCGAGGATCATCGGTCCCCACGAGCAGACGAGGTCGACGTACTCACGCCCGTCGGCATCGGTGAGGTACGGACCGGTACCGGACACCATGAACCGGGGCGTACCGCCCACGGCACGGAAGGCGCGCACCGGTGAGTTCACGCCGCCGGGCGTCACAAGGGACGCGCGGTCGAAAAGCGTCTGTGAGACTGGGGCTTCGTATGAATACGGCACTGGGATCCTGACCTGCGAGTACGGAGGGATGGTGTGGGCACCCCCTGAATTACGCCGGGGCGTCTGTCCTCCGCGTCTGCGAAACTGGGGCGTCATAGGGATGGCTCACGGAATCCATGGTGTCAGAGGCCACGGCGTTCTTGCGGACAGGTGTTTCACCGTACGAACGTGGGGGAGGTCATTGTCACGATGATCGGGTCGCGCCGCGGAGACGCGCGGCCTGGAACAGCAGTCGGGTGGAGATATGCATCGCGGTGGCGGACCGGGCGAGGGGACTGACGACCTGGGTCCCGAGCCTGTCCGGCGGGGGAGGCACCGGCGCCGGCGGGCCGAGGAGCCCAGGGCGAACGAACCCAGAACGGGGGAGGCGGCCGAGCCGGGGGTCGGCGAGCCCAAGGCCGGGGAAGCACGGGGAGGCGGCTTGGGGGTGACGTACAAGTACTTCGGCGCGCCCGACGGCGCGACGGCGGCCCGTGTCCCCATCTCGATGCGCCCCGAGGAGCTCGGCGGCGACGAGCTCGGCATGGGCGGCATGTTCACCAAGATCAAGCCGGAGACCATAGCCGCGATGGTGCTCACCGGCATCCAGGGCATGCCCCTGCACAAGGTGCCCCCGCTGGAACTGGTCGTCCTGCACCCCGACTACGCCGTGGTGAAGCTGCCCATGACCGTGGTCGACCCGCTGCGCGGCATCGGCGAGGAGTCCGTCGGCGCCGCCGCCTTCATCTGGTCCACCGTCCCCGACCGCGGCGGCCCGCGCGACGCCTTCAACGTCTACCAGCTGCTCCACGAGTGGCAGGACTTCTCGGTCCGTCTGCACGAGGCCGGCCACCAGCCGTACTGCCTGGTCTGGCCCTAGCGCTTTCGGCCCCCGGCGGCCTTCGCCCGCTCGGCGGCCAGCTCCCGGGCCGAGGCGAGCCGGTAGGGCACGTCGATGACGACGACGTTCCGCATGAACAGCAGCCGCGCCTTCAGCCGCAGCGCGCTCTGGTTGTGCAGCGGCTGCTCCCACCAGCGGCCGACGACGTACTCGGGGATGACGACGGAGACCACCGAGTCCACGGTGCGCTCGGGCGCGTCGCGGATGTGCCGCAGCAGGGGCTGGACGATCGAGCGGTAGGGCGAGTCGAGCACCCGCAGCGGTACGTCGATGCCGTGCGCCTGCCAGGCGGCGCGCAGGGCCTCCGCCTGGGCCGGGGCCTCGGCGACGGTGACCGCGGTCAGCGAGGCCGGCTTCAGGGTCTTCGCGTACGACAGGGCCCGCAGGCTCGGCGCGTTGACCGAGGAGACCAGGACCAGGACGTGGTTGGCCGCGAGCGGGCGCGGCCGGGCGTCGGGGGCGACGGCCACCTCCGCGGCGACGGCGTCGTAGTGCCGGCGCACCCCCTTCATCCCGGCGAAGAGCAGCGGCATCGCGATGACGACGATCCAGGCGCCGTGCGTGAACTTGGTGATCAGGACGATGACGAGGACCACGGCCGTCAGACAGGCCCCGAACGCGTTGATCGCCAGGCGCCGCAGGATGTGCCCGCGCTCGGCGGCGCCGGCCGGTGTGGCGAGTTCTCGCCGCCAGTGCCTGACCATGCCCGCCTGGGACAGGGTGAAGGAGACGAAGACGCCCAGGATGTAGAGCTGGATGAGCCGGGTGAGGTTGGCGTCGAAGGCGACGATCAGGGCGACGGCGGCGAGGGCCAGGAGGATGACGCCGTTGGAGTAGACGAGCCGGTCGCCGCGGTGGACGAGCTGGTGCGGCACGAAGTGGTCGCGCCCCAGGACGGAGGCGAGCATCGGGAAGCCGTTGAAGGCGGTGTTGGCCGCCAGGATCAGGACGCCCGCGGTGACGGCCTGGAGGGCGTAGAAGAGCACGTGCCAGTCGCCGAAGGTGGCGCGGCCGATCTGGGCGAGCGCGGTCGAGGTCGCCGTGCCGGGCGGCAGCCCCAGCTCGGTCGGGTCCTCGGCGACGTGCACGTCGTAGACCATGGCCAGCACGGTGATCCCGAAGAACATGGTGACGGAGAGCCCGCCCATGACCGCCAGGGTCATGGCCGCGTTGCGGCTCTTGGGCTTCTCGAAGGCCGGCACGCCGTTGCTGATCGCCTCGACGCCGGTCAGCGCCGTGCAGCCGGAGGCGAAGGCCCGCAGCCCGAGCAGCACGAGCGCGATGCCCGAGTAGGTGGAGACCGCCTCGACGGGCAGGTCGGCCGACTCGGCCCTGATCGTGGCGCCGCTCGCCATCCGCACGGCCGCGACCGCGAACATCAGATAGATCACGGCGATGAACGCGTACGTCGGCAGGGCGAACCAGCGGCCCGACTCGCGCACCCCGCGCAGGTTGAGCCAGGCGAGCACGGCCACGAAGAGCACCGAGAGGGCGGTCGCGTGGCCGTCGAGGGCGGGCACGGCGGAGGTGATCGCGGCGACCCCGGAGACGACGGAGACGGCCACGGTCATCACGTAGTCGATGAGCAGCGCGCTGGCCGCGGTCAGGGCCGCGGTGGTGCCCAGGTTCTCGGCGGAGACCACGTAGGCCCCGCCGCCGCCCGGGTAGGCGTAGCAGGTCTGCCGGTAGGAGGCGACGACGACGAGCAGCAGGACGACGATGCCGACCGCCGCGTACCAGGCCAGATGGAGCACGGCCAGGCCGCCGAGGGCGAGGATCAGCAGGATCTCCTCCGTGGCGTACGCGACGGAGGAGAGGGGGTCGCTGCAGAAGATCGGCAGGGCGAGTCGTTTGGGCAGCAGGGTCTCGCCGAGCCGTGCGCTGTCCAACGGACGTCCGACCAGCAGGCGTTTCGCCACGCTTCCAGCTCTCATAAGTGCTGAAGTTAGGACGAATCGGATGTAATGCGCGGAAGCCGCGCCCGCCGGAGCCCCCGTACGAGGGCCCACACCAGGAAGGACTCCACGCCGTGAGCACAGCGCGCACCGCCCCCCGCACGACCGCCGACCCCCTGCAGATCGGCGAGGTCGCGGCCCGGACGGAACTGCCCCTGCGCACCATCCGCCAGTACGAGGACAGCGGCCTCGTCGTCCCCTCCGCCGCCTCCGAGGGCGGCTTCCCCCTCTACACGGACGCCGACGTGGCCCGCCTGATGGTGATCCGCCGGATGAAGCCGCTCGGCTTCACCCTCGACGAGACCCGCGACCTGCTCACCGCCGTCGACCGGCTCGCCGCCGACGCCCCGGACACCCCCGGCGAACTCGACCCGGCCACCCGCGCCGCCCTCGTCGCCCGCGTCCGCACCTACGAACGGGCCGCGACCGAACGCGTCGCCGAACTCCACGCCCAGCTGACCAGGGCGGAGGAGTTCGCCGCCTCGCTGCGGGCACGGCTGCCGTAGCCGTCGCCGGCCGGGGGTGCCCGGAGAACGGCGCCGCCCGCCCGCGGGCCGGACGGGACTTTCCGGACCCGGCTAGGGCTCCCGGTCCTCCAGGGCCGCCGCCAGGTCCTGGAGGAAACGGGCGCAGGCCGCCGGGCTCGGCGGGGTCTCCGGGTTCCACGGGGCGAGCCGGGCGCCCTGCGGGACCACGTGCGGCGGCACCGCGTTCGCCCGGCTGTCGAACAGCACCAGATCGGGCGCGAGACCGACCGCGTACTCCCAGTCGGCCGTCAGCCAGTTCGCCCCCGGCCCCGGCCCCGGGTCGACGAACCGCACCCCCAGCTCCGCGAGCCGCGCCAGCTCCGGCCAGGCCCCGGGCCTGGCCAGGTGCACCTGCTCGGGCCCGGCCCCCGACAGCGCCAGCACCGCCACGTCCGCCCGGCCCGCCGCCGCCCGCACCGCCGCCTCCGCGTCGGCCACCCGGCCCGAGGCCCCGGCCGCGGCGCCCAGCGCGACGCCCAGCTCCCCGAAGCGGGCCACGATCGCCGGCAGCGGGAGGTCACCGCCCACCGACAGCGCCGCCAACGGCACCCCGAGCCCCTCGACGAGCGCCTCGTCCACCGCGTACGGGCTCTTGCCGTCGTACGTGACGTCCACCACCAGGTCCACGCCGCCCAGCGCCCGCAGCCGCTCCGCGTCCAGGGCCCGCCCCGGCCCCAGGTACGGCACGCCCGCCGCCATCAGACCGCCCGCCTTGACCGGGTCGAGCAGCTCGCCGTCGTGCCCGGAGCCGTACACCGCGACCGGCCGCACCCCCAGGTCCAGCAGGGCCGCCCCCGCCCGCACGTACGCCACCACCCGCTCCGGCCTGCGCCCCGCCGCCAGGGCCGCGCCCCGGTCGTCCGTGAAACCCCACGCGCCCGTGCCCGTCGCGTCCGCCATGCGACTGCTCCCTCCCGGCCGGAAATCTCCCTTCCCGCCACCTTGAAGCGGTTCCACGGCCCGCACAAGAGGGCCTCGGGGCGGCGGGACGGCCGGGACTTTGGTCCCGGACCCCCCTGCCGAAAGACCCCCAGGGTGGTGTTAACTGAACGGGTCGGGAGGAAGCAGCAGGAATCGCGCTCGTCATCGCGTTTTGGAGTCAGCCATGACCTTGCCCGGCCAGTTCTCGGACCCCCGTGTGATCACCCTCTTCGGCCTGCTGGCGCTGTCCGCCGCGGTGTGGGTCGCCCTCGGCCTGCGCGCCCGCGCCCGCCGCGACCGGGCGCACGCCCCGCTGGAGCGGATCTGGCACCCGCAGGAGACGGTCGCCCTCACCGCCGACGAGGAGCAGGCCTTCGGCCAGGTCGTCTCCCGCCTCTCCCTCACCTCGGCGGGCCGGCTGCGCTGAGCGCGGCACTGTCGGCGGCGTGCCCTAGGGTCCGGGCCCATGGACGACAACGGCGGGACCGGCGGCGACGGCAGGGCGCACGACGACGGCACGGTACGGCTCGAACCCTGGTCGGACGGGGACCTCTGGCTCCTGCGGGCCATGAACGCACCGGAACTGATGGAGCATCTGGGCGGCCCGGAGAGCGAGGAACAGCTCGTGGCCCGGCAGCGGCGCTACGAGCGGCTGGGCGCGGACCCGGCCCGGCCCGGGTGCATGTTCCGGATCGTGCTGCTGCCGGAGGAGGTCACGGCGGGCGCGATCGGCTTCTGGGAGCACACGGAGGACGGCAGCGCACCGGTCTACGAGACGGGCTGGACCGTGCTGCCCGGCTTCCAGGGCCGGGGCGTGGCGACGGCGGCGACGCGCGCGGTCGTGGAACGGGCCCGGGCCGAGGGCCGCTTCCCCCATCTGCACGCCTACCCGTCCACGGACAACGCCCCGTCGAACGCGGTCTGCCGCAAGGCCGGCTTCACGCTCCTCGCGGAGCGCGGGTTCGAGTACCCGCCGGGCCGGCCCATGCGGTGCAACGACTGGCGGTTCGACCTCACTCGCCCAGGGTCTTGAGCATCCTCGTGAAGTGGAAGGCCACGATGTCGAAGCGCTCGCGCAGATAGAAGCGGTGGGCTCCGGTGCGCTGGGTGCCGGAGTCCAGGTTGAGCTCGAAGCAGTCGGCCTCGCGGGCATGCCCTTCGAGGTGCTCGACGAGCGCGTGCCCGACCCCGGTGGAGCGGCTCGCGCCCCGCGTCACCAGGTCGTCCACGTACAGCTTCCGCACGGAGCTGGTGTTGTGGACGATCCGCCACCCGGCCACCCCGACGCACGCCCCGTCGTCCGCGTAGGCCGCGCTGAACCGCAGGCCCTGCGCGTGCCCGCGCTCGTACACGTCCCGGAAGAGCTCGGGCGTCAGGTGCGGGCGCAGCTCCCTCAGGACCGGCAGCAGGTCGGACTCCAGGCGCGGGTCACCGGGCTCCACATCGATGATCTTCATGGCGGGACCGTACCCCGGGTCCGGCCCGGTCCGACAGGAATTCCCTGGCCGGGCGGCGGGCCCGGTGCCATCCTGTCCCCGTGAACGGACCGGAGATCCAGATCAGCTTCGCCCCCGCCCTGCACCTCTTCGTCTCGGCCGAACGCCGCGCGGGACACACCGCGGTGGCGACCGACGGCGCGTCCTCGCTCGGGCACGTCGTCGAGTCGCTGGGCGTGCCGCTGACCGAGGCGGGCCGGCTGCTCGTGGACGGACGCCCGGTGGCCCCCTCGCACGTGCCCGCGGCCGGCGAGACCGTCGACGTCGAGGGCGTCGAGCGCCCCCAGTCCGTCCCCGGCGCCCCGCTGCGGTTCCTGCTCGACGTCCACCTCGGCACGCTCGCCCGGCGGCTGCGCCTGCTGGGCGTCGACGCGGCGTACGAGAGCGAGGACATCGGCGACCCGGCGCTGGCCGCGCGGTCCGCGAAGGAGCGGCGCGTGATGCTCTCGCGCGACCGCGGACTGCTGCGCCGCCGGGAGCTGTGGGCCGGCGCGTACGTCTACAGCGACCAGCCCGACGCCCAGCTCCGCGACGTCCTCGGCCGGTTCGCGCCGGAGCTCGCGCCCTGGACCCGCTGCACCGCCTGCAACGGGCAGCTGACGGAGGCCGACAAGGAGGCGGTGCGCGACCGTCTGGAGCGGGGCACGGAGCACACGTACGACGTCTTCGCGCAGTGCACCGAGTGCGGCAGGGTCTACTGGCGGGGCGCCCACCACGCCCGCCTGGAGACGATCGTCAGCGAGGCGCTGCGGGAGTTCGGCGGGGCAGCGGCACACTGAGGGCCCGGGAGGCGGGGCTCCGGCCGACGGGGCTCCGGCCGACGGGGCTCCGGCCGGCGCCTCCTGTCGGGGGCGTCTACGACGCCTCGAACTCCCCGGACCGCAGCCGCTCGATCTGCGCGGTGCTCAGCTCGACCGTCCGCCGCATGTAGCCGGTGAGCAGTTCGATCTCCGCGTCGGTGTAGTCCTCGAAGAGGCTGCCCCAGGTCCCGTTGAGCCGCCGCCAGAAGGCGCCGAGCTCGGCCATCCGCTCGGGCACCGGCGCCACCATGACCCGCCGCCGGTCCTCCGCGTCCCGCTCCCGCCGTACGTATCCGGCGCGCTCCAGGCGGTCCACGAGCCGGGTGGCGGAGCCGGTGGTGAGCCCGGTGAGCTCGGCGACGCGCCCGATGGTGACCGGGTCCCGTTCCAGGCCGAGCAGGTTGAGGCACTGCACGTCCGTCGGATGCAGCCCCAGGTGGTCGGCGACGGCCTGGTTGAACAGGGCGTAGGCGGCCATGTAGCGGCGGGCCTCCCCCTGGAGCCCGGTCATCAGCTCGTCGCGGCGCGCGGTGTTCTTCTGCGGCATGCAGAGAGTGTACGAAACAGGTACGGACGCCTACCCGGACTCGCTACGGGCGCTCCGCCGTCAGATAGCGCTGGACGGTCGGCCCGAGCCAGGCGGCGACCTCCTCGCGGGACATCTCCGCCGCGGGCGGCAGTCGCAGCACGTAGCGGGTGAGCGCCATGCCGAGGATCTGGGAGGCCACGAGCGCGGCCCGGCGCGGCGCCTCGGCGGGGTCCGGGCAGACACCGCGCGTGATCGGCCCGAGCTGCTCGGCGAAGATCTCCCGCATCCGCTGGGTCCCGGCGGGGTTGGTGACGCCGACCCGCAGCAGACCGGTCAGGACGTCGTCGCGCTCCCAGCGGTCGAGGAAGTGCGCGACGAGCGCCGCACCGATGTCCTCGGCGGGCAGCGAGCCGAGTTCGCGGAGCTCCAGCTCGAAGTCCGAGGCCGCGGCGAACAGCCCCTCCTTGTTGCCGTAGTACCGCATGACCATCGACGGGTCGATGCCGGCGTCCCGGGCGATGGCGCGGATGGTGGCGCGCTCGTAGCCCTCGCTGGCGAAGCGCTCGCGGGCGGCTTCGAGGATCGCGGCGCGGGTGGCGTCGGAGCGGCGTGCGGTCGTCATGCCAACGACTGTAGGCCAACAGGCGTTGACACACCATTCCGGCCGGGCCTACCTTTGCCAACAAGCGTTGACCAACACGCGTTGGCCAACAACCGTTGATGTGTGAGCGCACCCCTCCCGGAGGCAGCGATGACCACCCAGGGCACGACGGACACGAAGACCACGACACCCCACACCGATACCGGCACCGACGTCCTCGTCGTCGGCGCCGGGCCCACCGGCCTCCTCCTCGCCGGCGACCTCGCCGCCGCCGGTCTGCGGGTCACCCTCGTCGAGCGCCGGCCGCCCGGCATCAGCAACCTCACCCGCGCCTTCAGCGTCCACGCCCGCACCCTGGAACAGCTCGACGCCCGCGGCCTCGCCGACGAACTGCTCGCCACCGGCACCCCCGTCGCCGACATGCGCCTCTTCGGCCGCGTCTCCCTCAGCCTCGACCGGCTGCCCACCCGCTTCCCGTTCCTCCTCCTCACCCCGCAGTACGAGGTGGAACGACTCCTGGAACGCCGGGCGCTGTCCACAGGTGTGGACATCCGGTACGGAACGGAGCTGCACGGTCTGCACCAGGACGCCGACTCCGTCACCGCCGAACTCACCACCGCCGCACTCGGCACGGCCGCGCTCCCCACCACCGAAGTCCCCACCGGCGACGCCCCCACCACCCCGACGACCACCCTCCGCGCCCGCTACCTCGTCGGCACCGACGGCGTCCGCAGCTCCGTGCGCACCGCGCTCGGCCTGCCCTTCCCCGGCCACTCGGTGATCCGCTCCATGGTCCTGGCCGACGTCCGCCTCACCGACGAACCGGGCACCCTGCTCAACGTCACCGCGGCCGACGACGCCTTCGCCTTCGTCGCCCCGTTCGGCGACGGCTGGTACCGGGTGATGGGCTGGGACCGCACCCACCAGGCCGACGACACCGACCCGGTCGACCTCGACGAGGTGCGGGAGATCACCCGCCGGGCCCTCGGCAGCGACCTCGGCATGCACGACGCCCGCTGGGTCTCCCGCTTCCACAGCGACGAACGCCAGGCCCCCGCCTACCGCGTGGGCCGCGTCTTCCTCGCCGGAGACGCCGCCCACGTCCACTCCCCCGCCGGCGGCCAGGGCATGAACACCGGCCTCCAGGACGCCGCCAACCTCTCCTGGAAACTCGCCGCCGTCCTGCGCGGCGAGGCCCACGACCCCGAAGCCCTCCTCGACAGCTACCAGGCCGAACGCCACCCCGTCGGCGCCATGGTGCTGCGCAGCAGCGGCACCCTCGTCCGCCTCGCCATGGCCCGCACCCCGCTCCAGCGCACCGCCCGCGCCCTCGCCACCCGACTGCTCGGCACCGCCCGCCCCCTCGCGGCCCGGGCCATCGGCCTGATCAGCGGCATCGGCATCACCTACGGCTCCGGGACCCGGCGCGCCCCGGACCTGGCCCTGCGCGAGGGACGGCTGTACGAGGTACTGCGCAAGGGCCGGTTCGTCCTGATCGCCCCCGAGGGCACGACCCCGACCCCGCCGCCGAACACCACCCCGGTCGCACCCGAACACCTCGTCCGGGCCACCTGGGCGGACCCGGCCGACCGCACCACACTCCTGGTCCGCCCCGACGGCTACACGACGCCGCTCACACGCTGACCGGCCTCAGAACACGTACGGATCACCGGTGGCCAGCACCAGCACACGATGCCGGTCGTTACGGGAGTTCCGGTCCGCGACGCCGTCCCGCCAGACCGTGCGGATGTCCACGGTCAGCTCCTCCGGACGCCCGGCGGTCCGCAGATCCAGGGCCAGCTCGCCGACCGCCCCGGCCGCCCGCAGCTCACCGGTCCGGCAGGACACCACCCGGTCGCTGCTCCACAGACAGGCCGGCGGCAGCTCCTGGCCGCCGGCCATGGGCACCGAGAAGGCGAGCCGCACGGTCGCCTGGGAGACGTCCGACGGGCCGTGGTTCTCGCTCACCAGCCACACCCCGAGCCGCCCGTCCCAGAGGGACACATGCCCGTGATGGGCCAGATCCGCCTCCGCCACGGGCCCCACGGCATGGGCACCCGCACCCGAACCGGCCACCAGGACGGCGGCGAGGGCCGCCCCGAGCAGAGCCTTACGCATCGCACTCATGCCCAGAAGATACCTACATATACCCATACTTTCTGACTACCCATCAGCCGCGTGTCCCGCGGCGCCCGCCCACCCCTCCCCGGATGACACCCTCAGCCCATGCTCATCGCCCGCTCCGCCGCCCTGTTCCTCCTCGCCGCCCTCTTCGAGATCGGCGGCGCCTGGCTCGTCTGGCAAGGCGTACGCGAACACCGCGGCTGGATCTGGATCGGCGCCGGAGTCATCGCCCTCGGCGTCTACGGCTTCGTCGCCACCCTCCAGCCCGACGCCGAGTTCGGCCGCATCCTCGCCGCCTACGGCGGGGTCTTCGTCGCCGGCTCCCTCGCCTGGGGCATGGTCGCCGACGGCTACCGCCCCGACCGCTGGGACGTCGTCGGCGCACTCGTCTGCCTCGCCGGCATGGCCGTGATCATGTACGCCCCCCGCGGCCGCTGACCACCGCCCGCCTATCCTGACCGGGCGACCGAGACCGCAACCGACCACACGCGCGAGGAGCACGTCATGACTGCCGCCGGTACCCCCATCGCCGTCGTCACCGGAGCGAGCAGCGGAATCGGCGCGGCCACCGCCCGACAGCTCGCCGCCGCCGGCTACCGCGTGGTCCTCACCGCCCGCCGCAAGGACCGCATCGAAGCCCTCGCCGCCGAGATCAACGAGGCCGGCCACCAGGCCACCGCCTACGCCCTCGACGTCACCGACCGCGCCGCCGTCGACGAGTTCGCCACCGCCTTCCGCACCCTCGCCGTCCTGGTCAACAACGCCGGCGGCGCACTCGGCGCCGACCCCGTCGCCACCGGCGACCCCGAGGACTGGCGCCGCATGTACGAGGTCAACGTCCTCGGCACCCTGCACATGACCCAGGCCCTGCTCCCCGCCCTCACCGCGAGCGGCGACGGCACCGTGGTCGTCCTCTCCTCCACCGCCGGCCACGGCACCTACGAAGGCGGCGCCGGCTACGTCGCCGCCAAGAACGGCGCCCGCGTCCTCGCCGAGACCCTCCGCCTGGAGATCGTCGGCACCCCCGTCCGCGTCATCGAGATCGCCCCCGGCATGGTCAAGACCGAGGAGTTCGCCACCACCCGCTTCGGCGGCGACACCGAGAAGGCCGCCAAGGTCTACGCGGGCGTGGCCGAACCCCTCACCGCCGACGACGTCGCCGACACCATCACCTGGGCCTGCACCCGCCCCCCGCACGTCAACATCGACCTCCTGGTCGTCCGCCCCCGAGCCCAGGCCTCCAACACGAAGGTCCACCGGGAGCTCTGACACCAGCTGAGGGCGTCCCACCGGGACGCCCTCAGCCCTCGGCCCTGCCCGGCTCAGCCCTTCACGCAGATGACCTGCTTCAGCTTCGCGACCACCTCGACCAGATCCCGCTGCTGTTCCATGACCTGCTCGATCGGCTTGTAGGCACCCGGGATCTCGTCCACGACGCCGGAGTCCTTGCGGCACTCCACGCCCCGCGTCTGCTCCTCCAGGTCCCGGGTCGAGAAGCGCCGCTTGGCCGCGCTCCGGCTCATCCGGCGGCCCGCTCCGTGCGAGGCGGAGTTGAACGAGGCCGCGTTGCCCAGGCCCTTCACGATGTACGAACCGGTGCCCATCGAACCCGGGATGATCCCGAACTCCCCGGAGCCGGCCCGGATCGCACCCTTGCGGGTCACGAGCATGTCCATGCCCTCGTACCGCTCCTCCGCCACGTAGTTGTGGTGGCAGGAGATCACCGGCTCGAAGGTCACCTTCGCCTTGCGGAACTCCCGGCGCACGACCTCCTGGAAGAGCGCCATCATGATGGCGCGGTTGTACTTGGCGTACTCCTGCGCCCAGAACAGGTCGTTCCGGTAGGCCGCCATCTGCGGGGTGTCCGCGACGAACACCGCGAGGTCGCGGTCGACGAGCCCCTGGTTGTGGGCCAGCTTCTGCGCCTCGCCGATGTGGTACTCGGCGAGCTCCTTGCCGATGTTGCGGGACCCGGAGTGCAGCATGAGCCATACCGAACCGGACGTATCGACACAGAGCTCAGTAAAGTGATTTCCCGACCCGAGCGTGCCCATTTGCTTCTCCGCCCGCTCCCGGCGGAACTTCACCGCGTCCGCGACCGTGTCGAACCGCGACCACAGCTCCCCGAACCCCTTCGTCGGGAACTGGAACAGCCGCCCCGGGTCCACCATCTCCCGGTGCAACCCCCGCCCCACCGGGATCGCCTGCTCGATCTTCGACCGCAGGCGCGACAGGTCGCCCGGCAGGTCGTTCGCCGTCAGCGACGTCTTGACGGCCGACATGCCGCAGCCGATGTCCACGCCGACCGCCGCCGGGCACACCGCGCCCTGCATCGCGATCACCGAGCCGACCGTCGCGCCCTTGCCGTAATGCACGTCCGGCATGACCGCCAGGCCCTTGATCCACGGCAGGGTCGCGGTGTTCTGGAGCTGGCGCATGGCGCCCTCGTCGACCGTGGCCGGGTCGGTCCACAGGCGGATGGGGACCTTTGCTCCCGATACCTCTACGTACGACATAACCCCTCGATTCCCCCATAAAGTCTGATAGCGCAAAAACCGGAGCACAAGCCCGTACAGGTGACTACGGACCGGCATCAACAGCGGCGCGTGCGATAGACATTGTGTTCATCGCCCCATAGGGAGCGACAAACGGTTTTCGGGGGATGCCTCCGGGAGAAGGGAGCCTGGGATCGTGCAGCGAAAGGCGTACGCACCCGGCCGGACCAGGCCCGCGGTGCTCACCGCGGCCGCTCTCGCCCTCGGTCTCGGCTTCGGCCTGAGCGGCTGTTCCTCCGGTACGACGACCGACGTCGGCGCCGTCGACGCCAAGGCCGGGCCCGCCGCCCCCGCCGCGCCCCCCGGCCGCTACCGCACCCTCTTCGAGCCGTGCGGCGCCGTCCCGCAGGCCACCCTGAAGGACCTGCTGCCGGGCGCGGCCACGCTGCCCGACGCCGAGCGCGACCGGGCGTACCGCGGGACCGCGGCCGTCACGTTCGACACGGACCGCCGGGTGGGGTGCAGCTGGAAGGCGGACGCGCCCGATGCCGCGCACCGGCTGACGCTCGACATCGAGCGGGTCGTGTCGTACGACCCGGCGGTGAGCGACGACGACCGGGCGCAGGAGGTGTACGCGGCGAAGCAGACGGCGGCGGGGATTCCGGTGGCGCCGAAGTCGCCCGACGCGCCGCCGAGCCCGGACGCGAGCGCGAGCGCGACCGCCTCCGGGACCGCGTCCGGTGGTCATGCGCCGGCGCAGGCCGCGACGGCGCTGGCGTCGACGGTGCGGCCGACGGGCGGTTCGCCGTCGGGGCCGGCGGCTCCGACCGTCTCGCCCACGACGGGTCTCGAGCCGCGTGCCCTGGACGGTCTGGGTGAGGTGGCGTATCTGGACGACGCGCTCACGACGACCGGTCCGGCGGGTGTGAAGCGGCTCGTGAGCGTGGTGTTCCGCACATCGAACGTCATCGTGACGGTCCAGTACGAGGAGCAGGCGACGGCCTCGTCGGATGCTCCGGACAGCGGGGAACTGCAGGAAAAGGCCCGGAATCTGGCTCGGCTGCTCGCGGAGCGGCTGGAGGAGTAGTGGTCCGGTCCCGCTCCGTGAGCGGGGTGGGACCACGTAACGTGTCGGCGTACCCCGGCCGCCGGCCGCCCGGTCCGTGTGTGGCGCGGGCCTGTACGACAAGCGACTGAAGGAACCATGCAGCGATCCGTCTCGCGACTCTCCCGCATACTCGCCTGTGCCGCCGTCCCGGTGATGCTCGTCGCCGTCGGCTGTTCTTCCGGCTCGGACTCCGGTGACAAGGGGTCGGGCTCCTCGGAGCAGGCCTCGGCTTCGGCTTCGGCGAGTGTGAAGCCCACGCCGACGAAGACGGTGGAGCCCGCGAGGTTCGCGAAGCTGCCGGACGTGTGCAAGGCGGTGTCGGCGAAGACGACGGCGAGTCTGGTGCCGAAGGCGAAGGCGAAGAACGGTACGGCGGCGGCGTCGAGCGATGTGACGAGCCGGGGCGGGTGTTCCTGGAACGGTCTTCAGGACAAGGGCGTGGACGGTTCGCAGTACCGCTGGCTCGATGTGTCCTTCTACCGTTACGAGTCGGACGCGACGCTCGGCAGTGGGCAGGAGCGGGCCGCGGAGAACTACGCCAAGGAGCTGGCGAAGGTCCAGGGCACGCAGGGTGCCAAGAAGCTGAAGACGATGACCGCGGGTGGCATCGGCGACGAGGCGAACACGGTGACGTACCAGCTCCGGAAGACGGACGAGGACTTCACGTACGCGTCGGTGGTGGCGCGTACGGGCAATGTGCTGGTGCTGCTGTCGTACAACGGTGCCGGGTACGCGGGTGCGGACGGTCCGTCGAGCAAGACGATCACCGATGGTGCGCTGAAGGCGGCCAAGGAGGCGGTCGCCGCGGTCTCGGCGGCCAACAAGTAGGGGTTTGCGTTCGTTTGCGACGGGTCCGTCCCTCCCCCGGGGGTCGGGCCCGTCGTGCGTGTGCCACGCTGTGCCCGCGAGTTGTCGTTTGACGGGAGGGGATCGCGGGTGGCCGCGATGCAGCTGACACGGACGCACCGAATACTCATCGGCATGGTGGTCGCCGGTGCGGTGATCATCGCGGGGATCGGTTTCGCCGGCTCGTACGCCGCCGTGCGCGAGCTCGCGATCGACAAGGGCTTCGGCACCTTCTCGTATTTCTTCCCCATCGGCATCGACGCGGGCATCTGTGTGCTGCTGGCGCTCGATCTGCTGCTGACGTGGATCCGTATCCCGTTCCCGTTGCTGCGCCAGACGGCGTGGTTGCTGACGGCGGCGACGATCGCGTTCAACGGTGCGGCGGCGTGGCCTGATCCGCTGGGTGTGGGCATGCACGCGGTGATTCCGGTGCTGTTCGTCGTGGCGGTGGAGGCGGCCCGGCATGCGGTCGGGCGGATCGCGGACATCACGGCCGACAAGCACATGGAGGGCGTGCGGCTGACGCGTTGGCTGCTGTCGCCGGTGCCGACGTTCCGGTTGTGGCGGCGGATGAAGCTGTGGGAGCTGCGGTCGTACGAGCAGGTGATCAAGCTGGAGCAGGACCGGTTGATCTACCAGGCGCGTCTGCAGGCTCGTTTCGGGCGGGCGTGGCGGCGGAAGGCGCCGGTGGAGGCGCTGATGCCGTTGCGTCTGGCGAAGTACGGCGTGCCGTTGGCGGAGACGGCGGCGGCGGGGCTGGCGGCGGCGGGCGTGGAGCCGGTGCTGCTGCCGGCGGGGCCGCAGCCGGCGCCGCAGCCGGCGGAGCTGGTGCAGGCGCAGGCGCAGGCCCCGGAGCTGGTGCAGGCGCAGGCGCAGGCGCAGGTGCCGGTGCAGTCGGGGGTTCCGGTGCGGCCGGAGGCGCCGGCGGAGGTTCCGGTGCCGGTGAACCACGAGAGTCCGTGGTTCGACGCTCCGCAGGTCTCGCCCGAGGCGTACGAGGGCACGTACAACCCGCAGATCGTGGAGGGGCTGGAGCCCACTCCGGTGCCGATTCCGCAGGGTCCGGAGGATGTGCCTCCGCCGGGTCCCGAGGGCTTCGAGGAGTACCAGGAGTTCGTGGACGAGGAGCCTTCGGGGGACGAGTTCGCGGAGTCGGCGTACAAGGCGATGTGGGACTTCCTGGAGGAGAACCAGGAGTTCCCGACGTCGGAGCAGCTCGACATCAGGCTGAGCGACATGTACGGGATCACGCATCCGCGGAGTGCGTCGATCCTGCGGGAGCTGACGCCGCAGTTGCGGCACCGGATCGAGCAGGAGTGGGCGGAGACCCACACGCCGTAGCCGGTACGTACGAAGGCCGCCGCCCGCGTTGCGGGTGGCGGCCTTCGTCGTGTGCGGGTGGCGCTTACGCGCCGAGGAGCTTGCGCACCCGGTCCGCGCCGACGGCGAGGAGGAGGGTGGGCAGGCGGGGGCCCGTCTCGCGGCTGACGAGCAGCTTGTAGAGGAGGGCGAAGAAGGAGCGCTGGGCCAGCTTCAGCTCGGGGGTGGGCTTGGCTTCGGGGGTGAGGCCGGCCATGACCTTGGGGACGCCGTAGACCAGGGTGGTGAGGCCGTCGAGGGACCAGTGGCTGTCGAGGCCCTCCAGGAGCAGGCGGAGGGATTCGCGGCCTTCGTCGTCGAGGCTCCCGAGGAGCTCGGTGTCGGGCTCCTCGCGGACGATGGTGCGCTGGTCGGCCGGGACCTGGGTGGTGATCCAGTTCTCCGCGCGGTCGAGCCGGGGGCGGACCTCGTCGAGGGAGGTGACGGGGTTGTCCGGGTCGAGTTCGGTGAGGATGCGGAGGGTCTGCTCGTCGTGGCCGGCGGTGATGTCCATGACCGAGGCGAGCGTGCGGTAGGGGAGCGGGCGCGGGGTGCGCGGGAGCTCTCCGGCGGCGGTGCGGGCGGCGCGCGAGTGCGCGGCGGCGTCGGCGGGCAGGGCGGTGCCGTCGGCGACCTTGGCCTCGAGCTTGTCCCACTCGTCGTAGAGCCGCTGGATCTCCTGGTCGAAGGCGATCTTGAAGGACTGGTTGGGGCGGCGGCGGGCGTAGAGCCAGCGCAGGATCTGCGGCTCCATGATCTCCAGGGCGTCGGCGGCCGTGGGGACGCCTCCGCGGGAGGAGGACATCTTGGCCATGCCGCTGATGCCGACGAAGGCGTACATGGGGCCGATGGGCTGGACGCCGTCGAAGATGCCGACGATCTGGCCGCCTACCTGGAAGGAGGAGCCGGGCGAGGAGTGGTCCACGCCGGAGGGCTCGAAGATGACGCCCTCGTAGGCCCAGCGCATGGGCCAGTCGACCTTCCAGACCAGCTTGCCGCGGTTGAACTCGCTGAGCTTGACCGTCTCGGCGAAGCCGCAGGAGGAGCAGGTGTAGGCGAGCTCGGTGGTCTCGTCGTCGTAGGAGGTGACCGTGGTGAGGTCCTTCTCGCACTGCCCGCAGTAGGGCTTGTACGGGAAGTAGCCGGCGCCGCCGCCGGAGCCGTCGTCCTCGGCGGCCGCGCCGGAGCCTTCCTCGGCTTCGAGCTCGGCGGCGTCGACGGGCTTCTGCGACTGCTTCTTCGGGGCCCTCTTCGTCCGGTACTGGTCGAGGATGGCGTCGATGTCGCCGCGGTGCTTCATGGCGTGCAGGATCTGCTCGCGGTAGGCGCCCGAGGTGTACTGCTCCGTCTGGCTGATGGGGTCGTAGGTGACGCCGAGCTCGGCGAGGGCCTCGACCATGGCGGCCTTGAAGTGCTCGGCCCAGTTGGCGTGGGGGGAGCCGGCCGGGGCGGGGACGGAGGTCAGGGGCTTGCCGATGTGCTCGGCCCAGGACTCGTCGATGCCCTCGATGCCGTTCGGCACCTTGCGGTAGCGGTCGTAGTCGTCCCAGGAGATGAGGTGGCGGACCTCGTGGCCCCGGCGGCGGATCTCGTCGGCGACCAGGTGCGGGGTCATGACCTCGCGCAGGTTGCCCAGGTGGATGGGGCCGGACGGGGACAGGCCGGAGGCGACGACGACCGGTTTGCCAGGCGCACGTCGCTCCGACTCGGTGATGACCTCGTCCGCGAAACGGGAGACCCAGTCGGTCTCGGTGCTGCTCTGAGCCACGGTCGGTTCGTCCTTCTTCCTTGTTCCCTCGAAAGCCTTGCAGCCTTGCTTCAGCCATTGTCCCAGACGGAACGGCGCGCTCCGAGGTTGTCCACAGGTGGAGAAAACACGTTGCCGACCCATGGGACACTTGACAAGCGATATAGCCCACCCGCTTCGACTACAGGAACGGAAGCTCATGGCCTCGGTCCCTTCCCTCGCTTCGACCGTGCAGCAGCGCCTCGCGGACGGCCTCTCGGCGGCTCTGCCGGATGCCGGGTCCGCCGACCCGCTGCTGCGACGAAGCGACCGGGCCGACTTCCAGGCCAACGGCATCCTGGCGCTGGCCAAGCGCCTCAAGGGCAACCCGCGTGAGCTGGCGACGCAGGTCGTCGAGGCGATCCCGGCGAACGACGTGCTGAAGGAGATCGAGGTCTCCGGCCCCGGCTTCCTGAACATCACGGTCACCGACGAGGCGATCGTTCGGACGCTGGCCGCGCGGGCCGCGGACGCGCGTCTGGGCGTGCCGTTCAACGAGTCGGCGGGCACGACGGTCATCGACTACGCCCAGCCGAACGTGGCGAAGGAGATGCACGTCGGGCACCTGCGGTCGGCGGTGATCGGCGCGGCGATGGTCGAGATCCTCGAGTTCACGGGCGAGACGGTGGTCCGGCGCCACCACATCGGCGACTGGGGCACCCAGTTCGGCATGCTCATCCAGTACCTGATCGAGCACCCGCACGAGCTGGACCACTCCTCGGAGGCCGAGGTCTCCGGCGAGGAGGCCATGTCGAACCTGAACCGGCTGTACAAGGCCTCGCGCGCGCTGTTCGACTCGGACGAGGAGTTCAAGACGCGGGCCCGGGCGCGCGTGGTGGACCTCCAGGCGGGCGACGAGGAGACGCTGGCCCTGTGGCAGCGGTTCGTCGACGAGTCGAAGATCTACTTCTACTCGGTCTTCGACAAGCTGGACATGGACATCCGGGACGGCGACGTGGTCGGCGAGTCCGGCTACAACGACATGCTGGTGGAGACCTGCCGCATCCTGGAGGAGTCGGGCGTGGCGGTCCGCTCGGAGGGTGCGCTGTGCGTGTTCTTCGACGACGTGAAGGGCCCGGACGGCAAGCCGACGCCGCTGATCGTGCAGAAGTCCGACGGCGGCTTCGGCTACGCGGCGACGGACCTGTCGGCGATCCGCGACCGGGTGCAGAACCTGAAGGCGACCTCCCTGCTGTACGTGGTGGACGCGCGCCAGTCGCTGCACTTCAAGATGGTCTTCGAGACGGCCCGCCGGGCGGGCTGGCTGAACGAGGACGTCAAGGCGGTCCAGCTGGCCTTCGGCACGGTCCTCGGCAAGGACGGCAAGCCGTTCAAGACCCGTGAGGGCGAGACGGTGCGGCTGGTGGATCTGCTGGACGAGGCGATCGACCGCGCGTCGGCCGTGGTCCGCGAGAAGGCCCAGGACCTGTCGGAGGCGGAGATCGCCGAGCGGGGTGCCCAGGTGGGCATCGGCGCGGTGAAGTACGCGGACCTGTCGACGTCGGCGGCGCGGGACTACAAGTTCGACCTGGACCAGATGGTGTCGCTCAACGGCGACACGTCGGTGTACCTGCAGTACGCGTACGCGCGCATCCAGTCGATCCTGCGGAAGGCGGGGGACGCGAAGCCGGCCGCCCACCCGGAGCTGGCGCTGGCGCCGTCGGAGCGTGCGCTGGGTCTGCACCTGGACTCGTTCGGCGAGCTGGTCCAGGAGGCGGCCGCGGAGTACGCCCCGCACAAGCTGGCGGCCTACCTCTACCAGCTGGCCTCGCTGTACACGACGTTCTACTCGGAGTGCCCGGTCCTGAAGGCGGACACCCCGGACCAGGTCGAGAACCGCCTCTTCCTGTGCGACCTGACCGCCCGCACGCTGCACCAGGGCATGGCACTGCTGGGCATCCGGACGCCCGAGCGCCTCTGACGCGCCCGTCCCGCCGAGGGGGCCCGGGTCACTGCTGTGCGACCCAGGTCCCCTTGTCGGGCCAGTAGCCGTAGGTCGTGCGTCCCTCGATCGCGGTGGTGCGGAACAGCTGCCCGCCGTCGTCCACGCGGATCGTCCCGTGCTGCTCGCCGCTGCTCCAGGCGAGTTCCAGGTACCAGGAGGCGACGTTCCGCTCGGTGTGCACGTCCAGGTTGAGGACCTGGGGGTCGCCGGTGGAGACCTTGTACGGGAAGTCCTTCGCGGGCACCACGCGGTCGGCGTCCTGCCCGGCGACGGGCTTGGGGTAGGGGCGGGGGGCGTCGAGGTCGACGTCGAAGGTCTGCGGGGTGATGCCGCTGCCGCAGCCGTCGCCCATGGAGTACACCGATCCGCCCAGCGGTTTCCCGCGCTCGGCGACGCGCACATGGAGTCCGGTGAGGACGACGGGCGCCTGGGTGCGTCCGGTGACGGTGAGCTGGAGCTGCATGTGCCCGCCGTCGATGCCGCCGAGCGCACGGGCCCAGCCTCGGGTGTCCGGGGGCGGGGGCGGCGGCGGAACGTGCCCGGGCTTCTGGTCGAGCACGTAGTACTGGCCGCAGGGTTCGGCCCAGTTGTACGAGCTGATGCCGACGCTCAGCGGCGCGGGCGGCCCGGTGTCGGCGGCGCCCCCGGCGGAGCCCGCGTCGCCTCCGGCGGGGCTGTCGTCGGCGCGCCCCACGACGTACGCGACGGGGACGACGAGCCCGAGGACGGCGAGGCCGGCGACCAGGGCGAGGAGCCGCGTACGGGACCGGGGCGCACGGCCGGCGGCGGGCCCGACGGTCACCACCTCGGCGACCGCCCCGGCGACCGCCTGCGGCTCGGCGGCCGCCTCCGGCTCGGCCGTCTCGGGATCGGGCGGGGTCTGCTTCTCGATCTCCGGCTCGGGGTCGCCCTTCCCCCGTCGCCTCGCCTCGTCCGCGAGGATCCAGGCCCGGTGCAGGTCGACGAGCTCTTCGCGGGTGGCCCCGCACAGGCGCCCGAGGCGTTCGACGGGGGCGAACTCGGTCGGGACCGCGTCGCCGTTGCAGTACCGGTGGAGGGTCGAGGTGCTGACGTGGAGCCGTTTCGCCAGCACGCCGTAGCTCAGCCCGGACCGTTCCTTCAGCCCCCGCATGAGCTCCGCGAAGCCGTCCACCGCCTCCATCGGCATCTCCCCGTGTCCCGGGAACGCATTCCAGGGGGTGGTCGTTTCCCCAGGTCACAGTGGGTGTGAGCGTTCCAGCGTCCCCCATTGTCCCGTGCCGATTGCGGGTGGATCACCGCACCCCGCAGGGTTTGAGCCATGCCGAACAGCAGCGTCACCGACGCACTGGCCGTAGCGGTGCTGATCGCCTGCGCGGCGGTCGTGCTCGCTCTTCTGACCGGTCACTGACCCTTCCATCGACCTCACGGGGAACCCACACATGCGCACTCTCGCCCGCCGTCTGACCCTGCCCGCGACCGCTCTCGCCGCGGCGCTCGCCCTCACCGCCTGCCAGTCCGACGGGGCGAAGGCGACCGCGGACCCGGCGCCGGTCACATCGGCGAAGAACGCGTCGGCGCAGTCGACCGCCCCGACGACGCCCACGACGGCCCCGTCCGCCCCGTCCGCCCCGTCCGCCCCGAAGCAGCCGGCGACGCAGCCCGCGCAGCCCACCGCCCCGCGGCCGACCGCCTCGAAGCGCGCCTCGAAGCCCGCCTCACCCGCGCCTTCCAGGGCCGGCACGGCCAGCTGCACGGCGGCCGACACGAAGATCGTGGCGAGCAAGGTGAGCCGCCCGATCAACCACCTGGTGCTGACCGTGACCAATGTGGGAAGCCGCCCCTGCAACGCCCTGAACGCGCCCACCGTGGGCTTCGACGACCCGCAGGCGCCGATCAGGGTCGTGGAGGACAGCAAGCCGCAGGCGGTCGTCACGCTGGCGCCGGGCGAGTCGGGCTACGCGTCGCTGATCCTGACGGGCGAGCCGGGCCCCGACACCCACGGGCGCACCATCCGCACGATCAAGGTCCATCTGACCCCGAGCAGCGGGACGACGGTGGCGGCGCCGAGCGGCACGTTCGCCGACGACGGCGCCGCCGTCTCGTACTGGCAGCGCACCCTGGAGGAGGCCCTCACGTACTGAGAGCCCTCAACGGTTGATCGGGTGGGAGGTCCGTCCCGAGACCTCGTCTATCTCGACATGCGCCTTCTGGAGCAGCTGAGAGGCGAGGTCCATCAGCGCCCGGGCGCCGGCGATCTCCTCTCCCACCCGCAACTGCTCCGGGTCGGAGGGGTGCCGATTGGCGTTGCCGTGGGCGCGGAACTCGGTGCCGTCGCCGAGCCGCACCATCGCCGCCGCCTTCGTCCGGTCGCCCTCCTCCTTGAACTCCATCTCGACGTGCCATCCGACAAGCGTGTTCATGTGCGTCATGAGGACCACCTCCGGCGGGGTACCTGTCGGCTACCTATCCAGAGTGCGCCGCACCCAGCTTCTGCGCGACCTCCGTCGCCCAGTACGTGAGGATCATCTGCGCGCCGGCGCGGCGGATGCCGGTGAGGGTCTCGAAGATGGCCTTGTCCCGGTCGATCCAGCCCTTCTCCGCGGCGGCCTCGACCATCGCGTACTCGCCGCTGATCTGGTACGCGGCGACGGGCACGTCCACGGACTCGGCGACCTTGGCGAGGACGTCCAGGTAGGGGCCCGCGGGCTTGACCATGACCATGTCCGCGCCCTCCTCCAGGTCGAGGGCCAGCTCGCGCATCGACTCGCGGAGGTTGGCGGGGTCCTGCTGGTACGTCTTGCGGTCGCCGCTGAGCGAGGAGGCGACGGCCTCGCGGAAGGGGCCGTAGAAGGCGGAGGAGTACTTCGCGGTGTACGCGAGGATCGACACGTCCTCCTTGCCGATGGTGTCCAGGGCGTCGCGGATCACGCCGACCTGGCCGTCCATCATCCCGGAGGGGCCGACGACGTGGACGCCGGCGTCGGCCTGGACCTGGGCCATCTCGGCGTAGCGCTCCAGGGTGGCGTCGTTGTCGACGCGCCCGTCGGCGTCCAGGACGCCGCAGTGGCCGTGGTCGGTGTACTCGTCGAGGCAGAGGTCGGACATGATCACGAGGTCGTCGCCGACCTCGGCGCGCACGTCGCGGATGGCGAGCTGCAGGATGCCGTCCGGGTCGGTGCCGGCGGTGCCGGCGGCGTCCTTCTTCGCGTCCTCGGGGACGCCGAACAGCATGATCCCGGAGACCCCGGCGGCGACGGCCTCCACGGCGGCCTTGCGCAGCGTGTCCCTGGAGTGCTGGACGACGCCGGGCATCGCGGCGATCGGCACGGGCTCGGTGGCGCCCTCCCGCACGAACGCGGGAAGGATCAGATCGGCCGGATGCAGTCGCGTCTCGGCGACCATCCGTCGCATGGCAGGAGTCGTCCGCAGTCGGCGGGGCCGCGCCCCGGGAAAGGATCCATACGCACTCATCCCCCGAGGCTACGCCCGTACGACCGGTGCCTTTACCGACCGGTTGTGGGCAACGCGCGCGGGGCGCGGGCCCCGAAGGACCCGCGCCCCGCGCGTCGTGTCACCGCACGCCGTTCGGCGTCACGTCGTCCGGCGTCGCCGCGCCCCGGGGCGCCGCTCGCTGGGGCGGGTGACCGGGTCGCCGGCCTCCAGCGCCGCCTCGCGGCGCCGCAGGCCGAAGTCCGCGAGCGCCTCGGCGAGCTTGTGGACCGACGGCTCCGGCGAGAGGACGTCGACCCGGAGGCCGTGCTCCTCCGCCGTCTTGGCGGTCGCCGGGCCGATACAGGCGATGACCGTCACGTTGTGCGGCTTGCCGGCGATGCCGACGAGGTTGCGCACGGTGGACGAGGAGGTGAAGAGGACCGCGTCGAAGCCGCCGCCCTTGATCGCCTCGCGGGTGTCCGCCGGCGGCGGCGAGGCCCGGACGGTCCGGTAGGCGGTGACGTCGTCGACCTCCCAGCCCAGCTCGATCAGGCCGGCGACCAGGGTCTCGGTCGCGATGTCGGCGCGCGGCAGGAAGACGCGGTCGATCGGGTCGAAGACCGGGTCGTACGGCGGCCAGTCCTCCAGGAGGCCGGCGGCCGACTGCTCGCCCGACGGCACCAGGTCCGGCTTCACGCCGAAGTCGACGAGCGCGGCCGCGGTCTGCTCGCCCACCGCCGCGACCTTGATCCCGGCGAAGGCGCGGGCGTCGAGCCCGTACTCCTCGAACTTCTCGCGGACGGCCTTGACCGCGTTCACGGAGGTGAAGGCGATCCACTCGTAGCGGCCGGTCACCAGGCCCTTGACCGCACGCTCCATCTGCTGCGGGGTGCGCGGCGGCTCGACGGCGATGGTCGGCACCTCGTGCGGCACGGCGCCGTAGGAACGCAGCTGGTCGGAGAGCGACGCGGCCTGCTCCTTGGTCCGCGGCACGAGCACCCGCCAGCCGAAGAGCGGCTTGGACTCGAACCACGACAGCTGGTCGCGCTGCGCGGGGGCGCTGCGCTCGCCGACCACGGCTATCGCCGGCCGGTGGCCCTCGGGCGAGGGGAGCACCTTGCCCTGCTTGAAGACCTGGGCGATGGTGCCGAGCGTGGCCGTCCAGGTGCGCTGGCGCGTGGTCGTGCCGGCGATGGTCACGGTGAGCGGGGTGTCCGGCTTACGGCCAGCCGCCACCAGCTCACCGGCCGCCGCGGCGACCGAGTCCAGGGAGGTCGAGACGACGACGGTGCCGTCGGAGGCGCCGACCTCGGCCCAGCAGCGGTCGTCGGCGGTGCGGGCGTCGACGAAGCGCACGTCGGTGCCCTGGGCGTCGCGCAGCGGCACACCGGCGTACGCGGGCACGCCGACGGCGGTGGCGACACCGGGCACGACCTCGAAGGCGATGCCCTCGGCGGCGCAGGCGAGCATCTCCTGACCTGCGTTTCCGTCGAGGCCGGGGTCGCCGGTCACCGCACGGACGACCCGCTTGCCGCCCCGTGCGGCCTCCATGACAAGATTGGTCGCATCCCTCAACACGGGGACGCCGACGGTTGTTGACGCGTCGTCAACGACCGTCAGCTCAGGCGTGCTCACGCCCGCGCGCGCATGGCCGCGAACGACTTCGAGCACCTCCGGCTCGGCGATCAGAACGTCCGCGCCGGCCAGGGCTTCGACGGCCCGGAGTGTCAGCAGTCCGGGGTCGCCGGGTCCGGCGCCGAGGAAGGTGACGTGACCGTGGCCGAAGGCGGCGGCGGACGCGGGGCTGGTGGTCGGGCTGGTGGGGCTCAAAGTGCTCGCTCCCCCATAAGACCGGCCGCACCCTTGGCGAGCATCTCGTCCGCGAGTTCGCGTCCGAGGGCCACCGCCTCGTCGTAGGAGGTGGGTACGGGACCGGTGGTGGACAGCTGCACCAGCGTGGAGCCGTCGGTGGTGCCGACGACGCCGCGCAGGCGCATTTCGGTGACAACCTGCCCGTGACCGGGGTCGTCGGCCAGCAGGTCGGCCAGCGCACCCACGGGTGCGGAGCAGCCGGCCTCCAGGGCGGCGAGCAGGGATCGCTCGGCGGTCACGGCGGCCCGGGTGTGCGGGTCGTCGAGCTCGGCGAGCGTGGCGACGAGGCCGGCGTCGGACGCCGCGCACTCGATGGCCAGGGCCCCCTGGCCGGGGGCGGGCAGGACCGTGTCGACCGACAGGTGGTCGAGCGACAGGGAGCCGGTGAGCTCCTCGGTTCCGCCGATGCGGTTGAGTCCGGCCGCGGCGAGTACCACCGCGTCCAGTTCTCCGCTGCGTACATAGCCGACGCGGGTGTCGATGTTGCCCCGGATCGGTACGGTCTCGATGGTCAGGCCGTGGCTGCGCGCGTAGGCGTTGAGCTGGGCCATGCGGCGCGGGGAGCCGGTGCCGATCCGGGCGCCCGCGGGCAGCCGGTCGAGCGTGGTGCCGGGGCCGGCGACGAGGACGTCGCGCGGGTCCTCGCGCGGGGGGATCGCCGCCAGCGCCAGCTCGGGGTGCGGGGTGGTCGGCAGGTCCTTGAGGGAGTGCACGGCGAAGTCGACCTCGCCGGCGAGCAGCGCGTCGCGCAGCGCGGCGACGAACACACCGGTGCCGCCGATCTGCGCGAGGTGCTCGCGGGAGGTGTCCCCGTACGTCGTGATCTCCACGAGCTCGACGGGCCGGCCGGTCAGCTGCCGGACGGCGTCGGCCACATGTCCGGACTGGGCCATGGCGAGCTTGCTGCGCCTGGTCCCGAGCCTCAGTGCCCTCTCGGTCATACTCGCCCTCGGTTCTTGACGTCACCGTCGTTCAGGTCGGCCCGGCTGACAGAGGCAACCGTCTCCGGGTCGAGGTCGAAGAGTGTCCGCAGTGCGTCCGCGTACCCGGCGCCGCCGGGCTCGCTGGCGAGCTGCTTGACGCGCACGGTCGGCGCGTGCAGGAGCTTGTCGACCACACGGCGCACGGTCTGGGTGATCTCGGCGCGCTGCTTGTCGTCGAGGTCGGGCAGCCGGCCTTCGAGGCGGGCGACCTCGCCGGCGACCACGTCGGCTGCCATGGCGCGCAGGGCGACCACGGTCGGCGTGATGTGCGCGGCGCGCTGGGCGGCGCCGAAGGCGGCGACCTCGTCGGAGACGATGGTGCGCACCTGGTCGACGTCGGCGGCCATGGGCGCGTCGGCGGAGGCCTCGGCCAGCGACTCGATGTCGACGAGGCGGGCGCCCGGCATGCGGTGGGCGGCGGCGTCGATGTCGCGGGGCATGGCGAGGTCGAGGAGGTACAGGGGCTCGGTGCGGTCGCGCAGCGCGTGCTCGACGTCCTCGCCGGTCAGGACGAGTCCGGTGGCCCCGGTGCAGGAGACGACGATGTCGGCACGTGTCAGTTCGTCGCCGACGGCAACCATCTCGACCGCGCGTGCGGCCACGCCCGTACCTCCGGGCTCGGTGAGGATCTCCACGAGCCGGTCGGCGCGGGCGGCCGTGCGGTTGGCGATGACGATCTCGCCGACGCCGGCGCGGGCGAGGGTGGCGGCGGCCAGCGAGGACATGGAGCCGGCGCCGATGACCAGGGCGCGCTTGCCCTTGGCCCAGGCGTCGACGTCGGTGCCCTCGGCGAGCTGCTGGAGCCCGAAGGTGACGAGCGACTGCCCGGCCCGGTCGATGCCGGTCTCGCTGTGGGCCCGCTTGCCGACCCGCAGGGCCTGCTGGAACAGGTCGTTCAGGAGCCGGCCCGCGGTGTGCAGGTCCTGGCCGACGGCGAGGGCGTCCTTGATCTGGCCGAGGATCTGGCCCTCGCCGACGACCATGGAGTCCAGGCCGCAGGCCACCGAGAAGAGGTGGTGGACGGCCCGGTCCTCGTAGTGCACATAGAGATAAGGGGTGAGCTCTTCGAGGCCGACGCCGCTGTGCTGGGCGAGCAGCGTGGACAGCTCGGCGACACCGGCGTGGAACTTGTCCACGTCGGCGTAGAGCTCGATGCGGTTGCAGGTGGCCAGGACGGCGCCCTCGGCGGCCGGTTCGGCGGCGAGGGTGTCGTGGAGCAGCTTGGCCCGGGCGTCGGCGGAGAGGGAGGCCCGCTCCAGGACGCTGACGGGGGCGCTGCGGTGGCTGAGACCGACGACGAGGAGGCTCATGCCGGCATCACGGCGGGCATGTCCCCGTCAGGTCCCTTGCGCTCGCCCGCGTCCGCGCCACGGCCGGCCTGCGGCACGACGGCACCGTGGGCGCCCTCGGCGTCCTCGGGGCTTTCGGCGCCCGGCTCCTCGCCGGCCTTGCGCTGCTCGTGGAAGGCGAGGATCTGCAGCTCGATGGAGAGGTCGACCTTGCGGACGTCCACGCCGTCGGGCACGGAGAGCACGGTCGGGGCGAAGTTCAGGATGGAGGTGACTCCGGCGGCCACCAGCCGGTCGCAGACCTGCTGGGCGACGCCGGCCGGGGTCGCGATGACGCCGATGGAGACGCCGTCCTCGGTGACGATCTTCTCGAGGTCGTCGCTGTGCTGGACGGGGATCCCGGCGACCGGCTTGCCGGTCATGGCGGGGTCGGCGTCGATCAGGGCGGCGACCCGGAAGCCACGGGAGGCGAAGCCGCCGTAGCCGGCGAGCGCGGCGCCGAGGTTACCGATGCCGACGATCACGACCGGCCAGTCCTGGGTCAGGCCGAGTTCGCGGGAGATCTGGTAGACGAGGTACTCGACGTCGTAGCCGACGCCGCGCGTCCCGTACGAGCCGAGGTAGCTGAAGTCCTTGCGCAGCTTCGCGGAGTTGACCCCCGCGGCGGCCGCGAGCTCCTCGGAGGAGACCGTGGGTACGGACCGCTCCGACAGCGCCGTGAGGGCACGCAGATACAGCGGAAGGCGGGCGACGGTGGCCTCGGGAATTCCTCGGCTACGGGTCGCCGGTCGGTGAGTTCGGCCAGTTGCCACGGTGCTCCTGCGGGATGAGCGGGGCTGCAGGCGGCCGTGTGTCCCAGGACCGCCCCGTCGAATGCAGGCTATGTCTTTGTGAACGCGTGCACAAAGATGGTGTCCGTTTTGTCTGGCCAAAGTGACCGGGGTCACGCGGCCGGTTCGCGACGGTACGGAACCGCGGACGGCCTCAGAGCGTTGAGAACCCGAAGGGGGCAAAACCGCACACTCTCCTCACGACGCCGCCCCCGAAACCCAACAAAACGTCCACGATGGTAACCGTCTTTCGGTCACGCACCCAGTTCGCGCCGGAGCCGCCCGGCGTCCACCCGCCAGAACGTGTGCTGTTCACCGTCGACGAGGACCACGGGAATCTGCTCCCAGTACGCCCGGTGGAGCTCCTCGTCCTGGGTGATGTCCTTCTCCTCCCAGAGTGCCCCGGTCTCGGCGCAGACGGCCTCGATCACCACCCGGGCGTCGTCGCACAGATGGCACCCCGGCTTGCCGATCAGCGTCACCGTGCGCGGGCCGGCCTTCTTCTTCGTACGTCCGAACATGCCGTCCATTCTGCGCGGGCCGCACGACCGGGGTCACACGCGCGGTGCCCACTGTTCACACCACGGCATCCTCACGAGTCGGGAAGGACCGAACAGACTGGCTATGCTCAACGACATGGCCGCTCTGGGATGGCTCACCCCCCGTAGGCGCTCCGCGACCGCGCGCAGCGTCCTGGCAGGCGAGGCCGCCGCCGAGGCGGCCCGCAAGACCTCGCAAGAGCTCGAACTGGAGCGGGAAGAGCACCAGCGGGCACGGACCGCCGCGGAAACCGCACCCCCGGAGCCGGAGTTCCCGGTCGCCGGCGACACCGAGGCCGCCGCCTTCTTCGACCTCGACAACACCGTGATGCAGGGCGCCGCGATCTTCCACTTCGGCCGCGGCCTGTACAAGCGGAAGTTCTTCCAGCGCCGCGAACTCGCCCGCTTCGCCTGGGCCCAGGTCTGGTTCCGGCTCGCCGGGGTCGAGGACCCCGAGCACATGCAGGAGGCCCGCGACAGCGCCCTGTCCATCGTCAAGGGCCACCGCGTCTCCGAGCTGATGTCCATCGGCGAGGAGATCTACGACGAGTACATGGCCGACCGCATCTGGCCGGGCACCCGGGCGCTCGCCCAGGCGCACCTGGACGCGGGCCAGAAGGTCTGGCTGGTCACCGCCGCCCCCGTCGAGACCGCCACGATCATCGCCCGCCGCCTCGGCCTCACCGGCGCGCTCGGCACGGTCGCCGAGTCGGTCGACGGCGTCTACACCGGGCGCCTGGTCGGCGAGCTCCTGCACGGGCCCGCCAAGGCCGAGGCCGTGCGCGCGCTGGCCGCCGCCGAGGGCCTGGACCTCGCGCGCTGCGCCGCGTACAGCGACTCGCACAACGACATCCCGATGCTCTCGCTCGTCGGGCACCCCTACGCCGTGAACCCGGACGGCAAGCTGCGCAAGCACGCCCGGGAGCGCGACTGGCGGCTGCGGGACTACCGGACCGGCCGCAAGGCCGCCAAGGTCGGCATCCCGGCCGCCGCGGGCGTCGGCGCCCTCGCCGGTGGCACGGCCGCCGCGCTCGCGCTGCACCGCCGCCGCCGCTGAAGGCCGCCCGCCCCAGCGGGAGAAGGACCACGCCGAAGATCACTTCTCGGCGTGTCACGGTCTGCCGATACGTTTCGGCTGCGATCATCTGGGACAACCCAGGACCAATCCGCCTCACCCGTACGTGGTCGAACACGCCCGCGCCCATCGACACCCGGGCATTCCTCCGTCCCTACCCGACAGCGGCCCCGATCACTCCCCCGTCCCGCACTCGGGCACAACCCAACCCGCCCGTGATCACACTCGGAAGTAATCCGATCAGCAACCGGTCACGAAGTGCGACTTGTTCCGCCCGCAAGCGGTAACAGATGCGACGGAATCGATGATTTGAGCAACTGGGTGTAGCGCTGCCTGTACGAAGCGTTATTCTCCTCAGACGCACAAGGGACCCCACACGTCGCCACGACGAGTGAACGGTCCCGCACTGCACGTGATGGAAGCTCTGCCTCTGGGAGTCCCGTGTACCCACACGTCGGGGTTGACGCCTCGGGCCTGGCTACGCTGCGCGCAACGGTCCTCGACCACTTGCGCGGCTTCGTCCCCACCGCGTACGCCGGCCTCGCACCCGCCTTCGCCGGACCGGCACCCGTCGGTCCCTGCTACGCCCTGGCCGAGAGCGGTGCCGCTGTCGGCAGACGCGGCACCCGGGGCGGCACCGGAACCTCGACCGCCGCCCGCCGGCCCACCGCCGACAGCGACAGCGCACGCATGATGGACCTGGTCGAACGCGCCCAGGCCGGCGAGGCCGACGCCTTCGGCCGGCTCTACGACCAATACAGCGACACGGTCTACCGCTATATCTACTACCGCGTCGGCGGCAAGGCGACGGCGGAGGACCTCACCAGTGAGACGTTCCTGCGCGCCCTGCGCCGGATCTCCACCTTCACCTGGCAGGGCCGCGACTTCGGCGCCTGGCTGGTCACCATCGCGCGCAACCTCGTCGCCGACCACTTCAAGTCGAGCCGCTTCCGCCTCGAGGTGACCACCGGCGAGATGCTCGACGCCAACGAGGTCGAACGCAGCCCCGAGGACTCCGTCCTGGAGTCGCTCTCCAACGCCGCCCTGCTCGACGCCGTGCGCCGCCTCAACCCCCAACAGCAGGAGTGCGTGACCCTCCGCTTCCTCCAGGGCCTGTCGGTCGCCGAGACCGCCCGGGTCATGGGCAAGAACGAGGGCGCGATCAAGACCCTCCAGTACCGGGCCGTCCGCACCCTGGCCCGCCTCCTCCCGGACGACGCCCGCTGAGGGCCGCGCGCCCCCCACACGCGCCCCCGCACCGCCCCGCCCCCCCACGCCACCACCACCCGAGACCAACTCACAGTCGGTGACGCCTCGATGACGCACTGGTCCGATCATCTTTCGCGCGTAACCCAAGTGCCGCGCCGCTCGTTGTGCGAAATGCAGGCTCCCTGTGGTCACGCCATGTCCACGTCCACTCACTCTTTCGTGTGGATGCGCTCAAGGTGTGCAACCCTCCGAACCCCCCGGGGAGTCGACCGTCATGACGAGAGGAGGTGCCGCCAGTGATCGCGAACGTATCGGCGCACCGGCGGGCGAACGCCTTCGCCCAGGCCCTGGAGGATCGGACGTCCGAGGGCGCGGCGGCCGAGCAGCCCGAAGCGACGGCCGAATCGGCCGAGCAGGGACGGCTGTTGGCCCTGGCGAACGGTCTCGGCGAGCTGCCGAAGCCGGAGATGGACCCCGAGGTCAAGGTGGTGCAGCGGGCCCAGCTCGTGGCCGCCATGGAGGCGATGTTCGCGGAGGGAGGCGCTTCCGCGGGCCCTACCGTGCCGGAGCAGCGGACCGCCGGCAGCGGCAAGGGAGCCCACCGGGCCTCCCCGCTCCGGAAGTTGCGACCACGGTCCCGCTGGACCAAGGGCCTCGCCGCGGGCGGACTCACGGTCGGTGTGGCCGCGGGAGCGTTCAGCGGCGTGGCCGCCGCCAGCTCCGACGCCCTCCCCGGTGACCCGCTCTACGGACTCAAGCGGGGCATGGAGGACATCAAGCTCGGGATCGCGGACGACGACGCCGACCGCGGCGGGATCTACCTCGACCAGGCGTCCACCCGGCTGAGCGAGGCCCGCAGGCTCATGGAGCGCGGCCGCGCCGGCGACCTCGACCACGAGTCGCTCGGCGAGATCCGCCGGGTGCTGAGCGGCATGGAGCACGACGCCGCCGAAGGCCACCGGCTGCTCCGCCAGGCCTACGAGCGGGACGGCGAGATCGGCCCCATGGCCCGGCTCAACGCCTTCGCCCAGTCCCACCGGGCCACCTGGGAGGGACTGCGCGAGCGGCTCCCCGTCCAGCTCGCCGACGTGGGCAACCAGGTGAACGACGTCTTCAAGGCCATAGACGAAGAGGTCGAGCCGCTCCAGTCCGTCCTCCCGCGCACCCCCGAGCGCGGCACGATCGGTTCCGGCGGCCCGAGCACGCCGCGAAACACCCCGTCGGCCGGCCCGCACCACCCGGGCACCCCGGCCGCCACCCCCTCCGCGAAGGGCGAGGCCACCCAGCCGCACCCCTCGGGCTCCAGCACCGGCACCGGTGCGCCCAAGGAGGAGGGTCTCCTCGGCGGCAACACGGGCGGCCTGCTCAACCCGCCGACGAGCGGCCAGAGCAGCACCCCGACCGACGAGGCCACACCCACCACGCCGGACGTGACGATCCCGCCCATCCTCCCCGGCCTGCTGCCGGGCCTGGGCATCGACAGCGAGGACGTGAGGTAGCCCCGGGGTACGGGAGAGGGGGCGCCGCCTGACACAGGCGGCGCCCCCTCTCCCGTACCCCCGCCTCGCACGAACCCGTACGTCAGAAGAACACCGACCGCCGCTGCACCAGCAGCTTGTAGAGCGTGTGCTGGATCTGCTCGCGCACCTGGTCGGTCAGGTTGAACATCAGCATCGGATCCTCCGCCGCCTCCGGCGGAAAGCCGTCCGTCGGGATCGGCTCGCCGAACTGGATGGTCCACTTCGTCGGCAGCGGCAGCGCGCCCATCGGCCCCAGCCACGGGAAGGTCGGGGTCAGCGGGAAGTACGGCAGCCCCAGCACCCGCGCCAGCGTCTTGGCGTTGCCGAGCATCGGGTAGATCTCCTCCGCGCCCACGATCGAGCACGGCACGATCGGCACCCCCGCGCGCAGCGCCGTCGACACGAAGCCGCCCCGCCCGAAGCGCTGCAGCTTGTACCGCTCGGCGAAGGGCTTCCCGATGCCCTTGAAGCCCTCCGGCATCACGCCGACGACCTCCCCGGCCCGCAGCAGCCGCTCCGCGTCCTCCGCGCAGGCCAGCGTGTGACCGGCCTTGCGGGCCAGCTCGTTCACCACCGGCAGCATGAAGACCAGGTCCGCCGCGAGCAGCCGCAGATGCCGCCCGGCCGGGTGGTGGTCGTGCACGGCCACCTGCATCATCAGACCGTCCAGCGGCACCGTCCCGGAGTGGTTGGCCACCACCAGGGCTCCGCCGTCCTTCGGGATGTTCTCGACGCCCTTCACCTCCACCCGGAAGTACTTCTCGTACACCGGGCGCAGCAGCGACATCAGGACCTGGTCGGTGAGCTCCTTGTCGTAGCCGAACTCGTCGACCTCGTAGTCACCGGTCACCCGCCGCCGCAGAAACGCCAGACCGCCCGCGAGGCGCCGCTCCCAACCGTCCCGCGGCTGCCGGCCCTCGACGGGCTCCCCGGGCCCTTCGGACGCCTCCTCCGCCACCGGGGGCTGCTGCGCCGGCAGCGCCCGCACGGCGGCCTCCCCGCCGCCGCGGGCGGGGGGCCGGCGCCGGGCCCGCGACCGGTCGTCGTCGAACGGAATGACCTTGGCGTCCGCCATCGCGATCTGGGCTCCTGTTCAGCGGGCTGGGAAGGTGGGGGCGGGGGCGAGCCGGCCGGCGAGCCGGTCCACGGCCCCCGCGAGCAGCTCCGGCGGCAGCAGGCCCGGCCCGCGGCTCGCCGCGAAGTCCGCGAAGGCCTCCGCCGTCGTGTAGCGGGGCGTGAAGCCGAGGGTCTCGCGCATCTGCACCGTGGACACCACCCGGCCGTGGGTGAGCAGCCGGATCTGCTCCGGCGAGAAGTCGGTGATCCCGACCGTGCGCAGCGCCTGCCCCACCCAGGTCACCGCGGGCAGCAGCACCGGCACCGTCGGCCGGCCGAGTCGCCGCGCGCACTGGGAGAGCAGCAGCACCCCGTCGCCCGCCACGTTGAACGTGCCGCTGTTGAGGGTGGCCCGGCGCGGCTCCCGGGACGCGAGCTCCAGGACGTCCATGACGTCGTCCTCGTGGACGAACTGCAGCCGCGGGTCGTAGCCGAGGACGGTCGGCAGCACCGGCAGGTCCAGGTACTCGGCGAGCGGGGAGTCCACCCGCGGCCCGAGGATGTTCGCGAAGCGCAGCACGCACACCGCCACGTCCGGGCGGCGCCGGGCGAAGCCCCGCACGTATCCCTCGACCTCGACCGCGTCCTTGGCGAAGCCCCCGCTCGGCAGCGACTTCGCGGGCGTCGTCTCGGTGAAGACCGCCGGGTCGCGGGGCGCGGCCCCGTACACGCTGGTGCTGGACTTGACCACGAGCCGCTTCACCCGCGGCGACTTCTGGCAGGCGCCGAGGAGCTGCATGGTGCCGATGACGTTGGTCTCCTTGACCGACGTACGGCCGCCGCCGCCCATGGCCGTTCCGGTGACGTCCATGTGGACGACCGTGTCCACCTCGTGCTGGGCCAGGACCTTGGCGATCGCGGGCTGCCGGATGTCGGCGCGTACGAACTCGGCGCCGGCGAGCGGATGCGGGGACTCCGCCGCGTCCACGGCGATCACCCGCCCGACCTCCGGGTCCCGCTGGAGGCGCCGTACGAGACGGGCGCCGAGGTGCCGGGCCGCACCGGTGACGAGCACGACCTTGCCCAAGACAAGCGCCTTCCGTCGGTCTTCCATCGGTGTTCCGCTGACCGCCACCGTAGCGCCTCCACATTTCGGCGCAATAAAAGGCGTGGCCCCCCACCGGAAACCGGTGGGGGGCCACGCCGACGCAGAACGCCGTCGTTACAGCGGTCGCTTACTTCTTGTTGCGACGCTGAACACGGGTGCGCTTGAGCAGCTTGCGGTGCTTCTTCTTCGCCATCCGCTTACGCCGCTTCTTGATAACAGAGCCCACGACTACCCTCGCTCACTACTCGGAACATCCCCGCGCCAGCGGGGATCGGTGCGGGGCGTCTGGGCCCACACGACCTACGAGGGGCTAGCCTACCGCCCCGAGCGACCCGCTCGTAATCCGAGGGCGGAACCGGGCTCCCGGCCACGCGCTCGCTACGCGGTCGCCACCCCCACGAAGGACTCCCTGAGGTATTCGTGAACCGCTTGTTCCGGCACCCGGAAGGACCTCCCCACCCGGATCGCCGGCAGATGACCGCTGTGCACCAAGCGGTACACGGTCATCTTCGAGACGCGCATCACCGAGGCGACCTCCGCCACGGTCAGAAACTTCACCTCGTTGAGAGGCCTGTCGCCAGCAGCCATGACCCACCTGTACCTTCCGCACACGACGCCCACCGGCTTCCCCTCCGGTGACTCTTCGTCGCTGAGCGCTCACGCCCAGACTAGGGGCGGGTGGTACGAGTGGGGAAGAGGAGCTGCCATCGGCCGTTTACCGTGACAGACACGCTCGATTGAGTACATAGCGAGTGAGTGGACGGTAGTAGTCCGAGCGCACCCCGTCATCAAGCGGAACGGCCACGGACACCTGCCCTTCCGCCTCGCCGACGAACAGCGCGGGATCGTCCGTATCGGCGAGACCGATGGCTTCGATACCCAGCTGACCTGCCCCGCAGACCCAGCCGTGGTCCCCGACCACCAGCTCCGGCAGCGGCCGGCCCTCCCCGGCTGCGCTTTCCAGGACGGCCCTAACCGGCAGCGGCGAGTGCGTGTGCGCCCCGGTCTCACGCCCTGCGGCGGACAGGTCGGCTTCGCGCACCAGCGCGACACCCCGTACGTAGTCCACGAGGTACGTACGTAGGCCGAACCGGGTCGTTATGTCGACACATCGCCCCTGCGCCGGGGTGAGAACAAGACATCCCGCCGCCGACAAAGCGTCTGCAAGCGCGGCGTAGAAACCCAGCAGACGATGCGGATGCCCCGTACCGAACAGCACCGGAGCCCGCCTCGCCGCCGCCTCACCGAGACGCGCGGCGAACGCGTCGAGCCCCCGCAGCGTCCGCTCCGGATCGATCACGTCGGGCCCCGAGCGGTGCGCCGGATCGCCCGACACCCCGCACTTGTCCGCCATCAGCCGCAGCAGCTCGGCCTCGTCCCACCCCCACAGCGGATCGATCCCCAAGGTCACCCGGGGGTCGCGCGCCGCGAAGAGCCGATAGCTGCGCAGGCTCGTCTCCCGCGGGGTCGACACCGTCCCCGCCAACCCCGCCGCCAACAGATGCGCCCGCAGCGCCCCGGTACTCAACACCCTCCCGATGCTGCCGGAACGACACTGCGCCGGAGCCGAAACCCCCCGCACACCGCCCCGTTGGCGTAACCCCCACGCACCAGTGCGCGACGGGTTCAGGCCAGGCTCAGACCAGCAGCCCGCGCAGCGGGAACACCGCCTTGCGGGTCGCCAGGATCGCCTGGTCGAGGCGGTCCGCCGGGTCATAGCCGGCCGCCCAGTCCTGCCAGCCCACCGGCCACCGCCCGTCCGTCATCCGCACCGGACCGGGCTGCCGCGTCCGCGCGTACGCCTCGTCCCGCCACGAGGACGGGATCACCGACTCAGGATCGACCGGAGCGTGCGCCGCGATCCCCACCAGATGCGTCCACGACCGCGGTACGACGTCCACGACCGCGTACCCGCCGCCGCCCAGCGCCACCCACCTGCCGCCCTCGACATGGGCGTGCGCCAGCTCGTGACAGGCCTCCTGCACCGCCCGCTGCGCGTCCAGCGACACCGCCAGGTGCGCCAGCGGATCCTCGAAGTGCGTGTCCGCCCCGTGCTGCGTCACCAGCACCTGCGGCCGGAAATCGGCGATCAGCTCCGGCACCACCGCGTGGAAGGCACGCAGCCAGCCCGCGTCCCCGGTCCCGGCCGGCAGCGCCAGGTTCACCGCACCGCCCTCACCGGCCCCGGCACCGCCCGTCTCCTCCGGCCAGCCGGTCTGCGGGAACAGCGTCCGCGGATGCTCGTGCAGGGAGATCGTCAGGACCCGCGGATCGTCCCAGAACGCCGCCTGCACCCCGTCCCCGTGGTGCACGTCCACATCCACGTACGCGACCCGCTCCGCGCCCAGTTCGAGCAGCCGGGCGATGGCCAGCGAGGCGTCGTTGTAGATGCAGAACCCCGACGCCGCCCCCGGCATCGCATGGTGCAGCCCGCCCGCGAAGTTGACCGCGTGCGCCGCGTCCCCGCGCCACACCGCCTCGGCGGCCCCCACCGACTGCCCGGCGATCAGCGCCGACACCTCGTGCATCCCCGCGAACGCCGGATCGTCCACCGTCCCGAGCCCGTACGCCTGGTCGGCCGCGCGCGGATCGACCGAGGCCGCCCGCACGGCCGCCACATAGTCCTCGCGGTGCACGAGCCGCAGCGTCGACTCCCCCGCCGGCTTCGCCGCCACCACGTCCACGGCCCGGTCGAGGCCGTACGCCCGCACCAACCCCATGGTCAGCGCCAGACGCACCGGATCCATCGGGTGCTCCGACCCGAAGTCGTAGCCCGTGACAGCTTCATCCCACATCAACAGTGCGCGGCCGCTCATGCGAGCCACCGTATCGGGCCTTCTCCGAGCCGAACGACGTGGCGTACACCACCGTCACCAGGACCAGCACCATCGGCACCAGCATCGCCCCGCGATAGCTCCACGCGTCGCCCAGCGCCCCCACCAGCGGCGAGCCGACCAGGAAGCCCACGTAGTTGAAGACGTTCAGCCGCGCCACGGCCGCATCGCTCGCCGCCGGGAACAGGCGCCCCGCGGCCGCGAAGGTCTGCGGGACGATCACGCTCAGCCCGAGCCCGAGGACCGTGAACCCGGCCATCCCCACCCACGCCCCCGGCGCCACCGCCACCACCGCGAACCCGAGCGCCGCGAGCACCGCCCCGCACCGCACCACGAGCACCGCGCCGAACCGCCGCACCCCGAAGTCCCCGACGGACCGCCCGAGCAGCGTCGTCACCATGTACGCGTTGTACGGCACGGTCGCCAGCTCCTCCGAGGAGCCGAGGACGTCCTGCAGGTACTTCGCCGACCAGTTCGAGACCGTCGAGTCCCCGATGTACGCGAAGGTCATCACCAGACACAGCGGCAGCAGCATCCGGAACACCACACCACCACCGCCCGCGGCCCCGCCGGCCCCGGCGACCTCGCCCGGCTCTCCCGGCTCCCCGGCCACGTACCAGCGGCTCCCGACGAGCACCACCGGCAGCAGCACCGCCACCACCGGCAGGTACGACACGAACAGCGACAGATGCCAGTGCGCCCCCGCCCAGGCCAGCGACGCCCCCGCGATCCCGCCGAGGCTGTACGCGGCGTGGAAGCCGAGCATGATGCTCCGCCCGTACGCCCGCTGGAGGCTCACCCCCAGCATGTTCATGGAGGCGTCGAGCGCGCCGACCGCGAGCCCGAACACCCCGAGCGCCACCGCCGCCTGCCACAGCTGCGACCCGGCCCCCACGGCCAGGAGCGCCAGCAGCACCACGGGCTGGGCCCAGCGCAGCACCCGCGCGGGGCCGACCCGGGCCACCACCTTCTCGGTGAGCACGCTCGCCACGCCGGCGAGCACGGGCACGGCCGCCAGGAACAGGGGCAGCAACCCGTCGGAGATCCCGTACCGGTCCTGGATCGCCGGTATTCGGGTCACGAGCAGGGCAAAGGTGACACCCTGCACGAAAAAGCCGACCGCGAGAGCTCCCCGCCCACGCCGCACACGCGCATCCGTCATGGCGGCACAGCGTAGGGCCGGAACCTACCGCGCGGTAGATGGATCACATGCCCAATGTGGCCGGCAGCTCGTCCATCGCCCCGAAGTACCCCGTGGCCCCCACCAGCCGCTCCCGCGGGGTCATCGCGGTGAACCCGTACACGTCCATCCCGGCCGCCACCGCCGCCCGCACCCCGAGGGCGCTGTCCTCGACCACCGCGCACCGCTCCGGGGCGACGCCCATGCGCTCGGCGGCATGGAGGAAGAGGTCGGGTGCCGGCTTCCCGCGGCCGACGTCCTGGGCGCTGAAGACGATCTCGTCGCGGAACAACGCGTCGAGCCCCGTCTTCCGGTGCCCGACCCGGATCCGCTCATGGCTCCCGGACGACGCCACGCAGTACGGCACTCCCGCGTCCGCCAACAGCTTCACGACGTCCTCGGCCCCGGCGACGGCCTCCAACTCCCGCTGGAACGCGGCGAACACGCGCCCGTGGAAGACCTCGTCGAAGTCTGCGGGCAGCCGCTCCCCCGAACGCTCTAGGACCAGTTCGTGGATCCGGTGCACGGCCGACCCCATGTAGTCGCGGACCGACTCCTCGTACGTGGTGGGGTGTCCCAGCTCCGTGAGGTAGCCGGCCAGGATCGTGTTGGAGAGGGGCTCACTGTCCACGAGCACGCCGTCGTTGTCGAAGATGACCAGGTCGTAGCGCATAGAAGTCACCCTAAACGCAGAAAAGCCCCGCACCAGAGGTGCGGGGCTTTCCCACAATGATTGTTCGGCGGCGTCCTACTCTCCCACAGGGTCCCCCCTGCAGTAC